>NZ_JAGSIE010000017.1 GCF_018138385.1 Allobacillus saliphilus
CACGTGAAGCTGACGGATACTAATCGGTCGAGGACTTAACTTACTTGATGATGTATTGTTTCTTATCTAGTTTTGAAGGTATATGCCTATCAACATTATATTTGTCCGGTGACGATGGCAGAGAGGTCACACCTGTTCCCATTCCGAACACAGAAGTTAAGCTCTCTAGCGCCGAGGGTAGTTGGGGTTTTTCCCCTGCAAGAGTAGGACGTTGCCGGGCGGTCAAAGCCAAGAAGAAAACTTCTTGGCTTTTTTTGCACATTAAAAAGAATATTTGATTTTTAGTTGCATAACCATAGGTTTATCGCCATACGAATTTTAGTGATAAACAAGGTGTTATGAGTGTTTTCTTATTGTTATGGAACATCATGCTATAGCAGAACTTAAAGTATAAATAAGTGAGGAGAGAGAGAATGATTGAATCGATGAATCAACTTTTTGGGGAAAACTTCTCAGATATGCTTCTGCGTATAACATTAGCAACCGTACTTTGTGGTTTGATCGGTTTTGAAAGGGAATTAAATAAACACCAGGCTGGCTTTCGCACACATATATTAGTAGGAGTGGGAGCTTGTATGATGATGCTTTTGTCATTGTACGGGTTCGATCAATACATTTCACAATATGATAACATTCGCTTTGATCCTGCGAGAATTCCATCGTATGTCATCAGTGGAATTGGTTTTTTAGGTGCAGGTACGATTATGGTTCATGGCATGACAATTCGTGGTTTAACAACTGCAGCATCGATTTGGACTGTAGCAGGTATTGGATTAGTTGTAGGTGCAGGTTTGTATCCACTGGCTATTTTAACGACGATTGTTGTTTTACTTAGCTTGGTCTTTTTAAACTCATTCGAAAAATTATTTTCAAAAGGCAAAGGGAAATACCTCATCCACCTTATGATTGATAACAAAGCAAATGTTGGTGATATCTTGGATGTATTTGAAAACTATGACTTATATATTAAAAGAATTGAAATTGACACAGAGAGTGTTGATCAGCGTAATATTTATATTGAACTTGAAAAGGATCAATTATTTAACCGACATGAATTACTAGATGAAATTAGTCGCATTCAGTATGTAACGTATGTCCATAAGCCAAAATAATAACACCAAGAAGATGATTCGAAAAAGAATCATCTTTTTTTATAAAAAAATGAAGCAAAATATTTTGCATCGAACATAAAAATAAGTATAATAAACTTATAGTCAAAGATAGTCAAAGTCAAAGTTAGAACAATTGACTTTTATTTAAGTAAGTTAAAGGGAATTATAGTGAAAAGGAGGGTTCGCACGTTGAAGAACATATCTGATGTCATTGAAGCATATTTAAAGAGAGTGCTTCAGTTGAGTGGTGAAGATATTGTTGAAATAAAAAGAAGTGAGATAGCAGATCGCTTTGAGTGTGTTCCTTCGCAAATCAATTACGTCATCAAAACACGCTTTACTGCCGAAAAGGGATATATTGTCGAGAGTAAGCGTGGAGGCGGGGGCTATATTCGTATCATACGTTTAAGGCCTAAATCAAAGCAAGCATTACTGGATGAGATGCTCTCAATCACGGATAATCCGTTATCACAACAGGCAAGTATGGACTTATTAGACCGGTTATATGAAGAGCGGCTATTAACCGAAAGAGAGTCTCATTTAATGAATAAGCTTTTACATCGGGATGTATTATCTATTCCGTTACCCAATCGAGATATTATTCGATCAAAATTGTTTCGTGAGTTAATTATGACATTGAAGGTTCACGATCGATAGGAGGGATTCATGTGGAATGTCAAAGATGTCATGAAAACACTGCTAGTGTGCACTATACTCAAGTTATTAATGGAAAAAAAGATGAGGTCCATTTATGTGAAAAGTGTGCAGAGAAAGAAGGCTATATGGATTTTTCTAACCAACACCTTTCGATGCATCAGTTCTTGACAAGTATGGTTCCACTCGACTCTGCATTCAAAAAAAATCAAAGCATCCAGCCGGAGACGGCAACACAATGTGACTATTGCGGAATGACCTATGGAGAATTCCGCAGAAAAGGAAAGTTTGGCTGCAGCCATTGTTATGAGTCGTTTTCTTCCTACTTGACACCCCTTCTAAAGCGAGTTCATAGTGGGAATACTGAACATGTTGGAAAGATCCCGAAAAGAATTGGTGGTAATTTACACAAGCAGCGTGAGGTTGAAAATTTGCGAACAAAATTGCAAGAAGCAATTCAAGCGGAAGCTTTTGAAGAAGCAGCAACAATAAGAGATCAAATCCATCAATTAAAGCAAGAGTTAGAAGAGGAACGAAAAGGTGGTGAAGCATAATGTCATTACAGGACTTTATAGACGATGCCATCAGCCCTTGGTTAAATGACGGTGGAGAGGATAACGATATCGTTTTAAGCAGTCGCATTCGTTTAGCAAGAAACTTGGATAAAGTTCCTTTTCCTACTAGTGGTAAAGAAGAACCATTAGAAAAGGTATTAGAGTACATGGAAGAAGAGTTTAATGGCCAAACGTTCAATGGATTTAAAGATTTTCAACTTGCTAAGATGTCAGACCTTGATCCGGTGGAAAAAAGGGTTTTGATAGAGAAGCATTTGATTAGCCCGAATTTAGCTGAAAATGAACGTAGTGGAGCTGTTCTCATTTCAAAAAATGAGCAAGTTTCAATTATGGTCAATGAAGAAGATCATTTACGACTGCAAATCTATTATCCAGGATTGCAACTGAAACAAGCAGTAGATACGGCATTCGAAATCGATGATTGGATCGAAGGTAAAATTGGATATGCTTTTGATGAAGAGAAAGGATATTTAACGAGTTGCCCGACAAATGTCGGTACAGGATTAAGAGCATCCGTTATGATGCATCTTCCGGCATTGACGATGACAAATCAGATGAATCAGATTGTTCCTGAGATTAACAAGCTAGGATTAGTTGTACGTGGGATCTACGGAGAAGGTAGCGAGGCATTAGGTAACCTTTATCAAGTTTCCAATCAAGTGACCTTAGGAAAGTCTGAAGAAGAAATCATTCAAGATTTAACGAGTGTTGTAAAAGAATTAATTGATAGCGAACGTAGGTCCAGAGAATGGATTGTTCAGCAATCGGGTATACAGTTAGAAGATAAACTGTTTCGCTCGTACGGAATTTTATCCAATAGCCGGATCATTCAGTCGAAGGAAGCATCAAAATGTTTGTCAGATATTCGTTTAGCAATTGATTTAGGATGGATTAAAGGTATTTCTAAAACAATCTTGAATGAATTAATGGTATTAACCCAACCCGGCTTCTTACAACATTATGCGAAGAAGGGACTTTCACCGAGAGAACGAGATGTATTTCGCGCAAAATTGATTCGTGAACGACTAACGATGGAAGAAGAGAAATAAAAGGAGGTCATTTATATGATGTTTGGTAGATTTACAGAAAGAGCTCAAAAAGTATTGGCACTTTCACAAGAAGAAGCCTTACGATTAGGCCATAACAACATTGGAACAGAACACATTTTATTAGGATTGATTAAAGAAGGCGAGGGCATTGCTGCGAAAGCATTGAAATCGCTTGATATCGATAGTGAAAAAATACAGCAAGAAGTTGAGCAGTTAATTGGAAAGGGAGAGGCGACGAATCAAACGATCCATTATACGCCACGTGCTAAAAAAGTAATCGAACTTTCCATGGATGAGGCAAGAAAGTTGAATCACTCCTATGTCGGGACAGAGCACATTCTTTTAGGATTAATTCGTGAAGGTGAAGGGGTGGCAGCTCGCGTATTCAACAACTTAGGTGTTAGCTTAAATAAAGCACGCCAGCAAGTATTACAACTACTTGGCAGTAATGACTCGACATCAGGTCATCCACATCAGCGGAAGCAAAAACAAAACTCAAATGCACAAACACCAACACTCGATTCACTAGCTTCTGATTTAACAGCTACTGCCCGTGAAGGCAATGTAGACCCGGTTATTGGACGAAGTGAAGAAATCGAACGAGTGATTCAAGTGCTTAGCCGCCGCCGAAAAAATAACCCTGTGTTAATTGGTGAACCAGGTGTTGGTAAGACGGCGATCGCGGAAGGGCTAGCTCAGCAAATTGTAAATAATGAAATACCTGAGATTCTTCGCGATAAACGAGTGATGACATTAGATATGGGAACCGTTGTTGCGGGTACAAAATACCGTGGTGAATTTGAAGATCGTTTGAAGAAAGTAATTGAAGAGATTCGCCAGGCAAAAAATATCATTTTATTCATTGATGAATTGCACACATTAATTGGTGCTGGTGGTGCAGAAGGTGCAATTGATGCATCCAATATTCTTAAACCAGCATTAGCTCGTGGTGAACTGCAATGTATCGGTGCTACAACATTGGATGAATACCGTAAGTATATCGAGAAAGACGCGGCGTTAGAACGTCGTTTCCAGCCAATTCAAGTATCCGAACCAACGACAGAAGAATCGATGAAGATCTTACAAGGTCTTCGTGATCGTTATGAGGCACACCACCGTGTGACCATTTCGGATGATGCGATTGAAAGTGCAGTGAGTTTTTCAGATCGTTACATTACGGATCGGTTCCTACCGGATAAGGCCATTGACTTGATTGACGAAGCGGCTTCTCGTGTCAGACTTCGTAACTATACAGTTCCACCAAACTTAAAAGAGTTGGAAGAAAAGCTGGATGAAGTGAAGAAGGAGAAAGATGCAGCTGTTCAAAGCCAAGAGTTTGAAACGGCAGCTTCTTTACGAGACAAAGAACAAAAGCTGAAAGATGAAGTTGAGAAAACGAAAAATGAATGGAAAGAAAAACAAGGGCAAGAGAGTTCCGAAGTGACATTAGATGATATTGCTCATGTCGTCTCCACATGGACTGGTGTTCCAGTTTCACGGATGGAAAAAGACGAAAAAGAACGTCTATTGAACTTAGAGGAAAACTTGCATAACCGAGTAATTGGACAGGAAGAGGCAGTTCAATCCATCTCGAAAGCAATTCGAAGAGCTCGTGCTGGACTAAAAGATCCGAAACGTCCAATTGGTTCATTCATTTTCTTAGGACCAACTGGTGTCGGTAAGACAGAACTTGCACGCGCATTAGCATCAACGATGTTTGGAGAAGAAGATGCGATGATTCGCATTGATATGTCCGAGTATATGGAAAAGCACGCGACATCTCGACTTGTCGGTTCGCCTCCAGGATATGTAGGTTATGATGAAGGCGGGCAGTTGACAGAAAAAGTCCGTCAAAAACCATATTCCGTAATTCTGTTGGATGAGATTGAAAAAGCGCACCCAGAAGTGTTCAATATTTTGCTACAAGTACTTGAAGACGGTCGCTTAACTGACTCAAAAGGAAGAACAGTTGATTTCAGAAATACGATTCTAATAATGACATCTAACGTTGGCGCGCATGAATTACGTCGCGAAAAATCTGTTGGCTTCAGCTTAAGCGATGATAAAAGAGATTATAAGAGTATGAAAGACAAAGTATTGGAAGAATTAAAGAAAGCATTCCGTCCAGAGTTTTTAAACCGGATAGACGACACAATCGTCTTCCATTCACTGGAAGAGAAACATATCCGTCAAATTGTTAAATTGATGGTGAAACAGCTTCAAGATCGTTTAGAAGAAAAGGAAATTCACTTTACACTTTCAGATCAGGCGATTAATAAAATCGCTGATGAAGGAATGGATTTAGAATATGGGGCTCGTCCTCTCCGCCGTTCCCTTCAGAAAAACGTCGAAGACTTCCTTTCTGAAGAGTTACTGAAAGGTGACTTGGAGAAAGGTGAGTCGGTTGAAATCGATGTAGATGAGCATGGTGATTTCTATGTCTCTGCGAAAAAAGCTTTTGAAGACGTAAAATAGTTGCTAATTTATTCAAACAGCCAGTAGGAAAAGTACCCGCTGGCTGTTTTTTCTTGTACAATGGAATTATATAATGAGTGTGCAATTAACTCGAAAGATCGATAGAAAAGGAGCCTGAGAATGGCAAAGAAAAAAACAGTTTTCATGTGTCAGGAATGTGGATACGAATCTCCTAAATGGATGGGAAAGTGTCCAGCTTGTCACCAATGGAATAGCTTTGTTGAAGAGAAATTACAAACAACGAAAGAACGACATACATTCGGACAACAGGAAAATAGGACGAAACGAAAGCCTACGACAATTAATGAAGTGTCCATGCAAGATGAAAAGCGTATACGAATTGATATGGAAGAAATGAATCGGGTCCTCGGTGGGGGAGTTGTACCTGGCTCGCTTGTGTTGATTGGTGGAGACCCTGGTATTGGGAAGTCCACGTTATTATTACAGCTATCCTCCCAATTAGCAGCCGCAAAACATACAGCTCTTTATATTTCTGGTGAGGAATCAGAGAAACAAACGAAACTTCGCGCGAGTCGGCTAAATATTAATAACGATTCATTGTACATTTTTTCTGAAACAAACTTAGAGTACGTCATCGACTCCATCAATGAAATGAATCCTGATTTTGTCGTCATTGACTCGATTCAAACAATCTATTTAGATACTGTCACTTCTGCAGCAGGATCTGTTTCGCAAGTTCGAGAATGTACCTCAGCCTTAATGAAAGTCGCCAAAACCAAAGGCATACCTATCTTTATTGTAGGCCACGTGACGAAAGAGGGAGCAATTGCTGGTCCTCGTCTGCTTGAACATATGGTGGATACGGTTCTTTATTTTGAAGGTGAGCGTCATCATGCTTTCCGTATTTTGCGCAGTGTAAAAAATCGTTTCGGTAGCACGCATGAAATGGGTATTTTTGAAATGAAAGAAGAAGGGTTGGTCGAAGTTAGTAATCCTTCTGAGATTTTCTTAGAAGAGCGATCACAAGGTATTGCCGGATCGACGATTGTTGCCTCGATGGAAGGGACAAGACCGATGCTCGTAGAAATCCAAGCACTTATTTCTCCGACTCAATTTGGAAATGCTAGAAGAATGGCGACTGGATTAGATCATAACCGTGTACCTTTATTGATGGCCGTTTTAGAAAAGCGTGCAGGCCTTCTCCTACAAAACCAAGATGCTTATGTGAAAGTAGCGGGCGGCGTAAAGTTAGATGAGCCAGCCATTGACCTCGCTGTCGCTGTGTGTATTGCTTCAAGCTTTAGAGACCAGCCGACACAAAAAGACGATGTATTTATCGGAGAAGTAGGACTAACAGGTGAAATTCGACGTGTATCGCGGATTGAGCAGCGGATCAAGGAAGCGCAAAAATTAGGCTTTAAACGGGTAATCCTACCAAACCGAAATTTAAGTGGCATTACGAAACCAGATGGCATCGATTTAGTAGGTGTAGATTCAGTCCATGATGCTTTACGGATAGCTCTAGAATAAATCTGTTAAATCATTGTAACCAAATTGACATATAACTTTAACGGTGATATACTGTTCTGTTTGTATCTTTTGACTATCAAATAAGCGGGTGGTATAATTTGAACCACCCAAAAATACTTTTCTAACGATGCACAAAGGAGGTGCCGAGATGCTTAAGAAGATTGTCCAATTATTTATATTGGTTGCCGGTGGAATGATTGGTTTTTTGTATGTCCCCGATATTAACCAGGTCGCAAATTATATGCCGAGCTGGCTCGTTCCGTATTTTGGTTTATTTTTAGGTGCACTTATATTCTTTTTTATTAGTCTATTTATTGCGGATTATATCGTTGGATTTTTAGTTTTTATTGAAGAGAAGTTAGTCGGGGTACCAGTTGCCGATTTATTGTTTGGAAGTATCGGTCTCGTCGTCGGGCTGTTGATTGCATTCTTGATCAACACTTTCGTCCAAGGACTGGGCATACCCATTATTTCTGGGGTTTTACCTGTTTTCTTATCTATTATTTTAGCCTATTTAGGCTTTCAAGTTGGGTTTAAGCGACGAAATGAGTTTGCAGGTCTTCTATCTAAAAAAGAACCAGAAGAAAAAGAAAAGGCAATTCAAGAAAAAGCGAATGACCAACAAATCAAGCCGAAAATTCTTGATACAAGTGTCATTATTGACGGAAGAATAGCTGATATTTGTGAAACGAAATTTTTGGAAGGCACCATTATGATTCCACGTTTTGTTTTGGAAGAATTGCAGCATATTGCGGATTCATCTGACTTATTGAAACGTAATCGAGGCCGCAGAGGATTGGATATTTTAAACCGGCTGCAAAAAGAGCTACCGGTGGATGTGCAATTTTATGAGGGTGACTTTGATGACATCCAAGAAGTAGATAGCAAGCTTGTAAAGCTGACTAAGCTTCTGGATGGTATTTTAGTGACGAACGATTATAATTTAAATAAGGTATCTGAGTTTCAAAACGTGAGTGTGTTGAATATTAATGACCTTGCAAATGCTGTGAAGCCAATTGTGTTACCAGGAGAAAAAATGCAAGTACATGTGATTAAGGCAGGAAAAGAAGATGATCAAGGTGTAGCTTACTTGGATGACGGAACAATGATTGTCATCGAGGAAGGTAAGAATTTCATCGGAAAAACAATTAAAGTTATTGTTACCAGCGTCTTGCAAACTTCTGCTGGTAGAATGATCTTTGCCAAGCCGAAAGCTTTTGAGCAGGCCCAATAATAATACAATGTGCGAAAAGGTTGGCTCTAAGTTTCTGTTGAAGCGTTGAAAGCCAACCTTTTATTAAGAAAGATATGTTGAAATTCGTTGTTGAAATTGTGTTCAACCAAAATGCAGGAGGATCCTATGGAATCATATCAAGTCATTATATTGGCGGCTGGTCAAGGAAAGAGAATGAAAGCAAACGTTAATAAACAATTTATTACCATCGGCTCAGAACCATTACTTGCACATACGATTGATGTTTTTGAACAAGATGATTGGTGTGAGGCGATTTATTTGGTTATTCAGCCAAATGATCGGGAAATGATTGAATCCATTGTAGATGAAAAGAATTTTTCGAAAGTAAGGCAGTATGTAACAGGTGGAAAAGAGCGTCAAGACAGTGTACGGTTAGGGCTGGAAGCGGCTGACCCATCTAAGATTACGATGATTCATGATGGTGCTAGACCATTTGTCAGTCAGGAGGAGCTACACCGATTACATAAAGCAACGGAGAGGACAGGCGCTGCATTTCTCGCTGTTCCTGTTACGGACACGATTAAGCAAGTTGATGGTGGGCGTGTGAAAACGTTGAAGCGAAGCGTGTTATTTGCCGCCCAAACGCCTCAAGCTTTTCGATACGATTTGATTCAACGCGCTCATGAATGGGCACACAACGAAAATATACAGGCGACAGATGATGTGCAATTGCTTGAGTTAATGGAGCAAGCAGTTGAATTGGTTGAAGGTAGTTACCGGAATATGAAGCTGACAACGCCGGAGGATATACAAAGAGCTGAAAATGTGCTACAAATAAATAGGCATTCTAAACAAGAGGAGGAGCTATAATTGTTTCGGATTGGACAAGGTTTTGATGTACATCAGTTTGCACCGAATCGCCCTTGTATTATTGGTGGCGTTGAAATACCGCACGATCAAGGGTTGATTGGGCACTCGGATGCGGATGTTTTATTACACACAATAGCAGATGCTGCCCTTGGAGCAATTGGAGAAGGGGACATCGGGAAGCACTTTCCTGACACAGACCCAGCATACAAAGATGCGGATTCAAAAGAATTGCTTCGTCATGTTTGGGCACTTGTGGAACAAAAAGGGTTCACTTTAGTCAATATTGATTGTACGGTCATTGCTCAAGCACCGAAAATGGCTCCTTATATAGACGATATCCGCAATGTAATTGCTGAATTACTGCATGCGGAAACGGATCAAATTAATGTAAAAGCGACAACGACTGAACAATTAAGCTTTATCGGTAGAAAAGAAGGAATCGCTGCACAAGCTGTGATTCTTTTGCAACAAAAATAAACAGTAATATTTATTGATGGAGGGAATATCACCATGTCAGCACAAGAAGTACGTGTACGCTACGCACCAAGTCCAACAGGACATTTGCATATTGGAAATGCTCGAACAGCTTTGTTTAACTATTTATACGCTAGACATACAGGCGGTAAATTCATCATCCGTATTGAAGATACCGACCAGAAGAGAAACGTTGAAGGTGGAGAGCTTAGTCAGCTTAATTATTTGAAATGGCTAGGAATCGATTGGGATGAAAGTATCGATCGTGAAGGCGACTATGGCCCGTATCGCCAAATGGAGCGATTGGACATTTACCGAAAATATGTTGATGAGTTATTGGAACGTGATCTAGCTTATAAATGCTATATGACGGAAGACGAATTAGAGCAAGAAAGAGAAGAACAGCGGGCGAAGGGCCAAGTCCCAATGTACTCTGGTGCACACCGCAATCTGACTCAAGAAGAACAAGAGAAATACGAACGGGAAGGTCGTAAGCCTAGCATTCGTTTGCGCGTTCCAAGTCAAGAAACGTATACCTTTTTCGATATCGTGAAAGGGAAAATAACGTTTGAATCAGCTGACTTTGGTGATTGGGTTATTTTGAAAAAAGATGGCACACCGACGTACAACTTTGCGGTAGCAGTTGATGACCATCTAATGAAAATTACTCATGTTCTTCGGGGTGAAGACCATATTTCAAATACACCAAAACAAATGATGGTTTACCGTGCGTTTGATTGGGAAGTGCCTACTTATGCGCATATGACATTAATCGTCAATGAAGAAAGAAAGAAACTCAGCAAGCGTGATGAAAGTATTATTCAGTTCATTGAACAGTACGAAGAGTTAGGTTATTTGCCTGAAGCTTTGTTTAACTTCATTTCCTTGCTTGGTTGGTCCCCAGTTGGAGAAGAAGAAATCTTTACAAAAGAAGAATTTATTGAAATGTTCGACCCTGAGCGATTATCAACATCACCGGCTGTTTTTGATAGTGCGAAATTAAAGTGGATGAACAACCAATATATTAAGTCAAGCTCTTTGGAGCGAGTCATTCAATTAGCAAAACCACACTTATTAAAAGCAGGTAAAATTGAAGAAAATGCCGATGAAGAAACAGAAAAGTGGGTTCATGAATTGATTGCGTTATACAAAGAACAGCTAAGTTACGGTGCTGAGATTGTAGAATTGACCGAGTTGTTCTTCAAGAAAGAAGCGGAGTATTCAGATGAAGCGATGGATGTTCTTAGTCAAGGACACGTTCCTGAAATGCTTGCGAACTTCAGAACTCAGCTAGAAGGATTAGAATCCTTTGAAGCGGATGATATTAAAGCGGCAATTAAAGCAACTCAAAAAGATACTGGAAACAAAGGCAAGAAGTTATTCATGCCAATCCGTGTTGCAACGACAGCTGAGACAAACGGCCCTGAATTACCACAGGCAATCCACCTACTTGGAAAGGAAACGGTCGTTCATCGATTAGGTCAGTTAATTGATGAGTTAAATAATTCGTAACAACAACGGTTTTTTGTATATAATAACAATATATCATTGAATAAAAACGTGGATGAGGAAAAGTAGCCGATTGAAAGGATCACAGAGAGAGCTGTATAGGTGAGAACAGCTTTCCGGACAATCGGTGAAATGCCCCTCGGAGTTCTTTTTCTGAAACTCAGTAAGAAAAAGCGAGTAACGATCGTTATCCGTCTGAGCGAAAGGTGTTAAATACCTTGAAGCAGAGTGGAACCGCGTTTATATACGCCTCTGTCTATTGAATGATAGACAGAGGCTTTTTGCATTAAAGTAGCTTTATAATGCGAAATACATTTTCAAAGAATTTCACCACCTACTAAAAACATCATTCGTGTTCAAGAAGATATAAGCATCAAAGGGAGGAGGATGGATATGAGAAAGTTTTTCAGTTTATTGAAAGATGATGTAAAAGTCGTCTTTGACCAAGACCCGGCAGCAAGAAATACGTTCGAAGTCGTATTGACGTATTCCGGCGTGCATGCCGTTTGGGCACATCGCTTTGCACATGGCTTTCATAAACGGAATATGAAGTTTATCGCTCGTGTCATTTCACAAGTCAGTCGTTTTTTCACGGGGATTGAAATTCACCCAGGAGCAAAGATTGGACGCCGCTTTTTTATCGATCATGGAATGGCGGTCGTCATCGGTGAAACGTGTGAAATTGGTGATAATGTAACGTTGTATCAAGGAGTAACACTTGGTGGAACAGGTAAAGAGAAAGGGAAAAGACATCCGACTCTTAAAGATAATGTGCTTGTTGCAACTGGAGCGAAAGTGTTGGGCTCCATTACTATTGAAGAACATTCAAAAATTGGTGCAGGGTCCGTTGTATTGAAAGATGTTCCGAAGCATTCAACTGTTGTCGGCATACCTGGGCGTGTCGTTGTCCAGAATGGTGTGAAAGTGAAAAAGAACTTAGATCACCATAAAATGCCGGATCCGGTCCAAGAGCATTGCAATCGTTTAGAAGGCAGGATCAAAGAATTGGAGAAAGAATTGGCTAAGCTGAAAGGAGTGTCTGTGGATGACGATTAAGTTATACAATTCGTTAACGCGGAAAAAAGAGGAATTTCAACCGATAGAAGAAGGTAAAGTAAAGATGTATGTGTGTGGGCCGACCGTTTACAACTATATTCATATCGGAAACGCCCGCCCAGCAATCGTCTTTGATACGGTTCGTCGTTTCTTGGAATACGTCGGATACGAAGTGGAATACGTATTAAACTTTACAGATGTCGACGATAAATTAATTAAAGCAGCTAAAGAACTAGGTGAGGAAGTTCCAGACATCGCCGAACGCTTTATTAAAGCGTATAAAGAGGATGTTTCTAAATTACACGTACAAGAAGCGGTCCATCATCCGAGAGTTACCGAATCCATGGAAGAGATCATTGCTTTCATTGAAGGATTAGTTGAAAAAGGCTTTGCTTATGAAGTGGATGGAGATGTATACTATCGGACAAGAAAGTTTGAAGAATATGGGAAGTTATCTCATCAATCGATAGACGAACTTCGCTCTGGAGCGAGAATACAAGTTGGAGAGAAGAAAGACGACCCGCTTGATTTTGCTTTATGGAAAAAAGCGAAAGATGGAGAAATCTCTTGGGAAAGTCCTTGGGGAGAAGGACGACCGGGGTGGCATATCGAATGTTCAGCTATGGCGAAAAAGTATTTAGGTGAAACAATCGATATTCATGCGGGTGGTCAAGACTTAACTTTCCCACACCATGAAAATGAAATCGCACAGTCTGAAGCGAATAATGACAAAACGTTCGCAAACTATTGGATTCATAACGGTTATATTCAAATAGAAAATGAAAAAATGTCTAAATCACTAGGTAACTTTATTTTGGTGAAAGATATCATTGAGCAGTTCGATCCAAACATCATTCGATTTTTCATGCTAAGTGTTCATTACCGCAATCCGATTAACTTCAGCCAGTCGGTCATCGAAAATACGCGTAATAGCTTTGATCGAATCCAAACGGCTTATCAAAATTTGTTATATCGAAAAGAAACAAGTGTAAACTTAACGGATAACCATGCACAGTGGATGGATTCCATTGACTCACATCGTTCAAGATTCATTGAAGAAATGAATGATGACTTCAATACTGCCAATGCGATCTCGGTTCTGTTTGAATTGGCAAAAGACGCCAATCGTTATTTGGAAAACAAACAGACAGATACAACAGTTATCGATGTTTTCATCGAGCTGTTTGAAGAAATTACTGGAGTACTCGGACTGAAGTTAGAGACAGAGGAGCTACATGATGAAGATATTGAACAATTAATAGAAGAACGTGTTCAAGCAAGGAAGGACCGGAATTTCGGTCGTGCGGACGAAATTCGTGATTTATTGGATGAAAAAGGTATTGTATTAGAGGATACGCCACAAGGAACTCGATGGAAGCGGAAGTGAATGTATGACTGAACCATTTCAAATGAAGAGCTTGGCACTTGCTTACATGGGAGATGCCATTTATGAAGTTTACGTTAGGGCTTATTTAATTGAAAAAGGAGAGGTGAAGCCGCAAAAGCTTCACCAATCCGCTATATCATTTGTAGCCGCAACTGCACAAGCATCTACGGTGAAAAGCTGGCTTAATGATAGATTTCTAACGGAGAAGGAAGAAGCGATCGTACGTAGAGGGAGAAACGCGAAGTCGAATAAACCGAAGAGTACAGATGTACAGACATATCGACTAAGTACCGCATTTGAAGCATTACTTGGTTATTTATATTTAAATCAAGAAACCGATCGACTGGAACAATTGATTTCTATGGCGATTATGGACGCAGAAGAAAGGAGAACAAAACGTGAGTGAAGAATGGATTGTAGGAAGAAATGCCGTATTAGAAACATTGAAATCTGGGCGTGCAATTAACAAAGTGCTTGTTCTTGAATCCATGAAGCCTGCTGCCCAAGGGGAGCTCATACAGGCAGCGAAGCAGGCGAATATTCATGTGCAAAAAGTACCGAGAAATAAACTTGACCAATTAGGTGAACATCACCAAGGTGTCGCTGCTTCTGTTGCTGCATATGAATATTTAGATCTCGAAGATTTGCTTCTTATTCCAGAAAATAAAAACGAGACTCCTTTTTTCGTCCTATTAGATGAGTTAGAAGACCCACATAATTTAGGATCTATTATGCGTACAGCCGATGCGATCGGTGTGCATGGAATTATTATTCCGAAGAGACGCTCAGTGCAACTGACGCAAACGGTAGCGAAAGCATCTACCGGTGCGATTGAATACGTTCCAGTGGCTCGAGTGACGAATATGGCACAGACAATCGAGCGATTGAAAGAGGAAAACATCTGGGTAATTGGAACCGACGCTTCAGCTTCCGAGGATTATCGGCAAGGAACGTATGATATGCCGCTAGCTCTTGTGATTGGTAGTGAAGGAAAAGGAATCAGCCGCTTGGTCGCGAAGAAGTGCGATTGGCATATTAAGCTTCCGATGATTGGTCATGTTACATCACTAAATGCTTCTGTTTCGGCGAGCTTGCTCATGTATGAAGTATACCGAAAACGGAATCCGTTAGGTGAATGATCCATGATCGTACTCATTGTCGATGGTTACAATATGATTGGTGATTGGCCCGTGCTAAAGAAATTAAAAGAAAAAAGCTTAGAAGAGGCACGGGCGAAGTTAGTTGAGTTGTTAGCGGAATTTCAAGCTTATATGGATTATCGAATCATTGTCATTTTCGATGCTTATAACGTTAAAGGGCCAGAGAGCCGCGAAACATTCAAAAAAGTTCAATTGATTTATACGAAAGAAAATGAAACCGCTGATGAGGCGATAGAAAAGTTGATTAAAGAAGTGAAGAATGTCAAAACGAAAGTGTATGTAGCGACATCTGACTTTCAAGAACAATGGACTGTTTTCTCACAAGGAGCGTTAAGGAAGTCTGCTCGCGAGTTGTTTTTAGAGATTCAACGAATGGAAAAAGATATTCAAATCGACCTAGCGAATAACCAAAAGTTAGCGCCGAAACATAAGATATTACTTGATCAAGACCTTCGCTCGAAATTTGAAGAAATGAGAAGAGGAAGAAAATAGTTCAAACAATAGTTGACTGAAAATTCACAAATCCTGTATAATAATGTTGTATTCTTATATCTGTTATCATTCAGGAGGAGCTAACGTGATCACTAAGACAGAATTGAAGATGAAACAGGACATGATGGAGTCAGAAGATGAACGCCTCGTGGAACTCGTTCAGCAGGGAGATGGGCAAGCTTTGAATCAATTGATTCTGAAATATAAAGGCTTTGTCCGAGGAAAAGCTCGTACATATTTTCTAATTGGTGCAGACCGAGAAGATATCATTCAAGAAGGGATGATCGGTTTATATAAAGCGATCCGTGATTACCGACCGGACAAGCTCTCATCGTTTAAGATGTTTGCGGAGCTTTGTGTAACGCGCCAAATTATTACGGCAATCAAAACAGCGACCCGCCAAAAGCATATTCCGCTGAATTCCTATGTTTCGTTAGACAAGCCAATTTATGACGAGGAATCTGACCGTACACTAATTGATGTTATCGCGGAAGATGAGTTAGGTGATCCGGAGAAGCTATTGATCAACCGTGAGAAAAATGGTGATATGGAAATCAAAATGCGTGAAGTGTTAAGTGAGCTCGAGCAAGAAGTTCTAAACCTTTATTTAGATGGATGCTCGTATCAAGAGATTTCACTAAAATTAAATCGTCACGTTAAATCGATTGACAATGCTCTCCAGAGGGTGAAAAGAAAGTTGGAACGTTACTTGCAAGTGAACGAAGTAACGCTTTAAACATTATTTGACACACTCTTACCCTCGTGGTAAGTTTATTGGGTATGAATGAAATCAGATTGAGGTTAATTTATGAGAAAAAAAGTAGCACTGGCATGTTCGGTTTGTCAGTCGCGTAACTATACAACAGATAAAAAAACAAGTTCTAGTGAGCGAATTGAAATAAAAAAATTTTGTAAAACGTGTGGTAGTCATACGTTACACCGAGAGACGAAATAGTGTGCAGCAAGGTAAGGGGGATGTAGATGGTCAAGTTCTTAAAAGATGTCAATCGAGAAATGCGTAAAGTATCGTGGCCTAAAGGAAATGAGCTAACCCGATATACTGTGATCGTATTGGTGACTGTTATTTTCTTTGGTGTCTTTTTCACCGTAACTGATTTAGTTTTATCTCAAATTTTAGAGCTCTTTTAATTCAATGGTTTAATGACAGAGTGTTGTGCTATAATAGCTAATGACATAAAACCCGCTTGCCGGGTTTTTTATTATACATTTTTTTGCTAAATAACGTATAATTCAACCAACGAGTACAGCATTGAGATGGGAGTTCAAGTTGTTGGAAGATGAGAAAGC
This sequence comes from Allobacillus saliphilus, assembly GCF_018138385.1. Lineage (GTDB taxonomy): Bacteria > Bacillota > Bacilli > Bacillales > Alkalibacillaceae > Allobacillus > Allobacillus saliphilus. The sequence continues at coordinate 16,808 of NZ_JAGSIE010000017.1, forward strand.
AGAAGCTACTCTGATCTCTTTGGTTTCTCATGTTGCAATAGATTGGGATGTTTGGAAATCGAAAGGGTCAATGAATAGGAGGGAAGGCATAAGCCTGTAATTATGGAGAAAAACTGGTATGTGGTTCATACGTATTCTGGTTATGAAAACAAAGTTAAATTAAACTTAGAAAAAAGAATAGAATCAATGGGTATGGAAGATAAAATTTTTAGAGTGATTGTTCCCGAAGAGGAAGAGACAGAAGTTAAAAATGGAAAAAGAAAGACAGCTTTGAAGAAAGTATTTCCTGGATATGTTTTGACAGAAATGATTATGACGGATGATTCCTGGTTTGTCGTTAGAAATACACCTGGCGTCACAGGGTTTGTTGGATCAACAGGAGCTGGACAAAAGCCGACACCATTATTGCCAGAAGAATCTGAGCGAATTTTAAAACGAATGGGTGTCAAAGATCAAGCGCCTGAAATTGATTTTGAATTAAAAGAGACGGTTCGCGTGACAGAAGGTCCTTTCGCGAATTTCACTGGTACAATCGAAAATATCGATACAGATAAATTGAAGGTCAAAGTCCATGTCAACATGTTTGGTAGAGAAACACCTGTCGAACTAGACTTTAATCAGATAGAAAAATTATAACAAACCACTTGCATTCATAGTCGAAAAATGCTAAGATTTTTATGTTTCTCATGGCCTGATCGGCTAATGATAAAAATGAGTGGGAGGGGCAAGCCCCAATTACCACATCACGGACTTTAAGGAGGTGTGTCTCGTGGCTAAAAAAGTAGTTAACGTTATTAAACTTCAAATTCCAGCAGGTAAAGCAAACCCTGCACCGCCAGTCGGTCCTGCATTGGGTCAAGCTGGTATTAATATCATGGGATTCTGTAAGGAATTTAACGCACAAACACAAGATGAAGCTGGCATGATTATCCCGGTTGAAATTTCTGTTTTTGAAGATCGTTCATTTACTTTCATAACAAAAACTCCACCGGCTGCTGTGCTTCTTAAAAAAGCGGCAGGTATTGAATCCGGTTCTGGTGAACCAAACCGTAACAAGGTCGCAACAGTTAAACGCGATCAAGTACGTGAAATTGCTGAAACAAAAATGCAGGATTTAAACGCTGCTGATGTGGATGCTGCTGTACGTATGGTAGAAGGTACTGCCCGCAGCATGGGTGTTACGATTGAAGACTAATGTCAATGCTATGAAAGGTTGCGGATGAATACTTTCGCAACCTTTATTACAGGTTAACAAAAGTCCAGTAGAGACGATTGTCTTTACCCGAAGACTTACTTCGGTAAGTTTTCGTAAGTGGGAGGTTTAACCGTTAAAACCACAAAGAGGAGGAAAATATAATGGCTAAAAAAGGTAAAAAATATAGCGAAGCACTAAAATTAGTTGATCGTTCAAAAAGCTATGATTCTAAAGAAGCGATTGAGCTTGTGAAAAAAGCATCTACAGCTAAGTTCGATGAAACTGTTGAAGCTGCTTTCCGTTTGGGTGTTGATCCAAAGAAAGCTGACCAACAAATCCGTGGCGCAATGGTATTACCACACGGTACTGGTAAAACACGACGTGTTCTTGTCTTTGCAAAAGGCGACAAAGCTAAAGAGGCTGAAGCGGCAGGCGCTGACTACGTAGGCGATCAAGAATACATCAGCAAAATCAATGAAGGTTGGTTTGATTTTGATGTAATCGTTGCTACACCAGACATGATGGCTGAAGTCGGTAAGCTTGGTCGTGTACTTGGACCAAAAGGTTTAATGCCTAACCCGAAAACTGGCACAGTTACTTTCGAAGTGGAAAAAGCCGTTCAGGAAATCAAAGCAGGTAAAGTTGAATACCGCGTTGATAAAGCTGGTAACATTCACGTTCCAATCGGGAAAGTCTCTTTCGAAGACGACAAATTGGTAGAGAACTTTGCTGCAATCACTGAAACACTAGTGAAAGCAAAGCCTCAAGCTTCAAAAGGTAAATATATGCGTAATGCTGCCATCTCATCAACGATGGGACCTGGTGTACGCGTAGACGTATCAAGTTTCACCAATTAATCAAGAAATCATTGACTTTTTGATAAACGGCATATATACTATGTCTTGTCAATTAAATAAATGAATGAATTATACCGTAGACAGCAGGAGCAATTTCAATTGCTTAAACAAATCCTGCCGAGGTGTGTGATCTTTGCAGTCAATCTACCTTTGAGTGGATTGAGTCGTAAATGTGTAAACAATCATGCTCCCATGTCTACATGGGAGCTTTTTTAATGGATGGATTTGATAAAGTTTAGTGTTCTTTATAGTGAAGTTGCACTGAGTTGCTGAATTGTAGAAGCGAAGGTGGCGACTCCTGCGGGTCAACTAAGACCGGCCACGTCCTGTGGCCAGCGTTGACACTAGCCGTCCATGGCGTCGGAACAGCACGTGTCTCGAGACCCCACAGGAAGTGCTTTTCTTCCGAGGAGGCTCGAGCCGTGCCCGCGGTATAGAAGACACTGCGAGTAATCGCAGATGTCGCCTTATGCCCTGTGGGTAAAAGCGCCCGCCGATAGCGGATTGCAATTCAACAATGGACTTTAGGAAAATCCAATGGATAAAAGTGATTGACACGCTCACGGTATGAGGAATCAAATTTCAATTAGGAGGTGGAACGATGAGCTCAATTATCGAGCAAAAGAAACAGCACGTAGAAGAAATCGCAGAAAAGTTTTCAAATGCAAAAACAGCTGTATTAGTTGATTATCGTGGATTGAATGTTGAAGAAGTCACTGAACTTCGTAAACAATTGAGAGAAGCGGGCGTTGAATATAAAGTTTACAAAAACACAATGACACGCCGTGCAACTGAAAAAGCAGGCTTTGAAGAACTACACGAAGTTTTAGTTGGACCGACAGCCATCGCTTTCTCTGAAGACGATGCAGTTGCACCAGCTAAAGTGTTAGGTGGATTTGCGAAAGAGCACGAAGCTTTGGAAATCAAAGGTGGCATTGTTGAAGGAAACGTTGCGACACTTGATCAAATCAAAGAACTTTCCGAACTACCATCTCACGACGGGCTTCTATCTATGCTTTTAAGCGTACTACAAGCTCCAGTCAGAAACTTTGCATACGCAACAAAAGCGATTGCAGAGCAAAAAGAAGAAGAAGGTGCCTAAATATAAGCGCCTAATCGTATAGACGTTAATAAAAAATACTGAGGAGGATTTAACATGTCTAAAGATCAAATCATTGATGCGATTAAAGAAATGTCCGTTCTAGAATTGAACGATTTAGTAAAAGCTATTGAGGAAGAATTCGGTGTTACAGCTGCTGCACCAGTTGCAGTTGCTGGCGGTGGCGGAGAAGAAGCTGCTGAAGAAAAATCTGACTTTGACGTTGTACTTGAAGATGCAGGTGCTTCTAAAATTAAAGTTGTTAAAGCAGTTCGTGAAATCACAGGCCTTGGCTTGAAAGATGCGAAAGAACTTGTTGACAACGCACCGGGCGCTATCAAAGAAGGCGTAGCTAAAGAAGAAGCTGAAGAAATGAAAGCTAAACTAGAAGAAGTTGGCGCGAAAATCGAACTTAAATAGTCAACAAACTCCAATAAGCTCGCTGAACCAGTTCAGCGAGCTTGATTTTTCATTGATTGAACGAATTCAATAAAGTTCTTATCAGATGAATTTTTCCAATATATCAATGAAGGTGGTCGGTTGAATGAGCGAGCACTACTATGAACGTCACCCCACAAGTGAAAGCAATCCTACTTTTTTCAACGCAATATTAAACACGTTCACATTTACTTTCCAAACAGATGATGGTGTATTTTCCAAAAAACAAGTTGATTATGGCACGAAAGCATTATTGGCACAATTTAAGCAGCCGAAGGTTATGGGTGAATTTTTGGATGTCGGTTGTGGCTATGGTCCAATCGGAATCACGTTAGCAAAACAATTTCCGGGACGATCCGTTGTAATGGTTGATGTCAATGAACGTGCGATTCACTTAGCGCAAGAGAATATTGAATTGAATGATTTGGAAAATGCGAAGGTCCGTTTTAGCGATGCATTATCTGCTGTCAAAGATGAACAATTTGCTTCGGTCATTACGAATCCGCCATTTCGAGCTGGGAAGAAAGTGGTTCATCGAATAATGGAAGAAAGCTTTGACGTATTAAAACCTGGTGGCGAATTATGGGTCGTGGTACAAAAAAAGCAGGGCGCACCTTCATTAAAGAAAAAGCTGGAATCATTATTTTCACAAGTGGATACTGTCAGCAAAGACAAAGGGTACTATATTTTACGTGCCAAAAAGTTTGACTAGCTATTATACGGTGTGATAACATTAAAAAATGCCAATAGATTTATTTTTTTGTCAAGTGTTTTTTGAAAAAATACTTGACTGCAGATCTGGATGGTAAAAACAGATGAAGTTACGATTCTACTGTTCTGATGTATAATATTCTTCAGATAAACCGATAATGGTACCGTTCATTAAACATGAATTGAGGTCTTAATGGTACATGAAACTTCTTCTATTAACTTATAACTTTATAACTTGACATTCTTATTGAATGTTCAAATAGATGCTTGCATTAAGCCTTTTAAAGCAAGCAAGTTCGGCATGCATTCTTGTCGGACCATTTTTATTTTACTTAAGCTCTTTCTGAAAAGTCCTTTCCGATGAATGTGGAGGTTCATCAGTTAGGATGAGAGAGCCCTTTCTTTTAAATCTGGTAGTTGAGGGGTGAAGCAGTTGTTAGGTCAACTAGTCCAATATGGTCGACACCGCCAGCGTAGAAGTTACGCGCGAATTAGTGAAGTTCAAGAGCTTCCTAACTTAATTGAAATTCAAACCGCTTCTTATGAATGGTTCTTGGAAGAAGGTTTGAAAGAGATGTTCAGAGATATTTCACCGATTGAAGATTTCACCGGTAATTTATCTTTGGAATTTGTGGATTATAGTTTAGGTGAGCCTAAATATCCATTGGATGAAGCGAAAGAGAGAGATGTGACATATAACGCCCCATTGCGGGTAAAAGTTCGTCTTTTGAACAAAGAGTCTGGGGAAGTGAAAGAACAAGAAGTCTTTATGGGTGATTTTCCGTTAATGACAGAAAACGGAACATTCATCATCAATGGCGCAGAGCGCGTTATTGTATCCCAGCTTGTGCGTTCGCCGAGCGTTTATTTCAATGACAAAATTGATAAAAACGGTCGTAAAGGTTACACATCAACCGTCATTCCTAGCCGTGGTGCATGGTTGGAAATGGAAACGGACGCAAAAAACGTTGTTCATGTACGAATCGACAGAACCCGTAAATTGCCGATCACGGTTTTATTGCGTGCACTCGGATTCAGCTCAGACGAAGAAATTATCGATCTAATCGGTGATAATGAGTATTTACGTAATACGTTAGATAAAGATAATACTGAAGATAGCGATAAAGCGCTTATTGAAATCTATGAAAGATTACGTCCTGGAGAACCACCTACTGCTGAAAACGCACGTAGTTTATTGTTCTCACGCTTTTTTGATCCGAAACGCTATGATTTAGCTCGGGTAGGACGTTATAAGATGAATAAAAAGCTTCATATTAAAAATCGTTTATTCAACCAAGTGTTGGCAGAGACGATTGCAGATGAAGAGACTGGTGAAGTGCTCGCCCGAAAAGGTGACAAACTGAACCGTCGTTTACTGGATAAATTGATTCCTTACTTTGAGAAGGAAGAAGACGCAGCTGGCGAAAAGATTTTGGAGCCGCAAGATGGCGTGTTAGATGAACCAGTTAAAGTTCAATCCATTAAAATATTCGACCCGACAGACCCAGAGGGCGAAAGAACATTAAATGTTGTGAGTAATGGAAATGTCAGCCAAGACATTAAACATATTACGTACGAAGATATTTTAGCTTCCATTAACTATTTCTTTAATATTTTGCATGAAGTCGGAAACACAGACGATATTGACCACTTAGGTAACCGTCGTTTGCGCTCTGTTGGTGAGTTGCTACAGAATCAGTTCCGAATTGGTCTATCAAGAATGGAACGTGTCGTTCGTGAAAGAATGTCCATCCAAGATAGCGAATCGATTACACCGCAACAATTAATCAACATCCGACCGGTCATTGCGTCTATTAAAGAGTTCTTCGGAAGTTCTCAGCTCTCGCAGTTTATGTATCAAACGAATCCACTGGCTGAATTGACGCATAAAAGACGTCTTTCAGCATTAGGACCTGGTGGTTTGACGCGTGAACGTGCTGGTTTCGAAGTACGTGACGTTCACTACTCTCACTACGGTCGTATGTGTCCGATTGAAACGCCAGAAGGTCCAAATATTGGGTTGATTAACTCATTATCATCCTTCGCGCGTGTAAATCCATTCGGCTTTATTGAAACACCGTATCGTAGAGTCGATCATGAAACAGGTATAGTTACTACCGAAACGGACTATCTGACAGCAGATGAAGAAGATAACTATATTGTCGCACAGGCGAACGCACCTTTGAATGATGATGGCACATTCCAAAACGAAGAAGTCATTGCTCGTTTCCGTGGTGAAAACATTGTCGTCGATCGTGATCAAATTGACTATATGGACGTTTCGCCAAAACAAGTTGTATCAGCTGCGACAGCCTGCATTCCATTCTTGGAAAACGATGACTCAAACCGTGCATTGATGGGTGCGAACATGCAGCGTCAGGCTGTACCATTGTTGCGTGCCGAGGCTCCTTTAGTAGGAACAGGTATGGAATATGTATCTGGAAAAGACTCCGGTGCTGCAGTCATCAGCAAGCATGATGGAATTGTTGAAAGAGTAGATGCGAAAGAAATTTACGTTCGTCGTATCTCTGAAGTAGACGGAAAAGAAGTAGAAGGCGATTTAGATCATTATCGCTTACAAAAGTTCATCCGTTCGAACCAAGGAACGTGCTACAACCAAAAGCCGATTGTCTCAAAAGGCGACCGTGTCGTAAAAGGAGAAATCCTTGCAGACGGTCCATCTATGGATAATGGTGAACTGGCACTTGGTCGAAATGCCCTCGTCGCATTTATGACTTGGGATGGTTATAACTACGAGGATGCGGTCATCATGAGTGAACGCTTCGTCAAGGATGACGTGTTTACTTCAATCCACATCGAAGAGTTTGAATCAGAAGCGAGAGACACAAAGCTCGGACCGGAGGAAATCACTCGTGATATTCCGAACGTTGGAGATGAAGCACTGAAAAACTTGGATGAAGACGGAATTATCCGCGTTGGTGCTGAAGTCGTCGATGGCGATATTCTTGTCGGAAAAGTAACTCCTAAAGGTATGACTGAATTATCTGCGGAAGAACGCTTATTACATGCAATCTTCGGAGAAAAAGCTCGTGAAGTTCGTGACACGTCACTTCGTGTGCCAAACGGAGGAGGCGGAATCGTCCACGATGTGAAAGTATTTAACCGTGAAGACGGTGACGAACTTTCTCCTGGTGTGAACAAACTCGTTCGGGTGTATATCGTTCAGAAGCGTAAGATTTCAGAAGGGGATAAAATGGCTGGTAGACACGGTAACAAAGGTGTTATCTCAAAAATTCTACCTGAAGAAGACATGCCATTTATGCCAGACGGTACCCCGGTAGACGTTATGTTGAACCCGCTTGGCGTTCCATCTCGTATGAATATCGGTCAGGTTCTTGAGCTCCATTTAGGAATGGCTGCTAGAGAAATGGGCATTCATGTTGCGACACCGGTATTCGACGGAGCGAACGAAGAAGATGTATGGGAAACGATGACAGAAGCCGGCCTTGCTAGAGATGGTAAAACAGTTCTCTATGATGGTCGTTCTGGTGAAGCATTTGATAACCGCGTATCCGTAGGTGTCATGTACTTGATCAAGCTTGAACACATGGTAGATGATAAATTGCACGCTCGTTCCACTGGACCATACTCATTGGTTACACAGCAGCCACTTGGTGGTAAAGCTCAATTTGGTGGACAGCGTTTCGGTGAGATGGAAGTTTGGGCATTGGAAGCGTATGGTGCCGCATATACCCTACAAGAAATCTTAACCGTTAAATCAGATGACGTCGTTGGTCGTGTACAAACATATGAAGCGATCGTCAAAGGTGAGAATTTACCAGAACCAGGCGTACCGGAATCATTCCGCGTCTTGATCAAAGAGCTTCAAAGTCTTGGAATGGATGTTAAGATGCTGACAGATGAACAGAACGAAATCGACATGAGAGATTTAGAAGACGATGAGCAAGCTGGCGAACAGCTGAATGTCGATCTAGAGAACAAAGAAACATCAGATGAATAAAGCCAGAAGATAAAACCCACCTATCGCAGGATAAAATAAGGGAGGTAGGCTCCTTGATAGATGTCAATAAATTTGAGTTTATGAAAATTGGTTTAGCCTCACCGAATAAGATTCGTTCTTGGTCTTACGGTGAAGTGAAAAAGCCAGAAACAATTAACTATCGTACATTGAAGCCTGAAAAGGACGGTCTTTTCTGTGAGCGAATTTTTGGGCCGACAAAAGATTGGGAATGTCACTGTGGTAAATACAAACGTGTTCGTTATAAAGGTGTCGTTTGTGATCGCTGTGGCGTTGAAGTAACGAAATCAAAGGTACGAAGAGAACGTATGGGGCATATTGAATTAGCTGCCCCTGTCTCTCATATTTGGTATTTTAAAGGAATCCCAAGTCGTATGGGGCTAGTGTTAGACCTCTCTCCACGTGCGTTGGAAGAAATTATTTACTTTGCTTCTTACGTCGTTACAGAGCCGGGTGACACACCTCTCGAGAAGAAACAGTTGCTTTCAGAGAGAGAATACCGAACTTATTATGATAAATACGGTAATGTCTTCAATGCACAAATGGGTGCGGAAGCAATCCGTAAACTTCTTCAAGATATCGATTTGGAGAAGGAAGTTCACGAATTAAAAGAAGAGTTAAAAACAGCTCAAGGTCAAAGACGTACGAGAGCCATCAAACGTTTAGAGGTCCTTGAATCATTCCGTAATTCTGGAAATGATCCGTCTTGGATGATTTTAGATGTATTACCAATTATTCCACCAGAACTACGCCCAATGGTTCAGTTAGATGGTGGTCGATTCGCAACGTCCGACTTGAACGACTTATACCGCCGAGTTATTAACCGAAATAACCGGTTGAAAAGATTGTTAGATCTTGGAGCACCATCCATTATCGTTCAAAACGAAAAACGGATGCTTCAAGAATCCGTGGACGCACTCGTCGACAACGGTCGTCGTGGTCGTCCAGTTACTGGACCAGGAAACCGTCCACTAAAATCACTTTCACATATGTTGAAAGGTAAGCAAGGACGTTTCCGTCAAAACTTGTTAGGTAAACGTGTTGACTATTCCGGACGTTCAGTAATCGTCGTTGGACCGAACTTGAAGATGTATGAGTGTGGATTGCCGAAAGAGATGGCTATTGAATTATTCAAGCCGTTTGTTATGCGTGAACTCGTTAAGCGCGGTTTAGCACACAACATCAAGTCAGCCAAACGAAACATTGAACGATTACGTCCAGAAATCTGGGGCGTGTTGGAAGATGTCATTAAAGAACACCCTGTCTTATTAAACCGTGCACCAACACTGCACCGTTTAGGGATTCAAGCATTCCAGCCTAAATTGGTAGATGGCCGTGCCATCCGTTTGCACCCGCTCGTTTGTACAGCATATAACGCTGACTTTGACGGAGACCAAATGGCTGTTCACGTGCCACTTTCACCAGAGGCACAAGCAGAAGCAAGAATTCTTATGCTTGCAGCACACAATATTTTGAATCCAAAAGACGGAAAACCAGTCGTTACACCATCTCAAGATATGGTATTAGGAAACTACTACTTGACGCTTGAGAGAGAAAACGCACTTGGTGAAGGGTTTGTATTCGGTAATGCAGATGAAGCAAAACTCGCTTACGATAACGGGTATGTTCATTTACACAGCCGGATTGCGATCGATGCAGGCTCATTGAAGAATCCGAAGTTTACAGAAGAGCAAAACAAAAAGTTATTGCTAACAACTGTCGGAAAGATAATTTTCAATGATATCTTGCCGCCAACGTTCCCTTACATGAACGAACCGTCCAAATCGAATCTACATGATGGACTTGAAGATCATCACTTTATCGATCGAGACGTCAATGTGAAGGAAGCGTTGAAAGAACGCGAGCTGAATTTACCATTCAAAAAAGGTATTCTCGGAGATGTCATTGCGGAAGTCTTTAAGTTTTATAAACTTTCAGAGACGTCTAAGATGCTTGACCGTTTGAAGGACTTAGGCTTTAAGTACTCAACGAAAGCCGGGATTACCATTGGTGTTTCCGATATCGTTGTACTGGCAGATAAAAATGAGATCTTGGATGAAGCACAAGAAAAAGTAGATAACGTTCAAAAGCAGTTTAAGCGAGGACTTATCACGGACAGCGAACGTTATGACCGTGTCATTCAAATTTGGACAGATGCCAAAGACGTCATTCAAGAAAAACTGATGAAGTCATTGGAACCGTTGAACCCAATCTTCATGATGAGTGACTCGGGTGCGCGTGGTAACCCATCTAACTTTACGCAGCTTGCAGGTATGCGTGGCTTGATGGCTAACCCATCTGGACGAATTATCGAACTACCAATTAAATCGAGCTTCCGTGAAGGACTAACTGTCTTGGAATACTTTATTTCCACGCACGGTGCACGTAAAGGTCTTGCAGATACGGCGCTGAAAACGGCAGACTCTGGTTACTTAACACGTCGTTTGGTAGATGTTGCACAAGATGTCATCATCCGTGAAGAGGATTGCGGTACTGACCGTGGCATGACGGTTTCCACTATACAGGAAGGAAACGAGGTCATCGTTCCTTTAAGTGATCGCTTAGTTGGAAGAACAGCGTTCAGAGCTGTGAAACATCCAGAAACAGGCGAAGTCATCGTTCAACGTAATGAGTTAATTACTGAAGATATTTCCGCTGAAATCTTAGAAGCGGGCATTGAATCAGTAACAATCCGTTCTGTATTCACATGTAACACGCAACATGGTGCTTGTAATAAGTGTTATGGACGTAACATGGCAACAGGCGACCAAGTAGATGTTGGAGAGGCAGTTGGTATTATTGCCGCTCAATCGATTGGTGAGCCAGGTACTCAGTTGACGATGCGTACCTTCCACACAGGTGGGGTTGCAGGTGATGATATTACCCAAGGTTTACCACGTATTCAAGAGGTCTTTGAGGCGCGTAATCCGAAAGGTAAAGCAGTTATCACAGAAATCAACGGAACGGTTACGGATATTAACAGTGAAAAAGATAAAAAAGAAGTCATTGTACAAAGTGACGTTGAAACAAAGACTTACACAACACCGTACAATGCACGTATAAAAGTAGAAGTTGGAGACGTCGTAGAATCAGGCGAGGCGTTGACAGAAGGTTCCATCGATCCGAAAGAATTGATTGTTGTTCAAGGAACACAAGGCGTACAGGAATACTTGCTTAAAGAAGTACAAAAAGTATACCGTATGCAAGGTGTTGAGATCAGTGACAAACACATTGAAGTCATGGTCCGTCAAATGCTTCGTAAAGTCCGTGTAAACGATGCCGGAGATACAGAATTGCTTCCTGGTTCACTCATGGAAGTCAATCAGTTCAGAGAAGCGAACCAAGAAGTGTTGTTGGAGGGTAAACAACCAGCAACAGCTAAACCGGTAATTCTCGGAATTACGAAAGCATCACTTGAAACAGATTCCTTCTTGTCTGCGGCATCCTTCCAGGAGACTACACGTATACTGACAGATGCAGCGATAAAAGGTAAGTACGATGAATTGCTCGGATTGAAAGAGAACGTCATCATCGGTAAGCTTGTCCCAGCAGGTACGGGGTTACAAAGATATCGACGCTTAGAAGCTGAAAAAGATGAAGCTTTTCAAGAAACAGAGGAAGAAAACTTAGAAGAACAAACACAAGAAATATAAGGTGTGAAGCACCTTGAAAAAGATTGATATTATCATTGACAACATTTTTAGACAATGATAATATATTCAAGGTGCTTCATACTAAAGTTGTTACTTTGGAGGATTACGAGAATGTCTTATGAAAAAGTAGCAGAAGCTAAAAATAATTTAGTCATTGGAGCGAAACAAGTACAAAAAGCCATGAGAGATGGCGAAGTACTAGAAGTCGTTGTTGCAGAAAATGCTGAACGACGTGTGACGGATCACATACTGCTTACTGCTGACCAAATGAACGTACCCGTTGTATTTGTCGAATCGATGAAACAATTGGGGAAAGCAAGTGGTATTGAAGTAGGCGCAGCTACAGTGGCAATCAAAAAATAAACTTTGCACGACCTGTTCGTGTTGAGTTTTGTTTTTTGCTTAAAGATGAACCACCTGGATGTGTGGGATTACAAAACGAGACGAGAAGGGAGGAAACAACATGCCAACTATTAACCAATTAGTGCGTAAAGGTCGTCAATCCAAAACAAAAGGATCTGACTCTCCAGCACTTAACAAAGGTTTCAACTCGTTCAAGAAAAAATTTACGAATAACAACGCTCCTCAAAAACGTGGAGTATGTACACGTGTTGCTACCATGACTCCTAAAAAGCCAAACTCAGCACTTCGTAAATATGCACGTGTTCGTTTGTCTAACCAGATTGAAGTTACAGCTTACATTCCTGGAATTGGACACAACTTGCAAGAGCACAGTGTCGTATTAATTCGCGGTGGCCGTGTAAAAGACTTGCCAGGGGTACGTTACCACATCGTACGTGGTGCATTAGACACTGCCGGTGTTGAAGGACGTAAACAGAGCCGTTCTAAATACGGTGCGAAAAAAGCAAAAAAATAAGTAACAACGATAAACGATGAAGAAAGGAGGAGTAGCTATGCCACGTAAAGGAGCCGTACCAAAAAGAGATGTGTTGCCAGATCCGATTCACGAATCAAAACTAGTAACACGCCTAATCAACCAAATTATGGTTGACGGTAAAAAAGGTGTTGCCCAAAAAATTCTTTATAATGCGTTTGATCTTGTCGGCGAACGTACCGGTCAAAACCCAATGGACGTATTTGAAGAAGCAATGAAAAACGTTATGCCTGTTCTTGAAGTTCGTGCTAGACGTGTTGGTGGGTCCAACTACCAAGTACCAATGGAGGTTCGTCCAGAACGTCGCCAAGCGCTAGGTTTACGTTTCATCGTAAACTATTCAAGACTCCGCGGAGAGAAAACGATGGAAGAGCGTCTTGCGAATGAAATCATGGATGCAGCCAACAATACAGGTGCAGCAGTGAAACGTCGTGAAGAAATGCATAAAATGGCTGAAGCCAACAAAGCTTTCGCACACTATCGCTGGTAAAAATCATTTAATAAAAAAACATAGCAGTTATGCAGAAAGGAGAAATGATTATGCCAAGAGAGTTCTCCTTAGACAAATATCGTAATATCGGGATCATGGCTCACATTGATGCCGGTAAAACTACTTGTACTGAAAGGATTCTTTTCTATACTGGTAGAATTCATAAACTCGGAGAAACTCACGAAGGTGCATCCCAAATGGACTGGATGGATCAGGAGCAGGAGCGTGGAATCACGATTACCTCTGCTGCGACAACAGCTCAGTGGAATGACCATCGTATCAATATCATTGATACTCCAGGACACGTTGACTTTACAGTAGAAGTTGAACGTTCCCTACGTGTTCTTGACGGTGCTGTAGCATTGTTAGACGCACAGTCTGGAGTTGAGCCGCAAACAGAAACAGTTTGGCGCCAAGCAACAACATACGGCGTACCACGTGTTGTATTTATTAACAAAATGGATAAAGTGGGGGCTGACTTCCTTTATTCCGTAGGCACATTGAAAGAAAGATTGGGGGCAAATGCTCACCCAGTACAGCTACCAATCGGTGCTGAAGACCAATTCGAAGGAATTATCGACTTGGTTGAAATGAAAGCATACATCTATGAAGATGACCTAGGAACGAAAGCATCAGATACAGAAATTCCTGATGAGTATAAAGAGCAAGCACAGGAATATCGCGATCGCCTAGTTGAAGCTATTTCAGAACTTGATGAAAACCTGATGGATAAGTATTTGGAAGGTGAAGAAATTTCCAAAGAAGAATTGAAAGCAGGAATTCGTCAAGCAACTGTAGATGTTGATTTCTACCCAGTATTCTGTGGTTCAGCATTTAAAAACAAAGGTGTTCAGCTTCTACTAGATGGTGTAGTAGACTACTTGCCATCACCATTAGATGTACCTCCAATCCAAGGTTTCGATAAGAAAACTGAGGAAACAGTTGAGCGTAAATCTGATGATAACGAGCCATTCTCAGCATTGGCATTTAAAGTTATGACTGACCCTTATGTTGGTAAGTTAACATTCTTCCGTGTATACTCAGGTACGTTGTCTAGTGGTTCATATGTCCAAAACACAATCAAAGATAAACGTGAGCGTGTTGGACGTATCCTACAGATGCACGCAAACCACAGAGAAGAAGTTGACACTGTATATGCAGGAGACATTGCTGCAGGTGTCGGTCTGAAAGAAACTGGTACAGGTGAAACACTTTGTGCCGAGAAGAGCCAAGTTATTTTAGAATCAATGGACTTCCCTGACCCAGTTATCGGTGTCGCGATTGAACCAAAATCAAAAGCTGACCAAGATAAAATGGGTACTGCTTTAGCGAAACTTGCTGAAGAAGATCCAACGTTCAAAACGGAAACAAACGAAGAAACGGGTCAAACAATCATTCACGGTATGGGTGAACTTCACCTTGATATCATCGTTGATCGTTTGAAACGTGAATTCAAAGTAGATGCACAAGTTGGTGCACCACAAGTTGCTTACCGTGAAACGTTCCGTGCTTCTGCAAACGCTGAAGGTAAATTCGTACGTCAGTCAGGTGGTCGTGGACAGTTCGGTCACGTTTGGGTTAAATTCGAACCAAACGAAGAAGGAGCTGGCTTCGAATTCGTTAACAATATTGTTGGTGGGGTTGTTCCACGTGAATACATCCCAGCTGTTGAAGCAGGAATTAAAGAATCGTTAGAAAACGGTGTACTTGCCGGATACCCATTAATTGATGTCAAGGCGACACTATATGACGGTTCTTACCACGATGTTGACTCTAACGAAACTGCCTTTAAAGTAGCAGCATCAATGGCTCTTAAAGAAGCTAAAAACAAATGTAACCCAGTTCTATTGGAACCAATGATGAAAGTAGAAATCGTTGTTCCTGAAGAATACATGGGAGACATCATGGGTGATGTTACTTCTCGTCGTGGCCGTGTTGAAGGAATGGGTAGCCGCGGAAACGCATCTGTCGTTAATGCATTCATCCCACTTGCTGAAATGTTCGGTTACGCAACATCACTTCGTTCTAACACGCAAGGACGTGGAACGTTCACTATGTACTTCGATCACTATGAAGAAGTTCCAAAATCGATTTCTGAAGAGATCATTAAGAAAAATAGTGGACAATAATTGATTTTTATTAATAAATCACTTATAAAAGTATTGTAAGTTGTTGTCTTTTGGTATAATGCCAAAAGACAACATGACAATATAAATAAAAAAACTTTTATTTCATTTAAGGAGGAAATATAAATGGCTAAAGAAAAATTCGACCGCTCCAAGCCCCATGTTAACATTGGTACTCTTGGACACGTTGACCACGGAAAAACTACTCTAACTGCAGCAATCACTACTGTACTTCACAAGCATTACGGTGAAGGTTCTGCAATGGCTTATGATCAAATCGACGGTGCTCCAGAAGAAAAAGAGCGTGGAATCACAATCGCGACTTCCCACGTTGAGTATGAAACTGCAAACCGTCACTATGCACACGTTGACTGCCCAGGACACGCAGACTACGTTAAAAACATGATCACTGGTGCTGCTCAAATGGATGGTGCGATCCTAGTTGTATCTGCAGCTGATGGCCCAATGCCACAAACTCGTGAGCACATCTTGCTTTCTCGCCAAGTTGGCGTGCCAGCATTCGTTGTATTCTTGAACAAAACTGACCAAGTTGACGACGAAGAGCTACTAGAACTAGTTGAAATGGAAGTTCGTGACCTACTAAGCGACTACGACTTCCCTGGCGACGACATTCCAGTTGCACAAGGTTCTGCTCTTAAAGCACTAGAAGGTGACGAAGAGCACGAAAAAGCAATCCTTGACCTTATGGAAAAAGTAGATGACTACATTCCAAACCCAGAGCGTGACACTGACAAGCCATTCATGATGCCAGTTGAGGACGTATTCTCAATCACAGGCCGTGGTACAGTTGCAACTGGCCGTGTTGAGCGTGGACAAATCTCTGTTGGTGACGAAGTTGAAATCATCGGTCTTGCCGAAGAAGCTTCTAAAACAACAATCACTGGAGTTGAAATGTTCCGTAAGCTTCTAGACTATGCTGAAGCTGGAGACAACATCGGTGCTCTTCTACGTGGTGTATCCCGTGAAGAAATCAACCGTGGTCAAGTACTAGCTAAGCCTGGTTCAATCACTCCACACACAAACTTCAAAGCTGAAGTTTATGTACTATCAAAAGATGAAGGTGGTCGTCATACACCATTCTTCACTAACTACCGTCCACAGTTCTACTTCCGTACAACTGACGTGACTGGTGTTATCCAATTGCCAGAAGGCGTTGAAATGGTAATGCCTGGTGACAACGTTGAAATGGACGTTGAACTAATCTCCCCAATCGCGATTGAAGAAGGTACTAAATTCTCAATCCGTGAAGGTGGACGTACAGTAGGCGCAGGCGTTGTAGCGTCTATCCAAAAATAATTATTGTACAAAATTACAAACACCGCTTATCCAGTTAATGGGTAGGCGGTGTTTTTACGCTACAGTGTTTTTCTATATCCCTGAGCGGGCAAGAAATTATGCTGGACAGTCGTATGGTAGCGGATCTATACTCCCAAACAGGCGAGAAAAAATAGCTATAGAGTAGAATAGGAGTGCTCTATACCCCCGAACGAGCAAAAAAATAAGCTGAAAGGTCGAATAGGGGTGCTCTATCCCCCCGAACGAGCCAGAAAATAAGCTGAAAGGTCGAATAGGAGTGCTCTATACCCCCGAACGAGCCAAAAAATAAGCTGAAAGGTCGAATAGGGGTGCTCTATCCCCCTGAACGAGCCAGAAAATAAGCTGAAAGGTCGAATAGGAGTGCTCTATACCCCCGAACGAGCCAAAAAATAAGCTGAAAGGTCGAATAGGAGTACTCTATACCGCCGAACGAGCCGAAAAATAAGCTAAAAAGTCATATAGAAACCTTCAACACTCTCGAACGAAACAAAAGTGACCACTGAAGTCGTATAGGTCATTTATCTGACCATCAATAAACAAATAAGCAGAAAGAGTTCTACGGAATTTAAATCGTAATTGCCAACCAAAATAGTCACGATAAATATAATCGAAAACTATCTATAATCTCTTAATTATATTACCAAAAAAATCATCCACAAATCCCTTGAAATCAACCAAATATCTCTGTATAATAGCAAAGGTATTTGCAACAGAAAGAATTCTAGTTTTCCCTTGCATTGAAGGCTGAAATTCTTTATAATTAGTAATGTTGCAGAAAACCAAGGCGATGAAGCGAAAGGTTGCTGAAACACCCGGCCCCTTTGCCATGGCGGGTGTTGAGGAAATTTTCGCAGAGTATGTCTGTTTTAATATAGGCGAAAAAGGAGGGAAAGTAATGGCAAATGAAAAAATACGTATTCGTTTAAAGGCTTATGATCACAGAGTTTTAGATCAATCAGCTGAGAAAATCGTTGAGACAGCAAAACGTTCAGGTGCTGACGTATCAGGTCCAGTACCACTACCTACAGAGCGTGCTGTTTACACTGTTTTGCGTGCTGTACACAAGTACAAAGATTCTCGTGAGCAATTTGAGATGCGCACACATAAACGGTTAATCGACATTTTGAGCCCAACACCACAAACAGTGGATTCATTAATGCGTTTAGATTTACCATCTGGCGTTGATATCGAAATTAAATTATAAATTTTTAGGAGGTGTAACGGATGGCGAAAGGAATCTTAGGACGTAAAGTCGGCATGACACAGCTTTTCGCAGATAACGGCGAATTAATCCCTGTTACTGTCATTCAAGCTGAAGGTAATGTCGTACTTCAAAAGAAAACCGAAGAAAACGATGGCTACAATGCGATCCAACTCGGTTTCACAGACAAAAAGGAAAGTCGTTCGAACAAAGCTGAAAAAGGTCATGCTGAGAAAGCGAGCACGAACCCTAAGCGCTTCGTTCGCGAAATCCGTAACGTAAATCTTGACGAGTATGAAGTAGGTCAAGATCTAAGTGTGGATGTATTCGAAGCAGGAGAAAAAGTGAACGTAACTGGTACTTCCAAAGGTAAAGGTTTCCAGGGTTCTATCAAACGTCACAATCAATCACGTGGACCTATGACACACGGTTCTCACTATCACCGTGGACCAGGTGCGATGGGTGTTATTGACCCAATGCGTGTATTCAAAGGCAAAAAGCTTCCAGGTCAAATGGGTAAAGAAACAGTAACTATCCAAAACTTGGAGATTGTGAAAGTGGACGCTGAAAACAACTTAATCCTTGTTAAAGGAAATGTACCAGGTCCTAAAAAATCTTACGTACAAATTACTGGTGCAGATCAGGCGTAACAAATAACGAATGAAGGGAGGAAATGTCATGCCTAAAGTAGCACTATATAACCAAGCGGGATCAGAAGTAGGAAGCGTAGAACTTGCTGAAAACGTATTTGGTATTGAGCCGAACAAAACTGTTCTTCACGATGCTGTTATTATGCAAAGAGCTTCTATGCGTCAGGGCACGCATAAAGTAAAGAACCGTTCAGAAGTAAGAGGAGGAGGCCGCAAGCCGTGGCGCCAAAAAGGAACTGGCCGTGCACGTCAAGGTTCCATTCGTTCCCCACAATGGGTTGGCGGCGGAACTGTATTTGGTCCGACTCCAAGAAGCTATAGTACAAAATTACCGAAGAAAGTACGTCGTTTGGCAATTCGTTCAGCTTTAGCTACAAAAGTAAATGAAGAAAGCATTTACGTATTGGAAGATTTAAAGCTAGAAACACCAAAAACAAAAGACGTTATTAACCTTTTAGGTAATTTAAATATCAATGGGAAAGCGTTGATCGTTACAACAGAGCAAGATGAAAACGTTGTGCGTTCAGCTAACAATCTTCAAGGCGTAGAAGTTCTAACAGTAACTCAATTGAACGTTCTTGATGTATTGAAGCATGACACGCTTCTTATTACGAAAGAAGCAGCTGAAAAAGCAGGGGAGGTGCTTGCATAATGAAAGACCCACGAGATATTATTAAGCGCCCGATAATTACAGAGCACTCTGCGGATTTAATGGCTGATAAAAAGTACACTTTTGAAGTTTCTACAAAAGCGAACAAAACAGAAATTAAAGATGCCGTAGAATTAATCTTTGATGTCGATGTTGTAAAAGTAAACACAGCGAATAAAAAAGGTAAATTCAGAAGAATGGGTCGTCACGGAGGCTATCGTCCGAATACGAAAAAAGCCGTCGTTACATTGTCTGAGGACAGTAAAGATCTAGATTTCTTTGAAGGTGCCTAAACCTTAAATCGAATTTAAAAGGAGGGAAATATGATGGCGATTAAAAGATATAAACCGACAAGTAACGGTCGTCGTAACATGAGTACATTAACAAATGATGAAATTACGACTTCTACACCTGAAAAAAGTCTCTTGTCTCCACTCAAGAAAAGAGCTGGACGTAACAACCAAGGGAGAATGACGGTTCGTCATCAGGGTGGTGGACATAAGCGTCAGTACCGCGTAATTGATTTCCGTCGTAACAAAGACGGTATACCAGGACGCGTTGCTACGATCGAATATGATCCAAACCGCTCAGCAAATATAGCTTTAATCCATTATGCAGATGGTGAAAAACGATATATTCTTGCACCGAAAGGACTTAAAGTAGGTCAAGAAATTATGTCTGGTGAAACAGCTGACATTAAAGTAGGTAATGCATTACCACTTAACAAAATGCCAGTAGGTACAACAATTCACAACGTTGAGTTGAAACCAGGCCGCGGCGGACAGCTTGTTCGTTCTGCAGGTGCACAAGCTCAAATTCTTGGACGTGAAGACGATAAGTACGTACTTGTACGTTTATCTTCTGGAGAAACAAGAATGATTTTAGGTACTTGCCGAGCTACTGTTGGCCAAGTCGGAAACATTGAACATGAGTTGACTCGTGTTGGTAAAGCTGGACGTAGTCGTTGGAAAGGTATCCGACCAACTGTACGTGGTTCTGTTATGAACCCTAACGATCACCCACACGGTGGTGGTGAAGGTCGTGCACCTATCGGTATGCCGTCTCCAGTTACACCTTGGGGTAAACCGACACTTGGACTTAAAACACGTAAACGTAACAAAGCTTCAGACAAATATATCGTGCGTCGTCGTAAGAAATAACGATGAAAAGCAACAAGTTGCTTAGTCACGAAGGGAGGTTTATTTATGGGTCGTAGTTTGAAAAAAGGACCTTTCGCAGATGATCATCTGATGAAAAAAGTCGAAGAGCTAGATAAAAATGATAAAAAACAAGTGATCAAGACATGGTCTCGTCGTTCTACCATCTTCCCACATTTCGTAGGTCACACTTTTGCTGTGTATGATGGACGCAAACATGTGCCAGTATATGTCACGGAAGATATGGTCGGTCACAAACTAGGTGAGTTTGCACCGACACGTACGTACAGAGGTCATGCTGGTGACGATAAGAAAACAAAACGCTAGTTGAGAGGAGGTTTGCATGATGCAACAAGCTAAAGCCGTAGCTAAAACAGTCCGTATTGCTCCTCGTAAAGCTCGTTTAGTCGTTGATTTAATTCGAGGAAAACAAGTAGGCGAAGCTATCGCAATTCTTAAGCACACGAACCGTGCTGCTTCACCGATTGTAGAAAAACTTATTTACTCTGCTGTCGCAAACGCAGAGCATAACTATGAAATGGATACTGATTCATTGATCGTATCAGAAGTATATGTCAATGAAGGTGTTACATTGAAGAGATTTCGTCCGCGCGCACAAGGTCGTGCTACAGCAATTAATAAACGTACCAGCCACATTACAGTAGTGGTAACAGAACAGAAGGAGGGATAGTTCGTGGGTAACAAAATCAATCCTCATGGTCTTCGTGTAGGAATCATCCGTGATTGGGACTCTAAATGGTTCGCAGAGAAAGATTACGCTGACCTATTGCATGAAGATATCATGATCCGTGATTATATTGAAGAACGCTTAGCTGATTCATCCATATCAAACGTTGAAATCGAAAGAGCATCAAATCGAGTGAATATCTCAATCCACACATCTAAACCAGGAATGGTGATCGGTAAAGGTGGATCTGAAGTTGATGCTTTACGTACAAAGCTAAGCAACATGACAGACAAGAAAGTTCATATCAACATTGTAGAAGTTAAGAAACCTGACTTAGACGCAACATTAGTTGCTCAAAATATTGCACGTCAGTTGGAAAACCGTGTTTCATTCCGTCGTGTTCAAAAGCAGTCCATTCAACGCGCAATGCGTGCTGGCGCTAAAGGAATTAAAACTATGGTTTCCGGACGTCTAGGCGGAGCAGACATTGCTCGTGCTGAATACTACAGTGAAGGAACAGTACCACTACACACACTTCGTGCAGATATCGATTATGGAACTGCAGAAGCTGATACCACTTATGGAAAACTTGGGGTTAAAGTGTGGATTTACCGTGGTGAGATCCTTCCAACAAAAAACGAAAAATAAGGAAGGGGGATTAGCAATATGTTAATGCCAAAGCGTGTAAAATACCGTAAACCACATCGCGTGAGCTTAAAAGGTCGTGCGAAAGGTGGAACTGAAGTAGCATTTGGAGAATATGGCCTTCAAGCTCTTGAAGGTGAATGGATCACAAGTCGACAAATTGAGGCTGCCCGTATTGCAATGACTCGTTACATGAAACGTGGCGGTAAAGTTTGGATTAAAATCTTTCCGGACAGACCAAAAACAGCAAAACCCCTTGAAGTACGTATGGGTTCCGGTAAAGGGTCCCCTGAATCTTGGGTAGCAGTTGTAAAGCCCGGAAGAATTTTGTTTGAGATTGCCGGAGTTGATGAAGAGGTTGCTCGTGAAGCACTTCGTCTTGCGTCTCACAAACTTCCAATCCGTACTAAGTTTGTAAAACGTGAAGAAATTGGTGGTGAAAGCAATGAAAGCTAATGAAATCAGAGAACTAACCACTGCCGAAATTGAACAAAAAGTAAAATCTTTAAAAGAAGAACTCTTTAACCTACGTTTTCAATTAGCGACAGGACAGCTTGAAAACACGGTACGTATCCGTGAAGTCAAAAAATCCATTGCTCGTTTGAAAACAGTAATTCGTGAAAGAGAAATCGGCGTTAATTAATTGACAATTGAGAGGAGGTCAACCTCAAATGAGTGAACGCAATAACCGTAAAGTTTACACTGGCCGTGTAGTATCTGACAAAACAGATAAAACAATCACTGTGTTGGTAGAAACGTACAAATTCCATCCGCTATATGGAAAACGTGTTAAGTACTCAAAGAAATTCAAAACTCACGACGAAAACAACCAAGCGAAAACTGGTGACGTTGTGCGTATTATGGAAACTCGTCCGTTATCAAAAACGAAACGTTTCCGTTTAATTGAAGTTACAGAAGAAGCTGTAATTATATAATAGTTCGCTCGGATTGAATCCGAAGGGAGGTTTCATTGATATGATTCAACAGGAAAGCCGTTTAAAAGTTGCTGACAACTCCGGAGCTCGTGAAGTTCAAGCGATCAAAGTTCTTGGTGGTTCAGGGCGTAAGACAGCGAATATCGGTGATGTCATCGTATGTTCCGTTAAGAACGCTACACCAGGCGGCGTTGTCAAAAAAGGTGAAGTAGTAAGAGCAGTAATCGTTCGTTCGAAAAGCGGTGTTCGCCGTAAGGATGGTTCTTATATCCGTTTCGATGAAAACGCAGCAGTAATCGTTCGTGATGATAAGAGTCCTCGTGGTACACGTATTTTTGGACCGGTAGCTCGTGAACTTCGTGACAACAAGTTCATGAAGATCGTTTCACTAGCTCCAGAAGTTTTATAAAAAATAGAAATTAGACCCTTCAAGGGAGGTGCACGATTCATGCATGTAAAGAAAGGCGATAAAGTAGTCGTTATTTCCGGTAAAGATAAAGGTAAAGAAGGAACGATTTTAGAAGCGTTTCCTAAGAAAGAACGTGTTTTGGTTGAGGGCGTCAATTATGTAAAAAAACACGCACAGCCTTCTCAAGATAATCCACAGGGTGGAATTTTGACAATCGAAGCACCAATTCATGTTTCGAACGTTATGCCAATCGATCCGAAAAGTGGCCAACCAACACGTGTCGGTTATGAAGTGAAAGACGGTAAAAAAGTTCGAATCGCAAAGAAATCGGGCGAAGCTTTAGATAAATAGTCTAGCAGTGAAAGGAGGGCTACAGAATGAATGAATTAAAAAGAAAATACAAAGATGAAGTCGTTTCTAACTTAGTTGAAAAATTCAATTACAGTTCAGTAATGCAAGCACCGAAAGTTGAGAAAATCGTGATCAACATGGGTGTCGGTGATGCAGTTCAAAATTCAAAAGCACTTGATAACGCAGTTGAAGAACTAGCAACACTATCAGGTCAAAAACCAGTAGTTACACGTGCCAAAAAATCGATTGCAGGTTTTCGTCTACGTGAAGGAATGCCAATTGGTGCCAAGGTAACACTTCGTGGAGAGCGCATGTACGATTTCCTCGAAAAGCTAATCGCTGTTTCCTTGCCACGTGTGCGTGACTTCCGCGGAATCTCCAACAAAGCATTTGATGGACGTGGAAACTATACGCTTGGTGTCAAAGAGCAATTGATCTTCCCAGAAATTGATTACGATAAAGTAAATAAAGTTCGTGGAATGGATATCGTAATTGTGACAACTGCTGAGACAGATGAAGAAGCCCGTGAACTTCTTACGCAATTCGGAATGCCGTTCAAACAATAACATGAACGTAAAAAGGAGGATAAATCGTGGCGAAAAAATCAATGATTGCTAAACAAAAACGCAAACAGAAATATTCCGTTCGTGAATATTCACGTTGCCAACGTTGTGGACGTCCACATTCAGTAATCCGTAAATTTAAGCTATGCCGAATTTGTTTCCGTGACTTAGCTCACGCAGGACAAATCCCAGGCGTCAAAAAAGCTAGCTGGTAAACCCCATTGTAGGGAAGGAGGTAAAATCTAATGGCAATGACAGATCCAATTGCAGATCTTTTAACTAGAATCCGAAATGCAAACGTGGCTCGCCATGATCAACTGGAAGTTCCAGCTTCCAACTTGAAGAAAGAAATCGTAGATATCTTGAAGCGAGAAGGTTTCATTCGTGATTATGAATATATTGAAGACAGTAAACAAGGTGTATTGCGACTATTCTTGAAATATGGCCAAGACAACGAGCGTGTAATCACTGGTATTAAGAAAATCAGTAAACCAGGACTTCGTGTTTATGTGAAAGCAGACGAACTGCCTCGCGTATTAAACGGACTTGGCATCGCTGTTGTTTCAACTTCAAAAGGTGTATTGACAGATAAAGAAGCTCGTCAGCAAGCTATCGGCGGCGAAGTACTAGCATACGTTTGGTAATAGAAAGTGTAGTCAGGAGGTGGAATAAATGTCACGTATCGGTTTTAAACCACTTGAATTGCCAGAAGGCGTTGAAGTGAAAGTAGATGGTCTTACAGTGAACGTAAAAGGACCAAAAGGTGAATTGTCACGTACAATTCATGAAGATATGAAAGTGAATATCGAAGACAATCAACTCGTTGTTGAGCGTCCAAGTGAAAGCAAACTACACCGTTCATTGCATGGTACGACACGTACGATCATTGCGAACATGGTAGAAGGTGTAACAAAAGGCTTTGAAAAAGCACTTGAGATCAATGGTGTTGGTTACCGTGCACAAATGCAAGGTAATAAACTAATCGTTAACGCTGGATATTCCCATCCAGTTGAAGTAGATCCAATGGAAGGCATTGAAATCGAATGCCCAACGAACACGAAAATCGTTGTTAAAGGGATCAATAAAGAGAAAGTCGGCGCAACCGCAGCAAATATTCGTGCAATCAGAACACCTGAACCTTATAAAGGAAAAGGTATTCGTTATGAAGGCGAGTATGTACGCCAAAAAGAAGGTAAAACTGCGAAATAACTTCCGTTAAGAGACAGAAAGGAGTGACTTAAATGATTACGAAGCAGGATAAGAATGCAACTCGTAAAAAACGTCATTATCGTTTACGCCGTGACCTTACCGGCACTGCCGAGCGTCCGCGTTTAAACGTATACCGTTCAAATAAACACATTTATGCTCAATTGATCGATGATACAGCAGGCAAAACCTTAGCAAGTGCCTCTACTGTCGACCCGGAATTGAAATTGGATGCAACAGGTAATGTTGAAGCAGCTCAAAAAGTTGGTGAACTTCTCGCGAAGCGTGCGACTGATGCAAATGTAAAATCTGTCGTATTTGACCGTGGAGGTTACCTTTATCACGGACGCGTAAAAGCTTTAGCGGATGCAGCTCGTGAAAATGGGTTGGAATTTTAAACGTGATCGTAAAAGGAGGGAAATGAATTGAGTAAACAAATCGACGCAAGCAAGCTTGATATTGAAGAACGTGTAGTAACAATCAACCGTGTAGCGAAAGTTGTGAAAGGTGGTCGTCGTTTCCGTTTCACAGCACTCGTTGTCGTTGGAGATAAAAATGGCCATGTAGGCTTCGGTACAGGGAAAGCACAAGAAGTACCTGACGCGATTAAAAAAGCTATTGAGGATGGTAAAAAGAACTTGGTACGTGTGCCAATCGTCGGCACAACTATTCCTCACCAAATTCATGGTCAACTCGGAGCTGGAAACGTCCTTTTGAAACCAGCTACTGAAGGTACAGGGGTTATTGCTGGTGGACCTGTTCGTGCTGTATTGGAACTTGCTGGTGTAGGAGATATCCTTTCTAAATCATTAGGTTCAAATACACCTATTAACATGGTTCGTGCAACAATCCAAGGATTGAGTGAACTAAAAACGGCAGAACAAGTAAGTAAATTACGTGGTAAGTCAGCCGAAGAACTGAAAGGATAAGGAGGGATTTACATGGCTAAACAATTAGAAATTACCCTCACACGGAGTGTCATTGGAAGCAAACAAGACCAACGTAGAACAGTTGAAGCACTTGGGCTGAGAAAAAGACATCAAACAGTCGTTCGTGAGGATACACCTGTTGTTCGCGGTATGATCAATAAAGTATCCCATCTTGTTCAAGTGAACGAAAAATAACAAGAGTTTTTCAAAGAGGAGGTGCTCGAATGAAACTTCATGAATTAAAAAGTACTGAAGGGTCCCGTAAGAAAAGAAACCGTGTAGGTCGTGGTATGGCTACAGGGAACGGAAAAACTTCAGGCCGTGGACATAAAGGTCAGAATGCACGTTCCGGAGGCGGTACTCGTCCAGGATTTGAAGGCGGACAGTTACCATTATTCCAACGTCTTCCAAAACGTGGTTTCACAAATATTCACCGTAAAGAATATGTCATTGTAAATTTAGAGACATTAAATAGATTTGATGAAGGTGTAGAGGTAACTCCAGAACTTCTACTTGAAGAAGGTATTGTCAGTAAGTTGAAAGCAGGCGTGAAAGTTCTAGGCAACGGTAGCTTAGATAAAAAATTGACTGTTAAAGCGCATAAATTCTCTGCTTCGGCGAAAGAGGCAATCGAAGCTGCAGGCGGTCAAACTGAGGTGATCTAATGTTCAGCACATTTATCAATATGTTTCGCGTAGCTGACATTCGCAGCAAAATCCTTTTCACCTTAGGTGTGCTCATTATTTTCCGTTTGGGAACTTTTATTCCTGTTCCTTTTACGGATAAAAATGCATTAACGATGATGGATGAGGTTAACTCTTTTGGATTTATCGATACCTTTGGTGGGGGAGCGTTAAGTCAGTTCTCAATC
The DNA here is from genome assembly GCF_018138385.1 of Allobacillus saliphilus. Classification (GTDB taxonomy): domain Bacteria; phylum Bacillota; class Bacilli; order Bacillales; family Alkalibacillaceae; genus Allobacillus; species Allobacillus saliphilus. The sequence goes on from NZ_JAGSIE010000017.1 coordinate 43,864, forward strand.
TTCGCAATGGGTGTTTTCCCTTACATTACAGCGATGATTATTATGCAGTTGCTTCAAATGGACGTCGTACCGAAATTTACGGAATGGCGTAAACAGGGAGAGCAAGGCAGAAAGAAATTGACTCAAGTTACGCGTTACGGAACAGTCGGTTTAGCTTTCCTTCAAGCAATAGGGATGTCTGTCGGTTTCAACGAGATGACTAACGGATCACTTATTCAGGATCCAAGCATTATGACTTACTTTGTCATAGCCATTGTATTGACTGGCGGTACGACTTTCTTAATGTGGTTAGGAGAGCAGATCACTGAGTATGGGGTAGGGAACGGAATTTCCATCCTCATTTTTGCTGGTATTATTGCCGGATTCCCGAATGCAATTAACCAGCTATATGAACAATTTATTTCAGGTGCAGGCGACCAGTTATTCATTAATATTGCCATCTTGGCTATTATATTACTAGTTGTCGTTGCGATTATTGTTGGTGTCATATTCATCCAACAAGCGTTGCGTAAAATACCAATACAGTATGCAAAACGCACGGTTAATCGTTCACCTGTTGGAGGACACTCTGCACATTTACCATTAAAAGTAAACGCAGCAGGCGTTATTCCAATTATTTTTGCAATTTCATTTGTCATTGCACCTCAGACCGTAGCAGGATTTTTTGAAGGAAATGAATTTGCCTCAACGGTACAATATATATTTGATTACACACAACCAATTGGTATGGTTATATACGTCGGATTGATCATTGCCTTTACGTATTTCTATACATTTGTTCAAGTTAACCCTGAGCAAATGGCTGAAAACTTACAAAAGCAAGGTGGTTATGTACCTGGTATTCGACCTGGTAAAAACACCGAAACGTATTTGACTCGAGTCATTTACCGTTTAACTTTTGTTGGAGCACTGTTCTTGGCAGTCGTTTCTATCTTCCCGATCATTCTAGGCAGTGTTGCTAACCTTCCAGCAGCCGTCCAAATCGGCGGAACAAGCTTACTAATCGTCGTCGGTGTTGCACTGAATACGATGAAGCAGCTGGAAAGCCAGTTGGTAAAACGACACTACCGAGGCTTTATAAAATAAGTTTCGTTAGATTGTGAGAGCGAGGGGAAAGGTATGAATCTAATTTTGATGGGCTTGCCAGGTGCCGGAAAAGGTACTCAAGCAGAGAAAATCGTAGAAAAGTATGCAATCCCTCATATCTCAACTGGAGATATGTTCCGTTCTGCGATCAAAGAAGGAACAGCATTAGGAAATGAAGCAAAAACGTACATGGACAAAGGTGAATTGGTTCCTGACGAAGTAACCATTGGAATTGTCAAAGAACGTCTATCAAAACCGGACTGTGAAAAAGGATTTCTATTAGATGGATTTCCTCGTACGGTAGCTCAAGCTGAAGCGCTCGAAAAATTGTTAAATGAGTTAAATACAAAGCTTGACTATGTATTGCACGTTCAAGTTCCAACTGAAAAGTTAATTGAACGATTAACAGGTCGTCGCATTTGTCCGACTTGTGGAGCGACATATCATGTCGAATTCAATCCACCTAAACAAGAAGGCATTTGTGATAATGACGGTACTGAACTCATTCAGCGTGAGGATGATCAACCGGAAACAGTGAAAAACCGTTTAGACGTGAACATTGAACAAACACAGCCTTTGTTGGATTTCTATGAAGATAAAGGTTATCTAGTTGCTATTGATGGTGATCAAGATATTGATGAAGTTTTCAATAAAATTGATGAAACTATCGGAGGCTTGGCCTAAATGATTATTTTAAAGACACCACGTGAAATTGATTTGATGCGCCAAGCAGGTAAAATTGTTGGGTTAACACACCAAGAACTTCAGAAACATATTAAACCCGGTATCACTACCAAAAAACTAGATGACATTGCTGAAAAGTTTATACGCAGTATGGATGCACTACCATCTTTTAAAGGATATAATGGCTTTAAAGGGAGTGTCTGTGTTTCAGTCAATGAAGAACTCGTACATGGTATCCCAAGTAATCGCGAGTTGAAAAATGGTGACATCGTCACATTGGACATCGGTGCGGAATATAAAGGTTATCATGGAGATTCGGCTTGGACATATGCTGTCGGAGAAATTGACGAAGAGACGCAAAAACTCCTCGAGGTCACTGAAGCATCTTTGTTTGAAGGATTAAGCGTGATTGCTCCCGGAAAACGTCTGACCGATATTTCACATGCCATTCAATCCTATGTCGAACCGTACGGCTATACCATAGTGCGGGAGTATGGAGGCCATGGGATCGGCCAAGACCTTCATGAAGACCCACATATTTCGAATTTCGGTCCACCAAACAAAGGACCACGGTTGAGAAAGGGTATGGTGCTGGCCATCGAACCAATGGTAAACCTCGGCGAACGTTATGTTCGAACGCTGGAAGATGGTTGGACAGTCGTTACGGAAGATTCGAAGAACTGCGCACATTTTGAGCATACGATTGCAGTGACAGAGGATGGCTATGAAATTTTAACAAAAGCTTAAATCAAGTGAAGGTGATTGTGATTGAACGATGGAGAATCGGGAAGTCCTAGAATAGGCCAGTTGGTTCAGGTTAAACGTGGTCGTGAACTAAGTCAGTATGCGGTTATCATCGATATTTTAGATGAAAAATTCGTATTATTGGCGGATGGCGAGAAAAGGAAATTTGACCGACCGAAAAAGAAAAATCTTCACCATGTGGAGCTGATTGATTATGTCTCCCCAGAAGTTGAAAAGAGCTTAAAAGAGACCAACCGGGTGACAAATGGAAAGCTCCGTTTCGCAATATCGAAATTTGTTAATGAATTATTGGCAGATTGGAAGAAGGGAGATTCTCTCAATGGCTAAAGATGATGTAATTGAAATGGAAGGAACAGTTCAGGAAACTTTACCTAACGCTATGTTTAAGGTAGAGTTGGAAAATGGACACGAAATCCTTGCCCATGTCTCCGGTAAGATTCGCATGCACTATATTCGAATTTTGCCAGGTGATAAAGTAACGGTGGAAATGTCACCGTATGATTTATCAAGAGGACGAATCACTTATCGTTATAAATAAATGAAGACTCCGATCTAAGAGGAGGTAAGAACATGAAAGTAAGAGCATCTGTTAAACCTATTTGTGAAAAGTGTAAAGTTATCCGCCGTAAAGGAAAAGTTATGGTGATTTGTGATAATCCAAAACACAAACAAAAACAAGGATAATCAAAAAGGAGGTGCCATCCACTAATGGCTCGTATTGCAGGAGTTGACGTCCCTCGTGACAAACGTATCGTTGTCGCGCTAACGTATATTTATGGAGTAGGTAAATCTACAGCTCAACAAGTGTTAAAAGATGTCGGTGTTTCTGAAGATACACGTGTACGTGATCTAACAGAAGACGAATTAGCTAGCATCCGTAAAGGTGTAGAAAACTATACAGTTGAAGGGGATCTTCGTCGTGAAACATCCCTTAACATTAAGCGATTGATCGAGATCGGTTCTTACCGTGGAATTCGCCATCGTAGAGGATTGCCTGTTCATGGTCAAAAGACTAAGAACAACGCTCGTACTCGAAAAGGCCCACGTCGTACAATTGCTAACAAGAAAAAATAAGTAATCGAAGGAGGTTTGAAGCATTATGGCGAAAAAGCAGCAAACAACTCGTAGAAAACGTCGCGTGAAAAAGAATATAGAGTCTGGCGCAGCACATATCCGCTCTACATTCAATAATACAATTGTGACAATTACAGACTCAGCCGGAAATGCTGTAGCTTGGAGCAGTGCGGGAGCGCTAGGCTTCAAAGGTTCCCGTAAATCCACGCCATTTGCAGCGCAAATGGCAGCAGAAGTAGCGGCGAAATCAGCACAAGAAAACGGCATGAAAACAATTGAAGTTGCAGTAAAAGGCCCTGGTGCTGGTCGTGAAGCAGCAATTCGCTCTTTACAAGCAGCCGGTCTTGAAATCACTGCAATCGTGGACGTAACACCAGTTCCACACAATGGTTGCCGCCCACCAAAACGTCGTCGTGTTTAATTTATTCGTATATATTTTGTCAGCCCGTCTATAATGGGTTATGATAGCTTAAATAAGCAGGCACGGAACATCAGGCTGTTTTAAAAAAGCAGTATCTGATTTTGAAAGAAAATGTGGGGAACTCCGCATAAGTGTTTCGACGTTTTGAAGGAGGGTTTTGGGTAAATGATCGAAATTGAAAAACCGCAAGTTGAAACGATTGAAATTAGTGATGATGCTACATTCGGAAAGTTCGTCATTGAACCGTTAGAGCGTGGTTATGGAACTACAGTAGGGAACTCCCTACGTCGTATTCTATTATCCTCACTACCTGGCGCTGCAGTGACGTCTGTCCAAATTGAAAACGTCCTTCATGAATTTTCAACTATTGAAAACGTCTATGAAGACGTAACGACTATTCTTTTAAATTTAAAAGAGTTATCGTTAAAGATTTACTCTGAAGAAGAGAAAACTTTGGAAATTGATGTTCAAGGCGAGGGTGAAGTCTTCGCTAGAGATATTCAGCATGATAGTGACGTAGAAATACTGAACCCAGACCTTAAAATTGCAACAATCACAGGAAACGGAAGTCTATCCATGAAGATTTTTGCTGAGCAAGGTCGTGGCTACCGTAAAGCTGATGCGAATAAACGTGATGATCAACCGATCGGCGTTATTCCAGTAGATTCAATCTTTACTCCAGTTAAGGGTGTAACCTACCAAGTAGAGAACACTCGAGTTGGTCAAGTAGCAAACTATGATAAGCTGACACTGGATGTAAGCACAGATGGTAGTATTCGACCTGAGGAAGCAATTTCCTTAGGAGCTAAAGTCTTTACAGAGCATTTAAATGTATTTGTAAATATGACTGATGAAGCTCAAAAAGCAGAAATCATGGTAGAAAAAGAAGAAGACCAAAAAGAAAAAGTGTTGGAAATGACCATTGAAGAGTTAGACCTCTCTGTGCGTTCATACAACTGTCTGAAACGTGCAGGAATCAACACGGTTCAAGAACTGACACAAAAATCCGAAGAAGATATGATGAAAGTCCGTAACTTGGGAAGAAAATCATTAGATGAAGTTAAATTCAAGTTGAATGATTTAAACCTAGGCCTACGTAACGACGATTAATCAAGACAGCGATAAATCTTTCTGGTAAAGGAGGTTTTGAGAATGGCGAAAGCGAAATTAGGCCGTCCAACAGATCAACGTCAAGCAATGCTACGTAACCTTGCTACTGATCTAATTGTGCACGAACGCATTGAAACAACAGAAGCAAAAGCAAAAGCACTACGTTCTGTTGTCGAAAAACTAATCACACTCGGTAAACGCGGTGACTTACATGCTCGTCGACAAGCAGCTTCTGTGATCCGCAATGCAAAAGCGGACGAAGAAGAGTCACAATCTGCTTTACAAAAATTGTTTTCAGATATCGCACCTCGATTTGAAGACCGCCAAGGCGGTTACACACGTATCCTAAAATTGGGTGAACGTAAAGGTGACGGTGCGAAAACGGTGATTATTGAATTAGTTGACTAATTGAATGATTAAAGGAAAAAGGGTGGTCAGTTACCAGAAACTTTGGACTGAGCCCTTTTTTATTTTGTACAAAATTGAACCTGACTTTAATTATGAACACTCTATTCGAGGATAGCGCATCAAATTTAACCTCTATCCTCGATTAGGAGCACTCTAATCGAGGGTAGCCCATCAAATTTCAACTCTATCATCAATTAGGAACGTTCTATTCTAAGATAGGACATCAAAATTTAACTCTATCTTCAATTACGAAATAACGCTCAATACGAAACGTTTACCAAACGATAGAGTTCCCTTTAAATGAATAGCTAGTACATGATCTATTACCAAATCGACTTGTCGGTATGATAAACTAACATTAGTGAAAGAGTACGGTGCCAAGGGAGCAACAGTGATGATTGAATTTAACAAAGTGAGCTATTCATATGACAAAAATAGTGGAAATGCAGTAGATGAATTAAGTATGTCGATTGAACAAAATGAATGGATTGCTTTGATCGGTCATAATGGTTCTGGTAAATCTACACTGGCAAAACTGATGAATGGCTTACTTCTTCCTACAAGCGGAACGATTTCAGTGGACGGGCTATCGTTGTCAGAAGATACCTATTGGGAAATCCGCAAGAAGGTCGGCATGGTTTTTCAGAATCCAGAGAACCAATTTGTTGGGACAACTGTCATGGATGATGTCGCGTTTGGTTTAGAAAACTTAGGTGTCCCTCGAGAAGAAATGGTGAAACGAGTTTCTGCCGCATTAAAAGAAGTTGATATGTATTCATTTAAAGACCAAGCACCAAATCGTTTATCTGGCGGGCAGAAGCAACGCGTCGCAATCGCTGGCATTCTAGCGATTATGCCAGAAGTGATCATTTTTGATGAGGCATCGACAATGTTGGATCCGAATGGAAAGCAAGAATTATTGGAAACGATTAAAGGTCTTCGAAAAACAAAAAAGATGACGATTGTCTATATTACACATGACTTGAGTGAAGCAGCCTACGCGGACCGAATCATTGTAATGAACGAAGGAAGACAGTGGATGAGTGGTAAACCGAGAGAAGTTTTCCAATACCAAAATGAGCTGTCCGAGATTGGATTGGAAATACCACTTATATCAAGTATATATGCAGGAATGAACGAGCATGGAGTTAAACTGGAGAAAGAACCATTACATATGAAAGAATTGGTGGATCAACTATGGAAATTGTCTTCGAAAATGTAGATTTTATTTATCAACCGAATAGTCCATTTTCTCACCAAGCATTAAAAGATATCAGTCTGACGATAAAAGATGGAGATTATGCTGCTTTTATCGGGCATACAGGGTCAGGAAAATCAACATTGCTACAACACTTAAATGGCATTCTACGCCCAACTTCGGGGACAGTTCGTATTGGCGATTTCGAGCTGACGACGAAGAAGAACAATGAGATTAAATCACTACGTCGAAAAGTTGGTGTAGTCTTTCAATACCCAGAGCACCAGTTATTCGAGGAAACAGTTGAGAAAGATATTCTGTTTGGCCCTAAAAACTTTGGTATGGATGTTGAGGAAGCAAAGCATAATCTGCCAACTATTTTAGAAGAAGTCGGGTTACCGACAGACGTTCTCCAGCGCTCGCCGTTTGAATTAAGTGGTGGTCAAATGCGGCGGGTAGCCATCGCAGGAGTGCTCATTACGGAACCAAACGTATTGATTTTGGATGAACCGACGGCCGGTCTCGATCCAAGAGGTAGAAAGCAAATCATGAGTTTAATCGACTCGCTACATAAGAAAAAAAGAATGACAATCATTCTAGTGACCCATCACATGGAAGATGTTCTCCGTCACGCGAACCAGGCGTTTGTGTTAAACAAAGGAGAACTAGTGATGCAAGGAGAACCAGTAGAAGTATTCCAAGAAGAAGAACGTCTCCGAAAAATTGGACTTGGCATACCCGAAGAATTACAGCTAATTAATCAATTAAAGCAAACATTAGGTTTACCAATAACCTATCTTCATCAAAGTCCTAGCGAATTAGGAAAAGATATAGCAAAAGCTTTACACGCAGGAGGCAACCGATGAATCAATCCTTTATCATTGGTCAATATGTACCAAAGGAATCACCTGTTCATGCGTTAGATGCACGTACCAAATTAGTGATCGTATTTTTTTACGTCCTCGTGACCTTTTCTGCTGAGACATTGAGTAGCTACTTGATCTTATTTCTCTTTGCTGCATTTGGCGCGGTTATGTCTCGCGTACACCCTTTATTTATCGTGAAAGGCTTGCGTCCGATATGGTTTATCATCATATTGACGTTTATCTTACACTTATTCATACAACGCCAGGGAGAGGTATTATTCTCGATTTTCGGATATGCGATTTACGACCAAGCGGTTATCCAAGCAGCAATCATCTCATCCCGGTTATTTTTACTTATCTTAATGACGACACTGTTAACGTTAACAACGACACCAATTTCGATTACCGATGCAGTTGAAACATTACTGAAACCTTTAAAATCGCTTAAACTACCTATCCATGAACTAGCCTTGATGATGTCGATTTCTTTGCGGTTCATTCCAACACTGATTGAAGAAACGGACAAAATCTCGAAAGCACAAGCATCTCGAGGGATTGATTTTCGAACAGGGAAGTGGCGTGATCGGTTGAAGGCGATTTTTGCTTTATTGATTCCACTGTTTATTAGTGCCTTTAAACGAGCGGAAGACTTAGCGATGGCGATGGAAGCAAGAGGATACAGAGGCGATTATGGAAGAACGAAATTCAGGGAATTGAAATTTACGTCGCTTGATTTAATCGTATTTCTAATATTTATCATCATTGTTATTGGATTCTTTTATTTCAATGGTTAGGAGTCAGATTATGCAACGATTGAAAGTACAAATAGCTTACGATGGAACCTTGTTTTCGGGATTCCAAGTCCAAGTAAATGCGCGAACTGTACAGGAAGAAATTGAAAAAAGCTTAATGAAAATTCATCAACAAGCTATTCGAATATATGCATCGGGTCGGACGGATTCAGGTGTGCATGCAAAAGCACAAGTCATTCACTTTGATAGCCCATTAGATCTTACCGAAACGAATTGGAAGAGGGCACTTCAAACGACGTTGCCAAACGATATTTCAATTGGAAAAGTTGAAAAAGTTTCTCGTGATTTTCATGCTCGAAAAGATGCACGAGATAAAACGTACCGGTATTTTATTCGTTATTCAAAAGATTATGATGTATTCAGTAGAAATCATGAATGGCATATTCGTTATCCATTGGACATTGAAGAGATGAAAAAAGCAGCTGCACAAATACAAGGGACACATGACTTTACCTCATTTTCAGCTTCCAAAACGAACGTAAAAGGAGACAAAACACGGACAATCCATAACGTTGACCTACTTGAATCGGATGAACATGTAGTGGTTGAAGTGACTGGTGATGGTTTTTTGACTCATATGGTGAGAATTATAGTCGGTACATTAGTCGATATTGGCAGCAAGCGGAAGAACCTTCAGTGCATTCAGGAAGCATTTGAAACAAACGATCGTCGTGTGCTTGGCCAAACTGCACCGCCTCAGGGGTTGTTTTTGTGGAAAGTTAATTATTAGAGTGGATTAAAAATTCGTGATAAACGTTCATTCGTTTCAATTTGATTCTGTTCGAGCTTGTCAAACCGGTTAGCGAGGTTATGATGACTTTGACTTTTTGTCAGCTGTTTAAATCGATTGGCCAGATTGTAATGACTTTTTTCAAGTCGATCGAACCGGTGTATGATGGTTTTTTGACCTTCAGAAAGTTCTTTAACGACTTGAACGATAAATTGCAATTGACTTTCTGACATACTAAGTTTCCTCCTTTACTTGTATTTTAATTATGTGTACATTAATTTTATCAGGTCGAATCCGAAATACAAGTTATATAAAATTTAATTAAGAAGCAAAACAACCATTATTTAAACAACATAAACAGAAAAACAAACAGTAAAACATACACAAAATGAGTTTTAAGGAAAATTGGAGGTTTTCATCAATGATCGAACGCTATACGAGAGAAGAAATGGGTCGTATTTGGACAGAAGAAAATCGTTTTCAAGCTTGGCTTGAGGTGGAAATATTAGCTTGTGAAGCGTGGGCTGAGCTTGGTGTCATTCCTGAATCAGATGCTAAAAAAATACGCGAACGTGCTTCTTTTCAAACAGACCGGATTAAGGAAATTGAAGCCGAGACGAAGCATGATGTCGTCGCATTTACGCGTGCCGTTTCTGAATCTTTGGGTGACGAGAAAAAATGGGTTCATTATGGGCTGACTTCAACGGATGTCGTCGATACGGCGTTGTCTTATGTCATCCGCCAAGCAAACGAGATTTTGCGTAACGATTTAAATCGGATTATCGACGTGCTAGCAAAGCGTGCGATTGAACACAAGCATACCGTCATGATGGGAAGAACGCACGGTGTTCATGCAGAACCTACGACATTCGGATTGAAATTAGCACTTTGGTATGAAGAGATGAAGCGGAACTTAGAACGTTTTGAAGAAGCGGCAAGAGGCATTGAATTTGGAAAGCTATCTGGTGCTGTCGGGACATATGCCAATATCGATCCGTATGTGGAACACTACGTCTGTGAAAAGCTTGGACTTTCACCGGCACCGATATCTACACAGACGCTACAACGTGACCGACATGCGCATTATGTATCAACCATCGCATTAATTGCAACGTCGATCGAGA
>NZ_JAGSIE010000018.1 GCF_018138385.1 Allobacillus saliphilus
AAATGGCTGTAGAGATTCGTCATCTTCAAAAAAGTGAAACGCGTGAAGCGGAAGAATTTTTCTCTAAAGGACAAAAAGGTTCTTCAGCTATGCCACACAAACGAAATCCAATAGGTTCAGAGAATATGACTGGAATGGCGCGAGTCATCCGTGGTCATGTCATTACAGCGTTTGAGAACGTTCCACTATGGCATGAGCGCGATATTTCCCACTCTTCAGCAGAACGCATTATTTTACCAGACACGACGATTGCGCTTGATTATATGCTGAATCGATTCACCAATATTTTGGACAACCTAGTCGTTTATGAAGATCAAATGATTGATAATATCCAACGAACTTATGGTTTAATCTTCTCACAACGTGTCTTATTGACGTTGATCGAACAAGGTTTTTCCAGAGAAAAAGCGTACGATCTTGTACAGCCATTGGCAATGCAAGCATGGGAAGAGAAGCGGTCATTCCCTGAACTCGTTAAAGCAAATGAAGAGATTCAATCAACCTTAACGCAAGAAGAATTAGCCAGTTGTTTTGACTTAACTTATCACTTGAAGAGTGTCGATATGATTTTTGAACGAATTGGGCTAAATTAATGGGAAAAAACAAGGTAAAAGCTTGACAATATTGGTGAAAGTATTATAATATGTTCTATGGCATTTTATCATAACCACGTAATAGCCCCGGAAAACTATTCGTGTGAGATAAATGAAAAAACGTAAAATAAACGGATTGAAATATAGGAGGGAAAACACATGCGCACAACTTTCATGGCAAATGAAAACAATGTTGAGCGTAAGTGGTATGTGGTAGACGCAGAAGGACAAACACTAGGTCGTCTTTCAACAGAAGTAGCTAGCCTACTTCGCGGAAAACACAAACCAACATACACGCCACACGTTGATACTGGCGATCACGTCATTATCATCAACGCTGAAAAGATTCATTTAACTGGTAACAAACTAGACGATAAAATCTATTACCGTCACTCAAATCACCCAGGTGGTTTGAAATCACGTACAGCAAACGAAATGCGTACGAAATACCCTGAACAAATGTTAGAAATAGCTGTTAAAGGAATGCTTCCTAAAAACAAGCTAGGACGTAAAATGATTAAAAAATTAAACGTTTATCGCGGTGCAGAACATAAGCATCAAGCACAGCAGCCAGAAGTTTACGAACTTCGCGGGTAATTGAAAAAAAGGAGGTTAATCAATCGTGGCACAAGTACAATACTACGGAACTGGCCGTCGTAAAAGATCAGTCGCTCGTGTACGACTTGTTCCAGGTAACGGAACAGTAACAGTCAACAACGTCGACTCTAAAGAATATTTCCCACATGAAACTTTACGTTTAATCATTAACCAACCACTTGAAGCAACTGAGAACGTAGGTAACTACGATGTATTAGTAAACGTCAATGGTGGTGGATTCACAGGTCAAGCAGGAGCAATCCGTCATGGAATCGCGCGCGCGTTGCTTGAAGCAGACCCTGAATACCGTAAAGTCTTGAAAAAAGAAGGACTTCTAACACGTGACGCACGTGAAAAAGAGCGTAAAAAATACGGTCTTAAGAGTGCTCGTCGTGCACCACAGTTCTCAAAACGTTAAAACCCTTGTCATACAAGGAATCAGAGCCTCTCTTTCATCTCAAATGGAAGAGAGGTTTTTTCTGTATTTGTGAAAATGACTCACAAATGACGCACATTGACTCACAAAAATAATTTAGTCGTTAATTAGACATATATTTGGCAAAGTTTTTAGCGACTTCATCTTTTTTAAAAACATGAGTATAAATGTTAAACGTTGTTTGAATATCCTCAGTCCGAGTCTATCTTGTACATCTTTAGGGTGAGTTCCAGATTCAAATAACAAGCTTGCGTGGGTGCTCAGTTTAGCTATATCCTATAAAAGAAATAAACAATGAAGGTTCTTCTATAAAAAAATATAATTTAATTTGTAATCTTTTGGATTAGAATACTTTTAGATAAGCTGACAAAAACAGAAAAGTATAATTTTTCAGAATTTAACATTGACATTAATTTTTGTGAATGTTATTATCTCTAATAAGAAATTGTAATCGCTTTCATGTCGTGATAAAAAAATATAATCAGCAAGAAGTTTTTTTATATCAATTTTTTGAACATATATTCAAAAATAAACCATAAAGTTAAAACGAGTGCTTATGCTTCAGAAGAATTTTATCAATAGATATGAGGAGGAGAGCAAAAATTATCGACGATTTGTATTGTCATCGTATGCTATCTCATAAAAAAGCAGAGACGTCCATTATGTGATGCCAACAGTTGCCAGAAAGAAATGCAAATAAAAGGAAGTGATCATCTTGTCATTACGAGAAAAGAAAGTTGCGAAACGAAAAAAAGATTTGATTATGTCAGCAATCGCGATTATTGGTGAGAAAGGATACCATTCGACAACGATGGAGGAGATTGCTTCCAAACTGCTAATGACTAAAGGTTCAATATACTATTATTTTAAGGATAAACAAGATTTAGTTTACCAAAGCCAAAAAATATTGTTGGAGCAAAGCAATGAAAATATCGAGGAAGTATTAAGCGAAGATTTACCTTATGATGAGAAACTTAAAAAGGTAATGGTTGTACATATTGAGTATTTGATCACAGAACAATCAGGTTTTGTTATGGGAACAAATCCTGAACAATTTTTCTCTGGAAAACAGTTAGAAACCATACTTATGTTACGAGATAGGTATGGTAATTATATTAAGCAATTAATTGCAGAAGGTGTAAAGGAAGGTTTTTTTACCGAGGTTGATGAAAAAATAGTCAGGAATATTATTCTTGGAGCAATGAACTGGGTTGTTACATGGTATTCGCCTAATGGACCTATGGATAAAACGACTTTGGCGAAATCCATATCTAATTATTTGTTAAAGATTGTTTTGAAATAATCAAATGAAAAAGGAGAAATGTAAAGTGAGATTAGAAGAAGTATCAGCGGTAGTTACTGGAGGAGCATCTGGTTTAGGAGAGGCAACAGTAAGAAACATCGCAGCACATGGGGGTAAAGTAACAATTTTAGACCTACAGGAAGAGAAAGGAAGAGAGTTAGCTAAAGAGTTAGGTGAAAATGTTCAATTTGTTAAAACCGATGTAGTAGATGAATCCAGTGTTCAAAATGCGCTGGACAAAGTAGTAGAAGCATATGGGACGCTCAACACCGTCATTAATTGTGCGGGCATTGGTGCTGCGCAAAAAACATATAGTGAGAAAAAGGGTGCTCACGATATAAACATATTTTCCAAAGTCGTACAAGTGAATTTGGTAGGAACCTTTAATGTGATACGTTTAGCTGCGGAAAAAATGAGTAAACAAGAACCAAATAATAATCAAGAAAGAGGGGTCATTATAAACACTGCCTCTGTAGCAGCGTTCGAAGGACAAATTGGTCAAGTAGCTTATAGCGCTTCTAAAGGAGGTATTGTAGGGATGACGCTACCTATTGCTAGAGATTTGTCTAATCTTGGTATCAGAGTAATGACAATTGCTCCTGGTTTATTTGAAACTCCATTATTTGGAAGTCTATCTGAAGACGTTAAAAAAGCACTCGGCGAAATGACGCCGTTTCCGAAAAGGTTGGGTACACCAGCTGAATATGCAAAATTGGCTCAATCCATTATAGAGAATTCGATGTTAAATGGAGAAGTAATCCGTCTTGATGGTGCGATTCGAATGCAACCAAAGTAAGAGGTTGATTGAATAAGCACAATTTAAACCTTATGAAAATGTTAGGATCAGTAGAATTTGCGAGAAGTTTCAATGTGAATCGATAGCGTTATGGAAGAAGTGTAGAATCATTGACTGTTAGTTGCATGGTTGATTAGGTACAAAAATATTACAACTTAGATATTACATACAGTATTAGATCAAATATGAAATAAAATAACTGAATATTCAAACAAGAAAGGAAGTTATTAAATGCGTGAAGCTGTAATTGTTGAAGCGGTTAGAACACCTGTTGGGAAACGTAATGGAGTATTAAGTGGTGTTCGGGCAGAAGATTTAGCTGCTAAACCATTAGCTGAGGTCGTAAAAAGAGCAGGCATTTCAGCAGGGTTGGTGGAGGATGTCATTTTTGGTTGTGTCTCACAAGTAGAAGAACAGTCTTTTGATATTGCTAGAGTTGCTGCACTCCAAGCTGGATATCCGGTTAAAGTGCCAGGAACTACGATTGACAGACAATGTGGTTCCAGCCAACAAGCAGTCCATTTTGCGGCGCAAGCCATTATTAGTGGAGATATGGACGTTGTGGTTGCGGGTGGAATAGAAAGCATGTCTCGCGTTCCAATGGGTAGCAGTCGTAAGAAAACAGGATTCAGTGAAGAGTTAACTTTAAAATATGAAGTCATTCATCAAGGGTTGTCAGCTGACAGAATTGCAGACAAATGGGGTTTATCACGCGAAGAGTTGGATGAGCTTTCTTTAGAAAGTCATCAAAAAGCGGTTCAAGCGCAAAAAGAAGGCCGTTTTAAAAAGGAATTGATGCCAGTAGAAGTAACTCTACCGGATGGTACGAAGAAATTAATTACCGATGATGAAGGACCACGAGAGGATACCAATCTTGAAAAACTGAGGGGGCTGAAACCTGCGTTTGCAGAAGATGGAAAGATTACGGCAGGAAACTCTAGTCAGATCAGTGATGGAGCTAATGCGATTCTATTAATGTCTAGGGAAAAAGCAGAAGAATTAGGATTAAAGCCAAGGTTCAAAGTATTGACTCGAACCGTTGTTGGATCAGACCCAACATTAATGCTTACAGGCCCTATACCAGCAACAAAAAAAGTGTTGAAAAAAGCTGGTCTAACTATCGATGATATCGATGTATTTGAAGTCAATGAAGCATTTGCTTCGGTTCCACTAATTTGGCTAAAAGAGACGGGTGCTGATCCGAAGAAACTTAATCCTAATGGGGGTGCTATTGCACTAGGGCATCCACTAGGCGCAAGTGGTGGAAGGCTGATGATAACGATGCTTCATGAATTAGAACGCACTGGTGGTCGTTATGGACTTCAAACCATGTGTGAAGGTCATGGTATGGCGAATGCGACAATTGTAGAAAGACTTGATTAAAGAAGGAGGGAGCCGCTGATGTCATTGCCGCTCGGATCGGTCCGCGTACTCGACTTGACCAGACTGTTACCAGGTCCTTATTGTACATTAGTATTAGCAGATTTCGGTGCGGAAGTTATTAAAGTAGAAGACCCTGCAAAAGGAGACTATACAAGAGATTACCATCCGAAATTAGATCAAGACGGTGTTTATTTTCATTCCTTGAATCGAAATAAAAAAAGCATTTGCTTGGATTTGAAATCCGAAGACGGTAAGAACTATTTTTTGAAGTTAGTTAAGAACGCTGATGTAGTAGTAGAATCTTTTCGACCAGGAGTTATGGAGCGATTAGGTCTTGGTTATGAAAAGCTCAAGCAAGTAAATGAAAAAATCATCTACTGTGCAATTACCGGTTATGGTCAAACGGGTCCATACCGCGACCGGCCAGGTCATGATGTGAATTATATAAGTTATGCTGGTCTTCTTCAGCTCATGGGAGAGAAAGACGGAAAACCGGTAATTCCTGCAACACAAATTGCCGATATTGGAGGAGGGGCACTTCCAGCTGTAATTGGTATTTTGCTAGCCCTTCTGGACCGGGAGAAATCTGGGAAAGGACAGTTTGTAGATATATCCATGCTGGATGGTGTCATTTCTTGGCTACAATTATTACTTCCGGGATTCCTGGTTAAAGATAGTCAGCCGAAACGAGGGGAACAGATGCTCAGCGGTGCATTGGCTTGTTATGAAGTATATCAAGCAAAAGATGGAAAGTGGCTATCTGTCGGTGCATTGGAACCGAAATTCTGGGTGGCATTTTGTAAGGCGATCGAACGAGATGATTTAATTCCTAAACTTGATGCACCACCTGCTGTTCAAGAACAAATGAAAGAAGAAATAGGAGCAATTATATCAACAAAGCCCATTGACGAATGGATGAAAGTTTTTAATGAAGTTGACTCTTGTGTATCTCCACTTCTATCTTTTGAAGAACTTGTAAACGACCCACAGGTGAATGATAGAGAAATGATTCGTACAGTAGCGCATGATACTTTAGGGGAAATGAAACAAATTGGTATTCCGATTAAACTTTCCGAGACTCCTGGTGCGATTCAAACACAGGCACCTAAGTTAGGGGAACATACACATGAAGTGCTAAAAGAAATTATAGGAGTGAAATAATTCACTACAAGACAATTTGAGTGATTGTATTCATAAAATAGATAAGGAGAGAATGTTCTTGGCTGATTTACTATCGATAAAAAAGAATGACGGAATTGCGACAGTCGTGATAGACAATCCCCCGATGAATGTTTTGAGCTCAAAAGTAACTGCAGAGCTTGATCAATCTTTTCGGCAGCTGCATGAAGACGAAAGTGTGAAAGTAATTATTTTAACGGGTGCAGGGGACCGAGCGTTTATGGCTGGTGCAGATATTAACGAATTTGCAGAAGAAGAGAATGAACAAACAGAAACACAAGATGTGCAGGAAGTGTTTTCTTTTATTGAAAATATAACTAAACCAACGATCGCTTTGCTCAATGGTTATACGCTTGGGGGTGGATTAGAGCTTGCTTTAACTTGTGATATTCGAATCGCCGAAGCGCATGCAAAAGTAGGCTTACCCGAAGTCAATTTAGGATTACTACCTGGAGCTGGTGGGACACAACGACTTACTAGAATCGTTGGACCGGCTAAAGCGAAGGAGATCATGTTTGGAGGTGATCCGTTTTCAGCCGAGGAAGCTAGTGCATTAGGAATCGTTAACAAAGTTGTACCACAGGGAGAAGGGAAAGAAGCGGCAGAAAAGCTTGCCTCAACATATGCTGCTAAATCTGTACAGGCGTTAAGCCGGATCAAGAAGCTAATTAATTCAGTAAGTGAATATCCTTTACAGGAAGGTCTACAGTTGGAAAAGCAATTGTTTAACGATTTGTTTGCAACAGAGGATGCAAGAGAAGGAATACGAGCCTTTAGAGAGAAGCGTAAACCTGTGTTTACAAATCGATAAATTGTTTCTTCGAAAGATGCTAGCAGTAAAATATATTATTTCACGGAGGTAATAATATGGATATCGGTTTATCATTATCACGTAATGCTAGGCGCATACCAAATAACACAGCATATATTTACAAGGATAAGTCCTATACGTATGAGCAGATGAACAAAGAGGTAAACAAATTAGCGCATGGGTTAATTGCTCAAGGTATAAAAAAAGGCGACAAAGTCGCATTTATGATGGAAAACTCCGATAAGTTTGTTATGGTTTACTATGCAATTATGAAAATCGGTGCGATTGCAGTTCCTGTGAATTTTCGTTTGACCGCAAGAGAAGTCGCTTATATTGTGAATGATTGTGATGCGGAGACAGTATTGTTTGATGGTAAATTTGCAGAGCTGATTGATGATGCAGTTGCCGATAATAAAAAGGTTAAATTGAAAATATCAACAGATGAAAATGCTGTAAATAAGCAGATTACGATCAATGAAATACTTACAGATAATGAGACAGACCCTTCTATTATCGTAAATGAAGATGATGACGCGCAAATTTTGTATACTTCAGGAACAACAGGCAATCCAAAAGGTGCCTTGTTCGACCATCATCGAATTTTACATGTAGCATTTAATACCTCTATTATGATGAGCATAACTCCATCCGATAATTTACTTCACGTTGCTCCACTTTTTCACTCAGCACAGCTTAATTTATTTTTAATCTCAGGGACATACCTAGGCTGTAAGCAAGTGATCCACCAAAGTTTCGATCCAACAAAAGTTCTTGAAGATATTGAAAAACATAAAATTAGTTTATTTTTTGCTGTACCAACGATGTATAACTTCTTACTTCAAGTACCAAATAAATATGATTTAAGCTCAGTCACTCGTTGTGGCTATGGTGCTGCACCTATGCCAATAGCTCTATTGAAACAAGTTATGGAACTATTTCAAATGGAACAGTTTTACAATATGTGCGGATTGACCGAGGCAGGACCTGGAGGTGTTATGCTGAAGCCCGAAGATCATGACGATAAAATCGGTGCAGGTGGTAAGGCCATGCTGAATACTGAAGCACGGGTAGTTAATGAGAGTGGTGAAGATGTTCATCCAGGTCAAGTAGGAGAATTTGTTCTTAAAGGCGAAACAATAATGAAATATTATTATAATAAACCGGAAGAAACGAGTAAAACGTTGAAGGACGATTGGCTCTACACGGGTGACTTAGCGACGATTGACGAGGAAGGTTTTATTACGCTTGTTGACCGTAGAAAAGATATGATCATTTCAGGAGGAGAAAACGTTTATTCAACTGAAGTGGAGCATGTGCTATATCAGCATCCAGATTTATTAGAGTGCGCGGTCATCGGACTTCCTGATGAAACATGGGGTGAAAAAGTTGTTGCTGTTGTCGTACCAAAAGAAGGAAAATCGATTGATGAAGAACAATTAAAAGAGTTTTGTAGAGATTATCTTGCCAAGTATAAAATACCTGTCGAATTCAAATTTGAAAAAGAAATCCCGCGGAATGCGTCTGGAAAAGTATTGAAGTACCGACTTCGAGAGTCGTTAACAAAAGAAACAACATGAAGTGACACATAGATATATAAAATTGTATTTCTTATTAAGTAACATTCTTATAGTGCACAAAATTAGTAGCTTTAGAGGGGAAATTAAATAATGAAACGTACATTTTTGACTGATGAGCACGAAATGTTCCGCAGATCATTAAAAAAGTTCCTTGAAAAAGAAGCTGTACCTTTTTATGAAAAATGGGAAAAAGACCAACAAGTACCAAAATCGTTTTGGGAAAAGGCGGGAAAGCAAGGATTTTTATGTCCGCAAGTAGAAGAAAAGTATGGTGGTGTAGAGGCGGATTTTGGTTATGCTGTGGTTTTATCAGAGGAATTTGAAAGGGTCGGTACAGGTTTATTAGGAATCGGACTGCATAATGATATCGTCATACCTTATATCGAGGCGTTTGGTAATGAAGAACAAAAGTCTCGTTGGTTGCCTAAAGCAGTCACAGGGGAAATTATTTCTGCCATTGCGATGACAGAGCCAGGTGCAGGGTCAGATTTAGCTGGTATTAGAACGACAGCTGTTAAAGATGGAGATGATTATATTGTTAATGGAGAAAAAACATTTATAACGAATGGTCATTCTGCCGATTTAACCATTGTTGTTTGTAAGACAGACCCGCAAGCAAACCCACCCCATAAAGGTATCAGTTTGTTGGTTGTTGAATCTGAAGCGGAAGGATTCACAAAAGGGAAGAAGTTGGATAAGGTTGGCCAGCATGCGAATGATACGTGTGAATTAATATTTGAGGATGTGAGGGTCCCGGCTGCAAATTTGCTAGGAGAAGAAAATAAGGGATTTTATTATCTCATGGATAAATTACAGCAGGAAAGACTCATGGTCTCCATATCATCAATTGTCAATGCAGAGAGAATGTTGGATTTGACGCTTGACTATGTGACACAAAGGCAAGCTTTCGGAAGAAGCATAAGCAAATTCCAAAACACCCAGTTTAAGATTGCTGAGATGAAAACAGAAATTGAGATTGGCAAAACCTTCGTGGATCGATTAATTCAAGAACACATGGCTGGAGGGAACATTGTGAATGAGGTTTCCATGGCTAAATGGTGGACGACTGACTTAGCTCAAAAAGTTGCTGTGGAAAGTATGCAACTTCATGGTGGGTATGGATATATCGAAGAATATGAGATTGCGAGAAGGTATCGAGATGTGGCTGTTGCATCTATTTATGCGGGAACTAATGAGATCATGAAAGGGATCATAGCGAAAAATATGAGATTATAAGTGTAGTGTCGAACAACATCTTGTTTCTCATATAAACAAGATGTTGTTCGATTTTTTTTTAAGGTAATGTGGCATTCAAATCACAACAAACTCTTCAACACTTGTGCATGGTTATATTCCTCTTCTTTTGTTGCAGTCAGCAATGTCACATCTTCTTTTTGTATCATCTTTTGTAGTTCCGAATATGCCTTCTTCTGCTCCTCATCGGATTGTAATTCTTCTTTGTATTTCTTTTTGAATGAATCAAATTTATCTGGGTCGTGATCAAACCATTTACGTAAATCATCACTTGGAGCTATTTCTTTTAACCATTCATCGAGATTTGCTTCCTCTTTGGAAACGCCTCTTGGCCAAATGCCATCGACAAGAACTCGTTTGCCATCTGACTTAGCCGATTCTTCATAGATTCGCTTAACTTGTACTGTCATGTATAATCACCTCTGCAGTACATGTAACCTAAAAGACTGTTCATAAAACTATTCACTGCGCACAATCAACACATCACAAGGTGCCGTGCGAGTGATCGCTTCAGAAACGCTTCCGAGCATAACACGTTCCACCGCGTTTAGCCCGGTTGCACCAGTTAAAATTAAGTCGATTTCGTATTTTTTCGCAATTGTTTTCGGGATTTTTTGACGGGGACTGCCGAATTCTAAGACAGTTGTTACTTGTTCGACCCCTAATTGCGTTGCCTTTTCTTCATATTCCTTCAGTAGCTCTTTACCGACTCGTTCGACTTCAGGTAAAATTGTCTGGCTATAATGCTCAATCGTTGCAAATGTCCGGTAATCGACCACATGCGCAATCACTAATCTAGCATCAACATTTTTTGCAATTCGGCATGCTTTATTAAAGGCTTTTTCACCATTTTTGGAGCCATCTACAGCAACTAAAATATTTTCATAGTCTTTCAACATGTCCATCTCTCCCTTTTTCTTAATAATGTAATTATATCATGTTATATGAATAGATGAACGTTGTAGGGAATTGGATTAACACTGAAGGAGGCCAGATTAACCCTGAAGTAGCTCGAGTTAACACTGAAGGTTCTCGCAATAACACTGAAGCTTAACAAATTAACACTGAAGACACACGAAATAACCCTGAAGAGACGAAAATGATCGCTGAAATTAAAAAGCAGTAGGGATTCATAATATCCCTACCGCTAATCTACTTTATTAAAATGTCATATACGAAAGAACGAGATACATCAAAATGATCACTATAGAAGGCCAAGCGTATGAAAAGCCGGACTGTTTTTTCTGTCTCTTAACAATATAGAGCATGACAATCATCATTAGAACTCCGAGTAAAGCGGTCCAGATCATCGTAGGGTCAGTTCCTTTGAGGATGGCCTCTTCGCGATAAAAGGCATCTGTAACGACTAGTAGCATTAAATTAAATAGGTTACTACCTAGGATTGACCCGGCCGCCATTGAATAATTCGCCATGCGAAAAGCGACGACCACTGTGACCAATTCAGGAAGAGAAGTGGAAGCGGCGATTAACACGCTCCCCACAAAGCTTGAATTCATACCGGATATTTCTGCAAGTCGGTCACCAGTGATTGAAAGCACACTTCCTGCAGCAAAAACGATAACAGCGAAAACGACAAAGTTTGTGACGGCTTTCTTTAATGTAATTTGAAGGGTTTTGCTCTCTGGCTT
The DNA here is from genome assembly GCF_018138385.1 of Allobacillus saliphilus. Lineage (GTDB taxonomy): Bacteria > Bacillota > Bacilli > Bacillales > Alkalibacillaceae > Allobacillus > Allobacillus saliphilus. The sequence goes on from NZ_JAGSIE010000018.1 coordinate 11,579, forward strand.
TATTTCTTCCGTTTGACTCGCTGGGTTACCTTCGAACATTTTTAACACAAAAATATAACCGATCACTAAAAGGTACATTTCCAAGCCAATATTAAAAATGGATGGTACCTGATCCCAAAGAATAGCTACAACGACGAAGCTCGTAAATAAAATCCCTGCAATTATAGATGGCGTTTGATCTTTGGAATGCAATTGATTAAAAGCACGTCTTTTACGGTAAAACAAATCGACACTCGCCAAAATCAATAAGTTAAACACATTACTCCCGAGCATATTACCGACAGCGATATCTGGGTTATCGATGTAGACAGCGGTTAAACTCGTTGTCAGCTCAGGTAGTGAAGTGGCACCGGCAATCAGTAATCCACCAACCATCGCGCCACTTAAGGAAGATTTCTCGCTGATGACATCCCCATATTTATTTAGTTGAACGGCAGCAAACACAACAATAACGGCTGCTAAAATAAACAAAAATAATACCAAGAATAACTCCTCCTAACGGATTTCCGTTTTGATATTAGGAAAGCCGAACGATTGAAGGCCTGTAAACTAGGTTCCCTATTTTTGAGAAAATAAAAAACCTTGGCCATCGGTTCGGCCAAGGTCTTGCGATTTATTTGATGAGCCGGGTACTTAAAAAGTACCGAATTGACGACTCATCAACCGTTTGGGCGGTCGCTACTCCCCTTGTTTTCTTCTTCATTTACTATAATGCAGGATGTTGTGCGTGTCAATTTAAATCAAGATTTTGGTTGATTGTCTTTGTCTTCTTCCAATTGCTCCAAACGATCTTGCATCCGTTTATAACGTCTTAATTCTCTTTTACTGATTGGTACAACATCTTTTCGTAATAATTTAATTAACGCTGCGATCATTAAAAGCATGATTAAGGCAAATGGCAGGGCGGCAATTAATGAAGCCGTTTGTAAAGCTTCTAATCCTCCGGCGAATAAAAGTACCCCAGCAATTGCTGCAAGTAACACACCCCAAATCATCTTTACACGCATCGGAGGGGTTAAGCTTCCCTTCGTCGTCATGCTTCCGAGTATATAAGCGGCTGAGTCGGCTGACGTAATTAAAAATGTCGCGACGAGTAAAATAGCAAGTAACGATGAAAGCGTCGGAAGCGGCAATATTTGAAGCATTTCAAACAACGCGACAGTTACATCGGCATTGACCGCCTCTGCAATATTTGTTCCATTTTTTAAATCACTATGAAGCGCAGTTCCACCGAATGTTGCGAACCAGAATAACGAAATGAGTGGCGGAACAATCATGACTCCGAAGATGAATTCTCGAATGGTTCGTCCTCTAGAAACGCGGGCGATAAATGCTCCGACAAACGGTGACCAAGCGATCACCCACGCCCAGTAGAAAATAGTCCAATCACGAACCCATGTGCCACCTTCATAAGGTGTTAATCGTAAGCTGTATTGAATGATATTCGTGATGTAGTCACCGAGACCAAGGACAAAAGAATTTAAAATGAATACAGTTGGTCCAGTTATAAAAACGAATAATAGCAAAAGAACGATTAAGCTCATATTTACATTACTGAGGTATTTAATTCCTTTATGCAAACCGGTAGTAGATGAAATCATATAAGCGATAAAAATGAGTACGATAATCAATATTTGAATCCAACCGTTGTTCGGGATACCAAATACGGCATTAAGTCCACCATTCATTTGCAGAACGCCTAAGCCAATCGAAGTAGCAATCCCGATCACCGTTGCGATGACAGCCAAAGAATCGACGGTTGTTTTGATATTCGCATTATTGCCAGTGATTGGTTCAAGAGCTGTTGAAACAAGCCCGTCACGTTTTTTTCGGTATTGAAGATAAGCGATGATTAAACCGACTAAGGTGAAAATCGACCATTGGTTCATGCCCCAGTGGAAAAATGAATAACCCATCCCGACTCGGGCAGATTCCACACTATGATCTTCAATGTCAGGAAAAGGGGATTCAAAATAGTGGCTCATTGGCTCTGCGACACCCCAGAATACAAGTCCAACACCGAGACCGGCGGAGAACAACATGCCAATCCATGTGAAGAATGGAAATTCAGGACGTTCGTTCTCTCCTCCAAGGCGAATTTTTCCGAAGCGGGTGATTGCTAAGACAAGCAAAAATGCGGTAAACATAAATACAGCAATGAGGTAAAACCAACCAAAATAGGTAGTGGTAAAGCCGTAGAGTGTCTCTGAAACAGATGCAAATTGATTCGGCATGATAGCTCCTAAGATGGCCAACAGACCCACGACGAAAGCGGAAATAAAAAATACGGGGTTTTTCAATAAATCATTTAGATTCATGGATGAACTCCTTTAGTTATTTGGTAGATTGATAGCTATTTTTGAATAATATAGTTATTATTTTATAATAATTACGAAAATTATCCAATATATCGAAATAAGACAAAGTGAAAACATGACCTTTTACCCAAAATACAGCTAACATTTTTAACCATATATAAAATTAATTTACGGAGACAATGATTATTTTTGTTTTAAATTTACTATTTTTAATGTATAATATTTTCAGACAACAAGAATTACAATCACTTAAATTAAAAAAATCTATTAAGGGGGATTTTTTGTGAAGAAATTTAATTTATTACTTGTACTTCTTCTTTCTCTAGGATTGTTGTTTTTAGCAGCTTGTGGCGGTGACAATGCCGGTGATGCAAATGAATCGGACAGTGGTTCAGAAGAAGAAAGTTCTGGATCCGAAGAAGACTCTAGCGGAGAAGAAGCTTCAGCTGGTGAAGATTGGGTTGAAAACGTTACATTGTTAACCGGTGGAGAAGCTGGTACTTATTATCCACTTGGAGTGGCAATGGCTGACATCATGACTGAGAACGTCGATGGTGTAAGCGCTAACGGAGTATCTTCTGGTGCTTCGGTTGTTAACGCGAACGAGTTGAGTGATGGAAATGCAGAGTTTGGTTTACTGCAAAATGATATCGCTTACTATGCACATGATGGATCTCATATGTTCGAAGAAGTAGTTGATGGGTTCAGCGGTGTATTCACGATGTATCCAGAAACAATTCAAATTGTGACATTAGCTGATACTGGAATTGAATCAGTAGAAGATTTGGAAGGAAAGCGTGTTGCTGTAGGTGACGTTGGTTCGGGTACAGAAGCGAACGCGAATCAAATCTTAGGTGCTTATGACATCACTTATGAAGACATTAACGAAGAGTTTATGGGATTCGGTGATGCTTCAACTGCGCTACAAGATGGAAACATTGATGCAGCTTTCGTAACTGCTGGTACACCAACAGCTAGTATTCAAGAGTTGGCAGCAAGTGCAGACGTGAAGATTGTCGGTCTTAGCGATGAAAAGATCGATCAACTAATCGAAGAGTATCCATATTACACGCGTGTTGATTTAGACGAAAACACGTACGATAGCTTTGATGCTACAGCATCTACTGTCGCTCCACTTGCGATGTTAGTTGTACGTGATGATCTGCCTGAAGATCAGGTGTATGAGCTAACAAAAGCTATCTTTGACAATCTTGATGATTTAGCGAATGCACACGTACGTGGTGAGGACATTACGCTTGAATCAGCTCAAGATGGAATGTCTATCGACTTGCACCCTGGAGCTAAAAAGTTCTATGATGAGCAGTAATTCTCTCGATCGTGCAACAAACAGAAAGGCATTGCTTTCGAGCAATGCCTTTTTAAAAAAGATAAAATGGCTTATTCTCATCATTTTGCTTTTCATCATCTTTTTGGCGGTCATTTTATTTTCACAATCTACATATCTATTACAAATAGAAAAAGTAGAGAATAGTGAAATTCTCTGGGAAGCTGAAATCGAAGAGAATGAGTGGTTCGCACATGAGTATATCCATTCTGTAGAAAAATCCCCTGTCATTGAGAAATTTAAATATGATTCATCCGGAAAAATTTTAACAATGGAAAGCTGGACAAAATCGTTTGGTGCAGGAATGCCTTACGAACGAAAAGGCAAAGTGGAAATGGTTGATGGCTATTTTGTCATTAAGGACTTGAACAAGCCGATTCACGACAATAAGTTATTGATGCAACCTTCCGATTTATTTCCGCATAAGTTTTATTTTAAAGATCAAGAAATTATTTTATCTGAAGAGCCATTTATAAAAAATGTGATAGAAATAAAGGTTAGTGAGTTAACTGGTTTTGAACGAATAACTAATCTATTTAATTAACCAGATGCCTTCAAAATAGCTAGAAGTTGGTTAGGTGAATTTGAGTTTTAAAAGAGAGAGAGGTTCATAATATGGATGAGTTGAGACAACAGATGGATAAACAAACACAACAAGAGATGATTAATGAACTTGAAGGTAGCGACCGTGACGTGAGAGGATTTTGGGCTTTCACAACGATAGCTGTAGCCGTGTTTCTTTCTTTGTATCATTTTTATATCGCGGGTTTTGGTTTACCGGGAATCGGTTCGAAGACTTTTTTAATTTTTCACCTAACATTAGGTTTGGTGCTTGTCTTTCTAATCTTTCCACCTAAAAAAGGATTAAATCAAAAAACGGTTCCTTGGTATGATGCATTGTTGGCAATCATGTCGTTTGGTGTCGGTATGTATATTATTCAAAATCAAACGTCTTCTTCAATTATATCAGGCCGCCCGACGGATTTTGATTTGGCAATAGGGCTAGCCTTGATTATTTTGGTGTTGGAAGCAACGCGACGTGTGGTCGGAAAGCCGCTTGTCATTATCGCGTTAATTTTCATCGGGTACTTCTTCCTTGGAGAATATATGCCTGGACAGTTCTTTCATAATCGTGGTGATTTTGAGCGGTTTGTCTATGAAATTTCATATCGTAACAACGGGATTTTTGGAACTCCGATTTATGCCTCTGCGCAGTTCGTCTTTATCTTCATTTTATTCGGGGCGATATTGGAGTCAACTGGCGCTGGACAAATGTTCATCAATTTAGCGATCCGTGCATTTGGTCGATTTAAAGGTGGCCCAGCAAAAGCATCTGTATTAGCGAGTGGAATGATGGGAAGTATTTCAGGTAGTTCCACAGCGAATGCGGTGACGACAGGTACATTTACAATCCCCTTGATGAAACGAGTAGGCTTCAAACCGCATGTTGCGGGAGGAATTGAAGTTGCCGCTTCATCCAGTGGACAATTTCTACCACCAATTATGGGGGCTGCAGCCTTCATCATGGTCGAATTTACAGGAATTCCGTATTACCAAATTATTCAAAGTGCCATTATCCCGGCATTGTTGGCTTATGTAGGAATTCTATTTATGGTCCATTTCGAAGCATCTAAAAATGGCATTCAAGGAATACCAAAAGCCGAGTTACCGAAAGGTCGTAAGTTATTACTACAACAAGGTTATCTGTTATTTCCGATTTTTGTTTTACTTTATTATTTGGTTGTTGAACGAATTTCGGTTAATAACTCAGCGTTCTTCTCGATTGTCGTTTTATTAGCAATGGCATTCTTTGCCCACCGTTTCAAAGAAAGCTTAGGACGTTCGTTATTGTATGCAGCCGGATTAATCGCCATTGTATTTGGCTTCCAATTTATTGTCGGTACGCTGAATAGTGGTTTGTATCAATTGAATGGATTATTCGGGACGGATGTATTCGGAACAGAAACGGTTCGTTGGAAACCAGAAATGACGATGCTTGTTATACTCGGTTTGGTCGTTGCGTTAGTCTTTGCGGTGTTTCAGCGTAAGTCTAAATTAGGCGCGACGCCGTTTCGTTATGGCTGGAGAAATGTTGTCGAAGGCTTCGAAACAGCTTCTCGAAATGCGCTTTCCATCATCGTTGCCTGTGCGACGGCAGGAATTTTGATCGGTGTTATTACGACTTCTGGCTTATCAACGAAGTTTACACGAATCGTTGTCGGCTTCTCAGAGACATTGACAAATATGCTGCCAAGCTTCATGGTGACGGATAACACGCAGCTTTATTTCACATTAGTTTTAACTGTTTTCGCCTGTTTACTTTTAGGTCTTGGATTACCGACGACTGCAACCTATGTTGTATTAGCGGCGATCGTTGCACCGATTTTAACGGATATGGGTGTTCACGTATTGATCGCTCACTTATTCGTTCTTTATTACGGTGTACTAGCAGATGATACACCTCCGATCAACTTACCGGCGTATGCGACTGCAGGGATTGCGAACGCCGGGCCCGTTCGAACCGGGGTGCAAGGGTTCAAATTTGACTCAGCTGCACTATTGTTGCCGTTTGTCTTTACGTTAAACCCGACTATTTTATTCTTGACTGACGCATCCTGGTATGAAGTCATTTTCGCAATCATTACAGCGACGGTTGGAATGGTCGCCTTTGCGTCATTCATTCAAAACTGGCTCATTCATAAATACGCATGGTATGAACGAATTATTGCCTTACTGTCAGCGTTGTTGTTTATTCAAAATAACTGGGTGACGGATGTCGCTGGGATTGTCTTGTTAGCAATATTACTTGCATTACAGTTAATCAAAGGAAAATATCAGCAATCGAAAGAGCAAACCGCTTAATTATTCAGTTTATACAACAGTCTCTGAATTCACTTCAGAGACTGTTTTCTATATAATGGGAACAGATGAGTGATTAGCTGAAAGGGGATTTTTGAGTGATTGAAAACAAACCGGCTGGATTTTGGATTCGATTCTTAGCTATTTTTATAGACAGCCTTTTCGTTTCGCTCCTCACTTGGTTGGTAGCTGGATTAATTACAGGGGAAGTGGAACAATTACAGCAAGCACAGCAGCAAACAGAAACAAATGCCGAACAACTCTCGAGCTCTATCTATAGTATATTTTTCGTTATTTTATTTACGGCATCTCGCTTCAAAGGCTCACCGGGTAAGATGATTTGTAAAATCCAAGTGACCAATGAAGATGGTTCTAAAATTAGTATATTGAAATCGCTCGGTCGTTACTTCGCCTATATTCTCTCTGCTATTATTTTAATGATTGGATTTATGATGGCAGGTTGGACCGACCGAAAAAAGGCACTTCACGATTATATTTGCCAAACGGTTGTGACTTATCGCGATCAGTAACCTCTAGATTGGGTAGTGAATGAATACTTTTAGTGATTCAGCAAAAATTAAGTAGTATCTATTCACTGAAATCGATGAGGAGGATGCTTGTGCGATTAGATGGCCAAGTAGCAATCATTACTGGAGGCGTCAGCGGAATTGGCGAAGCAACAGCTAGATTGTTTATCGAAGAAGGGGCAAATGTCATCATTGCGGATGTCAATAATCCGAAAGGTGAAGAACTTGCAAATGAATTAGGTGATCGTGCGACATATGTATACACGGACGTCACTGAAGAAGAGGAAGTTAAACAACTGATCAATCAAACAGTTGAGAAATTTGGGAAGCTTGATATTCTCTTTAACAATGCTGGTGTCGGTCCTGTCATGGATACGGCTGAGATGAACGATGATCAATGGAACCGTGTGATTGAAGTGAATTTGAACGGCGTTTTTTACGGAACCAAGCATGCCGTCAGTCACTTTAGAGAAAAAGGCAGTGGCGTCATCATAAATACGGCTTCGATGCTTGGTCATGTCGGCCAATCTCAAACGGCGGCCTACTCAGCATCTAAAGCTGGTGTCGTGAATCTCACGCGTGCAACTGCTTTGGAATATGCCAAATATAATGTTCGCGTGAATGCGGTATGTCCGGGATATGTTAAAACTCCGCTAATGGAGCAGTTAGAAGAAGGAGATATTGAGGAATTGGCTCAAGTTACACCACTCGGACGTCTAGGCAAGGCGGAAGAAGTCGCGAAAGCAGTATTGTTCTTGGCGACAGATGACTCAAGTTTTATAACCGGTACGAGTTTGATTGTCGATGGTGGTTATACAGCGAAATAAGTTGATGGATTAAACTCGCAAGTGGTTTTCAATACTGGCGGGTTTTTCTGTTTATTAGAGTGGTTCAATGCAAGTCATAATCCCCCTCCCTTGTCCATAAAATAGCAAGAGGGGAGGGGAGAGCTCTTGAAAAAGCTATGTTTCGTTTTATTATGGTTAGTCGGTCTCTTGTTATTAATTTATTTAATTCGTTATCCAATCCCATCATTTTTCTCGCCTACGAATGTTACGATGCCACTTGCGAATAAAGTAATTGTCATCGATCCAGGTCACGGTGGTCCGGATGGTGGGGCGGATCATGATTCGGTTTATGAAGAATCTATCGCATTGGATACATCCTTGTTGTTACGTGATTATTTACAACAAGCGGGTGCGTTAGTGTATATGACTCGTGAGACAGATAAAGATCTCGCAACTGAAGGTACAAGAGGGTACTCTAATAGAAAATCAGAAGATATTCGAAATCGAGTGAAATTCATTCAAGAAAAAGACCCAGATTTGTTTATCAGTGTTCACCTCAATTCGATTGCGAGTTCTCAGTGGTCAGGAGCACAGTCGTTTTATTATCCGGACGATGAGGGCAATAGTGAAGCCCTAGCAAAAGCCATCCAAAAGCGTCTTCGTGAAGAAACAAACGGGACACGTGTCGCTTTAGGACTAAATCAAATTTATTTATTGAAGCATGCAGATGCGACAGGAGCCTTAGTGGAACTAGGCTTTTTGTCGAATCCAGATGAAAGGCGATTACTGACGCAAGAGAACTATCAGAAGCGGCTTGCTACATCGATTGCTGAAGGAATTGTTGAATTCATTATGGAAGAAGATGTAGATAACGGTGCCTCTTAGTTAAGAAAACACTGAACTTTATGTTATACTAACCTTGCACGACTTTTTGAAAGGGAAGGTGTAACATTTGGTAACAGAAGAGCGAGTAAGAGAAATATTAAACCCGGTCAAAGACCCACATATACATAAAACCTTTGAAGAGACGGGTGCAATAGAGAATATTAAGATCAAAGAAGATAAGAATCACGTCAGTGTCAAGATTGCTTTAGCTAATCCGAATTCTGGCGAACAGCTTCAGCTTCAGCAAGAAATTGTCGGTATGTTAAAAGAAGAAGGCGCTGCTACTGTCGGTTTGCGTTTCACTGAATTACCAGAGGAGTATAAGCAAGCCGCTGATCAAGAAAGTGAAGCAAATCTAATCGGCCAAAAAGGTACGAAATTTATCTCCGTCGCTAGTGGTAAAGGTGGCGTTGGGAAATCAACGGTTACTGTCAACTTGGCCATTGCCTTGGCGCGCCTCGGTAAAAAAGTAGCTATTGTCGATGCTGATATTTACGGCTTTAGTGTTCCGGACATGATGGGGATTGAAAATCGACCACAACTACGTGGAGAAAAAATCATCCCAGTTGAGCGCTTTGGTGTGCAAGTTATTTCGATGGGCTTTTTCGTTGAAGATAACTCCCCAATTATTTGGAGAGGACCTATGCTTGGAAAAATGCTGACAAGCTTCTTTAAAGAAGTGGAGTGGGGCGACTTGGACTTCCTTCTATTGGACTTGCCTCCAGGTACAGGGGATATCGCGTTAGATGTTCAATCTCTTCTGCCATCCTCTAAACAGCTGATCGTTACAACGCCACACCCTACAGCTGCATTCGTCGCAGCTCGTGCTGGGCAAATGGCTTTGAAAAATGAGCATGAGATTTTAGGTGTCATTGAGAACATGGCTTATTTCGAAAGTACCTTAACTGGCCAAAAAGAATATGTATTTGGTGAAGGTGGCGGTGATAAGCTGGCAGAAGTACTTGATACAGATGTGCTGGGACGTATTCCGTTACAACAACCATATGATGAAGAAGATATTTTTGCACCAGGAATTTACCAAGAAGATCATCCAACAGGGAAGATTTTCTTGTCCATTGCGAATCAAATGATTAAGCGTGCATAAATGAAAGAGCTGTCAACAGATTATTGTTAGACAGCTCTTTTTTGTTTTGTGGTTTTTACTACCCTCCAGCACCTGCGCTACTATCACTTCCGCCTCCTGATTCTCCACCACCTCCACTTCCGCCACCTTGCTGTTCTTGACCTTGGCCACCTTCGGATTGTTGTGCTTTTTCAGCGGCCTTCAGTAACGTTTCCGTCATTTTTGCTTTAAAGAGTGGACTTTCCAAAGTCTCTTGTATTGTTTTTTCTAAATGAGCTTTAAATGCTTGGCTGGATAAAGCTTGAACGATGGTTTCCTGCATTTTTGGTTCTTGAAAGATCTTGATTAACTGTTCTTTATATGTGGAATCACTGAGTAAACCGGTCATTAGTTCCTTCATGCTATCTTCTGTCGCTTTTGTATAAGCTTGAACAAATGAAGGATCTTCGAATAATTTTGTCCAATATTCTATCGATTTCTCACTCTGTAACGTTTGTTCAATCGTGTCCTTGACGACTTGTGCATTTAATATTAATTCATTTTTCATGTCTTCTTCAGTCAGTAGGTCCTTAACTGCTTTTTTTCCGTCATCGGTTTTTAGAATATCAACAACCATTTTTTTCGTCGTTTCATAATCGGTGTTTTGGGAGGATTGATCACTTTGGGTGCAGGCAGTCAATAAAATGAATAAGCCTAATAGTATAAACCCCGTAAGTTTTTTTAGCGTCATGGTTTTTGCTCCCTCTGAAGGTAGTTTCCTTTTTATCTTGATGAAGTTGTGAAAAAATATACATATTAGGGTCAGGCAAAAAATGTCGGTTCGTGGTAAAATACAATGGATAAATGATGTGTTTAATGTTGGAGGGAAAGCAAGTGACGATTCGCAATTGGTTAAAATTTTCAAGTGTCACCTTATTGCTAGGCTTTTTAGGAGCTGTCATCACAAGTTTCTTTGTAAGAGCAGACGCTTATCTGGAATATATGCACCCTTTGGATTTTTGGGAACTTACAGGAACGTTTTTGTGGTTTTCTGTATTGGGACTTCTTTATAGTGTCATTAGCCAAATGGGTTTCTTCGCCTATTTGACCGTGCACCAGTTCGGAAAAGGATTTTTCGGTTACTTTTGGAAACACGCACAAATCGTAATTATTGCAATTGTGTTGTTCGATCTCGTTTACTTACGTTATACGAGAGCAGAAGATCCAGGGAGTATATTTCCGTACATAGTTGTAGCAGGTGTGTTGTTTATCTATTCACTTGCGGTCGCCTACGTTAAAAAAGAGGAAACTCATCCGAGAGCATTCCTGCCTGCAGTTTTCTTTATGACCGTTGTGACTTCGCTCGAATGGATTCCAGGACTGCGTACGAATGACCCGGATACGATGATGATCATGATTGTCCCATTGGTCGCATGTAATACCTATCAATTACTGCGTTTGCACCATATTGTTGGGTATACAAATGAAAAAGGTGAAGAAGTGGGCATGCCGAATAAAGCGGATGAAGTACAAAAAAGCAAACCATCAAATACAAAGAAAAACAAAAAGAGATAAACAAAAAGGTCCCCAATGAAGTCACTTGGGGACCTTTTCACATGAACAGTGAGCATTAAAGTTGTCCAATTTCGTTAGTTGATTGGTTGCAGTTCGATTTGAGCAGGTGAAAGAAGCTCGGTAACGGTCACAAATTGAAATCCTTCAGTTTCTTTTTGCTCAATGATTTGTTTGACGACCTCAGAGGCTTTCTCTAAATCATCCCGTATGGGCATCACGATAATGTCACCACTACTTATTCCATCGGTAATTTGCTTACTAATCGTTTCCGTATCTTGGTTTTTACTTACATCTGCATATACACTCCAAAAAACAGTTCGATAACCTAGTTTGTGAATTTGTTCTGTCACCAATTCGGAGTATTTATTTTCAGGTACACGCACATACTGAAGCGGCTCATAGTCCAAATTTTTTAAAACGGTTTCTCCGCGTTCGATATCTTGCTTAATGTAATCCAGTGAACGGCCTTCATAAGCTTGATCCGAAAAACCGAGCAAACCGAGCTCGTGATTTTCTTCAATAATCCATTCAGCTAACTCTTCATTCCGTAGCGCCCATTCCCCATTCACAAAAAATGTAGCCTTGACTTGCTTCTCATCTAATACGTTCATGACATCGACAATCGTATCGTCACCCCATGGCACATTAAAGGTCAAAGCAATTTCTTTTTCCTCTTTCAAACTTTTCGTTATTGCACCCTCATTTACAGATTGATTCTGTGTGGCGTTTTCAAATATGTAATCGTTAGATAGTTGGATGGTAATTGTAAATAATAAAAGTAATGAAAGCACGGCAACCCACTTTTTCCAGCTTGTCCAATTGAACGTGTAAAACATAGATCCCATTCCTTCTTTGAATTCTATTAATTACGCTTGAACGTCCCAAACACAGAACAAAGAGCAATGAAATGTGACGGGAGTTAATCGCGTAATTGATTCATCAACTGTCCGTTGAGAAGTGAAAACACTTACCTTTTAAAGAAAGATTCTCTCTATAAATATCTATATGAATGTTTGCATATTTTTAGAATGGTTATATTACATAAAGCAGGAAGAACAATACAATGGAAACTTTAAAATATATAGAAATGGGTGAACATCCTTGTTAGGTCTGATGATTAATGAAACAGAACAGAAAGAGTTGGAGTATTTACTCAAGAAGGAAATGGATGAATTACTCTTTGAAGTCACAGCTGATGACTTCAATGCAGAGATAAAGAATGCTATCAAGAAAAGATATATAACGATATTTAATTTATACAAAAGGTTTGCAAGCCAAAACGAATTAGTAAATTACACCCCAAGAAAGAATTTCCCTCACGTGAAGTAACTTGCTATTGAGAATAGACACCCCCCTTTTCACACAGGAGTGAGGAAGGGAGGTGGGAAATTATTAGAACAGCCCCACTTGTGACACTGTCTACTCATCGAATGAAGAAGTGACCAATGAAACCCAACCAAGAAGCACTCATATTAGAGCAGGGAACTACCGGAACACAGTTTGGCTACAGCGACTTAATAGCACAAATTCAGTCAAAAAATATTTTTGTATTTTTAGTATTGATTCGTCTAAATAGATATGATATATTTATTAGCGTTGTCAGGAGATAACACGGTTTGACTCTTTTTAAAAAAGGAATACAAAAAGTTATTGACAACGTTTTGGAGCTATGATAAATTAAGTCTTGTCGCAAAAAACGACATAAATTTCGAACCTTGAAAACTAAACAAAATAGCCTGAAGTCAATTCGGTTTCTTTCTTAATTCATTGGGAAAGAAACAAACGAAATTTTTTAAGCCAATCAAACACTTATTGGAGAGTTTGATCCTGGCTCAGGATGAACGCTGGCGGCGTGCCTAATACAT
>NZ_JAGSIE010000019.1 GCF_018138385.1 Allobacillus saliphilus
GACGGATACTAATCGGTCGAGGACTTAACTTACTTGATGATGTATTGCTTCTTATCTAGTTTTGAAGGTATATGCCTATCAATATCATATTTGTCCGGTGACGATGGCAGAGAGGTCACACCTGTTCCCATTCCGAACACAGAAGTTAAGCTCTCTAGCGCCGATGGTAGTTGGGGTTTTTCCCCTGCAAGAGTAGGACGTTGCCGGGCAATATACATAGTAAGTCACTTCTTGATCATCTTAATAGGTGATTAGCTAAAATATAATTGGATTTATATTTTATTTTTTTGTATAATTAATAGCTAGGAAGCAAGTGCAAATTTTTATTCGTTTACTACATTCCAGCGTAGCGAACCGTAAACATCCTGAAGAATCTTCTGAGTAGGTTTGCGAGGAGTGGACACACGACGAGCACTGAGCATATTAAGCGAAGCGTGCACCACACGAGATTTCATTACTACATTCCAGCGTAGCTCAGTGGTAGAGCAGTTGGCTGTTAACCAATTGGTCGCAGGTTCGAATCCTGCCGCTGGAGCCATTGCTTCCTTAGCTCAGTCGGTAGAGCGCATCCATGGTAAGGATGAGGTCGCCGGTTCAAGTCCGGCAGGAAGCTTTTATGTAGCACATGGCCCGTTGGTCAAGTGGTTAAGACACCGCCCTTTCACGGCGGTAACACGGGTTCGAATCCCGTACGGGTCATATTTATTGGAGGATTAGCTCAGCTGGGAGAGCACCTGCCTTACAAGCAGGGGGTCGCAGGTTCAAGTCCTGCATCCTCCACCATATATGCCGGCCTAGCTCAACTGGTAGAGCAACTGACTTGTAATCAGTAGGTTGGGGGTTCAAGTCCTCTGGCCGGCACCATTTAAAGCGGAGGGGTAGCGAAGTGGCTAAACGCGGCGGACTGTAAATCCGCTCCCTCAGGGTTCGGGAGTTCGAATCTCTCCCCCTCCATTTTATTGGGCTATAGCCAAGCGGTAAGGCAACGGGTTTTGGTCCCGTCATTCCCAGGTTCGAATCCTGGTAGCCCAGTGCATTTAATGAAAAGTGCTATTCAGTCAAGGTTCAGACTGAATAGCACTTTTTTTTATGTGTGATTATATGGTTTGTAGCAAACCATATGGATAATTATTGATTGTTTTTTTGAATAAATATTCACCAATTTGTCCAGTTGAACCAAAAGAATAATATGTTTAAAATGATTGCAGCAAGAGGAGGCAAACTCAAATGAAAAACGTTGGAATTTTAGGTGTACCAATTACGATAGGACAACCGAATAAAGGTGTCGATCTCGGTCCTGATGCCATTCGGCATGCGGGTTTGTATACAGTGTTACAAAACTTGAAAGCGGTTTACCAAGACTACGGTAACGTACAGATTGAAAACAAAGAGTC
>NZ_JAGSIE010000020.1 GCF_018138385.1 Allobacillus saliphilus
CCAAACTACAGATCACGTTTCAAATTTGAAAAATCTAGATGAGATTGCATCTGCTAATGAACTGGCGGCTAATAAGGTTTCAGAAATTATCGAAGACGGTCAGTTTCCACTCATATTAGGTGGGGACCACAGTATGGCAATCGGAACAATTGCTGGAGTGCAGAAGCATTATAATAATCTTGGTGTTATTTGGTATGATGCACATGCTGATTTTAATACGGAGGAAACTTCACCTTCAGGAAATATCCATGGCATGTCACTTGCTGTTAACTTAGGCATGGGGCATGAAAAGTTGACTTCAATTTTACAAAACAACCCAAAGATTAAACCTGAAAATGTAATTATTATTGGTGCTCGTTCAATCGATTCTGGTGAAAGAGAATTGATTAAAGAAAAAGGAATTAAAGTGTACACAGCACATGAAGTTGAACAACAAGGGATTGAATCAATTATAAAGGAAACCTTGAATGACTTATCGACTCGTACAGACGGAATTCATTTGAGCTTCGATGTCGACTCGTTGGATCCAATTTATGTTCCTGGAACTGGGACACCGGTTGAAGGTGGCTTATCAATAAGAGAATCACATTATGCATTAAGATTGTTGAATGAATCTGAGAAAATCGTTTCAGCGGAATTCGTTGAAGTGAATCCGTTATTGGACGTTAAAAACCAAACGGCTGAGCGAACGGTTGAACTGATTGGTTCGTTATTAGGTGAAAGATATATATAATACACTTTAAGTTAAGGACTACCTGAGTTTGAGCAGGTAGTTCTTTTATTATTCGATGTATTCACAACGCAGTCGGTAGCATGTAAACTTAAAGAAGTACATATTTTAAAACAACTGAATCTTAAATGATTAGTCAAACGTATTACTATTATCTAGCCAACGTGGCGAACAGAGGTCATATTAATGGAGAATGAAATTAATCAAATCGTCAAACAGGTGAAAAAGGGCAATAAGGATGCCTTCGGGGTTATTATCGATACGTATGAAAGGCGGATTTACCAGCATTGTTACCGCTTATTAGGTAGCTTTCATGAGGCTGAGGAAGTAACCCAAGAAGCTTTCGTTAAAGCTTATACAAAAATCCATACATTTAAAAACAAGCAAAGCTTTGCACCGTGGATTTATCGAATTGCGACGAACACTGCAGTTGATTGGATGCGAAAGAAAAAGCCGCTATACATACTAGATCAACCAATGGCTGTCGGCGAAAACATAACATATTTAGATCACATAGAAAATACATCAGAAACACCGGAAGAGACCGTTGAACAGAAAGAAAATCAGGACGAGATGCAGCAATACTTATTACAGTTACCAAGTAAGTACCGCGTTGTACTTGTATTGCGTTATATGGATGAATTTTCGTTAAAAGAAATCTCAGAAACGCTTGATTTACCTACAGGAACAATTAAAACTCATTTACACCGGGGAAGAGAAGCACTACGAAAGTTAATGCATGGACAATCGAAAGGAGGTCAGTGACGAGATGGCTTGTACACATGGATATCAAGAAAAAATCCATCAATATATCGATCAAGAAATGAGCTACAATGAGGAGCTCTCATTGAAAAACCATTTAATGAATTGTGATTTTTGTTTACAACATTTTAGAGAATTGAAAGATGTTGAAAAACAACTAAAAAACTCACCTGCCGTCTCGCAGCCTTCAACATTCAAACAAGACATTATTGACCGTCTGCCGAAAGAATCGAAATCAACAAAATTTGTCAAAACGATTAAAGAACACCCTTTTATTACAGCTTGTGCCGTGTTTTTGGTTATGTTAATGACATCGGCATTCATTGAATTCCAATCCGATCAAGATGTATATGTTTCAAGCTATGAAGGAATTCAGGTAGAAGGGAACAGAGTGATTGTTCCAGAAGGTAAAGTGATTCATGGAGATCTGACGATTGAAAATGCAATCGTTGAAATTAAAGGGCATGTCAATGGAAATGTGACACTTGTAAATAGTGAGCTTGCTCGAGCTAATAACAATATCAGTGGAGAAATTGTACAAGTGAATCGTTTTTTGAAGTGGGCAGCAATCCGTTTTTCGCGGCAAGTCTCTGAGTTCTTTCAGCAATTCAGCTATCAATGAAACACATAGTAAATATACTCAAACGTCCTTTTTCTTATTTGAAGAAATTGGACGTTTTCATATTTAATCTAACGGAAAATGTAAATGAGGGACATAGTTATGCTATAATAAAAGGTACATTTGAGAGAACGGTAAACTGATATTGATGAAGGAAGTGTGGGCATGAGCTGGGAAGAATTTAACCTCCTCGATATTTTGCGAATCGTTGTGGACATTGCCCTCGTTTGGTTTGTTATCTATAAATTATTTTCCGTGATTCGTGGAACGAAAGCGGTTCAATTATTACAAGGGATATTCGTCATATTAGCCATTTGGTTATTGAGTTCATTTTTCGAACTCCAAACCGTGCAATGGTTAGTCTACCAAGCGATTGATTGGGGTTTCTTAGCAGTCATTATTTTATTTCAGCCAGAAATCCGGCGAGCTTTGGAACAATTGGGAAGAGGAAGTTTGTTTTCTCGATATTCGCAATCCGAGGAAAAAACGATTCAAGATTCAATTGAAGCAATTATTAAATCCTGTAATTATATGAGTAAAAGAAGAATTGGCGCATTAATGTCTATTGAGCGCGAGACGGGCCTGAATGATTACATTGAAACGGGAATTCCAGTAGGCGGGAAGCTGACAAGTGAACTGCTAACCAATATTTTTATTCCGAATGCGCCGTTACATGATGGAGCTGTCGTTATTCGAAATGATGAAATCGTCGCCGCCGCATGTTATTTACCATTAAGTGAAAGTCCATTCATTTCTAAAGAATTAGGTACAAGACATAGAGCGGCAATGGGAATAAGTGAAGTGACCGATGCCTTAACGATTATTGTATCTGAAGAGACAGGTCATATTTCTTGCTCAAAAAATGGCGAGCTTCACCGCCAATTGGATGAAGAAAAACTACGTAAGATCCTTGTGAAAGAACTGAATGTGTTGGAAAACTCCTCAACATCCAAGTCGTGGAATTGGAGGGGGAAATCAAATGGATAAATGGTTGAAAAGCCCATGGTTTACAAGAGTTGTTTCACTGTTTTTAGCCATCTTGTTATACGTTACTGTAGCGATTGATGAAGCGAACTCACAAACGCCAAGTAACACGCTTTTACCTTCTTCTTCAACCGATGTGACAACAATCAATGATATCCCTTTGCAAGTATCAATGAATGACGAAAAATACGTTGTACGGGGTGTTCCTGAAACGGTTGATATTTCAATAGAAGGACCTAAAAGTGTTGTCATGCAGACAGCGAGACAGCGCGATTTTGATGTTTACATTGATCTGAATGAATATGAAGCAGGTGTACATAATGTCGACCTGCAGCATAATGGGTTGTCGAATCAGTTAACGGTATATGTTGAACCGGAGACTGTCGAAGTCATTTTAGAAGAAAGAGCAACGGAGACCTTTCCATTGGAAAAAGAGTACATTGGTCAAGGAGATGCTGATATAACAGAAGTGTTTGCTGAAGAGCCAACAATTGAGCCAAAGGAAGTCGAAGTGACTGGTTCAAAATCAGAAATAGATAAAATCGCAACTGTGAGAGCTTTAATCAATTTTAATGAATTAGAGGCGGAAGGTGAAGTCACGAACATTCCGATTCGTGTGTACGATAACCAAGGAAATGAACTGAATGTATTTGTGACACCTACAAATGCATCCGTAAAAGCAGATGTGTCTGTGCGTGACCGTCGTTATCCGATACAATACGAAAAAATTGGGGAACTGGATGATGGCCTTGTATTAGAGTCGATTAATATTCACCCAGTTTCAGCAACACTGCATGCCAAAGAAGAACGATTAGATCAAATAAGCGCATTGGATCCATTGGAAATAGATTTATCTGAAATTACCGAATCGACCACCATCGAAATGGATGTTCCAAGACCATCCGACACAACAAAAATTGAACCGGAAACTGTTGAAGTTGAAATTAACGTATCTGAAGCACAAGAAAAAGTATTTGAAGAGATGGAAATTGAAATTGAAGATGCACCAGAAGATGCAACAATTACATTTGTTGATCGCGATGAGCCAGTTATTGATATAACAGCGATTGGTACGAAAGAAGACTTGGAAAAATTAGAGCGAAAAGATGTACGAGCTTGGATCAACGTCAGTGAGTATGTCGAAGGCGAAGTATTTGCAGAAATAAAATTAGAAGGACCAGAAAACATTCGTTTACGCACAGAAGAAGAAAGAATACGTATACAAATCGAACAATAGTTCAGATGAAGGAGTGAACAATATGGGAAAGTATTTTGGTACGGATGGAGTTAGAGGAGTTGCAAACAAAGATTTAACACCAGAACTGGCCTTTAAGTTAGGTCGTTATGGCGCTCATATATTAACAAAGGATGCGACAGAAAAACCGCGTATTTTAGTAGGGAAAGATACACGAATTTCAGGTGAAATGCTTGAGAGTGCACTGATTGCTGGAATCCTATCAGCAGGCGTAGACGTCATGCGCTTAGGCGTCATCTCTACACCAGGAGTTGCTTATTTAACAAAGGCTTCCGGAGCACAAGCAGGAGTCATGATCTCTGCTTCGCATAATCCGGTAGAAGACAATGGAATTAAGTTCTTTGGAGCAAGTGGATATAAATTAAGTGATGAAAACGAAGAGGCTATTGAACAATTAATTGACGGAGAGGACGAGCTTGAACGTCCAGTTGCTGGTGACGTTGGTCAAATCATCGATTATTTTGAAGGCGCTCAGAAATATATCCAACATTTGAAGGACACGGTTGATGTTGACTTTGATGACGTCAAGGTTGTACTTGATTGTGCACACGGCGCTACCTCATGGATTGCCTCTCACTTATTCGGCGATCTTGAAGCGGACATCCAATCGATTGGTGCAGCACCGAATGGACTGAATATTAATGATGGCTATGGATCAACGAGTCCTGAAAACTTACAGAAAGCTGTACTCGATCAAGGTGCAGATATCGGACTTGCTTTTGACGGTGATGGTGACCGGTTGATTGCTGTCGATGAAAAAGGAAATATTATTGATGGCGACCGAATCATGTACATTTGCGGGAAGCATATGAAAGAAAAAGGTCAGTTGAATAACGACACGGTTGTAACGACAATCATGAGTAATATTGGTCTATATCGAGCGTTTGATGAAATCGGCATTACATCGGATAAAACAGCTGTAGGCGACCGTTATGTCATGGAGGAAATGGTGAAACAAGGCCATAACTTTGGTGGGGAACAATCTGGACACCTTATCTTCCTAGACCATAATACGACTGGTGACGGCATGCTTTCAGGGCTGCAATTGATTAATGTCATGGTGGAAAAAGAAAAATCATTATCCGAGTTAGCTAGTGAGATTGAAATTTTCCCACAGGTTTTGAAAAACGTTCGTGTATTGGATAAAAACGAAGTACTGACAAGTAACGTCATTCAAGAAGAGATTGATCTCGTTGAGGAAAATCTTGGAGATAAAGGCCGAGTACTTGTTCGACCTTCTGGTACAGAGCCTGTCGTTCGTGTTATGGTGGAAGCTCCGACAAAAGAAGAATGTGAAAAAGCAGTCGATCAAGTTGTCGAAGCAATTGAGAAAACGTTTGGCTTAAAATAACATAGGTTATAAGAGAGTGTAGAGTTAAAAAACTCTATACTCTTTTTTAACTTTCTGTTGACGAATCGATTGAATGTATTTAAAATGATAACGTTACACTTATTTGGAAAAAGCAAGGAGGGTAGAAGAGAAAGTTATAATTAAAGCGCCTGGACTATTTTCTGTACGGTTACGAAAATAGTTGACGAGGAGGAGGTTAATCGATGTTTTCGGCGGATGCCTCCCGGTTGCCCATCTCAACTGCTATGTTTGTGGTTAAAGCATGAAGGTGACTTCATGTACAAAGCTGCAGACTAGATGGACATAACAAACACGAGAAAGGGGCAAACGAATGCCCCACATAAAAGGATATTTGTTTGCCTCTTTCCATTGGAGGTAAATAGTATGTGCGGAATTGTTGGATATATCGGGGAAAATGATGCAAAAGGAATTTTATTGAATGGCTTAGAAAAACTTGAATATCGGGGGTATGATTCAGCTGGTATTGCTGTTCAATCGACTAACGATCTCAAGCTTTTCAAAGTAAAAGGTCGGATTGCGACACTTCGGGAAGCGGTCGATGAGACCTTTGATGCAACAGTCGGAATCGGTCATACACGTTGGGCGACCCATGGTGAACCAAGTGAGACGAACGCCCATCCCCATGTGAGTCAATCAGGTCGTTATATACTTGTACACAATGGGGTTATCGAAAACTATCAGGAATTGAAAAATGACTATCTAGCTGACATTGATCTTGTCAGTGAAACAGACACAGAAGTCATTGTGCAGTTAATCGAGCAATTAGCGGATGAAACAGGATCAACCATTGAAGCATTCCGGAAAACGATTGCTCTATTGGATGGATCCTATGCGATTGCTTTACTGGATAAAGAAGACAAAGAAACAATTTATGTGGCGAAAAATAAAAGCCCGCTACTCGTTGGATTAGGAGAAGGATTCAATGTCGTCTCCAGTGACTCCATGGCAATGCTTCAAGTCACCGATCAATTCGTGGAATTAATGGACGAAGAGCTTGTCATTGTTCAAGAAGATCAAGTGACGATTCAAAAGCTCGATGGCACAAACGTTAACCGCGAGCCATTTGAAGTAGATATGGATCTGGATGATATTGAAAAAGGAACCTATCCACATTTTATGCTGAAAGAAATCGACGAACAGCCTTTTGTCATGCGTAAAATCATTCAGGAGTATCAAAATGAGTCCGATCAAATCAAACTCGATGAAGGTGTTCGAAATGCCATGAAAGCATGCGACCGTGTGTATATCATCGCAGCGGGAACGAGCTATCATGCAGGACTTATTGGAAAAGAGATGCTTGAGAAAGTAGCAGAAGTACCGACAGAAGTGCATATAGCCAGCGAATTTTCCTATAATATGCCATTGCTGTCTGAGAAACCATTATTCATCTTTATTTCGCAAAGTGGAGAAACAGCAGATTTACGCGCCGTGTTAGTGGAGATTAAAAAACTAGGACATCCATCCATTACGATGACGAATGTACCCGGATCAACCCTTTCTCGTGAAGCCACTCACACGCTGCATTTACTCGCAGGACCGGAAATTGCTGTCGCATCCACTAAAGCCTATACGGCTCAACTGGCTGTACTCACAATACTTGCTGTCGACACAGCACAGGCAAAGGGAATCGAGTTGGGCTTTGACCCATTGAAAGAACTAGCCATTGTCGGTAACGCAATGGAGGCCCTATGCGATCAAAAAGACCAATTTGAAAAAATTGCTTATCAATTTTTATATACGACACGAAACTGTTTCTTCATTGGACGCGGAATGGATTACCACGTGGCCTTGGAAGGAGCACTGAAGCTGAAGGAGATTTCGTATATCCAAGCAGAAGGCTTCGCAGGCGGTGAACTGAAACACGGAACGATTGCATTAATTGAAGAAGGCACACCAGTTATTGCCCTATCCACGCAAGAACACGTGAATAACTTAATTCGCAGTAACGTTCAAGAAGTGGAAGCAAGAGGCGCAAACGTGTGCATGATAACAAGAGAAGGATTGGAACGTCCAGGAGATGATGTCGTCATCCAAGATGTGCATCCATTGCTCGCACCACTTGTCACGGTTTTACCACTTCAGCTAATGGCTTATTATGCAGCACTTCATCGTAACTGTGACGTTGATAAGCCGAGGAATTTGGCTAAGAGCGTGACGGTGGAGTAGAGAATCGATTAGATTATTCTTGTTGAAATCTCAGTAATTCAATGAACAAAGTTTGAATTTTATCTATGAAGATCACAGTTTAATAAGCTATAATAATAAGGGTTCCCGTGAAAATGGGAACTCTTTCTTTTTTTAGCATTCAATTTTGAAAAAGTCTCTAAACCTATCGTAATTGAATTCAATCAAGGGGTGTCTAAATGTTCAACGGAGAAGAACGAATCATATTAACTGTAACTGTTTTCGTTTACTTTATCTTTTTATTTGTATTGGCCTTATATATGAACCGGAAAACGAAAACGTATGAAGATTATAATGTTGCCGGGAGATCAGTAGGTCTATTTCCGATCATGTTAACGTTTATTGGAACTGGTGTTGGTGGATCAACCTTATTAGGTTATATGGAGAATGGTTATCGTTTAGGCATGGGCGAGCAGTGGATCAATATCACCATGCTCTTTTCTATCATAATTTTTGCTTCATTCTTATTGAAACGAGTGAGGAAGCTTGGCGAAGTACATAACATGGTCACGTTGGGTGACTATACGGCTTTGCGCTATGGTGAAAAGGCTCGTATTCCTACGGTGATTAGTGTCTTGTTTTCCTATTGTGCGATGACAGGCATGCAGTTTGTCGCAATCGGGACCATTTTAAATTTAATCATCGGGCTTGATATGACACTCGGTATTGTCCTTGGTTGGCTTATTTTAACCTTGAAAACATACTTAGGTGGGCTGAAAGCGGTCATTTGGCAGGATGTTTTTCACGGGACCATTCAGACATTGGGTATTGTCATCTTGTTTGTGGTAGTGGTAGTAGCTGCAGGCGGTTGGGAGCTGATTGCTGAGAATGCCCGTTCAATGAATGAAGAAAGCATGATCAGTATCTTAAATATCGAAACAAGCGAGATCTTCGTTTATCTCTTGACGTTGGGTGTTTATCAATTTATTCGCCAGGACCTTTGGCAGCGTGTTTGGGCAGCGAAGAGTATGGAAACAGCGAGAAACGGTTATTGGATTTCAATGATTATCGCCATTGGTTTAGCTGCGTTGGTTGTTGCCATTGGGGTATTCAGTCGTTACGGGTTAAATCTAGAAGGTGTTGACCCAGCACTCATTTATTATGGTGTCATCGGGGAGTTATTTCCTTTCTCTCTAGTAGTTGTGATGATTGTTGTGCTTTTGGCAACGGTCATATCGAGTGCAGACTCGTTCTTTATCGCAGGCTCATCTTCCATCGCGAATGATTTAATCAGACCGAACGTAAAACAATCCGATAACAAGAAGATGTTAGCCTATAGTAAGATTTCTGTGTTAATTGTATCGGTTATTGCTCTTGTATTTTCTTTGGCGATTCCGGGATTAGTGAACCTCATGGTAACAGGGACTGCCATGTCAGTTTCCGGATTGCTCGCACCGGTTTTGTTTGGACTGTTCTGGAAAAGAGTAACGAAGCTTGCGGGGCTTGCTTCCATGTGGGGTGGACTGCTTACGGCCGTCATCTGGCAGGTTTTAGGACATCCTTTTGGCTTGCATCCTATTTTTATCGGGTTACCTATATCTATAGGCATATTGTTGGTTGTTACGTTCTTTACCAAAAATAAACAACAAGTTGTTTTTTAAAGATGTGTTTGAGTCATAAGATCCAATCCTATTGGAGTTTCCGGAAGAAATTTTAACTGAACGGTTACATACGTTTGTTGATGATTCTTGGGCAATAAATACTGCTACAGGCTGGTGTCGGTGTTTGGATGTGTTTGGCCAGATCGTCATGGGTAATCCGATTAATTGGCAAGATAACTCAGCTAGGTACGTGAGGTCTATCGTGAAGCGTTTAGTAAGTGACAAACAATTTAAGCAGCAGTGGAGTCGAGCTATCTATGACAGGTAGCTCTTCTTTTTTTACTTTTGTATAAATAAGAATTAGTTGTAACTTATGGTGGACTTATCCGTCTTTACCGTTGATGAAAGGGGGGGGAAGCATGGATGGTCAATTATTAGAGAAAATCTATCAACAATATAAGCCGTTAATCTACAATTATTTTTATCGCTCGACATTACAGCATCATCTTTCAGAGGAGCTAACACAAGAGACATTCCTTAAAGCATTCAAATCCATAAAACGGTTCAAAATGGAGTCTAGCTTAAAGACATGGTTATTTGTCATAGGAAGAAATACCTATTTAGATTCCATACGAAAGAAACAAAGTAAAGAAGAAATTATAGACCCGACAGAAATTTCACTTCCAGACCATTCTGATGCTTATTCCTCACTCGATGAAAAACTGATGATCAGAAAAGTATTGCTTATGCTGTCAGAAAAGGCGCGAACCTACATAATTCTAAGGGATTACTACTCATTTGATGAAGAATTGAAGAAAAGGTTAAAGAAACAGAAGTTTATCAGAAATATGAAGATCATTTCAATTCTTGTAGTAGCTATCATTGTTAGTTATTTTTTGTTTTTTCGATTTAGTTTCTTGATCGAAAGTACCAATGTAAAGACACCTAGTTTTGAACAGGACTTCGAGAAAATACAGGAGAAATTAACTATAAGTGATGAGGCTGGAATTACAAATTTGTCTCTTAGATTTAATTCAACAGGACAAATGGAAGATTTCCGAACGAGGGTCGTAGACTTTTCTGAAGAGTCACTTGATATTTATGATATAACCTTTTCTCCAAGAATTGAAGGATTTCATATGTATAGAGTAAAACACGACCGTGTCGACGATCCGACGTTCATTTCAAGTTCAGATGCCCAACTACCGGCGAAAAAGGCATTTACAGCTTTGGATCGAATAGACTATGACAGTCTATTAACAGATGATGCAGGTAATCGTTACTTGCTTAGCACAGATGCTCGAATGAAAGATGTGCAGGTGATCCAAGATGTTCATCCAGAGTGGCAATATTTTTTCCTTGAAGATCAACAAATTGAAGAGCTGGAACATGGCCAACGGTTCGATGATGTATTTAGTTTTAACTTGCATACTGATTTAGTAAACGAACGTCCAATACGTAGTTATTTATTCCGGTGATGCATCAACATTTAAACTATAAGTGTTAAGCCAAGAATCATTTTGGGTAGGAGAAGAACTCTCGACGGAGGTGGAGCTGGAATTTCCGGAATAACTCCGTTGAGGACAGCTATCGCCGGAGTTAGAGCTGGGATTTCCGATATAACTCCGTTGAGGACGACTCTCGCCGGAGTTAGAGCTGGGATTTTCGTTATAACTCCGTTGAGGACGGCTTTCGACGGAGATGGAGCTGGGATTTTCGTTATAACTCCATTGAGGACAGCTGTCGCCGGAGTTAGAGCTGGGATTTTCGATATAACTCCGTTGAGGACAGCTGTCGCCGGAGTTAGAGCTGGGATTTTCGATGTAACTCCGTTGAGGACAGCTATCGACGGAGTTGTAGCTGGGATTTCCGGAATAACTCCGTTGAGGACAGCTTTCGATGGAGTTAGAGCTGGGATTTTCGGAATAACTCCGTTGAGAGAGATAATCTCCAAAACAAAACTGATTCATCGCGCATGTGTAACTACCACCCAACATCCCTCATATAGTAAAAAATATATGGGTACATGTGGAGGTTAGTATATAGATGTTTACACGATATGGTGATTTTTGGTTGAATAGGAATAATGGAAATATTCAACAAAGCCAGCCAGAAGGAGGAGGCGAAAATGTTGGCAGAGAGCCTAATTTAATTGCAAATTCACTTTTGCAACGTGAATATCCAAATATTGTTGTTTTGAGAGGATCACTGGATGACAATAAAGTGGCTTTAAGTTTTGATGATGGTCCGGATATTCGATTTACGCCGCAAGTGCTGGATGTACTTGGTCAATATCAGGTGAAAGCTACATTCTTTTTAATGGGCGCAAGGGCCGCAGAGCACTCTGATATCGTCAGAAGAATGTACGGTGAAGGTCATGCGATCGGAAATCATACGTATTGGCACCCGAATTTAACGGAGGAGAGCTTAGGCAGAGTTCAATGGGAAGTGGCCACAACGGAAGAAACCATTGAGCAAATTCTTGGCTTCCGCCCAAGGTTATTCAGACCGCCGTACGGTGCTTTGAATCGAGAGATTGTCGAATTGCTGGGCAACATGGGCAATACCGTGGTTCTCTGGAACGTCGATTCTTTAGATTGGAGGCAATTGGGGGCTGAAATCATTGCAGACAACGTATTAGCCCAGGCGACACCGGGTTCCATCATCCTTATGCATGATGGTGGTGATTGGACAATGGATTTATCAGGTACCGTCAATGCTTTACATGAAATCATCCCACGTCTCCAACAAGAAGGAATGGAATTTGTTACAATTCCGGAGTTAATCGGTGTCAGTGAGGAAAAGTGAATAAATTTGTGAATAGATCTTATTTTGAGATTGAGGCATTTAAGGTAAAATGATAGTTAAAGATTAGAAAGGAACCAATACAATGAATCGAACAAACATTCAAGAGCTTCAATCTCAAAAAGAGATCGTCGAAGCATACCCGATTATGAAACAATTACGAAGTCACCTTGATCAGGAGACCTACGTAGGACTAGTTTCAGAAGCACAACAAAAAGATCGCTACAGAATGTACGCACTCAACCAAAACGAGAAAATTGTTGCAGTCGTTGGGTTTAAGCCTATGATTACCTTATATTATGGTAGATTCATTTGGGTCTGCGACTTAGTAACAGACGATCATCAACGTTCAAAAGGTTATGGTGAGTTATTATTGGAATTCGTTCATGATTGGGCTAAAGAGCATCATTACGAAAGCGTTGCATTGTCTTCAGGATTACAACGAACAAAGGCCCACCACTTTTATGATCACAAAATGGGTTATGATAAGGTGAGTTATGTATTTAAAACCGATTTGAAATGAGGGATCACCAAATCGTCTAATGAAAGTTTCTGTTTTTTATTATGTTGCGCGTACCTTGCCTTCTCTTTTTTAAAACTACCCCATTCATTAGGTTTCGCGCACTTTACGTTGGAGGCATAGAACATGATATTTTCGGATGATGGCTATACCGTTTTGGTCGATGGTGTAAAAGTAGAATTGCTTCGAAAGGAATTCTTATTGTTGAAATTTTTATATATGAATAATGGACGCGCATTTTCGCGAGAAGAGCTTTTGGATGCCATTTGGCCGCACGAGTTTCCGACAGACCGTACGGTGGATGATCATATTTATCGTCTTAGAAAGAAACTTAGTTCGTTTCAAGATATAGGAACAATCAGAACAATCAAGGGGCTTGGGTACCGATTAGAACTAAAAGAACCAGTTGAAGAAACACCAACACCTGTCCCGGAAGAAATTGAAAAGCAGGCGAATGAGCTGTTCGATACTTATTATAAATATGGTCAAGGGAAGGCGTTAAGGGAACTCCTTACGAATAAAGTGCTAGGTTTGGCGTTGAATGAAAAACAAGAAACGGTGTTGCTGTGGCTTTCTAGTGATTTTAGGTCATTGCTGGATCGACTTTCCGATTCAGGCAATGCGTTCGTTCCACTATTACTTTATGGTTTTGTTGAACCCAACACAGAAAAAGTGATTGACATACATAATAAAGTTCTTGATCAAGTTAGGATCGATGAGAAGGAACGAATGGATATTTCTTGTTTCAGTCTGTCGTTATGGTATATGAAGTTCGGGCGTCCAGAAACTTCATTGCAGCTCGTTCAACAGGAAATCGATGGAATTAGAGACATCCATCACGGTTTTTTCCCATTTTTAAATGTGATGAAGTCGGCCATTCTGTTCTACCAAAATAAATTGGATGAAGCCAAGCGATCGATTGAAAATACGGAGATTCTTTTGCGTCAGTTGCCATACTTACGTGAAACAAGTGCTTTACGCTTATTGCAAGGGCTGTTGTTGATTCGTGATGGAGACGAAAAAGCAGGTCGGGAGAAGATTGAAGAAGGCAGGGGTTTGATTCGCCAATCCGGTCATACGTATTATTTGTTATTTATTTATCAATTGCTAAAACTCTTGTTGCCTAACTCGGGTGCAAGCAAAGAAACGATCCAATTCTATGATCAGGCAGGGGAACGATACATAGAGGAAACGGAACTTGAACAATTAAAACCGAAAATTGAATCTCAGCTATTTTCGCTCATTTGATATTCCTCTGACATTCATCACTTATCCTTACCGATAGGAGAGTGATGACATGAAAAATCAAGAAATCGATCAATCGATATGGAATAATAAAATGTATCTTCTATTATTTAGTTCATATACCATTTCTACGCTTGGTAAGTTCTTTGATATGCTTGCTGTGATGCTGATGTTCAGTTATGTGTGGCAGGCAGAGCCGTGGCTGATTTCATTGAATCCCGTTGCTTATGCGGTTCCATATGCATTGTTCAGCCAATTTTCCGGTATTTTTGTGGACCGGGGTAAAAAAGTAAAGATTATACTGGTGGCGGATCTGTTGACGGCTGTCTGTACGATCTCAATGATTTTCACCTTTAATCTCTGGATGATGCTGGGAATCATCTTTGTGCGTGCGACCATTTCTACCGTACATTTTCCTGCTCAGCAAGCCCTTGTAAAGCAAGTTGTACATGAAGACTTGTTGATGAAGGCGGTGACTCTGAATGGAACGGTCAATCAATTGTCCAAAGTGATTGGTCCGTTTGTCGGTGCATCGATTGCTGCCGCATTTTCTCCATGATTGAGTTTTGCCATCTATGCGGTTTTTTTATTGATTTCAGTGGGGATTCTTCTGCTCGTTCGCCATATCGATCGGGAGGATTCCAATAGGTTTTTAGAGAATGGAGATGTAGAGCCAGAAACTTATTGGAAGAGTTGGCGGAGTAATTGGCGCTCGATCTTCCAATCGAAACCACTATGGGTCAGTTTTACGTTTTCGTTGATCGCATTTTTGGCCATCCAACTGATCGATGCTCAATTTGTCGTTTTGACGCGAGAGCTGTTCCCTCTTCATCCGTCGATTTTCGGATGGTTGATTTCGGTCGTTGGCTTGGGTGCGGTTACCATTCTATTGTTTTTGAATCGATTAACGGAAATTAAACGTTACAGCCTGTTTCTCGGAAGTGCAGTTTTTCTGATCGGAAGCGGAATTTTCGCAATGGGAATGATGTGGATGGACACGGAAATATGGATGATCCTTCTGGCAGGATTAATCATTGGGGTGGGAACCGGAATATTCAGTGTCGTTTTTAGCTATATTCTTCAGGTAGAAAGTCCTGAAGGGAAGGTCGGTCAATTGTCTGGCATGTATGAATCGCTTACCGGCATCATTTTAATCGTCGCTCCAGTCACAGGTGGTTTCCTAGTTCAGCTCTTTGGCGTATTCACGATTTTCCAAGTCGTCGGAGCGGTGACATTCGGGATTGGACTGATTGGCTTGGTCTTTCAGAAATGGTTGTGGGGGAGTTGGCGAAGAGGGAGGAGAAAAAATGGTAAAGGTGGCTTAATAAAAAATCTTACTAAAGGGCCCTCTTGTTAGACCGGTTTCAATCATTGTAGTCCATCTCTTAACTTTATTAATCCTACTTATATCTTTTTAGGGTACTGTCTAATTTCAATTTAGTTTAATTTTTGTCTAACTTGTTTCGGATTCCCTATATAGATTGCTTGCAATGTGTATTCGCAAAAAATATATAGCTGGAATAAAACACTAATATAAATGTTGTTTATATAGATAATTTGAAATATTCAAAGGATAATGTTAATATAAGGAATATAAGGTATTAAAGAGAAAAATGAATGTGAAACATTGTAGCCATAGTGAATATTTCTTTATTGTTTAAATTGCAAATGAAGTTTTATAGCCCAAGTAGTTTTTTATCGAATCTAGTTGGTTATCAATCAGTGATAGAAAGGAGGGGAGAATTATTATGAGTAAAATATTAAAAATTCTATTTTTGTCAAGTTTCATTTCAATCAGCTTTGGCTTCAGTACAGTTTCTGCATCGGATTTCAGTAAAGATAATCAATCAACAAAATACTATTGGGATGCCGTGCCATACTTGGCTACAGAAACTGAATTAAACTATGAAGAGAGAGTTGGTACACAGGCAATATGGTATGATGACTGGGGGAAGGGTACGCTAAATTTAACGGCGTCTAATAATGGGATTGCCGGAGAAGCTCAACCCACGGCTTATCCAGTTTCTAGAATAACAGCTAATGCTCAAACTGAAAGAGATGATGCTCTTGGTACATCTTCTGTTGTTGTGATACTAATGAGAGATGGACAGGAAATTGATAGAGACGGTAGTACTCCGCCATTTGCTAAAACTGCTTCTGCCTCTGCTGTTGCTTATCCTGGTATTGTACCGGTTGGAACAGAATATAGAGCTCATGGGACACATACGATAACTAAACCCTATGGACACTCAGTTGGGTATACTGGTGACAGTTTAAGCTATTAAAAAAAGAGGCTATTCTCGGCCTCTTTTTTACTTTGGGGAGGGATATAGTGAAAAAAGGTATCTTGATTATATTTTTTTTAATAGCTATTGCGTTACTGTATAGTTGCAATAACGAAGACACAAGTGATATCTCGTTTACCATCCAAGAGGAAACTCATAAGGATGAAAACATACTTATCCAACCCACAGATCTAGAAGAGCTTGGGTTTAAACCTCATTACAAAATACAAATTGAAGTTGAAGATGAATTTTCCTCTTCAGTAAATTTGCTGGGTGAAGAATTGGAATATCTTCGTCCTGTGGAGCACACTGCAACATTTGATTTAATTGTAGATATAGATAGCCCGGTAAATAAAAATTTCAGACTCATGATTTGGGATAGTGATCGTTTTCTTCCAATACAAGTTAATGATGAGGAAGACGATACAAAGATATATTATGATATAGATTTACCATCAGGAAACCATTCAATTTCTCTAACTAATCTAATCGAGTTTGAAGAGAATTTTGATTTTAAAGAGATTGCATTTATTTTTTTAGATAAAGACGCGCCGGTCGATACGAATCTTCGGTATAGTCCAATACGGATGCATATAAGTAATTCAGATAACTTGTCACTGGTAGAAACAGATAACAAAGATACATATGAAGAAGATTCTTCGTTGTTAGAGCCAAGTGATCTCACAAGTGAACGAGCTGCATTAGAATTGGCGATTTTAGATCATAATAAAAAGAAGTTAAATACAATTGGAATCACTGATCAGAGTCACTATATATCCATTGAGCAAGTGAATACTGACGTGATGGAGAAAGTGGTATTTTTTAATATTGAAGGTGAGGTTTATGAAGAATTTACAACTAAACATCCGATAGGAAAAAAGGCCATCATCCCAATACCTGATGAGATTATTGATAACATAGGCGAAACAGATTATTACGTATTGATTGATCATAATTTTGGAAAGAGCGGATTAAAAAAGATAAAAAATATAATGCAGGGTAGCGCAGAACCATTTGCTAATTATTCTTATATCTACAAAATTGGGGCTGCTGATTAGGAAATCTAAATAAATGCTTTTTGTTATTGAACCACACACTTAATACGGTTCGGCTAAGATGTCATCATCTTGGCCGATTTTTTAGCTTACCCGTCTCAAGACTACTTCTGTCTCATCCTGCCTCCATTATTACCACTATTCTATTGCAAAAAACAATTAAGTCGTTTATCATTTAGTATAACTAATATTTAAATATTGCATAATTGAATGAAGGTGACTGAATGGAAAGAAATTTATTAATCCCAACTTATCCGAAAACAAAATTACGGATGACTGAGTCTGTTGGCGTAAGTGTATTAACGAATATCCAACTACTCGATTATTGTTTAAATAATTCGGCTGTTGAATCGAAATGGGTAAAGGACTTTGCAAAAGCATTACCTGAGAATTTAAAAAAAGATCTTCGCGTTTTGAGGACTATTTTTGCTCATGGTGTTATTCTTCGTGATTATTATTTAAAGCATCAAACTTCGATCAATCAAGATTGGGATGATTTTAGAGAGTGGTGGGAAACGTTTTCCGAAACAGATGTATTGGAACTTGTTATATACGGCATTCAAGAAAATATGGCCTATTATGAAAAATATTTGCCAAGCGATCCTTCAGTCGATGAAAAACTACAAGAAATCAGTTTAGAGTCAGAACAACTAAAAGTTCTTTCCAATCGGGAAAAAGCAATTTCAATCGTATTGGAAAGCTGGTTGGTGAAGGATTTTGAAGAATTAGCTCCTCTATTTAATGATTTAAAAGGGATCAAAGAACGGATCATCCGCCTACTGGATGGAGTTTGGAATTCAGGGTTTCAGGCTTGTTGGCAATCCAGTAAGAGTCGTATTGTTGGATGGAAAGAAAATCAGCTCTCAAAGCTGTCTAATCCTTATGGTATGAATGAAGAAGCCATTTTTGACATAACAGGTTTATACCCGGATACCATGGAAAAAGAAGAGATGAATCGAGTACATGAATTAACGTTCATACCCGTTCCGAATATGGGAAGATTATTGTCTTTTCTCAAGTTCAATCGTCATGGTTTTCTCATATTTGAACCAACGTCGACGAACGATTATGCATCCGCTGAGAAGAATAATTCAGCAGAGGTTAATCTCGCGTTTGAGGGGCTAGGGGATTCAACAAGACTGCAGATCATTCATCTATTGGCCAAAAACGATGAAATGTTCGCTCAGCAAATTGTGAATGAATTGAATCTCAAACAAAGTTCGGTTTCTCGTCATTTGAATTATTTGCACAAAACAAACCTCGTTTCCGTCAGGCAAGAAGGAAACACAAAGTATTATTCAATCAATCAAAATGAAATCAAAAAAGTGATTTACGTATTGGAAAACCTGTTGAAGTAATTGAATGGAGGATGCCATATGTCAAAATTTCATTTAGATAGAGTAAACACGGTCATCATACCTGTAAAGGATTTGAATGAATCGATCCAATTTTACGAGGAAGTACTTCAGTTACGTAAAGGATATGTTGATGAAAGCATGGCATATTTCTCTTTTGGCTCGGATGGGAATGAAACAACGATACTGCTTCATGTCATCGATCAACCTGAACCAGTCGAAAAAGGGATTGTGATCGAGTTATCGGTAGATAATGTGGTATCAGCCATTACATCCATTAAAGAAGCAGGCGGACTAGTCGCACAGGAACCGATTGATCGCGATTGGGGAGTGAAGGAAGCTATCATTACTGATCCAAATGGATATAAATTATGGATCTCTCAACCTATTTAATGAAGATTTCTAGAAGCGGAGGAATAAAAATGATGATTACAAAACCGATTCCAGAGCATACAGAAGCGATTTGCGAAATTTGTTCAGTGGGCTGGCGGCAAACGGTTCAAGGTATTTATGATGAAGAATACCAAGCAAAAAATGTTGCCTCAGTGAAGTCATTCATGTGGCAAGCGTCGCGATCATCTATCTTGTTTTGTTTTCGTTCATCGCGGTCAGATACAAAGTAAAAGAGGATTTGAGATAACACATTTGTTTATCGAAAAGGGGAATTCGTACCACCATCGAATAAGAATAGTAAGAGTGTCTATAAGCTTTCGATGGGTGGGGAGAAAATGAGTGAAAAAGACTTCCAACTGAAAGAGTATGTCCAAATCGATGGACATCAGCATGGTATGATTATTGAGGGTCAAAATAAAGAAAATCCAGTGGTTTTATTTTTACATGGTGGTCCAGGGTTTCCGGCGTATCCAATGATCAAAGCATCTAGGTTGGAGTGGACGAAGTTCGTAACCATATGTTATTGGGATCAACGGGGAGCAGGCATGTCGTTCAATTCAAAAACCCAAGGGCCGTTGACAGTTGAGCGATATATCAAGGATACGCTTGCGATCACTGAATATGTGAAAGAAAAGTTGAACAAGGAAAAGATCTATTTGATGGGTCATTCATGGGGATCCTTTCTTGGGAGTCTTGTCGCATGTAAATACCCTGAGCATTATAGCGCTTATATCGGAATGGGACAGTTGGGTAGATTTAAGGAATCCAATCAGGAAACCATACAATTTTTGCTCGAAACGGCGATTACGAGAGGGGATCAAAAGGCAGAAAAAATGGTCGGAGACATCGTTTTTGATGAAAATTTTTATGTGAACCGAGATTACCAGAAGGTGTTGAGTCGTTATTTAATGAAATATGGCGGTGGAATGAAGCGGAAAAATTACTCGATGTCCCAAGTGTTAAAAGAGGTTTTCAGGTGCAAACCGTATACATGGAAAGAGAAATTCAATATACCGCGTGGAAGTTTGCTATCCTACCAAGCTGTTGGAGAAACGTTGGCGAAAACAGATTTAGCAAAACGAACACCGCGATTTGAGATTCCGGTGTACATCTTACAAGGAGCTTACGATTATCAGACTACCTGCAATGAAGCTAAACGGTTCTATGAAAACATCGAGGCACCTGACAAACAGTTCTTCTTGTTTGAAGATTGTGCCCATACGCCATTCGTTGAGGACCAAAATCGTTTCATAGATATACTGATCAATAGAATTTTGGTGGAGCCGAGTGCGGTTGTGGGAAGTTAATTTTAAGTAAGAAAGGAATCATTCAATGACATCCAAAGAAAAGAGTGCGCAGTTGATCGACCGACATGCTCATAAGCTTCGATGCCCAATTTGCCACGGATCGTTGCAGGTCGTTGAATTAAGAATAATTGTTTGTGGAAATAACCATTCTTTTGACCTGGCGAAACAAGGGTATGTTAATTTTCTCAGTCGGCCAGTCACGAGTCAATATAATCGAGAACTTTTTCTCTCTAGACAAAAGATAATTACCGAATCCGATTTGTATCAATCCTTACATGCTGAAATTGTAGATATTTTGAAACGTAGGATGGCTGATTTGGACATTATCCTAGATGCCGGATGTGGAGAGGGTTCTCATTTACAACAGATTGTGAACGAGTTGGATGGACCAGTCGCAGGAGTGGGGTTAGATATCTCCAAAGAAGGTGTAAAATTGGCTGCTGGTTCATACAAGTCGTCTATTTGGTTTGTCGGGGACCTTGCCAACTTACCGATGGCTGACCAATCGAACGATGTCATCTTAAATATCCTTTCGCCGGCAAACTATGAAGAATTCAAAAGAGTTCTGAAGCCGGATGGAATCGTCATGAAGGTAGTTCCTCGAGACCATTATCTCCGTGAACTTCGGCAAGCCGTCGGCAAAGAAAATGAGACATCGGATTCTACGGTTTCATTGTTCAAGCAACATTTTAATCTAGTAGACCATATTGAACTAAACGAGAAAATCAAGTTGGATCAAACACAGCTGAATGATTTGGTTAAAATGGCTCCGCTCGCTTGGAATGCCTCTCCGGAACAAGTTCATCAATTTACAAGTCAAGAAACCGCTGATATCACAGTTGATTTGGATCTGTTAGTTGGCAGAATAAAACTGCCACCTCGCGGGTAGCCGTGCAATAATCAGTCCAAGCCGTGCAAATATCTCGGGATGCCGCGCAATTATGACGTTAAGCCGTGCAATCTTCTCGAGTAGCCGCGCAATTATCTTGCGAAGCCGTGCAAATCTTCCCGATAGCCGTGCAATCATCATGTTTACCACCTACCCATCCATAAACAGTCATGATATGCTAGAAATATTATTATTTGAAAAGTTAATAAATTTTACAGAAAGAAGGAAATCAAATGACGGTTTTATTTGATTTGGCGCTCTGGCTCCATGTGATTGGTGGCTTTACAGCGATTTTGGTACTTTGGGTGCCGATTTTGACTCGGAAAGGGAGGAAGTTACATAGACAATCTGGCTGGTTATTTGTGTTTTCGATGGCAACCGTTTCCCTGACGGCCATTTACATGGCGGTTTATCGGTTGCTCTGGACACCTGGAGTAGAAGCGGATGTTCTTTCGTTTTCGTGGTTTCTAATTTTTATTGCGATCTTGAGTGGGGCAACCGTCTGGTATGGCCTTCGTGTTCTGCGGTTCAAACGAAGAAAGGAGTCTCATCGAAAAGCAATCGACTTGCTGTTTCCAATTGCTTTACTCGTATCAAGTGTTGGCATTATGGTTTATGGCTGGGTTGTCGGGATTCCTCTACTACAATATTTCCCGATCGTAGGGCTTTTCCTAGGATTAACCCAACTGATGTATTGGTGGAGAGTCCCTACCTATCGCTCACACTGGGTCGTTGAGCATATCGTTGGGATGCTTTCATGCTCGATTGCGGCCATTACCGCATTTGTTGTTTTTGGTGCGCCTCGATTGCTGGAAATTGAGTCTGTCAGCTTATTGATTTGGTTTCTCCCGACCATTGTTTTCACACCATTGATCATAATTTTCACGAATTATTACGGTAGGAAATATGCTGGAGGAGGAACGGGGCCGAAAAAGAAGATCGGTTAGGAGTGAAAGAATTGATTAGGGAAGCAAAACAAGAGGATGTTGCCGATTTGGCACGATTGATGGGTGAATTAGGTTATCCGACGACAAAAGATGAAATGCAGAATCGATTTGAAAAAATAAATTCTGATTCTTCTTATAACACGCAAGTAATTGAAGCGGATGGAAACATCGTTGGGATGATTGGTATGATTCTAGGCTATCATTATGAAAAAACGATAATTACATACGAATCGTTGCTATGGTTGTCGATTCAAAGTTTAGAAAGCAAGGCTTCGGCGGAAAACTCATCGAAAAAGCAGAGGAATGGGCGAGAGAAAAAGGTGCTAGTAAAATCGTTTTGAATAGTGGAAATCGAAACGAGAGAACCGATGCCCACTTGTTTTATGAACGGAAAGGTTTTGAAGGAAAAGCGACTGGGTTTTATAAGGAAATCGCGTTTCATCAAAAAGACTAGCTTCAACGTTGATGTTTAAATTTTTTTTATGAAACTCCCTTATCTACGATGTTAAAATGTCGACCTTTCAGTGTTGATTGGTGAGCCTTCAGTGTTAAAATGTCAATCTTCAATGTTGATTCACCGACCTTCAATGTTAATTCGGCTAGCTTCGATGTTAAATGACAAAGCTTCAACGTTAATTCGTTAACCTTCAATGCTCTTCTCCACAAAAAGAGCGTCAAATCACCTCACGCGATTTGACGCCCTACACATTACCGATTCGAAGGGCTGTTAGCTGAAATCGTAAAGGTCATCGTAACATGTGAGACGACTTGTTGAACCTTATCAAAAGCCTCTTCCATCGCACGGAAAATATCATTGACCTGACCATCCAACCGGGTTGCATAATGTGTCGGCGTGACGGTAACCCCGCGTTCGTTCGACAAATCAATCTGTTCGGTGATTTTCTCCATATATTCCTCCGTTCCCATTGGGTACAATGCGAATTTACACCCGGCCTCTTGATCGATTCCTTCAGATTGCTTTTTATTCATCGGTTCGTCGGTTTCATCCATATAGACATGGCCAGCCGTATCTCCTGGGCATCCGATTGAAAATGTTCCACTCATCGCGACATGTTTGCCAGTTTTTGCGGCATGCAGATAAATGGCATGGGCGACATCGAATACGTGAACCATTTTCCCGCGAATACACGTGCTTACGTCATCGGTATCCTTCCATACCTTCGATGTGTCGGTTTCATCCAGTGCGGACAGAATGACGTCGACAAAGTCATCACTCATCGGAAATAATGTAAGTTGACATCCTGCAATTCGGCTGTTTCCACATTCGTTGGTCATGCTCAATCCCTCCAAAAAAATTTAATAAAATAAAAAACTGCACTCCACAGGGAATGCAGTTGTATACACGAATAAATAGAAACTTATTCAACCAACTACACTTCCCCACGCTAGTATTATCTAGTTCGGGTGATAAGGGTCTGGCAATTTCCATCTCAGCCATCTCAAAAGGACAGCTCCCCTAGTGTTTGTACGTATTCAATTTTCAGGATTCTATTTTTATCGTAAAAGATTTATTAATTTCTGTAAAGGGTTCTCTTATCGATCGCCATTAAAGATTGTGTTTTTGACGACAACATAATCGACATCCCGAATGGCTTCCAACGTTTTCCCGCCAGCATAAGAAATGGAGGATTGAAGGTCTTGCTCTATTTCGTTCAATGTGTCCTGTAAGTTTCCCTTATATTCTACGAGCATTTTCTTTCCTTCGATGTTCTTCTTCTCGCCTTTCTGATATTCAGACGCCGAACCAAAGTACTCTTTATAACGTTTCCCGTCGAGTTCCACGGTTTCACCGGGAGATTCTTCATGTCCTGCAAATAGTGAACCGACCATGACCATCGTTGCGCCAAAGCGAATGGATTTGGCGATGTCACCATGCGTACGGATGCCACCATCTGCAATCAATGGCTTCGTAGCAGCCTCTGCGCACCATTGCAGTGCTGCCAATTGCCAGCCACCTGTGCCGAAACCCGTTTTGATTTTCGTTGTACATGCTTTGCCAGGTCCGATTCCGACTTTTGTAGCATCAGCTCCAGCTGCTTCTAAATCGCGAACAGCATCCGGTGTACCGACGTTTCCTGCAATGACAAAGCTATTTGGTAGGTGCTTTTTGATATGTTTAATCATTTCGATAACGGCATTCGAATGGCCGTGTGCAATATCAATCGTTATAAAATCGGGTGTGACTTGATTGTCTGCGAGGTTTTCAATAAATCCATACTCGTCATCTTTCACGCCGACACTAATTGAAGCAATTAGCCCGCGGGTGTGCATATCTTTGATGAAGTCATTGCGTGTTTCAGGTTCGAAACGATGCATGACATAAAAATAATCATTTTCGGCTAAAAAGATCGCCACTTTTTCATCGATCACTGTCTGCATATTTGCGGGTACGACTGGTAACTTAAATTGATACTTACCTAAGCTTACCGTCGGATTGCATTCAGAGCGGCTCATCACGATACACTTTTTCGGAATCAGCTGAATATCTTCATAGTCGAATACGTTATTCATCATTATTCTCCTTTGAAAACGAACATTATTTTATTATTAACATGAATTGTTCGTCCAATAAGTAATTTACGCTAGTTTCGGTTCAAAGTCAATAGAGAAAAATGCGAGAGTAGAGCTATTTTACTTCACCCTCCTACACACTTATTGTATAATAGGTGTGTAGGAGGGTTCGCGATGGATAATTCAATGAAAAGAAAACAGTTTCATTTAACACATGAAGATGAACGCTTACTAAAAGTACTTGCCTCCGACAAAGGTTGTTCGGAAGCAGAAATCGTTCGGGATGCGATTCGTGAATATGCCTTAAGAGAAAAGCCGGTAAGAAATCCACTACTTGAGATGGCTGAAGAAGCAGAGCGTTATTCGATAGACTCAGCCGGGGACACTTCTGTTAAACATGATGGTTATTTGGTGGAAATTTATGAAAATGAGAAAAAATAAGTGTTTAATCGATACAAGTGCATTGATCGCTTTGAATGATGTGAGCGATCAATATCATGATCAAGCCAAACAACTTGCTTCCTCACTAACTGGACAAGAACTCATCGTCACGGATGCAATCCTCACAGAAACCTACACACTTCTAAGATATCGAATGGGCTATAAAGTGGCTCACCATTTTTTGAAAACGGTGTTAGAAGAAGATGAATTTATGGTTGCTGAAGTTACACCGTCGCTTCGATCATCGGCACTTCAGCTATTAACCAAATTCAACGATCAAAAAATCTCCTACTGTGATGCATTAAGTGTCGTGATCATGAAGGAATTAGGTATTCGGAAGATTTTTTCATTCGATCGTCATTTCGAGATAATGGGAATGAATGGAATCGATTCATAACGAAAGTCAATAGGGATGTTTTTCAAGAACACACAAAGAAACCATGCAGCTTAACAAATCCGCTGCATGGCTTTTTTACATATGTTAGGCAGTTTGTTCTTTCCGAGGGTCTGGTACAAACAAAAGAATGATAAAGCCGATGATGAATAAAATGACTAAGCTGAAGACACCGTAGGCCGAGTTTCCTGTCAATTGGGTCATTCCCCCAACGAGAAACGGTCCCGATACGGCGGCAAAACGTCCGAATACGTTATAAAATCCAAAGAATGAGTTGGATTTTTCTTTCGGAACCATTTGGGCGAAAAAGGACCGACTGAGTGCTTGAATCCCACCTTGTGCTGATGCAACGAGCATGGCTAGAATCCAAAAGTCTACGACGGTATCCAAGAACATGGCGTACACACAAACGATGATATAAATAAAAATACCGACATAAATCATTTGCTTAGCACCAAATTTACGGGCAAGGCGACCGAATAACATGGCAAATGGCGCCGCAACGACTTGGACAGCGAGTAAAGCAACAATCAAATCCGTTGTCCCTAAACCGACATCTGTGCCATAAGCGGTTGACATCGAAATGATGGTTCCAACCCCATCAATATAAAAGAAGTAAGCAATCAAAAAGAGCAAGATTGCTTTATGTTGTTTGATTTCCAAAAAAGTTTTCTTCAATTCTTTGAAGCTGTTCGCGACAATTCGTGGTTTGCGTTCAATCCAGTGCTTTTGACGAACATTTTTTAACAAAGGAATCGTAAATAGAATCCACCAAATTGCCGTGATCAAAAACGCAATTTTACTGGCATTACCGACGGAAAGCGGAAGAATTTCTTGCTGGCTTAAAATGATCACAGAAATCGAGAGGATGAATGGAATGACACTGCCTATGTAACCAACAGCAAATCCTTTGGCAGATAGGTCATCCATCTTGTCCCTTTCCGTCACATCAACCAAGTAAGCGTCGTAAAAAAGATTCGCTCCACGTGCTCCGATGGCTGTCAGTGTGTAAATGATCAGTAAGAGTAGCCACTGGTCTTCGGGCACAAGTACTAAGCCGATTGTGGATAACGAACCGAGTAAAAAGAAGAAAGTGAAAAATTTACGTTTCATATCTTTGAAATCGGCAACTGAACCGAGAATAGGTCCCAGCATGGCCAGGATAAATGTTGCAATGGAGATCGTGTACCCTAAATAGGCGGTTGAATCCGCGGCACTGACACCAGCTTCATTAGCCACTGCTTTATAATAAATCGGAAAGATGGCTGTTGTGATGACGACTGAATAGGCGGAATTTGCCATGTCATACATCATCCAGCTCTTTTCAGGCTTCGTATGCTTGCTCAATCCTCGTCCCCCCTAAAAATGAATGGTTAATTCTAATGTATCTTAATTTCCAAAAATAAGAAACAAAATTCAGAAATATTTACAGGGAATTTAGAATGTTCCTCTATCAAGCGAACTAGTTGCCTAGATTAATCGGCATGGGTCATACTGAATATATCTCGAAAACTACCGAAAGAAAGAGGTTGAATCCGATGAAAACTGAGCAGGAGTACTTTGAAGAAGGACAAACGATTCAGGAATATATGGACAACATGAGTAAACTGAAAGAAGAAAGCTTTCAAGTGTATGAAAACTTTAAACTTCCGGATGATGGCTTTGCTGAACAATTAAAAGATTTTCCAGTTCACTTTTTGATTATCACGGAAGATTGGTGTGGCGATGCGATGATGATTAATCCGGTCATTCGTAAACTGGCTGAAGCGGCGGAAAAAGAGACGCGCGTTGTGTATCGGGATGAAGATACGGATTTGATCGATCGTCATTTAACCAATGGTTCACGCTCGATTCCGATTGTTTTGATTTTGAATGATCAAGGTGAGTTGGTGGGCGAATGGGGGCCGCGTGCTCCGGAAGTTCAACAAATCGTCGATGAATTTCGTGACAGCCTTCCTGACAAAGAGGATCCTGATTTTAAAGAGAAACAAAAAGAAATGATTCAAGAACTGACACGCAGGTACAAAGAAGAGCCTGAGCTTTGGCATTATGTGTATGAAAATTTCAAGGGGACCCTTTTGGTGTTGGATGCAAAAGGCGAGGTTGAATAATTTGAGTGGACAGGAGCTATCGTTTTTAAACGGTAGCTCTTTTTCGAATTTTGGTAAGTCGGACGAAAGAAGTCCGAAGTGAAGTAGGATTTTTTCATCATAAAGGCGAAGAGTATATAGAATGGATATCAATAAAGAAAGAGGTGAAAACATGCCGGATAATTCCGATCGTTATCTTGCATCATTCAATCGGATTGAAAAAGCATTACGCACGCAATTCGGAAGCGATGAATACCAAACATTTAGCTTCATGGTCAAAGAATCATCGAAAAAGAATGCCGTCGTAAAGCGCTATGAAAATGATTTACGTGAATTTGCCGATTTACGTAACGCGATTGTACATAATTCAACGAATCCTGCTTTTACGATCGCCGAACCGCATGACTCGACCGTGGAAAAAATCAAGATGATTGAAGAAGAGATTATTCACCCACGAAAAGTGTTCCCGACATTTCAAAAAGAAGTGGTGATTTTTCAAGCAGGACCTAGCCACGCTTCGTTACCGAAAGTGGCAGCACTAATGCATTGATCTTTGTTGCGATCTTAAGCTTGATTCATTGGCGACGATTTTACAAACCATTCGCGAACAAGAATTTACCCAATTTCCGGTATATGATGGTGAAAAATTCATTGGCCTTCTTTCCGAAAGTGGGGTCACCAACTGGCTATCGAGGAATGTGGAAGATGAGATTGTTTCTTTGGTGGAGACAAAACTGCATCAAGTCATCTCGTATGAGGAAGAACAGCATAATTATGAATTTGTCGATCGCGAAATGTCTGTTTATGATGCAAAGGAAATCTTTAAAGACAACCTGGAAGAAGGTATAAAAATTGATGCCTTATTGGTCACCGAAAATGGTAAAGAAGAGGAAGGTTTATTAGGAATCGTGACAAGATGGGATTTTTTACGAATACAATAAATAACTAAGGGGGAATATTTCTTATGAAATCAGAAGGATGTATTAAATGCGGAAGTACCGATGCAGCCACAAAAGAAATCGCAACAAGCGGGGCAGGGCTATCGAAATTATTTGATGTGCAGCATAATAAATTTCAAGTTGTTTACTGTAAGAATTGCGGCTACTCCGAGTTATACAACAGAAACACTTCCACTGCAGGGAACATCGTTGACTTGTTTTTCGGTGGATAAGATTTCGATTAAAGGATGGATTAAAAGGGAACACGTATAGCATGCGATTCAATTTTCTGTTCACTAACAAAAAATGAATGGAGGCTAAACATGTCCGAAAAGAAATATAACAAAAAAGATAGCGAGAAAATCGCTGAAAAAAATTACGATCCATCCTATGACCAATCGGATGATTCACAGTTTAAGGAAGGACTAGCTGAAACACGCGAGCAGGTTTCTGATGATTATAGCGATGGAACAATTGATCGGAAAAAAGATCAAAAAGACTAAAATAGGAAGGCATGTCAATTTGGAGTGCGATTGATATGCCTTTTTTTATGTCTTATGGATTGTTCAAAAAAATTATAAGGCTAAGTTTCACAGGTTTATTAAATTATAGAGATAAAAGTCGTAAGATGAGTTCTCACGGCCATATCTGAGGTAAATGATGTCGTCATCAGCTTAGGAATCGGTCTTGATTTTTTCCTCGAGCAATTGCATACGTTCATTAAAGAGCGTCGGATAAGACAGGAAGCCAAGCAATGCACTAGTAATTACGGCAGTCGTCAGTAACAAGAATAAAATTAAAAGCTGAAATAAAACGGCTTGAACAGGGTCAGCGCCGGCAATGATTTGTCCGCTCATCATTCCGGGAAGTTGAACGAGCCCGATCGTTTTTTGGCTTTCA
This sequence comes from Allobacillus saliphilus, assembly GCF_018138385.1. Lineage (GTDB taxonomy): Bacteria > Bacillota > Bacilli > Bacillales > Alkalibacillaceae > Allobacillus > Allobacillus saliphilus. The sequence goes on from NZ_JAGSIE010000020.1 coordinate 29,544, forward strand.
ATTGTTGGGATAATACTTGCTTGAATCGACGTTTTCAATTGTCGTTGAACAGCTTGTTTCGGCGTTCCGCCAAGAGATAAAATCAGCTCGGTTTCATTGCGTTTGTCATCCATTTCGGCCGTAAACCGATTTAAAAATAAAATTCCAAGCACCATCGAGTTTCCAATGACCATTCCACTGATGGGAATCACATACTGAGCTGTTGGTGGAGTAATCCCCAATCCGATCAGAACACTTTGCGTTAATACCTCGACAAAAATGAATGTCCCCACCAATTTCCAAGTGATACCTTGAATGCTGGTTCCTTTTTTTCTGGCGTTTTGGGTGGCTGCAACAATCATTAAGCCGACCATGAGCCAAATGTAAATGGAGCTTTCCGAGTCGAAGACGAACTGCAAAATATAACCAACCGCAAGTAGTTGGATGATGGAGCGTATCGTCGCAATGATTGTATCTTTCTCAAGCCCAAGATTTAACGTTTTAGATAGAATTAATGGAATTAAAACAAATATGAGTGAAAAAGCTAATGTTAGATAACTCATTGAAATTCGCTCCTTACAAATGCTTTGACCCGTTCATCGTTCGGTTGATTTAGAAATTCGCTCTTTCCTGTCTCAATCACTTCGCCGTCCATCATCACCCAGCTGTAATCACCGATGTTTAAAGCCTGACGTAAGTTATGGGTAATCCAGACAATCGTCGTTTTATATTCTTCATTAATTCGTTTGATCAATGATTCGACTTCTTGTTGAGAAACGGTGTCGAGTGAAGAAGTTATCTCATCGAGCAGCAGGACACTTGGACGATTCACAAGTGAGCGTGCGATCGAGATGCGTTGTTTTTGTCCGCCGGATAAGCTGTTACTATTTTTATCCAAGAAAGAAGCGGGTAGGCCGACCATATCCAACAGTCTTGATGCTTCTTCATCGGTTAATGTCTTGTCCTGTAATTTCAACGGAATAGCCAAATTTTCTCTGACCGTCCCTTTTAGCATCGTCACGCCTTGCATGACCATACCGACTTTTTTCCGGAGATCGACGGGGTTGTATTCATCAATTGGCTGATCATGAATGTAAATTCGTCCTTTAGTCGGTGAAATCAGCCCATTGCACAGCCGGATTAACGTCGTTTTTCCAGCTCCGGAAGGTCCGACAAGTGTTGTGATTTCCCCTTGATTAAATCCGTGATTAATATCTTTCAAAATTTTCGTGTCATCAATCGTGTAATCAACATGATCGAATCGAATAGCCTGTTTTGGTTCCATTTTTTCAGCACTTCCTTTTTTGCAACATCTATTCTTATCTTAAATGAGCGTTTCCATTTCGCAAAATAATTAAGCACGGAATAGTTATAAAGATGCACGGAATAGTTCGAAAAAACCACGGAATCAACTCGATTTAGGACGGAATCATTGGATAAAAGCACGGTATGCCCGGGTAGCAAGACGGAATGAGTCCATTAAAGCGCTTAATTACCCCAAATTCCATCCCATCTATTGTCATACATAGCCTTTGTTTTAGCATCACAAACTATAGATGAATTATAAGGGAAAGGTGTGATAAGAAAATGAAAAACGTCGATTGGTTACCGATCGTTGCATCCATCGGAATTGGAGCGGCTGCCTATAGTATGATGACAGGCAGAGGAGGCCAACTTCAACAAATGATTCCAGGTATCAACAATATGATGGGACAAGGACAGCAAGGAAGTCATTCCTCGAAACATTAGTGGAAAATAAAAGAGCTGTCGCGGTATGACAGCTCTTTTCACCTATACATGTGCAGTTTTTGCTGATTGGATCAACGTCTGGATCTCTTCCTCGTTTCCTTGATGGAGAAGGTCGACAATTTTACTGCCGACGATGACACCATCGCAATACGCGGTTAGCTCCCGCACGTGTTCGGGAGAGGAGACACCGAAACCGGCAAACACGGGTTTATCTGTTTGTTGCTTGATGTTCGTTAAATGGTTGCCCAATTGGTCACCAAACCTATTTTGTACACCTGTTATGCCGTTAATCGTTACGGCATATAAAAATCCTTCCGTCTGCTCGGCAATTTTAGCCAAACGATCCGGTGTACTGGTCAGCGTGGCTAATCGGATAAAGGCAATCTCGTGTTCTTTTAGTGCGTTCGAAACAAGGTCGGATTCTTCCAAGGGAACATCCGGAACAATCACACCATCCACGCCACTCGCCTCACAATCTTCGGCAAATCGTTTAGGACCGTAAGTAAAAACAGGGTTGATATAGGTCATCAACACAATCGGTATATCACGCGATTCTTTAAAACGTTTTAATTCATCCAACACTTTTTTTAACGTGACACCACTCGTTAATGCACGTTGGCCAGCCGCTTGAATGGTTGGTCCGTCAGCGACAGGGTCTGAGAATGGAATACCTAACTCAATGATGGTAGCTCCTGCGTTGGCCAATAATCGAATTTGTGATTCCAGTTGATCTAGTCCGCCATCGCCGGCCATGATATAAGGAACAAATGCTTTATCACCTTTATCCAAAACCCGCTGAATTGCCGTATCAATTGAAAATTTACCCATGAAAGCCACCTCCCAAATGAGCTTTTACCGCTTCGACATCTTTATCGCCACGACCGGATAAACAGGCGACAACAGTATGATCACTCGACAATGACTCTGCCAACTTCATCGTATAAGCGATTGCGTGTGAGCTTTCGAGTGCAGGAAGAATCCCTTCCGTTTTCGACAATAACTGTAAAGCTTCCAATGCTTCATCGTCTGTGATTGATGAGTAAGTGACCCGGTTGGATGCATGTAAATAGCTATGCTCCGGTCCGATACCTGGATAGTCTAAACCTGCGGAGATCGAATGTGCTTCTTGGATCTGTCCGTCTTGATCTTGCAGTAAATAAGTCAAGGTTCCGTGTAAGATGCCAGCAGATCCGCCTGTTAATGTAGCTGCATGCTTTCCGGTTTCAATGCCTGAGCCTCCTGCTTCAACTCCGTATAACTGAACGTCTTCTTCCTCTACAAAGGGTGCGAACATGCCCATTGCATTACTACCACCACCGACACAGGCAACAACAGCATCCGGCAGTCTTCCTTCCTGTGTCACGATTTGTTCTTTCGTTTCATCACCGATCACGCGTTGAAAATCCCGGACAATTTGTGGGAAGGGATGTGGTCCCACAACAGAGCCAATAATATAATGAGTATCGGTTACATTGCTCACCCAATAACGCAATGCTTCATTGACGGCATCTTTCAACGTCCCACTCCCTTGATCAACGCTTTTGACGGTCGCACCTAATAACTCCATCCGAAAAACATTTAGCTTCTGTCGTTCAATATCTTCTTTTCCCATGAAAATGACACAATCTAAATCGAGTAAAGCACACACGGTAGCCGTTGCGACACCGTGCTGACCAGCTCCTGTTTCAGCAACGACTTTCCGTTTACCCATCCGTTTAGTTAACAGCGCTTGGCCGAGTGCATTGTTAATTTTGTGTGCACCGGTATGGTTTAGGTCTTCACGCTTTAAATAGATTTTTGGTCCGCCAAGTGATTCAGAGAGTCTTTCGGCATAATATAAAGGTGTTTCTCTACCGACATATTGGCGTAAATAATGATCTAACTCCTGTTGAAAAGCTGGATCTTGTTTGGCTTGTTGATAGGCTTCTTCTAATTCGAGAACTGCGGGCATTAATGTTTCTGGAACAAATCTTCCACCAAAATCACCATAATATCCTTGAGCGTTCGGTTGTTCAGTCGTAATCATATTTTCATCTCCTTACTTTTTGCTTGCGCCACAAAGGCATGAATTTTTGAAACATCTTTTCTTCCGCCTGTTTCAACACCGCTTGATACATCGACTCCAAAAGGTTTCGCCGTTTTGATTGCTTCCTGTACATTGCCTGGGTGCAGTCCGCCAGCTAAAATAATCTGACTATGGCGCGGAGTTCTTTGATTCAAAATCTGCCAATCAAACGATTGACCCGAACCACCACGATATTTTCCTCCAGGATGGTCCACTAACGAATAAGCAACGTCATACATAGAAATTCGTTCTAGATCATGTAGTTCACGGATTGAAAAAGCCTTGATGACCGGATTATCGATTTGTTCACATTCCGTCGGCGTTTCGTCCCCATGTAATTGGATCATGTCTAAACCCGCGAAAGCAGCGATTTGATTGATTTCTTCAGGCGATTCATTGACAAACACACCTACTTTTTTGATCGTTTGCGGTAAAGAATCGGTTATTTCTTTGACGACCTCTGGTTCCACCCGTCGTGAGCTCTCTGCAAAAACGAATCCGATAAAATCGGCGCCAGAAGCGGCTACGGCTAAAGCTGTCTCTTTATCTTGAACACCGCAAATTTTAACGATCATGCAAGCTCACCTCGTTTATCGGGATACGTAGTTCATCAAATGTTTGTTTTAAATTACTGGACTGCATCATCGTTTCGCCAACAAGAATTCCACGGACACCTGCTTGTTGAACACGCTCAACGTCTGCTGTAGTTTTTATCCCACTTTCGCTAATGAGTAGTGTTGCAGGATCCTGAATCTGTTCGGCTAACCGCTCCGTTGTTGCCAAGTCAACGTCAAATGTTTTTAAATCACGATTATTGATTCCGACGATATTCGCGTTTAAATCATTCGCAATTGTCGCTTCTTCCTGGGTATGAATCTCCAATAAAACTTCTAAGCCTAATCCGGTTGCATAGCGATACAGCTGTTCTAAGCGAGCAGGTTTCATAGCCGCAGCGATTAATAAGATCACATCGGCCCCATAGTCGAGTGCACGGTCGATTTGTATTTCATCTAGAATAAAATCTTTGTTTAAAACAGGAATGTTGATGCCCTGTCTGATACGTTGTAAATCACCCATAGTTCCCTTGAAAAAAGGTCGGTCTGTTAAAACAGAAACAGCGTTGGCACCAAACTGTTCATACATTTTCGTATGAGACTCAGGATTCGCATCAACATTAATCAGCCCTTTAGAAGGGGATGCACGCTTGAATTCTGCAATAATACTCATTCGGTCGGATTGCTGAAAAGATTGATATAAAGAAACGGAGGATTTCTTTTGATCCGAACGTCGATGGTAGGACCGTTTTAACTCAGTAATTTCCTGTTGTTTTTTGATTAAAATTTCATCCAAGATATTCATGGTCTTCACGCACCTCGCTTTACTCGTTGACTATACTCAATCAACATTTCTAACTTTTCATTTGCTGCTCCGGAATCGATGCTTTCTTTTGCTGCAAGAATTCCTGCTTCTACGGACGAAACGTTTCCGTTCGCATAGATTCCGAGTCCCGCATTAAGTAACGTCGTATCGCGATAAGCCCCTTTTTTTCCTCGCAAAACACGTTTTAAAATTATTGCGTTATCTCTCGTATCCCCACCACGAATCGCTTCTAGTGGGTATGCAGGTAATCCAACATCTTTTGGATGTAACCGAAAATCGGAAACGGTTTTCCGGTCTAGCAGAGCAAGTTGGTTATAGCCGGCAAGAGAGGCTTCATCCATTCCTCCTGCACCGTGGACGACGATGGCCCGTTTTCTCCCAAGTTGTCGAAGAACTTCAGCCATTTCCGTGACCATATCTGCACGGTTGATCCCAAGAAATTGAGACGAGAGTGCTACTGGGTTGGTCAATGGGCCAATAAGGTTCATGACCGTCGGAATTCGTAAAGTTTTTCGAACCGTCATCAGCTTTTTCATAGCCGGATGGATGGTCGGGGCAAATAAGAAAGTAATGCCATTTTGTTCGAGTAGCTCCTTTGCATGCTGGCCTGACAACGATAAATTGACACCGAGTTCTTCTAACACATCTGCACTGCCCGTTTTACTGGAAACACTACGATTTCCGTGTTTCGCAACGGTCAGTCCGGCACCAGCCATGACGAATGCAGCTGTCGTGCTAATATTGAAGCTCATGGATCCGTCGCCTCCTGTACCGCAGTTGTCGATAATATCCGGTAAGTCGACTGGTAGTTGCAGTGATTTTTCTTGAATCACGGAGGCTAATCCAGCAATCTCTTCTGGGGTTTCACCTTTTACTCGTAAAGCTGATAAAAATGCCGCGCGCTCAATATCTGTAATCTCTTCTGAGAATAATTGCTCTGCTGCGAGCTTCATTTCATTAAAAGATAAGCTTTTCCGTTCTGTGACCATACGTAAATATTCCAACATCGAATCACTCCTTTTTGTCGTTTAAATATAAAAAATCCCTTATGAACACATTTGATATGCGTTCATAAGGGACGATCGAAACCGCGGTGCCACCTTTAGTTGAAGAGAGAATTCTCTTCCAGCTCTGACCCGTTAACGGAGGGGAACCGTTTTTTCCTACTCTTCGCATTTCGGAAAAACGCTCTGAAGTCCATTCAGCTTACTGATCATGCTGGATTTTCACCGACACCAGCTCTCTTTGATGATCTACATAAGCCTACTCATCTTCGTCATTGATTTATCGTTATATGATTATAGAAAACAAAAAGGTTCCCACATCCTAAATAAAGGACGAGGGAACCCGTGGTACCACCTTTGTTAGCTTCAAAAAGCTCACTTAACGACATCCAGCCATTTGCTTGAATGTGTGTCTCAGATAACGACGAGACATTTCGCCAAAGCCTACTTACGCATTCGTTTCGGTTTGGAAGCTCGGAAGGCCATTCATTCATTTCGCACACTGGTTCACACCGACCACCAGCTCTCTGAAGTACAGAAAACGAACTACTCTTCTTCGTCAACGCATTTCATTCATTTGATTATTCAATAGCATAAAACGAATTTTATTCATTGTCAATAAAAATTTTAAGATAAAATATTTATATCGAATATATAATAAGTTAGTTACTTTTTAAAAGTCAAATTATTTGCTGATAGGAAAAAATAATCCTTTAGGTTCATGAAAGTTATGCGCATACTTTAGAGATTGTCAAACTAAATACATAATTCATGCGTTAAAAATAGAAATTAATGTAAGTTATTCGGGTGTTAATTACTAAAACGACCAAAAAAATTTATTCAACTTTTGAAAGTAGGTAAAATGTTCTGTTTTTTAAAAATTGTCAGCTAACAGTTGAATTTAAATCTTGGAATCTTCTAAGGTAGGTACGGTTGCAACTATGGGCTTTAATTGGGCCTATGATGCAAACTTCCTCGGCTTACAAGATGGTCTCGATTGGGCTGGTCAGCAATTGGACCAAGCGGGAGATTTTGTAGCAGACACTTGGACTTCCGCACAGGAAAAAGTTGACGAAGGATTGGAATTTATCGGTGAGAGCCTTAAAAGCGATCTTGATTCGTTAAATCCTTTCACCTAGCATACAATTTTTCATAACAGATTCGCTAAACTATACACAAAGGATTGATGGCATAATGAAATGTACCGTACAGGGCGTCTATATGAATCTAAGATATAGAATCGTAACGATTGATGAAAAAGATTACATCATAGATTTAGGAGATTCTATATGGAAAATTTTATTCCCATTTTTGTATTGGATTCTGCCAAACACGGCTTACCAAGTTAATCATTATGAATTGATCGAAAAAATAAAAGCACCGAAAGTAAAACAGAAATCAACAACCCGTGAAGGGCTGCTTGCAGGATTAATTGGGGTGCTATTAGCTAGTTTCCTACAACCATTGATGCGTTTTTTTGATGTTGAAGGAACAACACTCATCAATTCATCGATCGTATTGATTTCATTTTTGCTTGTTATATTCGTGTATTTCTATATAAATCAAAAGAATCGAAAAAAATTACTTCAAACCGTCAATCTAAAAAAGTATTCGACAATCCGAGTATGGATCAGACCGCAATCATTTAAGTATATGTTCTTTATTTTATTAACCTACTTATTCTTTTTTGGATTTACCTTGTTGATGTGGGGTGGATTTATACAAGTAGCAGCTAATGTTCTTATCCTTATATTTGGCATGTTGTTTTTATTTATTGCGTTATTTACAGGACTTTTAGCAATCGGAGTAGGAGATTACAACGTTAAGATAAAAAGTGATGAAAAAGTAGCTGTGTAAGCTTGATTCATAGAGGAAATGAGCTGTTATCAATAGAATGGACTTATTCGGTCATTTAATGAATGGATGTGAAAGGGAGGAATAAAACGATGTTACCGATTGGCTCAGTAGTTTACTTAAACGAAGGTAGGACCAAAATAATGATTTTGAATAGAGGGCCCATTTTTTCTGCCGAAACCCCGGACGCAGCAAGAATCATGTATGATTATTCAGGTTGTTTATATCCGCAAGGCCTTGATCCAAACAATGTGTTTTATTTCAACGAAGAGAATATTGACAAGGTTTTATATGAAGGTTATAAAGATGAAGAGGAAGATCGGTTTCAAGAAGTATACCATCATTGGATAGAGGAAAATAAAACATCCATTAAAAAAGGAACGGTCCCAGGACCATTAAGGTAAATAATTGGTGACGAAAGGAAGTATATGTTGGAGGACTACAAAGTAGGTCGATGGAAGGAACTTTTTGAAGCCTTCGAGAAAGCTTTTTTCTTGTTGACGAATGAAGTTGAAAAAGAAATAACGAGTATATCTGAAGCTGCCACTCTCGTTCACTTTCATGAGATGTGCCTGGAACATGCACGAAAAACGTTATACGGTTATTTAGATGCAAAGGGCATATCGGTTAAGACACCAAGGCAAGCGATTAAAGAAAGTTCAAAATTAGGTGTTCTTGCGAATGAGAAATCGTGGAACCGTGCGTTTAATCGGCGCAACCTAGGGTACTTCTTATTTACGGAAAAAGTAGAGAAAGAAATGGTGAAGGATATAAAAGAAGAGTACTATCCAATGTACACAGATTTACAACAAAGAATGAGAGAAGAAATGGAGTGAAGTTCACTTCATATCAAGATGTATGCGTAAAGGCTGGACAAAGCGTTGCTCTTTGTCCGAGCCTTTTTCTATTTGTCGTTTTTTTACGACTATTGGTGCTAATTCAGTCGCTTCGTTCATTGATCTTTACGTAAAAGTTTCTATTCCGTGGCCCATCAAATTCACAGAAGTAAATTCCTTGCCATGTACCTAATAAGATTTCTCGGTTATCGATAATAATGAATTGTGAAGTGCCGACTGTGCTCGTTTTCATATGTGCCGCGGTATTCCCTTCAGCATGTCGATCGAGTTCATGTGCCCATGGGAATATTTCATCAAAGCGTCTCAGCATATCCGTTTTAACATCTGGGTCGGCATTTTCGTTAATTGTAATGCCGGCAGTTGTGTGAGCAGAGTATACAACTGCACTTCCGTTAATTACTTGTTCTTCTATAATGAAATCTTGCACTAGTTTGGTAATGTCGACCATCTCGCTATGATGCTCTGTTTGAATGGAAAATTTTCGTAACATCGTCAAACTCCTTTCAAAATGGTGATTGTACACATATGCATAAGCCGTGTCTATGTAAACCTAACGATGCATTGAAGGAAAGCTCCTTTTCCAAAATCGTTAGGTTTTTTGGTTTATTAAATTAAAGATAGAATTAAACTGATCACTACAATAGCACCAATAATCATTAAAATCGTACGTAACATACCATCACCATCCTTTTGTAGAATGCTCACAAGTCAATCCCCTCAATCAATGAAGTGTAAACATCTTTTCGCAAGGAAATGGGGTGGTGAAGTTTAGTTACTATTCCTTTCAATTTTGTTTTTTGAGTGGTTCTGTGAAATGGTCTTCTTCTTCATCAGCCAACCGCACAAAATATGGGTAGAGGGTAATGTATGTAAGAAGTAGCAGTCCCCATAGAAGAAAAATCAACACCGGCGAAAGGCTGGTTAACGGTAATAGAATAGGAAGAAGCAAAGGTGATGTAAAAATCATAAGTCTACAACGGGAGTTTTTCGTGATAAATTGACTTGATTGGCATTTTGGACAAGGAATGCGAGTATCCAAGCGGAGTGAGGCTTGCCATGTTTCTTTCCATGTCCATTTTTGTTTACAGACCGAACATGCGGGTAAGCGCATACTTAACCCTCCTAACTATAAAACTTTCGTGCCATTCGGAACGTTTTCATCCGGCTTTAACAACACGACATCACCCTGCTCAGGTACACCTCCGATGACAAGCACTTCAGACTTGAACCCAGCGATTCGCAGTGGCTCAAAACCTGTGACGGCAACGACTTGTCGACCGATCATAACATCTGGTGAATAGCGCTTCGTAATTTGTGCAGAAGATTGTTTCGTACCAAGCTCACCAAAATCAATCCATAGCTTGATTGCAGGCTTTCGGGCTTCGTCAAAACTTTCCGCAGCTGTTACTGTTCCGATTCGAATATCTAAAGCGTGGAAATCATTAAAGTCTGGCATGATCAAAAACTCCTTTTGATATGGCTTATTGTCATTATTCTTTATTATAGCAAAAATGATATACAAAAAAACCCAAACCAAAATTGGTATGGGTAAACAACTATTGAATTTCTTCAACGATGACCGGTTTATTTTTTTGTAAGTCGATTAACTTTAGAAGAGCGTTTCTTTTTACGTAAACTGATTTATACAACTGCTTTTCATCATTTGTGAAAATAATGACTCTCTTACCAGGATGGTCAATGATGACATGCAATGTATAGGAATCGATATCAATCTCCTTCAATAACCGGTCCATTTCTATAAATTCCTCAAGATTACTAGGCTCAGAAGCTTCGGTGAGCTCTACTTCGGTTGCCGGTTGAAAATCTGATTGATCGACAGACTCTTGAGTACCGTTTTGATTCGGTTGGGACTCGTTAGATTCGTTAGACGCACTCTTTTCCTGCTCTGCTTCAGTCTCTTTATCTTTTGCAGTAACTTCGGAGTCTGTTGGTTGATCATCACTACAGGCTACCAACGCAATAATCATGGTCAGTAGCAAAACGATTAGCTTCTGATTCATCTTTTCTCTCCTTTACTGTCTATGGCTGTAAATTAATCATAAATGTGTTATTGTCTTGTTTACCCGAATATAGCCCTCGTATCACCATTGTAAAGAAATTTTAATTTAATAGAGCGAAGGGGATGTCGGTAATGTTGCGATGGACATTGATTTATGGTACAATATCTGATTGGAAGGAAGATATTTATTTTTATAAACATATACTTCATATGCTTATGAAAGACATCTTTCCATTAAAAAATTATCATTGCAAGGTGGTTTTGACATGGAAAAAGAAGCATATCGTGTTTTGCTTTACTACAAGTATGTAACAATTGAAAATCCAGAGGAATACGTTGATGAACATTTGACGTTCTGTAAGGATTTAGGGTTAAAAGGAAGAATTTTAATTGCGGAGGAAGGTATTAACGGTACCGTTTCCGGTACAGTTGAACAAACGCAAAAGTATATGGATACGATGCATGCCGACCCGCGATTCAAAGATATGGTTTTTAAAATTGATGAATCTGATGGGCATGCATTCAAAAAGATGCATGTAAGACATCGCGACGAGCTCGTAACACTTCGACTTGGTGAAGAAGACACTGACCCAACCGAAGAAACAGCTGAATTTCTAGAACCAAAGGAATTTTACGAAGAGTTACAACGAGATGATGTCGTTGTCTTAGACGCAAGAAATGATTATGAATATGATCTCGGACACTTCCGTGGAGCAATACGCCCGGATATTCGCTCGTTCCGTGAATTGCCTGAATGGGTCCGCGAAAATAAAGATAAGCTTGAAGGAAAACGTGTACTGACTTATTGTACAGGCGGTATTCGTTGTGAAAAATTCACTGGATGGCTGAAAAAGGAAGGCATTGATGATGTTGGTCAATTACACGGTGGAATTGTCACTTATGGACAAGACCCTGAGGTAAAGGGAGAGCTGTGGGATGGCCAATGTTACGTATTTGATGAGCGAATCAGTGTGCCGATTAACCAAGTGAAACATGTCGTGGTCGGTCGTGATTATTTCACTGGAGAGCCATGTGAACGCTATGTAAACTGTGCCAATCCTGAATGTAATGAACAAATCATTATGTCTGAAGAAAGTGAACATTTCTATATGAGAAGCTGTTCACATGAATGCCGTGTGCATCCAAGGAACCGTTACGCCATTGAGCATAAAATGACGGACGAAGAAATTGATGAAAAGCTTCAAGCAATAGAAGAACAAAAACATGCAAAGAAACAAGCCCAATAGTATTTATATAGCAACCGAATCACCAATAGGTGGTTCGGTTTTTTGAATATGAGGGAAGGGAATTAAGTAGTAGTACCTAAAATTTAATTGAGGATAGAATTCCATTTAGAGAAAGGAGTATGTAACTATGAAAACGCTTGTCGTTGGAGCGAATGGGCAGATTGGTAGGCATGTAACGCAATTGCTCAAAGAAGCAGGGAACCATGAAGCTGTTGCGATGATTCGAAGCGAAGAGCAAAAAGACTATTTTGAGTCAAAAGGTATACAAACGACCGTAGCAGACCTACTCGATTCAGTAGAGTCATTGAAACAAACTGTTGAAGGATTTGATGCAATCATTTTCACAGCCGGTTCGGGACCAAAAACAGGAGCAGATATGACATTAAGAGTCGATTTGGATGGCGCGACTAAAATGATTAAGGCAGCGGAAGTTGCGGGCGTTAACAGATTTTTAATGGTCAGTGCTTTTCAAGCAAATAATCGAGAAAATTGGAATGAAAAAATCGCTCATTACTATGTAGCAAAGCATTTTGCTGACGAAGAGCTAAAACGAAGTAAGTTGGCTTATACAATCGTAAAGCCTGGAGGACTTATTAATGATCCAGGTACGGCTAAAATTAAGATAGGTAGTAAGGATATCATTGAACGAGGTACGGTGTCCCGTGAAGATGTCGCACGCGTGCTTGTAGCTTGTTTGGATAAGAAGTCGACTGAATATAAAAGTTTTGATTTAATATCTGGTGATCAAGGAGTCGAGGATGCTCTCGATCAGTTGTAAAGAAGTGATGATTGTGACTTAGATAAAAGTGTCAATCCTCAATTAGTCAAGTCAACTCGTTCTGGGTTATAGATTAAGAGAGATTCCACAATAAACGCAATTGTCTTCAATGTAATGCGGAATAGTTCATCTAGTAATTAACACTGAAGGAAAGCAAATTAATGTTGAAGGACCACGATTTAATGTTGAAGAATTGCAAATTAATGTTGAAGAACCGCAGATTAATGTTGAAGAACTTCAAATTAATGTTGAAGGAGCACCGATTAATGTTGAAGAGCCGCAAATTAATGTTGAAGAAATATACAATAACACTGAAGAAGTGCGAATTAATACTGAACGTTGAATACTAACCTATCCGGGCCGTTTGAATAACGCGAACTGAATAACCACCTCATTCAAACAAAATGCTAATTTTAGGGAGTTGGAACCATGACTGTGAAAAGCGAAGTGTTTTAACGAAGCGAAAAATAACACCCGTACGATAAACTCTAATCATCGTACGGGTGTTTTGCAATCTCACTATCGAAAAAATCTACTCGTGATTATGGTGCTCTTCAGCTTCCATACCAATCGCTCTTGTTTCATGAACGGTACCGTGTGGATGTTCTGGCGGTGCATAAATGGAATATAGTTTTAAGGGCTTGTCCCCTTTGTTGGTGACATTATGCCACTTGCCTGCAGGTACAAGAACGACATCATCATGTCCTACTTTTTTCTCAAAATCTAGATTGTCTTTGCTGTCACCCATTTGGCAAAGGCCTTCGCCTTCTTCGATGCGTAAGAATTGGTCGATGTGATTGTGGACTTCCAATCCGATGTCCTCACCGACAGCGATACTCATTAACGTTACCTGTAGATTTTTCCCTGTCCAAAGCGCTGTCCGATAGTTCTCGTTTTGTTTCGTGGCTTCCTCAATATCTGTCACGAATGGGTTTGCTCCATAATCTTTTAACTCCATATAAATCCTCCTTATTTATAATGATTATAATTAAAACCTAACTATAATTAATGTACATTAATTATTGAAAAGATACAATTTATTTGGACTCTTTTTGGCCCAATGCCGTCAAAAAATAAGCCGTAGGTAATAAAAATCCGAGCGAGGCTTGAATTAATGAAAAGAAGCGACTAATCCCAACAGGTACATAATCGCCATACCCGACTGATAGCATGGTAACACCACTATAATATAGTGTATTCCAGAAAGTCGTTTCAACTGGTTCATTCGTCGAATTTTTCATTAATGATGTACCCTGTAGACCGATAGCATAATAAAGAAGTGCAAATGCTACAGTGATAATAGATAATACGAAAAATAGTTTAATGAACAATGCTAAATGAAAATAACTTTTTTTATACGATTTATTGGTGAAAAAGTAAAACAGATTAACAACTATTACTAATAATGCGATTACGATGAGGATTGTCGTCATGGTCGGCCACCCCCTAAGTAAATAGTTCACTAAAAGATGGATTGTTAAACCACAAAAACAACCCTTGACCAGAGTGGTCTATATATGGTAACTTTGATAGACCGTAGTGGTCGAATTAGAAAACATCTCAACTTGGAGGGTTAAACTTGCACGAAAAATTTGAGCAATTAGATTCAGATAAAAAATCAAAAATTATAAAAGCGGCTTTAGAAGAATTTAGCGCCTATGATTTTCAGCATGCCTCGACCAACCGGATTGTTAAAAAAGCGGGAATTGGAAAAGGTATGCTGTTTTATTATTTTAATAGCAAAAAAGACTTATACACTTACTTAATGCACTATTGTTTAGATCGAATTTATTCACAAATGGTTATCGAACTGGAAACAGCCATCCAGGAAGCGAAGGGTGACTTCATTGAACGATATTATGTCACCGCGCGTCTAAAAAGTGAATATATGGGTGAAGAGCCGCATGTATTTAATTTCATGAGTACGCTTATTTTACAAGATTTCGCCGAACTGCCGAATGACATTCAGAAGAAGATTAATCTATTACGACAGCAAGCCTATGACCTTTTATATAAAGATATTGATCTTTCATTATTCAAAGATGATATAAATCCAGAAAAAGCATTGAACCTAGTTCGATGGTCACTTGATGGATACCAACAAGAGCTTGAACAAAAATTGAAAGGTAAACAGATTCATTCGATGAACTTGAAAGAATATTGGGATGAGTTTTATGAGTATTTGAATTTGCTGAAAAAAGTATATTACCAATAAGGGGGTTACGAGGATGGAAAATGTAGTAGATATTAAGCGTTTAACGAAGAGATTCGGAGATTTTACTGCACTGAATCAAGTGAATTTTTCCGTTAAAAAAGGAGAGGTTTTTGGCTTTATCGGTCCGAATGGAGCGGGGAAATCGACGACGATTCGTATTTTACTGGGAATTTTAAAAGCAACTGAAGGTCAAGCTACGATTTTCGGAAAGGATGTTTGGAGCGATTCGATGAAGATTCACCGCCGAATTGCTTATGTGCCAGGTGATGTCAATTTATGGCCCAATTTAACCGGAGGAGAAGTCATCGATTTGTTTACTAAGCTGCGTGGCGGACGTCAGACGAAACAGCGTGAAGAATTACTGGAACGCTATAAACTTGATCCAACTAAAAAATGTCGTACTTACTCAAAGGGAAACCGACAAAAAGTCGCCCTCGTTTCAGCGTTGTTGTCTGAAGCAGATTTGTATATTTTTGATGAACCGACATCAGGATTGGATCCATTAATGGAGCAGACTTTTCAAGAAGATGTGCGGAATTTACGACAAGAAGGAAAGAGCGTATTATTGTCCAGTCATATTTTATCTGAAGTCGAAAAGCTTTGCGATCGAGTTGGGATTATACGAGATGGAACAATTATTGAACAAGGTAGTTTAGAAGAATTGCGTCACTTAACACGTCACCAAGTTTTGCTAGAAACGACTTCGAATCTTGAGGGCTTGAGCGATGTCGATGGTGTACATGACGTGAATCAAGACGGGAATACGTATCGTTTTCAAGTAAATGCTGAGCAGATGGACCAAGTAATTAAGTTTGCGAGCCAATATCCGATTCAAAAGTTTGAAAGCGCGCCGCCTACTTTGGAAGACCTGTTTATGCGTCATTATGAAGGAACTGATGAGGTGGTTGAATGAGTGAGTTATTCACACGTTCTTTTCAATTGTTTAAATTAACGATTCGACGTGATCGTTTACGTGCTTCCATCTGGATTTTTGCGTTAACATTTTTCACATTGATCATCCCGAGTTCCTTTCAAAGTCTCTATCCTGATCAACAGGACCGTGATGCAATGGCTGTGACAATGGAAAATCCTGCGATGGTTGCGATGGTCGGCAGAGGGGATTTGGACAATTATACCATTGGTGCTATGTCTGCACATCAAATGGTATTGATTACTGCAGTGTTTGTAGGGATTATGAGTATTCTGCTGTTTGTACGACATACTCGTACGGATGAAGAGGAAGGTCGGGTTGAGTTGATTCGTGCCTTGCCGGTAGGACGGTTAGCAACAATCCATGCAGCGACGATGTACGTTGTGCTTGTAAATGTCGTTCTTGCTGCACTAGTTGCAATTGGTTTCATGGTACAGCCGATTGAAAGTATTGGGATAGAAGGGTCACTTCTTTATGGAGCCACACTCGGGGGAACGGGCATCTGTTTTGTGGCTGTTGCGAGTTTATTTACTCAGCTATCTGATAGTTCTCGCGGAGCTACTGGTTGGTCGATTGGTCTTTTACTATTTTTCTACGTTCTCCGTGCAATCGGTGATATCGGGAATGAAACATTGTCGTTACTTTCCCCGCTCGGTTGGACAACACAAACAATGATTTTTACGGAAAATCATTGGTGGCCCATCTTATTAATGGGGGCATTTTCCTTTGTAATCCTATTGCTTGCTTACCGGTTGAATGCAAAAAGGGATTTAGAGGCAGGGTTATTTCCTTCTAAACCTGGGAATGCCCATGCAGCTAACAATCTGCTGAGTCCTTTTGGTTTAGCATTCCGCTTGCAACGAACAGCTTTTATTTCCTGGGCTGTTGGTATGCTCTTATTAGGAATCTCATATGGATCTGTGTTAGGTGACTTGGATTCATTTTTCCAAGGAAATGAAATGATAGAAAAAATTCTTGTTCAAGAAAAAGGATATTCGATTGCAGACCAGTTTATTTCGATTATCATGACAGTTATGGCAATGATTGCTACGATTCCTGCACTGATCTCAATGAACAAATTATACAGTGAAGAAAAGAAATCTAGGTTAGAATTGCTTTATGCAAAGCCTGTCTCCCGAAAAACAATGATGGCCAGTTACTTATCGGTCGCAGTCATCAATGCGTTCGTGTCTGTTGTTCTTTCAGGAATTGGCTTATGGGCAGCAGGTTCAATGGTTATGGATAATCCTGTTTCATTAGGAACGATAATCGGTGCATCAATCGCATATATTCCTGCCATGTTCGTCATGATTGGCTTATCCGCCTTATTAATTGGTTTGAAGCCGAATGTGCTATCCCTTACGTGGGTTTACTTAGTCTATTCATTCATCGTCGTTTATATGGGGAATCTATTTCAATTAGATGAATGGTTTAGTAACGTAACGCCATTCGGACATGTCTCACAACTTCCTGTTGACGAGTTTGAAGTCATACCGTTTTTGGGATTATCAGGGGTAGTCGTTATCTTTGTTATCGCCGGACTTAGCTTTTATTCCAAACGAGATATTCAAGGCTAATTCTAATGATAGCTGGACGGTGAGATTGATTCTTATCGAAAATGGGTAAAATATTTATGTATCTTATTTTCGATAAAGGAGAGATTACATGTCTGGTATGGAAAAACAAAATGGAAAAATGACACCTCCAGCTCAGAAACAATCTCGTCAACCGGGCTTTGAAAGTGAAATGACCCCAGAGCCTGAATACATTCGTGAAGGCTATAAAGGTAGCGATAAACTGAAAGATAAGGTAGCTATTGTAACTGGAGGAGATAGCGGAATCGGTAGAGCTGTCAGTCTCCACTTTGCCATTGAAGGTGCAAAGGTCGTTGTCGTATATTACGACGAAGATGAAGATGCGCACAAAACAAAGGAATTGATAGAGAAAGATGGCGGCGAATGCTTACTGATTGCTGGGGATATCGGAAAAGAAAAATTCTCCAAGCAAATTGTCGATGAGACGCTTAATCAGTTTGGGAAAATCGATATCCTCGTCAACAATGCTGGTGAACAGCATGTTCAAGAAGACTTCATGGATATAACAAGTGACCAACTAAAGCGCACGTTCGAAACGAATTTCTTTGGAATGATCTATTTAACGCAAGCTGTCATGCCACACTTGAAAGAAGGGAGCAGTATCATTAATACGTCTTCCATCACAGCGTATGAAGGGAATCCGATGTTAATTGATTACTCAGCTACTAAAGGAGCGATTACCTCCTTTACCCGCTCCCTTTCTCAAAATATTGTCGGAAAAGGCATTCGGGTGAACGGGGTCGCACCAGGACCTATTTGGACACCATTAATCCCAGCATCATTTTCTGAAAAACACGTTGACAACTTCGGTGGAAGCCAACCGATGAAGCGGCCAGGCCAACCGTCTGAACTGGCACCAGCTTATGTTTATCTAGCAAGTGATGATTCCTCGTATGTCTCCGGTCAGATGATACACGTAAATGGTGGTGCTATCTTGAACGGGTAGTTATTCGGGAAGAAGAATCCGATTGATGTGTCGGGTTCTTTTTTTTAATCTGCTATCTTGTATTGCAATATACCGAAAGATATACTATCATGTATTACAAGATAGATAAAAAAGGATTTGATACTTGTGTCCATGCGAAGTCAGTTATTAAAAGGAGTTTTAGAAGGTTGTCTGTTAGCCGTTATTTCCAATGAAACGGTCTACGGATATGAACTTTCGAAAAAACTGCAAGATCAAGGTTTGGAGGTTAGTGAAGGATCCATTTATCCAATTCTTTTGAGATTACAAAAAGATGATCTGATTTTTGGCAAGATGGAGAAATCACCGAGCGGACCGAACCGAAAATATTATTACATCACTGACAAAGGTCGAGAAGCACTAGTAGAGTTTCTATACAACTGGGAAGCCATTAAAAAGCCAGTCGATCAATTAATGGGGAGGAAAAAGGGATGAATTCTCAAGAATTAATTAAACTGAATAACGAAAAACGAGAAATGTTGAATGAAGAAAACGAAAAATATTATGAAGACATGCTGGTCTACCTTCGTTTATCATTTCTAAAATCGGAACAGGAAACTGAGGAGTTATTAAATGAGCTTCTTGATCATTTGTTGGAAGCTCAAGAAGAAGGCAAAGAATTCACTGAGGTGTTCGGTGACAATCCGAAACAGTATGCGAATGAGTTGCTTGGAGAAATACCGAAATCAATGACAAAAGAACGGTTCAATCTATTTTTGCTAGGAAGTTTTTCATTTTTTGCGTCCGTGCTCATATTTAACGGATTAATTGATACGATTATGTATTATATTTTTGGTAAAGGAAGCCCGATGGATGAAATCTTTCTTGGCACGGCCATCGTCAAATCCACACTCTCCTTGTTCATAGCATTCTTCTTTTTATTTGTCATTACTGAATATTTAAAGTGGTCAACATTTAAGGACCTCAATAAGTACTTGGATTTCTTTTATTTATGGTTAATTAGCGTTTTTAGTATTGGAGTTTTCTTTATACCAATTTACTTTATGCCTAATTTTGGTGAATCATTTGAAGTTCCGGTTTATAGTTATTTAATTTTAGGACTCATGTTAGGACTTATCGTCTATAGCATATTTAAATTTAATGGAAAAAGTAAAAAAGCGTAGCGAGACTCACATTATGGGTAGGGTAGGAATCTGATAAAGTATAGTAGAGGCGCTATAAATACTTGAACGAGTAGAAAAATATGTCGCAAAGTCGAATAGAAGCGCTCTATCCTCCCGAGTGAGCATAAAAAGAGATCGCAAAGTCGAATAGAAGTGTTCTATCCTCCCGAGGGATCCTAAAAAGAGATCGCAAAGTTGAATAGAAGCGCTCTATCCTCCCGAGGGATTATAAAAAGAGATCGCAAAGTCGAATAGAAGCGCTCTATTCTCCCGAGTGATCATAAAAAGAGATTGAAAAGTCGAATAGAAGTGTTCTATCCTCCCGAGTGATCCTAAAAAGAGATCGCAAAGTTGAATAGAAGCGCTCTATCCTCCCGAGTGATTATAAAAAGAAGCTGGAAAGTCTTATAGGGCATCCTATACCCTCGAGCGGGGGAGAAAAGTCGCTCTGGCTAAGAATGCATATCAAAAAAAGCACCAGCCGGTCAGCTGGTGCTTCATACATTAATTTTCCCCTTTGTTTGAAGGGACTCTTTTCACTTTTAATGGGTTCCTTTTTACAAGGCCTTCTTCTTCTACACGCAAAGATTGTGCTGGAACAGCGACCTTGATGTTTTCTTTGCTGAGGATTTCAAGGATTTTGAAGTTGATTTCTTCTTGAATAGATAAGAAATCTCCCCAGTCAGTCGTTTTCGTAAAGAAGTACAACATAACATTTAAACTATCGGTTTCGTACCGAGTAAAATTCACAAAAATTGTTTCTGGATGAATATCTGGGTGGTTCTCTACATAGCTGCGAATTTGTTTGATCGAATGTTCAAGTTTTTCTTTCGGTGTGTGGGAGCTGATTTTCAGATCATAACTAATTTGTCGTTTGCCCATCTTACTCCAGTTCGTAATCGGTTCATTCGAGAGAGTTGCGTTTGGTATGATGACGACTGAGTCGGCAAAAGTACGTATAGCCGTGCTTCGAAATGTAATATCTTCAACGGTCCCTTCGACACTCGGCGTCATAATCCAATCTCCTAGTGTAAAAGGTTTTTCCGTAATGATGACAACCCCACCGAATAAGTTTTTAATGACTTCTTGAGCCGCAAGCGCAAAGGCTAAACCACCGAGACCTAACCCAGCGACGAATCCATTGACATCGTACCCAAACACTTGTGCAATAATCGAGATACTAATCGCAACGATGACGAAACGGAGTACTTTCGTCAGGAAGGGAACGAGAATTTCATCGATTTTGTTATCTGAATACTCGTTGATTTTTTTAAATACCTCAGATGTTCCCGATGATAAGTTCCATAATCCCCACGTGATTAGAACGATAATTGATGCACTGATTAATCGTTTAAATACATAATGTGTTTCATCGAAATAAGGGAAATATTCTAATGCCACATAAGTTCCGATGATGACAATGAGCCAACGCATCGGTTTCTCAAAGGCATACAATATATTGTTAAATAGCGATGTAGGACTTTGATTCGCTATTTTTAGTATAAGTTTGAATATATATTTGGTAAAAATCTTCCGAAACAAAGAAAATACTATAAAAATTCCGATCGTGATTGCGATAGACTTTAGCACATCGAAATCATCCAATTGCTTTAAAAATGACCAATCAATCAAGGTGAAGTCTCCTTTTCAATCAAAATTCATATTATTAGTTTGTTCGATACATAGGTATACGTCAAACGTTTTTCCGAAGATCACGGTATAAAAATGCCTCAAAAGCCAATCGGCTCTCGAGGCACCCGTTCAGTCTTACTAGAAACCTTGCATTTGGAACATTTGAAGTTCTTCTGGAGTAATGATTTCTTCTTCTTCAGGATTGATCGAAAATTCGACATCTCCATTAATGTTTTTGTATGTTGTATCAAGCGTTAACCCAATACGCATGTCTTCACCGTTTTCACTTACTTCTACATCAGCAACGAATGTTTGATTTTTGATTAAATCGTCGTCGATTGTCAATTGAAGTTCAGATTTGTGAATGGTCGTTTGCTCTGCAGCTTCTTCTAGATCAGCTCTCATTTGTTCGATTTCTTCTCCGCTCAGTGCATCACCAGACAATTCACCACTTTTTTCAATTAAGCTAATTAAGTCTTCTTTTGTTAATTGAATCGTGTATACATCGTCATCTTTTGAAAAATCATCTTCATTCTTTTCATTGATGATATCCGTAATGATTTTTTGTGCTTGTGCCGACAATTCTTCTGGATCCAATTGTTCTTCAGTACCTTGTGCTTGTTCTAGTTCAGCTAAATCAACTTCTAGTAATTTTCCATTCAACTCCTGTGGTAATGGAAACATCATGCCAAAGTTTTCAACTAAGCTGTCCGTACGGATGTAAATTTTCTCACTTTCTAAATCTTGTAAGAAAGGTACACTCAAGTTGATCGACATTGGCGCCATTTGGCCACTTAAGTTAAATGTCACTTGTTGCTTTCCAGCCTCTTTATCATAGATACTATCGAAGCTAATTTCCATATCATTGATCATCTGTAAGTATGGATCAACAGTTGGGTCGCTAAAGTTTCCTTCCAAATTAATGTCTACATTACTGACCGATTCAAAGCTAGTCGCCTCAACTGTATTTTTAAATGCTTCAACGACTTGTTCTTTCTCACTTTTATCGTCACCACCATTACATGCAGCTAAAAACAAGACTGACAGTAATAGCAAAGCTCCTACAATTCTTTTCATGAAAATTGACCCCCTTAATATTCCTATATAAATATAGTAGCATATTTTTCTGCAAAAAACTTTTGAATGTAAATAAATTATTTTGCAACACCGAAATTATAAACTACGGTTATATTTGTATGCGAACAGCAAAGGGGGTATGCCTGTCACGGACCACTATTCTTCATCCGATAATATATTTAAACCTTGCTATTCCGTATCACCAACGTCAATCTTCATTTTTGTTTGAACATGTTCATCTTTCGCATCAACGCGTGCTTGTACATAATAGAGACCATCTCGATCAAAATGAAATCCAGCGGTATAAATACCCTCTCCCTGATGTTCGCCTTTCACGACTTCACGGTCACCTTCACCATCCGCCATCCATATTTCGAACATCATTTGTTCTGTTTCTTTTAATGGCTTACCTTCATAATAGATTTGGGATTTTAAGTTATGTTGGCCAACATTCATTTCGTTGTCCATTTGAATCTCAATAATCACTTTATTCATTGGTGTAATTTCATCTTCACTAGCAACTTGGTCATCTCCACATGCGGTAAATAACAAAAGAGAGGCAATCCAGAAAACTACCTGTAAAATTTTATTCATCGATCTTCAACCTCCTATCTGGAGATTTACCCTAAACGTCAGAACCCAACCATTAATACAAAGAATTTTGCATTTCGTTTGTTTTTAGATAAGATTAATAATTAGAAGGCATTTAAGGCATTCGAGGAGGAATCGATCTGGTGAAAGACCATGAACATATGGATGGCCGAAAAAAGTCTGGGAAAATGCGAAGGATAGATAACCCTTGGTTGGATTTTTTGTTTAATTTTGCCGATATCTTTCTTTATCTACCACGTTTGGTTAGTTCGTTTTTTCGTAATTTTTGGTGAGCAAGTTACCGTGTTGAAGAAAGTAAAAAAGGAGAGAGGAACTATTGAAACACTTTGAAGAACTATTAGAAAAAGATGCGCTTGGACAAAAAGAGCTTCTGGATGCAAACGAAATTACCGCAGCAGAATTAACCGACTTTTACATACAACAAATACAAACTTACAACCCGACGTTGAATGCGGTCGTCCATGAAATGTTTGATGAAGCGAAAGAACAAGTTAAACATGTTGATCTAGCTGCAAGCCCTGTTGCCGGATTGCCTTTTTTAATTAAAGATTTGAATGCGGTTAAAAATCAGCCGTTAACAAGTGGCTCGAAGCTTCATGAAGATGTGATCGCACCAGAGAATGATGAGCTCGTGGATCGTTATGAGAAAGCGGGGCTTGTGTTTTTAGGAAAAACGAATACACCGGAATTTGGATTTTTGCCAACGACGGAGCCGACTTTATTTGGACCGACGAAGAATCCGTGGGCGTTAGATCGATCACCAGGTGGTTCCAGTGGTGGCACGTCAGCTGCAGTAGCGGCTGGACTCGTTCCTTTTGCACATGGAAATGATGGAGGAGGGTCATTGCGGATTCCAGCTTCTGCAACCGGCTTATTTGGATTCAAACCGAGCCGAGGTAGACTGCCATACCCACCATACATTAACCATTTTCCGATCAACCATGCGATTACCCGTTCGGTTCGTGATAGTGCAGCTTTATTGGATGTTTTAAATGGTGGTGTGCCGCGATCTTTGTATCCTTCTTTCAAGAAGCGCACAGATTTTGCGGAAAAATCACAGCATTCTCCGGGCAGGCTTAAAATTGCCGTCACTTATGATGCAGGTGGAAAAGTAGAGCTTGATGCTGAGACAAGAAAGAATCTCGACCAATCCGTTCAATTAATGAAAGACTTGGGCCATGAAGTTGTCGAAGCAACACCGGCTTACGACTATGAAGGAGTAGCCCATGCATTCATTAATATTTGGTTGTCGACAGGTTCAGTCATGATTAAACATATGGGACAAATGGTTGGTAAAGAAGTCACGCGTGACAATGTCGAACCGCTTTCCTATGAAATTATGAAGTACGGCCAAAATATTTCGGCGGCTGAATATGAAGAAGCGCGGGTGTTTGCTGCGATTGAATCCGAAAAGATTATGTCTTTTTTCCAGGAATATGATGTTTGGATGACACCGACGATGAATCAGCTTCCGAAGAAAACAGGTGAAGAGAAAGACGTGACAGAAGCATATGGACCGATGCTCGAGAACATGTTGAACTACAATCCGTTCATGCCACTTGCTAATGCTACTGGACAACCAGCGATGAGTGTTCCGACACATTGGACAGAGGAAGGAATACCAGTAGGAACACACTTCTTTGGACGCTTAGGAGAAGATGAATTATTATTCCAGCTGGCGCATCAAATTGAAAAAGAACAACCGTGGTTCCATAAATACAAAGAAATTAAACTATAAGTTAACTCTACCTCTTGCTTGAACAGACTGTTCGGGCGAGAGGTTTTTTATTTATTCGACCGCTTCTTTTACGATGCGAACTAATTTTTCGCGAAATATTTCTCTTTCTTCGCCGGTGAACGGTTTAGGTCCTTTAAATCGTTGACCGCTTTTTCGTGCTTGTTGATTTAAATAGCGTGAAGTCAACAACCGGTCAATATTTTCATGAGTATATAAAAAGCCCTTATGATGCATCGCAGAACATCCTTTTGAAAGCACTAAAGAAGCTAACCCATAATCTTGAGTGATGACTAGATCTCCGGCATTTGCCAATTGCATCACTTTATAATCGGCCGCTTCACTTTCTGAATCAACATACACTGTTTCAACAAAACTTGGATACCGTTCAGCCGAAAAATGGGCGTAACTCATGACGAGTAAAACCCCTAACCCAAACTCACCCGCAACTTCAATGACCTCGTTTTTAACTGGACTCGCATCTGCATCAACGATTATTTTCATGGTTTTTCTCCTTCCATTCCGACTAAAGCGTATATACGATACTTCTTTTAATATTGAACGATTCAAAAGTCGTTGACAAGATGAATCCATCCATATATAGTTATAATATACCTAGTGCATTAGTGCAGTAATGTACTGATTCTAAATTAGATACATAAAGTGAGGTGGGAGGATTTGTTAGATCATGCAAGCAATAAGCCGATTTATATTCAAATTGCTGAATGGTTGGAGAATGAAGTTTTATCTGGGCGTGTAGAGGCTGGTGAAAAAATTTATTCACAATATCAGCTTGCCGATCGTTTCAATATCAATCCTGCCACCGCAGCAAAGGGACTGAAGTTGCTTGCTGAGGAAGAGATTGTTCATAAGCGAAGAGGTCTCGGGATGTTTGTTGAGGAAAAAGCAGTAAACATCATTAGAGAAAAGCGTAAAAATAAAACGTTGAAGCGAATGCTTCGTGAGATTGTTAAAGAGGCAAATTACTTGGATGTTTCGATGGATGAGTTAAGTGAAATGTTACGGAGAATTCATGAAGAAGAGGGGGAAGAAGAATGACGGTAATAGATGTTCGGGGATTAACAAAACAATACGGTGGGCTACATGCATTGAATGCGATCAATTTTTCCATTGAAGAAAATAAAATTATTGGCTTAATCGGAAGAAATGGTGCGGGAAAATCAACGTTGCTGAAATGTTTAGCTGGCTATTATCATCCGACTGATGGACAAGTGCGTGTCCTCGGTGAAGATCCGTTTGATAGCTTGTTCGTTTCGGAGAATTTAATCTTTGTTGATGACGAAATGAGCTTTTCTTCAGAAATTACTCTAGCGGATATTTTACAAACCGCTGCTCGTTTTTATCCGAATTGGAATCAGACACTAGCTCAACGATTATTCGACTATTTTTCTTTTCGACCGAATCAACTGCATAGTGAGTTGTCAAAGGGAAAGATAAGTACATTCAATATGATTATCGGTTTATGTGCTCGGACGAAAATTACGATTTTCGACGAACCGACAACAGGGATGGATTATTCTGTTCGTAAAGATTTTTACCGTGCATTATTGAAAGATTATATAAAGCATCCTCGGACAATTATTTTATCCAGTCATTTATTGAATGAATTAGAGACAGTGTTGGAAACGATTTTATTGATCGATGAAGGTAGATTTGTCATCCAGGAATCGGTCGATCAGTTGAAAGAGAAAAGTTACGGGTTAACGGGTAGCGAGGAATCACTCAGTCATTTGCCTGGTGATGTCCAGATTTTACATGAGGAAGAATTGAGCGGAAATCAAGTGTATCAAGTGATTTTAGGCGATTTAACAGAAGAGACAAAACGAAAGTTAGAGAAAGAAGATGTTCAATTTTCACCTGTTTCGATTGATGACGTCTGTTTGTATTTAACCAAAGCAAAACGAGGAGGGATCGATCATGTCTTTGAATAAAAAAACATGGCATTACATAACGCTTTCAACCAAGTTCAAAATTCAAATGAATTGGCACTTATTCAATATTTTGATTGGTCTTCTCGTGTTTGCGGTGCTTTCATCGGCGTTTGGTGGAAGTTCTTCATTTAGTACAAATGAATATGGTAAAGCTGATATTACCTATGTTTCTAGTGATTTAGCTTTTATCTTTGTGCTCATTTGGGCGTTCGTCGTCGGCTGGACTTTGGCACGTCCTGCTTTTCGTGAAATGGATTTCAGCTTTGTATCCAATCGGTTCACAAGTCACATGTCATCGATTTTATATATCGGATTTGCGAGTGTAATTGGAGGATTGATTGGATTCTTTTCTATTTTTCTTGGAAAGGCTTTATATTTTCTGTTTTATTCAACCGACTCCGTAATTATCGCCCAACCATATACAATTAAAGAAATCTTTATCGGCGCAATTGTTACCATCAGCTTAGCCTTCTTGCTTGCGACGGTCGGTTATTTCGTTGGAGAACTTGTAAATTGGAATCAAGCCTTTATATTCATTTTACCTGCTTTGATTATTGGGAATATCGTTCTCGATACGAAAATTGAAGGGACACTCGGGATTGGGCAACTCGTCATGATTTTTTCAATGGAAACGGAATGGTGGGTGCTGTTCTTGAAAGTACTAGGGTTCTCTATTCTCATTTATACAATCGTCATGCTCTTTACCAGACGAATGGAGGTGCGTACATGACTGGAATGGCTATATTACCACTTATCTTGATGTTATTGTTGGCATATTTTTTATTGAAAAGAACAAATAGAACTAAACGAAAAAAGAGTCGTGGAAAAAGAAACGTTTTCATTTATAGTGTGATTCTAGCTATGTCTATTGTTGTTTATTATATTTTTATTACACAAGTGGATATAATGGCAGAAGACGTAAAATTGCATGATGATTATCAATCAACTTTGGACAAATATTATGCCGATCCGCCAGTTTCATTTGAAAAAATTGATGCATTTACATTAGCAGGTAGATGGGAATATGACTTTTTTGACGAGTATGAAAACTTAGTTGTAGAGTCAGAAACGGAGATCCGTATAAAAAGGCGAGAAGATAATAAACCGATTATTGAAATTAGTTATTATCGCCCATCAACATTTTATGTTCAGGGAATAGAGGTGCCTGAGGATAACATTAAATATCCTGACGTAACGCTATTAGGGAAAGAATTGTTTCTTGGCATTCCACATGACCAATACTCCATCTCACGGACCATTATTTCGAAAGAAGAATTCATCAATCACTATGTGGGTACTAATCAATTAGATGATCGTCGGCTTCATAAGTTAAGTAACTTTTATTATCAAGGTTTTCAATTGACCATACCAAATGATTTGGAAGTGGAACTACGAGGAGATGGATTGTTGCATGAGATTGAGTGAAGATAAGAAGAAGTTGATCTAGTAATACTGGTTATTGAAAACGGCGGTAATTCCTGCATGTTGTGTAGGAGTTGTCGTCTATCTTTTTTATCAATCGTTTATCGACATCTAGAAATACTTTATCGGCAGAGATACCCTTATGGAGAGCGCCTATCAGACACCGAAGATAAGCAATTCCTGAAGCTTCCGTTGTTGAGAGCGCCTATCAAGCACGGAAGCCGAGGAAATCCCGGAGCTTCCGTAGTCGAGAGCTTCTATCAAGCACGGAAGCCGAGCAAATCCCTAAGCTTGCGTGGTCGAGAGCTTCTGTCAAGCACGGAAGATAAGTAAATCCTTAAGCTTCGATTAATCCTCGTTCTCGACGCCATTTCTCGATGGGCAAGCACTCATTTGGGTATCGAGACACGTTCTCGACGCCATTTCGCGCAGCGCAAGCACTCATTTGGGTATCGAGACACGTACTCGACGCCATTTCACGATGCACAAGCACTCATTTAAGTATCGAGACACGCGCTCAACGACATTTCGCGGTGGACAAGCACTCATTTAAGTATCGAGACGCACGGAAGACAAGCAAATCCTGAAGCTTCCCACTTCTATCAACAGTCAAACCTCAACGATCAACAATCAACCAACCGCTAACAATATAATCTGTTCATTTTTATATTTTTAACCAAAATAAAAAGCCCTTCTGTCACCAGAAGAGCTTTTCACTAATTCAATTGAATTATTTTACAACGTTAGTTGCTTGTGGTCCACGGTTGCCTTCTTCGATATCGAAAGTAACTTGTTGACCTTCTTCTAAAGTTTTGAACCCTTCGCCTTGAATTGCTGAGAAGTGTACGAATACATCGTCTCCACCTTCAACTTCGATAAAACCGAAGCCTTTTTCTGCGTTAAACCATTTTACTGAACCTGTGTTCATAGAAATTCCTCCGTTGTGCATTTTTGCACGAGTATTACTTTGGTTGTTCTTATAATAATTCAAGACGATGTTCTACCTCGTAAGATGAAACCTGGATCTTGTATTGCTAGCCGAACAATTAAGTTAAACTTAGTATACCACGGGTTATTTAAAAAAGATACCATTTTCTGTATTGATTAGAAAAAAGTTTATCTAAATCATTAAATAAGCCTTTTAAAATAGGCTATACAGCTGATTAATTTTTATTTTTTTTCTCAATCATTTCACTCATTTGCTTCCAAATGGAGCCTTGTGCAGCTTCTCCACCTTGGATTCGGCCGAGTGCCATTTTTGCTTGCATGCGCACTTCAAATTCTGGGTCTTCCAATGCTTTCTCTAAAGCAGGAATGGCTGATTCATCGCCGTATTCATATAAAAACATCGCACCACGCCAGCGGACAATGCGACTTTTATCTTCTAACGATTCGATCATGGCAGGGATTGCTTCTGTAAATCCAACATCAGACATGCAATCGCCAGCAGTACGTCGAACGGTGACCGTATTATCTTTTAAAGCTTTCTCCAAATAAGGAAGGACTTCTTTTTCTTCAATCATTCCTAAATAGGCAGTTGCCAAACGACGGATGGACATCTTCGGGTCTTCCAACGCTTTATCCAACACTGGTAGATCTTCGACGGTTGGATCAGGCATGCGCTCAAGCTTCCGGTAACGTTCTTTCCAATCGTCGACTTCTAAATCTTCTATCGTAATCGGCTCTGAAAAAACGGAGCGACCTGTAGTTTCATTCGCCTTTGCCATCTCAACAAGTCGATTCAATCGCTCTTCATCGTAGGAAGCTTCGATTTCATCGACAATGTCCTGTCCGATTTCACCTGGGTTTCCGTAACGTGGATCTTGCTCGACCCATTTACGTTCAGCTAAGTAATCCGCATTTTCAGACGCCTCCATCGCGGCATGCATAAAACGCTGATCAAGCCCGAAGCGAGTTTCACCTTCATCATCTTCCAATTTAACTTGTACAGGGATATTTCTGAACACCTGTAAGAAAACCTTCACTTCGCCGAAAGCTTCTTCTTCTGGTTGCTCCGAATGTCCAACATCATTCACTTCATCGCTTTCTTCTTCACCAAAAACTTCTTTTACTTGAGGTAAGATTTCTTCCCATGGAACTTTTGGATTCCTTTCCAACGCAATAAAATCAATGACACGATAAAGGTCTTTCACGCCTTCGATTTCAAATAATTGTTTTGCATATGTAGGTGCATCGGTTAAGTCATCACCTAATTTATAGTTCTCCGTTTGGCCATCTGGCAATGTTTCCGTCACATTAATTTTCATTGAATATGGACTTGGAGTCGGTTCAATGGATTTAATTTTCATCACAATCACCTCTACCCCCATCTTAGCAAAAAACAAGGTTGAAAAGCGAGTGTACGCGTTAGTAAAGGCAAACCAGTGTATAGCCATTTAACGATAAAAGATTACATTTGAAAGAATTGTGGTAAATAGTTAATAAATATCGCATTGAGCAAATATATTTAAGAGCAGTTAATCATATTAGATATACATATGTTCATCGGAACCGGAGAGGATATCAATGGGAAATATACCAGCTTACCTTTTACTTAGCATTTATGTCGTTTATTTACTCGTAAGCCCGAAAACAATTATTTTCTGGCCAGTATTCTTCTTGATTGGTTTAATTTATGCCGTTTATACGTTACTTTACTGGAAAAAACACGAAGAAGCCTTTAATATATATGTTTCGTTAGGGTTACTTGTTGCAAGTGTCGCACTGTTTGGTTTTACGTTTGTGGATTATTTATTGAAAATGGTCTTTTCATCAATCGTCTTTTAGGGTGAATCATGTTGTTTAAACAATTCTTTCAAAAAAACATCATCTGGATCTTGTTGGCCATTGTCGTCATTGGCGGGGCCTTTTTCTTGTTTGCTGAAATAGCAGAAGATGTTTTTGAAAAAGAAAAGTTCTTAATCGATCAGAAGGCTTCTCATTTTGTTTCATCCATTCAATCAAATACACTGGATTCACTCTTTGGATTCATTACCGAATTAGGCGCGGTTTGGCTGATTACTACAGGGACAATCATTGTTGGGCTGATCTTGTTTTTTTATCCAAATAATCGCCTATGGCGCGTTTTTCATTTTGCTGTTACTATGATAGGGATTGCAGTTCTCACATCAGGTTTAAAAGAACTTTTCGAAAGAGAACGGCCCAATCTTATCGAGGAATATGACGGCACGGGCTACAGTTTTCCAAGTGGACATTCGACAGGACCGATGGTGTTTTATGGGTTTATTATTTATTTAATGATCCGAAGCCGATTTCCGTTGGCTGCCAAATGGATTGTTGGTGTCGTCCTAAGCATTCTGATTTTCTTGATTGGGTTCAGTCGTGTCTATTTAGGAGTCCATTTTGCGAGTGATGTCATTGGCGGATTCTTACTCGGATTTGCCTGGCTTGCAACGAATATCGCCATTTTGGAAATAAGAATACAAAAAAATACATGATTTCGAGCTAAAAACTTGGAATTTTGATTCAGTTTAATACAATAAAAAGACATTCACCTCAAGGGGGAAGAGGAGGGATTTTACATGTTGACTCCAGATCAATTACGTTCGATTGATCGTTTAAAAATGCTTTCTGAGGAAGCAGATCAAGTTGAATTGAAGTTGGATTGGTACTTTTTAGTTGACCGCAAATCCGATGATGAGGATTTCTTTTATTATGAAGGTGGTCAATTGTTAGGGTACGCTGCACTTTATTATATTGGGGGAGCTTATGAATTAAGTGGTATGGTTCATCCCGAGCATCGTCAAAAAGGAATTTTCACGAAACTTTTAGATGAGGCTACTGAGGTTGTTCGTAAAAATGGTGTGGATACGATTTATATTAGTGCACCTGAAAATGCAAAGGACGCAGAGAAAACATTGGCTGAAATTGGCGCTAAATATGCATATTCAGAGTATGAGATGCGTTGGAAAGCAACTGAATTGCCTGCACAACAATTAGATGTCCAATTGCGTTTTGCAGAAAAGAAAGATTTCGATCGAATTGTCGAGCTTGACCGCGAAGCTTTCGGTTTAACACGCGAAGAAGCTGAAGGCATGACACGGATGTATAAAGAGGAACTGGCACATCGCCTTTATATGATTGAATATGAAGGAGAGTCGGTCGGTAAGATTCGTTTAAAATCAGAAGGACTTGAAAGTTATATTTTCGGGTTTGTGATTGATCCGAAATATCAAAAAATGGGTATTGGAAAAAGCGCTCTTATTGAAGTAGTCAGACAGGAAAAAGAAGATGGTCATTCTATTTTTGTAGAAGTGAATACGAAAAACGTTTCGATTGAAAACTTATATCAACCTGTCGGCTTTGAAATTTATCGAACACAGCATTTTTACAAATATGAAGTTTAATGCCGTTTGATAATTAGTTGCCAGCAATAACCGAGAATGACTCCTAAAATAGAATAGATAAACAGGAAGCGGCCGATCTCTAAAAAGACGGCTGCTTTTATTTGTATAAAGACAAGTAAGAGACATAAGAGCGAGAGGACCATCAATGGCGCAAACACAAATACGTATAGCTCAACCCAAATTTGGTTTTGAAGCTGAAGAAATCGGAGTATGCCGGTAAAAATCAGTATGATAATAAACACAATCGCATAATGAAGAAATGTCATGGTCAACACCTGCCTGTCTTACTTTCATTTTACGCAGGTGTTGCAGTAGTATGATAAGAGATGAAATGATTAAATTATGTTAGAGGTGGATTTTTTGGCTAAGCGAAAGGTCAATCTAGCAGTTGTCCTTGTGTTATATATGATTTTATTTTCCATTCCATTCTATTTGGACATTTATTATCAAACGTTTTATTATGTATTTATATCGACCTTATTCTTAGTTACGATGATTTTCGAGTTTGAAGAGAAGGCAGTAACCGAAGAAAGATTTTATCGGAAGTGGAAGAAAACGAGAAAAAGAGGCGTTGTCTTTTTTGCGTTGAAAGAGTGGTTGAAAACAATCGGATCAATCATCTTTTTCTTGGTTTTTGGAAAGATGATTGAAAGTGGCATCCCCTTCTTACAAGCATTACGTGAATATGCTGGGGTTTGGTGGCTTATTTTGTTACTAGGAACGATTCTAGCAATGATTCTCATCTTTGTTGGGTGGCATGAGAAAAATGAAAAATACATACGTATTCATTCAAAAATCAATACTTGAAAGGAGTATTCAAAATGAAGAATAAAGGGTCGCTTGCTGTTATTGTTATTTTGCTAGTTATTGTGATCGTCACACTATTTACTTACTTTATGTTCAATTATTTTAAAGAACAAGGAAAATTTGAAGAGAAATCGTCTGCGATCGAGTCAGTTGAAATGAATGTCGACCACACCATTGACATTGTGTTTTAAATTTCGAGTCGTTCGGGAATATTATAAAGAGAACGTTCAAAGGGAGGCTTTTACATGGAGATTAAAAAAGGTGTTAATCAATTATTTATAGGTGAAGAGTCGAATCCAGATGCGCATATTGTGTTTGAAGAAATCGATGCGAACACATTAGAAGTCACGCACACAGAGGTATCTGAATCAATGCAAGGCACTGGGACGGGTGGAAAGCTTGTTGATGCCATGGTTGATTACGCTCGTGAACAAGATAAGAAATTAGTAGCTTCTTGCCCATATGCGGATAAGAAGCTGGCAAAAAATGAAGATTACCAAGACGTTTATAAAGGGTAGCACTGCATTTTGCAGTGCTTTTTCTTTGTATTAGATTTACGCATTTTTAGTGCTGTTTATTTCGCTTCAATGAAAAAGTGTCTGCTATTGCATTTACAAGTAAAACAATAATATATAAAAGTGTAGCCAGATTAAACCATGCAAAGTGAAAAGGGGCGAACCAGCTATTAAAAAGTTTTGATTCTTCAAGCCAATCTGCAGCCTTACCTGCTATGTGATCTGAATCATTTAATTTTGGCTCAAAAATTGTTCCGTCAATAATAAAAAATATGATCAAAAAAACAAAAAATAAACTTAGGGAGGAAATCCACCAGCTTAAACGATTTCGCTTCCTTTTTTGTTTATTCGTCATTTGTTCACCTCCCTTATTATTAGTTAGTGCCGTATCTGAAAACGTTCCATAAAGTCTGCTACGATTAATGCTGTCAGTCCCCAAATAACGTAGTTTTTGTAGTAATAAAAGTTTTCACGGTATTGCACTGTTTGCCACTTATAATTCTTTCCGTTAGGTATATCTTCAGTTGGAAACTTTTCATCCGGCTCGATATGCATATGAATATAATGGTCAGTCGCAGGATTGTTCTTGAAGAAAGTAAAAGGTACGGTAAACACTTCTTCGACTTCATCTGGGTTTAGGGTAAGGTTTAAAATTGTTGGTAAAAAGCCGGTAAACACATGCAACTTTACGCCAAAGGGTGTGGTCACCATGCCGAGTTTTCGGATAAAAGAGACTTCGCTAGGGTGAACGCCAATCTCCTCATGCATTTCTCTTAATGCAGCTTCTTCGGGGGTTTCTCCTGAGTCAATTTTGCCTCCAGGGAAGCATACTTCACCAGGTTGTCTTCGCATTCGCTGCGATCGAACTTCAAATAAAATATGTAAGTCATCTTCTTTTTCGATCAAAGGCAAAATGACTGCATGCTCTCTCGTATTTGGCATTCCTAAGATGTCAGGTTGATGGGACTCGATTCGTTCTAACAATTCTTCTTTCTTCATCTCGTTTCACTCCGGTTTTGTGTTACTCTAATTATAACAAGGATTATAAGTATATTCAGTATTACTGCTAATAGTTCATTTGATTGGAGTTGAAACTTAGATGATTCTCGCCTGGATTTTTACACTAGCTATATTGTTTTTTGTGACCACAATTGTTTTTGAGCATCGAAAGGGGAAGGATAAAGATCGCTTTATGCTGTCTGGCTATTATGCCATGGCAATCGCCTCTGTCGCATGTCTGATTATTGTGCTGAAGTGATTAATTTGAACTCGTAGGCGAGTTTATTTGCTTCAGTGTTGATTTATATTTCTTCAGTGTTAATCCGTGCTTCTTCAGTGTTGATTTATATTTCTTCAGTGTTAATCCGTGCTTCTTCAGTGTTAATTTATATTTCTTCAGCGTTGATTCGCGAACCTTCAGTGTTAATTCTCGCTTCTTCAGCGTTAATCCGTGCTTCTTCAGTGTTAATTTACAATTCTTCAGCGTTGATTCGCGAACCTTCAACATTAATTCTCACTTCTTCAGCGTTGATTCGCGAACCTTCAACATTAATTCTCACTTCTTCAACGTCAATCCGCGAACCTTCAACGTCAATCCGCATTTCTTCAACATTAAATCGAAAATCTTCAACATTAAAATGTTTCACCACAAAAAAAGCACCGACCGACGTCAGTGCTTAAAAACTTACTCCCCTAGGGGATCTGCATTCACTAAATAGTTTATATTGCACTTATGAAGCGGGGCTTTTTGTTTGAAATTGTTTCATCCATCGACTTAAGTAACCTTTGATAAAACGTCTCTTTCGTTTTGGCTTTGAAGCAACGTAAATTTGGCTACCATATTTTCTCTTCAATTCATTCAACCGCTCGATCTTTTCCATATGATTATTTAGCATTGATTTGACCTCCGTTTATTTGATTACCTTAATCTTAAAGAATTTCTCAAAATCGTTTAACAGGACAGCGATTGATTTTATATACATCTGTAGGTGGAAGTCATCTCAGCCTTATTTATCTTTGTACGATATGTAAAAAATAGTTTACTTTGTGTAAAAAATACTATACTATAGTTATAGAAGGGTGGTGACGAGTTTGTTTGAAAGTGGTCAATTAACAAATCGTTTAGCCGTGTATCGTGCCCAAAAAGGTTATTCGCAACAAGATGTCGCGAAGAAAGTAGGGGTCAGTCGTCAAACGATTATTTCGATTGAAAAGAATCGTTACAATCCATCATTGAAATTAGCGTTTGAGCTGGCAAGGTTATTTGATGTTGGGGTGGAAGATATCTTTTTATACCAATAGGAGGGAAGAAGATGGGCTTTTTTGCATTGTTTTATGTCATTGTTTTCTTTTGGTCAGTCTATTATTCATTGAAATTCCAGTGGAGTTCAGAAGGTAAGGACGAGAGGGGACAAACGATTTTAAACCGGTCGTATAGTGTCGCTTTTCCGCTTATGCCGCTAGGTTGGTTAGTCATCGAGTTAATCAATGATCATGTATACTCAATGACGTACGATGGATATAGAGATGCGATATGGTTTTTGTTAACGGGTTTATTCATCTTGCATGCAGTAACCCTCTTAATCAGTCGGAGAACGGTTTAATTGTTAAAGGAGCATTATTATGAAAGTCATCTTAGTTCATGGGTTTTACAGAGATAAAAAAGATTTTTACTCGATGAAAAAAGATTTGGAGAATTGGGGCTATGAATGTTTGGTGCCAACGCTACCATTGACTTATCAAGAGTTTGACCGCAGTACAGTCGTATTAAAAGAATATATCCCAAAATATACGGATCCTAATGAGAAAATACATTTGGTAGGTCACAGTACTGGTGGATTGGTGATTCGTCATTTATTGATGGATGAAGACATCGTCCGCCAGGTTGGTAGAGCCGTGTTGATTGCGACGCCAAATCGAGGTAGCTATCTAGCAACTCTAGCAGGTCGAATGAAGTGGTATGTGTCGAGGTTCAGAACATTAAAGTCATTAGATAGAGCGTATATTGAACAGTTAAATATTGAGGCGCCGAATGGGGTAGAAATCGGTGCAATTGCAGGTACGAAGTCAAAAGGATTACTTGGTAGGCTCATTCGGGAAAAAAATGACGGAAAAGTCGAGTTGTCATCCGTTCCAATGGATGAATTCAAAGACTTTATCATACTACCTTATCATCATCTGGAAATACATCATCAGAGCCGAACAGCAAGCCTCGTCAATCAATTTTTGGAAAATGGCCAGTTTAAAGGAGGTTCGGATAGATGATCTGGATTAAAGCACAGAATGGTGAATCGTTGCTTCAAGTGAATCAGCTACTGATGAAAGGTAAAAAGATTGAAGGGATTATTCATTGGCACCCGATGCAAAAGTGGAGTGAAATCGTTGGTAAGTATGAGTCTGCTGAACGTGCTCAGGAAGTGCTGGATGACATTTTTTGCACGATGGAAGAGAGTAAGGGCCATTTTGTAACGTATACGATGCCTGCACAATGAGGAAGAAGCATCCAACTCGACATGTTTGGATGCTTTTTTATTTTAAGATTCCTCCTCTAATAGCGTCTTTAATTTCTTTTTGACTTCTTTTCCCCAACCTTTTACAGCGTCAACTGTTGTATTTTCAAGTGCGGCAATATCTTTATACGCTCTGCCCTCGATGATTTTTCGACGAACAAAAATCCATTGTTTATCGGTCAAAGCATTTTGGATTCGTTCCCAGAAAAATGGATCAAATGTGTTAATCGATTCATCCGTATAAGCTGATTCACTGATGAGGTCAGTCGCTGTCTCTTTTTCTGCCCGACGATTTTTCTTCCGAATCAAGTCAATTAACCGGCTACGGATCGTTATGTAAGCCATTTTTCCAAAGGAATCTCGATCGCCATATCGTTGATAAGCATTCCATAAAGCTATTAAACCTTCTTGAAAAAATTCCCCTTGTGGATCTTGAATATTGTATTTATGGATTAAGTGATGAATCATTTTCTTATATTCCATAAATACAAGCTCAAATTCTACGTCTCTTTCTCGATTTCCCCCTTGCTGCAACATTTGAAAATTCTCCTCCTCAAAAGGAGACCGGTCTCTGCCCCATTTCACCGCTAGCGATTATAATTTACTTGAATATCCAACATTAGTAAAATTTCTGTTTTATTGTAAATCAAAAATTATTGGTTCAATAGAACATGTTCTATGAATGATTTATCGAAAATTGTAGATAAAAACTCAGAAATTCAGTCGACTTTCAAGTTTCTATAAATCTGTGCACTCATGAATAGAATCGTTAACACTATGGAAAAGGTGTGGAATTTTCATGAAAAAACCGTATCACTTATTCAAGTGATACGGGAAGGTTTGCTTAACCAAACGGATATTCATAATTCAATGGTTCATTGAACACGACATAGTCCAAGTAAATCATGAGAAGTAAGTACCAACGACCGCTTCGAGTGTCTTCAAGAACAATATGGTCACGCCCGGCTTCACGAACAATACCTCGAAAAACTTCCGCGTTCCATTCGTCATTGTTTTCAAATGTCATATAGATCGTTGCTGGTTTACCTCGATTCAAGCGTAAGATATTTTCGATATAGGATTGTTCTCTTGGAGCGACAGCACCTGGCATCCCGCCTTGAGGTGAATAAGTCAGTGTCATTGGTGCGCCGCCACCTTGAGGCATCCCCCCCGCTTGGAAGTTTGCTGGATTTTGATTCATTGGATCATACGGTTGACCATATTGCATAGAAGCTCCACCTTGCTGTTGATTTGGTTGTGGTGGTGGAGGGCTACCCCATCCACTTTGCCCCATACTGTGATTTCCAAATTGAGGGGGCTGATATAATCCTTGTTGTTGACTTCCTTGATTATACCAAGTTCCCGGTTGCTTCTTATCATGTGGCATCCATTTTTTAGCTCCGCTTTGTTGCTGATAATGCTCGTAAGCAGGTTGTTTATATGCAGGATTTTTCTTCTTGCCTTCCATACCACGTTGTTCCTGTTCACTCACCTTTTGTTCAGGCGCTTGCTGATCTTGTTTTGATTCATCCAACAATCATCGACCTCCTAAGAAGTATTGACTTAATAAGAACTTATTGGTGATGGCTAAGTAAGCATCACCTCACTCTTTTAGGCGTACCACTGTATCCATGTATATGTAGAGAATGCTAAAACATTCTTTTTTTAAGAAGAATTTTTATGTAGGAACATCATGTGGAGGTCAATGCAATTGAGGAAATAAAAAAGCATGTGAAATCGATAGCGATCTCACATGCGTATATTCATTATACAGAAAAAATGCTGTTTAAGTCGTCTCGTTCTTTACGGTGTCCAATGTAAAATGAACCGAATTCAGCGAAACGAGCACTAACTTCATCAAAACGCATTTCATAAATTAATTTTTTGAACTGAAGGACGTCATGTGCATAAAGCGTGACACCCCACTCCCAATCGTCAAAACCCATACTGCCAGTGATCATTTGACGTACTTTCCCGGCATATTTTCTGCCAGTCATGCCATGATCATACATCAAGCGGGCACGTTCATCGAATTCTTCAGCATACCAATTGTCCTCACCTGCGCGGCGCTTATCCATTGGATAGAAGCACACATGATTCCATTTCGGTAAAATAGGGTGGAGACGTGCCTGGATTTCTGGGTTGTTTTCCATATCTTCCGCTTTGGACATGTATGTTGATAATTCCACAACGGACACATATGAATAAGCAGGCTCTAAGTATTCTGCAAGTTTTGTTTTATTGAATTTTGTTTCTAATTCTGTCAGTTCTTCCATCGTCGGACGTAAATTCATGAAAAGCAAATCAGCTTTTTGTCCAACAATGGTATAAAAACCGAAGCTTCCGTTTTTTTCTTTTTCAATACCTTCCCAATCGCCCATCAATTGATTCAGCTCTTCTATCGCTTGTTTGCGTTCATCTTCAGAAGCTTTTTTCCAAGCGGACCAATTAACGGTACGAAAATCATGTAAACAATACCAACCATCTACTGTTTCTACTGCTTGAACTGCTGGCATGGTATGTCACTCCTTTTCTATAACATTATTTCACACAATTTCACTATAACATAATTGCCCTTCAGGTTAGAGTAAGAGCAACGAACGTTTTGTTACGATTGAAGCGTGTTATGTTTAGCTATTAATTTGTTCGTTTCTTTTTTTCATCATACTCAATCGTTTCTCAAACCACTCTGTTTCTTGTTCGTTAAGCACCTTTTTAGTGAGTTGAACACCATCGTCTGTAAGTTTTCGATTGATTTTGCTCACTAATCCTTCAACCGACATCGGTTTGTTGAGCACTTCCTCTAGTGTTACCATGACTTGAGGGTTGACTTCAGGATAAGCAAATTTTGTGTCTTCGTTATTTTTACCGATTTGATAAAATTGGCGTACAAGTTCCGCCCGTTCAGAGCCGCTTCCCTCAACAGCTAAATAAACTTGAACGGCGGTTCCTTCTTTCACACGACGTTGTGAAACGCCTGCGAATTTTTTGCCATCCACACTTAAATCATACGTTCCAGGACAATAGGAATCTTCAATCTCGTAGGCTTCAATTTCAATTGGTTCATCATCAAAAATCCATTGAATGAACGCAACCATTGTTTCATAACCTTCGTGAATATCGATATTTTTTCCATGCGGGAAAATAAGCGAGATATTCAAAATGCCTTCATCCAAAATTACGGCAAGCCCACCGGAATTTCGAATGATCACGTCATGATTCTGTTCTGTTAAATAACCGACCGCTTCCTTGATCTTCGGTAAACGGCTATCCGGAATACCCAACACAGCAGTCGGACCGTGCACCCAAAACCGAATCCCGGCTTCATTATTTTCACTGGCAGCAATACAAAGGGTATCGTCCATCGCGAATGAAGCGAGAACATTTGATTCATTCGGATTGGTGTCATCCATCATCTGTAGTTGGTCAAACTGTAGTAATTTATGTTTCATCATTCAACTTCCTTTTCCATTAGCTACGCTCATTATAACAAATTCAGTACTTGTTTAATTGAAAGGCACAGATACAATAAAACTATATAATACTTGAAAGGAGACTATGTATTGATCATCAAACCTCATATTCCCACAATTTATTCCCTCATGCTAGAAAACCTCCTTAGAAGATTACCCGAAAACCATCCAACGTATGTGAAGCTGACTGATCGCTTCGGAAGAGAAAAAGCCGGCTTCCAAGGGGAGCAACGCCTCGATTACGCTCTCAGCAAACTCAATTTTAACCACTATACACTCCACGATATTCGCCTACCTTTTAACCGAACATTTTTCCAGCTTGATTCATTGATTGTGACACCACGCTTTTTATTGATGCTTGAAGTTAAAGCTTACCGGGGACAAGTCTTATCCCGAAATGATTTTTCGCAAACCATTCAACAACCACGTCCACATGAAACTGAAAAAATATATGACGACCCAATCGTCCAAGTAGAGGAACAAAAATTTCAATTCTCCACTTGGTTAGAGCATCAACGAATCCCGCCACTACCTATTGAAACCCTCGTCGTCATGACACATCCACATGTGATTCTCCAAGCCTCCGATCGAACAGATTACTTCCGTGACCGCGTCATTCCACTAAGCAAACTATCTAGTAAACTTCGAGAAATCAATCAAAAATATAAACAAGAGTTTATCAACCTTCGAGAATCTAAACATCTCGCGCAAAAAATCGCAAAAGCCCATACACCTTATACGCCAAACATTCTCGAGCGATGGAAACTTGAATTTGAAGAAATATTACCAGGCGTCTGCTGTCCTGAATGCACACACCTCGGCATGGAACGCAAAAATCGACGGTGGGAGTGCACTCGCTGCGGCCACCGCTCCATTGATGCACATCTCTCTGCGTTGAAAGATTACTATTTACTTGGAAATAAGA
This sequence comes from Allobacillus saliphilus, assembly GCF_018138385.1. Classification (GTDB taxonomy): domain Bacteria; phylum Bacillota; class Bacilli; order Bacillales; family Alkalibacillaceae; genus Allobacillus; species Allobacillus saliphilus. The sequence goes on from NZ_JAGSIE010000020.1 coordinate 71,332, forward strand.
CGATCACGAATCGGGAGTTTAGGGAGTTTGTTGGGCTGGAGTCTGAGAGTAGTGCGCGGTATATGTTGCAGAAATCATTAAAAAGCGCTGGTAAAACGAGTGCTAGCAAATATTTATTGGAATTTGATTATAGCAAGGATTTTATAAGACAAAAGAAGCGGTAGTTATTAAAAAATGTAATGATCTATACATCTAGCAGTTCAACTGATGAAATGAGTCTTCTGACTGCTGAAGTTAGCGTTGTGACTGCTGAA
>NZ_JAGSIE010000021.1 GCF_018138385.1 Allobacillus saliphilus
GACTATGTGCTTACCGCTACCAGGTCACACTCGGGACTTTCACCCGTTAGAATTCACCCATGCCGGGCAAACTAAAAAACTCAAGCCATTTCAGCTTGAGTGTTGTGATATGTATATAATAATTTTTGGTGGAGCCAAGGGGGCTCGAACCCCTGACCTCTTCACTGCCAGCGAAGCGCTCTCCCAGCTGAGCTATGGCCCCGTTTGTAATTCCACAAATGATTATATCATAGAATTTTTGATTGTAAATGACAACTTGGTGAATTTAAGATCTCCAACCTCATTATACATATTTTAGAAAATTCTGTTCCTGTTGCAGGAATCACAACAGTTTAAATGGAATAGGTATATACGGTTGGAGTGATTTCGTTGCTAGAAAAATTCAAACAGAATTGGTTACTCATTGTAAGTTACTTGCTGATTTGTGCTTTCATTTATGAAATTTGGGTAGCCAATCAATTTTATCCATATATTTATGATTACATAGTCAGCAAGAACGAAGTAGTCGTTAAAAATGGCACAGGCCAAATTGTTTGGGGACCTTATGAAAGAATCCCCAATGAAATGGCCCACGAGGATGAGTTAAGAGTTTCTTTTTTGGTGGTTAGCATTGAGCGAACACTTTTAAGTATTATCTCTATTTTGCTGCCGATTCCTTCTACCATTAAGACAATAAAAGAAAAACCTACATCGATGAATCAATTTGGCTTAATCGCATTATTCATCGTCCTGGGTTATTTGATTTATCTCTATGTAGGTTATGTGTTTGATTTACAACCGTATTTATATTGACGGATAAAGATATTCAATCATCTTTAACACGATTTTATAATTAAATTATTGTGTCCAATGAATCATCGTAAATACGATCCAAAATAAAGTAATTCCTCCTACTAAAAATGAAAAACCAAAAAAGACACCGAATTGGATATCTCTAATTTTCTTTGATGATACAAAGGCAAAACCTAAGCCAATGGCAGCTAAAAATAAAACGACGCTGATTGTTGAAAACACAGATAGATAAAATAATAGACTCACTTCAATCAACGCATTCATCAATTGAGCGAAAGGCTGTGCACCTAACCCAAGGATTGCCGCTAAAATCATTAACGACCAAACCACTTTTAACTGTTTAGACAACTTATTGACCTCCTGTTAGCTTTTCATTTCAACCATCATTCTACCATAGAACATAAGGAAAATCGCCCACCGTAATACTTCCTAAATAAGAACACACCTTCAATTGTTTGATAACAGCGAATGATCTTTCCAATCACTCCCTAACCCGTTTCGGTTTGAATGGGAGGTTTTCGGGGAAGAAACAAGTTAGATTATCAGCAAAGAAGGGAGTATGGGATATGACCCCCGAACAGATTGGTTTTGCGTTTTTATATTTAGCTATCTTTTTATTGGTTGGTAAGTGGGTTCGTGTACATGTTGAGTGGTTGCAGAAATTATTTATCCCCTCATCGATTATAGGAGGATTTTTGGCGTTATTTCTTGGTCCACAAGTATTAGGTAAAATTATGGGAAACTTTGTCGGAGAAGATTCCTTTTGGGCAAATGGCCTTATGACTGAAAGCATTTTAGAAGTTTGGACCGCTTTGCCTGGTTTAATGATTAATGTCGTTTTTGCGACTTTATTTCTTGGCACAGTTATTCCTGGCTTAAAGCGCGTCTGGAACTTCGGTGGACCTCAACTCGCTTTTGGTTGGACAATTGGCTGGGGACAATATGTCGTCGGTATTTTATTGGTCCTCTTAGTATTAGGACCACTATTTGGTGTGCCTCCAATCGCAGGTGCACTAATTGAAGTCGCCTTTGAAGGTGGTCACGGAACGGCTGCTGGTATGGCAAATACGTTTGAAGAAATGAACTTCCCAGAAGGTTATGATTTATCGATCGGGTTAGCGACAGTTGGGATTTTGGCAGGTGTCATTACAGGAATTATTTTAATCAACTGGGCCGTTCGGAAAGAAAAAACAAGAGTCATCAATGATGTTCACGGATTTAGTGAATTACGCAAAAAAGGTATCATGGAATTTGAGAACCGTGAACCAGCAGCTAAGATGACATTACGTCCGGAATCGATTGAACCGTTATCTTTCCATTTTGCTATTGTTGGTTTAGCTATTTTAGTAGGTTATTTAGTATTGCAATTATTTATTTGGCTTGAATCCATTACATTTGATGCAGGATTTATGACGTATATTCCACTTTTCCCATTAGCAATGATCGGTGGTATTATCGTTCAGCTATTTTTCAACAAGTTAGACCAAGCGGAAGTCATCGACCGGAAAATGATGAATCGTATCCAAGGTTTTGCTTTAGATATATTAATCGTAACAGCTATCGCAACTGTATCCATTGACGTGATCGGGGAATATCTCGTGCCATTTTTATTACTTGCTATCGTAGGGATTGCGTGGAACATTCTTGGGTTTATGTTTCTTGCTCCACGAATTATTCCATCGTATTGGTTTGAGCGCGGTATTGGCGATCTCGGTCAATCAATGGGTGTTACAGCCACTGGCTTATTGCTTATGCGCGTGGCCGACCCAGATAACGAATCACCTGCATTTGAAGCATTCGGGTATAAACAGCTCGTTTATGAACCGTTTCTCGGTGGAGGTTTAGCGACCGCATTATCTGTCCCGTTAATCTTCCAATTTGGTCCGTGGCCATTCCTCATATTTGCTATTGTGATGTGTCTCATTGGCTTATTCGTCGGGCTGTTCTACTTTGGTAAGAAGTAATGGTTTGATGCAAGTGATGAATTCATGTAAAATAAAGCAAGATATGAATGTTTTCTAGGGTTCCGTGGATATTTTATATCCAGACTGGTCCGAGAGAAAACACACAGTTTTTCTGTGACACGGAGGGACAAAAGCCCGGGAGATGCTGAACGATCAAGTCAGCGATCTCGGGCTTTTTATTATGTAAAATTCCTTCATACATTGTGAAAGAACTCGTATTTGTTGGTAAAAAAGGTGGTTTTTAAAATGGGAAAAGATTGGATGAAAGTACTCATCGCGGCTTTCTTTGAAATTATGTGGGTCGTTGGGCTAAAATATGCCGATTCAATAATTGAATGGTCACTGACGGTGATCGGAATGATTGGTAGCTTTTATTTATTAATTCTTGCTGGTAGAAACCTACCGATCGGAACGGTTTATGCAGTTTTTGTCGGTATAGGAACAGCAGGTACTGTACTTTTGGATTTCATTATCTTCGGAGAGCCATTTAGCTTAGCGAAAGTGCTATTGATTGGATTGATGCTCGTTGGCATTATAGGACTTAAATTAGTTGAAGACGAAGAAGGAAAGGCGGTTGAATAACGATGGCATGGATTTCCTTAATTTTCGGTGGGTTATTTGAGATGGTTGGCGTGATGATGATGAATCTCGTTCAACAAAAACGAAATATACGCTCGGTACTTTACCTTGCTGCCGCCTTTGCCGCTAGTTTTTCCTTGCTTGGACTTGCCATGAAGACACTGCCGATGGGTACCTCTTATGCGGTTTGGACTGGCATTGGTGCAACAGGTGGAGCGATTATGGGGATGCTTTTTTATGGTGAGTCGAAAAGTAAGAAAAGAATCCTTTTTATTTTCCTCATTATTTGTGCGACGATCGGATTACGTTTAGTATCGTAAAATATGGAATGACGTAGGGCTTCTATTTTCAGTTGTGGTGATTACTGGCATATAGGAGCCCTATCTATTATTTCTTCCATATTTCTTTATATTTTTCTACATACTTTTCGTTTGTTTCGACTTCGATTAGCTCGTGGACAGTTCGTTTAATCTTTTCACAAGGTTGCTGATCATATAGATTTCGAAGCCCTTGCAATAAATCTGAACGAATGAGCGCGCAATTTTTCTCTTGATGACAATGCTTGAACCAGTCGGTAAGGTGCTCTAGCAACAAATCTTTTTGCTCCGAACCAGCTAAACCAACTCGCCATATCGATTGCATGCTATGCCTTTTTGTGATGAATTTCGGATCTCTTGTCGTCACTTTCCACAGTTGTGCAAAATCATCAAGAATTCTTTTCTGTGGATCGCTAATGGCTAAGTGTGCCAAGAGCTGAGCACTGCGAGAACGTATGTGAGCATCTCGGTTCGATAAATCCTGTACGATATCCTCCCATACCTCATAAGCCCAATCCACTTCTTGCTTTGTCATTTCCAAGAGCTCTTGATAAGCTTCGTATTGTAAATCCCATTCATCTGATTGTAAATTGACAAAATAGGCGTGCGTTAACACATCCACAAATGATTCCTCCATCTATAAAGCTAGTACACTATCTTTAAATTATTTATATTTTTATTCGTAGCGTTCTTTCAAAAAATCAATCGATTGATTAATTAATTGTTTAAGTACATCTGTATCGATATCTTGTAGCTTGTTTACATAAATACAAGCCTTGCCTGCTTTATGCTTTCCTAACTTCCCGAGTAGTTCATCGCGCTTGGTATTGCCTGTCGCTAAGTAGAGCGAGAATCTTGCCTTTCTTGGTGAAAAACCGACTAACGGTGCATCACCTTCATGGCCAGAATCATATTTATAATGATAAGAGCCAAATCCGATAATACTCGGCCCCCACATTTTCGCTTCATAGCCTGATGTTTCCGTAAAAAGGTCGAGCAAACGATACGCATCTTCTCTTTTTTTCTCATTTTCTACACTTTCAATGAATTCGATGACACTACGATCGTTTTCCTTTGTTTTCAATTCATACATAGCAATTAGCTCCCACTCTAGTTTTCTTAATTATTATTTTAACATAGATTTTTTTCTACTATTATGAATTAACGGAATTAACTTTTGATTATATGTAAAAAAGGAAGCCACCACGGGCCCCCTTTCTTTTTAAAAACATTGGAAAGAATCAATTCGTTTTAGATCGATTCCAAAATAGGCCCAATAAAAGCCCATCCAGCGATAGCCGGCAATGGATGTTCTACCGACGAATGTTGGATAATACCAGAACTGTTGTCGGTTATTCAACCAAACATAGGTATACCGGTAAAGACATCCTCTTATGCCACCTGGGTCTACAGCATAGACACCTGCTTGTTTCTGAGTAGGTGTAAATGATGGTGGCGGTGAACTTGGTGGGCCATCTCCTCCCCCTTGACCTGGCGGTGGTCCAAATGGTGGTCTTCCTGGTCCCCCACCAGGCGGTCCGAATGGTGGGCTCGGCGGTCTACCTCCTTGACCTGGTGGCCCAAATGGTGGTTGGTTCCCCCAATGTCCAAAACCGAAAATTCCTTGTAAAAAGTCTCCCCACTGCCTTTCATCATCAGGATGTGGATAAGGTCTTCCAAAGTTTGAGTGGTTCATTAATCAATCATCTCCTCAATTGCTAGGCTTACATCATCCTATGCATTGAGGAAAGCTTCGTCACCTTGTACTTCATAAAAGAGGCTAGTGCCCTATGTCGGATTTTTGATTGGAAAATATTCGTTCATGTGTCTTCTTTTAATAATCTATTAAACGTAGCCTCATGAAAGACGTCGAATTTTCTTACGCAGACATCGAATAACTGCTTGCAGCCGTCGAATTCTGTTCTTTAGCCATCGAATTATCTTTCACAGACATCGAATAACCGCTCCTAGCCATCGAATCTTCCTTCCCAGACACCGAATAACTCGGTATCCTTCACCCTCTATAATATTTATAATGTTATCGAATTTTTCGCTGTTTCAACATACCAATAATAATCGGCACAAACGCACTAACAGTTAATAAAATAAACAGCCATGGACCTAGTCCTTCTGTCCACTCCATCGCAATTGACACCGACTCAATTAAAATCAATGAAAATATCACTAAAGATAGATTCTTTATTAGATTAATCATTTTACGGCTATTGATGTAAAACTCACGTGCATTCATTTCATTAATTCGCTGAGGATAATTATGCATCTCGGGATGTCGTTCAAACAATTGCATTAATAATAAAATAAAAAGGCCAATTCCTGGTAAAATGAATAACTCAAACTTGGACCCCCACCGATCCACTTCGCCACTGGCGTCATAGTGTGCTGGCACTTCGTCAGGCAAGTCTCCAAAAACTAGTCCCAGAAAAACCAACGAGCCAAGAAAAGCCGAATAGCCAACAATATCCCAAATTTTTTCGCTTGCTGTTTTTGGGATGTCTAATTTTGGTCGATAGTCTTTTTCAATCATCGTTCTCTCCCCCACCTATTAAATTTGTTGAATCAGCAGATTTTTCTTCCCGTAATGTCACTCATTATTTTACAAAAATCATTCCATTGTTCAGGATATTGGTTGTCACCAGACCGCTTCAAGTTTTGACGGTTTCGGCTTCTATACAAAATCACTACCCATTGCTGTCCATCTAAGATTTGAGCGTTGGAATAACGTCTTTTCCAATTTAAAATATCGACCGACCACAGCTTAATGCGAATATCTTTTACTTCATCGTTTGTTAATTTCCTATGAAAAGAATCTTCTTCTATATAACTATGGCTCAACGCAATTGTTTGATTTATGAAATCTATTATAATATTCGTGTGTCCTTCAGAAAAACCGCCAATCGTCATTTCCAACTGATCAATTTGCTCATAAGCATGAATGATTAGTTCTTCTCGGTTCCACTCTTTTTCACAATTGCGGCAATGATATTCTGGTGAATTCGGCATCACTACACAGCCACCCAATATCACTTTCCCTTCATCCGCTTCACTTGCTAAATGATAATCAGGTTCACCGTATACGATTGGTATGACATCTGTTGAGTCACACGCTGGACACTTGCGATCATTAACCGCCATAGACATTCCGCCTTTTCATTTGAAATTATGTTTCTGGAAACTCCCTTGAAAATGAGTTATATTAATTTAGTCAATCTAATTAAAGGATATGTGATTTTATGTCAGAACAACAATCTTTGACGCCATTGAAAGCTTTGTTATTTGCCTTTCATGCAACCAATACGATTATTATTAGTTATCTACCATTATACCTCGCCGAACGAGGATTAACAGGATCAGAAATCGGAGTTGTGTTAGCGGTCGGACCTCTTGCACAAATTATTTCCCAACCTTTTTGGGGCTATATGAGCGATAAGCATAAAACGGTTAAACGATTTTTATTGATCTGTATTTTCGGGTTAATTATTTTCAGTTCAATTTTCTTAAGTGTCACGCAATTTTACTTACTTATTTTCTTCGGATTTTTATTTTATTTCTTTTCAACACCAATTGGCGCACTCGGTGATAGCTTAGCGCAGCGGCGTGCAGATGATGTTGGTGTTTCATTCGGAACAATTCGTACTTGGGGTTCTGTCGGCTTTGCGACATCTTCCCTCGCCATAGGACTCGTGCTCACTATTTACGGTGTAGAATATATGATTTGGCCTTACTTGGCTTTCGCATTCGTCGCTTTATTCGTTACTTTCCGAGTGAAAGATGTGAAAGTTGACCAAGAGCCCATCAGTTTCAAAGATGCAGCTAGCCTATTAAAATATAAGCCATTTATCTTCTTTCTATTTTTCATGATGTTTTTGACGGTATCACACCGTGCGAATGATAGTTACATCGGTTTATATATTGCGCAGCTAGGCGGTTCGAACTTTAACGTCGGCGTCGCTTGGTTTGTCGGCGTCATCAGTGAGGCTATTGTATTTTTCTTTGCAGGAAAATGGTTTAGAAAATATCACACGTTGATTTTCGTAATTTTAGCGGGAATCATCTACACGGTCCGTTGGTTCTTATTTGCTCTTGTCGATGATTATTGGATGATTATTGGGTTGCAATTCTTGCATGGACTGACGTTCGGTATTTTGTATTTGTCTGCAATGGACTACGTCACACGACTCATACCGCGTATTTTGCAGTCTACCGGACATCTTCTTTTCTACGCCGTTTTCTTCGGTGTATCAGGAATCATCGGCTCCCTGCTTGGTGGAGCAATTATTGACCAATATGGTGGATCGACATTGTACTTTGTATTAGGATTCATCGCATTAAGTGGCACAATCCTTATGACACTTTACCACCTCTTGCCTTACGGGAAAAAAGCATAATAGATGAAAAATCTACTTTTTTTGTGAAGTGGATCTGATTCGGTACTGCATCTTGCACTATAATAACAGTACAAAAAGTTTATAAAGCGCTTGGGTTTTTAATATCCCAAGCGTTCTTTTTTATATTAGAGGAATTCGTTACTCATTAATAAAGATAGAAAAGTTATTGAGATTTGCTAGCATAAATAAATGAAAATATTGGCTTAAACTTCAAATGAAGGTTTAAGCCATTTTTACCATTATAATACTTTATATGTTTTAATAAGAGTAACTATATGATTATGATTAAAAAAGGAGAGATGATTTGAAGAAAAAGATTCTGATTACAGTGCTTATTGTGTTTATTGCGGTAGCATGGTTCATAAATGATCAAAGTAAATATACTACATATGAATCAGCAATATCTGAATGGTCAATCGATCGTAAAGGAATAGTGGAAGTTGAAGTTGAAATTGATGACAAGCGAAATCACAAACTGGTGCATTCAAATTCCCAAGAAGTAATTCAAAGCATTATAGAGAAACCTAAAAAAATGGAGCTTAAAGAAACAGATAAAACTCCTTCAATTGATTATTTAATCACTATTAGAACTTCGACTAGTACTTATTCCGCTGCGAATGGTAGTTATTATACCATCGCATTAGGTAAAGAGTTTGTTCATTTACCCGACGCTGCGTATAAAGTAGTAGGAGAGAATAAATTATATGATATTATTGAGAATACTGATTTTAATTGGGAAAGCAAACGTCCTGGACATTAGTTGAAATGTTACTATTCAACAGCTCTGGGAGCGCCCAGCTTGATGGTAGATTTATAGGAGATTCTTTTTTCGTCGAGAGGTTTCCAATGTTTAGACATGAAAATAGTTAATTAGAAAACGACGTTGAAAGACTCAATCTGTTAACATAGAAGTTAATCCCAATAATTGAATACAATTTCTCCAACTGTTTTCGGCTTCCAAAACACAAGTTGTTCTAATTCCGCTTGGTGCAATGTATTTTCATTTTCAAGGATGATGTTTTATTCATGCGCAATGAGTGTGTCACGACTGCGCAAGGTTGGTGAAATTTAATTTTGTCGCTTTGTACGCAGGAAATAAATATAAATTGATGGTACTAGGAAACTAACAAAGACTATTCCTCCTACAAGTATTCCAGTTGAAATATCACCTGTAAAGGTAATTAAACCCCCAAATACAATGGCAATAATCGCACTTACAATCACTGAAATGACCAGTCCCTTTTTCGGAGACTTTTTACTTGATTCATGATCTACACTGATCCCCATAGACAAGTATGCGGAAATAACTCCTGTCAAAATAAAAACATACCATAACGGATTAGCTGTCATTCCATCCATTCCTTTGGTGACCAAATCATACCCTAATATACCAATAATCGCAATGTTCTCAAATAAGAATAAAATCCTGATGTTCTGTAAGTTTTGCAGTTTCAATCGTTCATCTTTAATTTTTTTGATCATTCCATTCGCTCCTCCTTCTCTACCCAGAATAATTCATCCAATGACTTATTTACGACATCACAAATCGAAAGACACAATTTTAAAGTGGGATTATATTTTCCTTTTTCAATTAAACTAACTGTCTGACGGGTGATGCCTACTTTTTCAGCTAGTTGCTGTTGGGTTAATTCCCTTTGAATACGAGCTATCTTCACATAATTTTTCACTTATATAATCCCTCCTACACAGTGCTACTGTAACATATAAATTACATAATTCAAATTATACATTACATCGTATTTATGAAAAAGCGCTAATCCTTTCGATGGAAAAGCGTTTTATCAAAAACTTTATTGATATTTTCGAACTTTCTCCACAGAAACGGAACTACTTAGTCTTATAGCGCCAATTTTTCATTTCTAACGGGCCTGCCAAATCAAAGTAAAGGTTGCTATTGAACATTGATAATTCGAAAAATATATGTAACGAGAAACGCACTTTGCATGTGCATTCCTCTAGGTTTTCAAATGATCTTTTCGTGCACCTACATTTAATACCCCTGTTCTGATTCCATCGCATTTAACTTTGTTGCATGCACAGTTCCATAGGGATGCTCAGGCGGCGCATAAATTGAATACAGTTTTAATGGAACTGGACCGATGTTTGTCATGTTGTGCCATTTTCCTGCTGGTACCATCACCGCGTCTCCTGGTCCAACTTCCGTACAGAAATCTAACTGATTTTTATGTTCGCCTATCTGCACGAATCCATGCCCTTCTTCTATCCGTAAAAACTGATCCGTGTTTGGATGGATTTCCAAGCCTATATCATCACCAGGCATAATTGCCATTAACGTTACTTGAAAAAACTCTCCCGTCCAAATGGCTGTACGAAATGTTTCATTGGACCGGGTAGCTCCGGCAATATTAACGACAAATGGATGACATCCGCAATCAAACGTCGAATGGCTAGGTTGCTGTGGGTATCCGTAATTCATAAACCAACTTCCTTTCAAAAATATATTTCAGTTTAATCTATGCGAATAACCATTTTGGTGATAATTTGCTTGCGTCCTGTTTGTAGGACTGTTTGCAAAATTTCTAAGCTGATCGAGGCGATAGACACCCTCTATACGACCTTTCGCGAGATATTTACAGTCGTTCGGGCGTATAGAGAACTCCTATAAGACTTTCCACCAGATTTCTACAGCCGTTCGGGGGAATAGGAGGCTTCTATTCGACCTTTCACAGAATTTCCACTTCCACTCGGGGGTATAGAGGGCTTCTATTCGACCATACATGAGATTTCCACGATCGTTTGGGTGTATAGAACACAGAAAATAATTTCTCACTTTACGCGTTGACACTTCCCCTTCATCGTGCTAACATATCATTTAACTCAAAAAATTAATATTTTTCAAACTCTTATCTAGAGTGGCTGAGGGACTGGCCCGATGACGCCCGGCAACCTTTAAACAACGGTTTTAAAAGGTGCTAATTCCAGCAAAGCAAATCTGCTTTGAGAGATGAGAGGGACCAAAATGTCGATATTGTATATTCTGGCCTCTCTGCTCAAAGCAGAGAGGCTTTTTTAATACCGTTACATGTAAACGAAAGGAGAACATCAATGACAAAAACTGTTCGACAGGGATCAGTTTCCATTCCAAATTTTAGATTGGAAAGTGGTGAACAATTTGATGAGATCCACCTAGCCTATGAACAATGTGGCCCAATCGATGCGCCGACCATTCTTGTTTGTCATGCATTGACTGGAAATCAATTTGCAGTAGGGACTGAGTCCAATCCTGGTTGGTGGCGTGGATTAATTAAAGACTGTGGGTATATTGATACGTCCTGTTATCAAGTAATCACATTCAATGTTTTGGGTGGTTGTGATGGCTCAACGGGACCGAGTTCATTGCAATCGAATGGTGAACCTTACCAGAATCAATTCCCAACACTGACCGTTCGCGATTTGGTTGAAGCTCAATTTGTTGCACTTAATATTCTAGGCATCAATCAATTGAAAGCGGTCATCGGTGGCTCACTCGGTGGAATGCAAGTTTTGGAATGGGGAGTGATGTATCCCGACTATATGGAAGCGATCTTCCCCATCGCCATGACACCTGTTTTTTCTGATTATGCGATTGCGTTTAACCATATCGCGAAGCAAGCCATCCTACGAGATCCTGCTTTGAAAAATGGCGAACAACCAAAAGATGGATTGCATCTGGCACGGATGGTCGGCATGGTCACTTACCGTCCGGAAGAATTATTCAGTAAACGATTTTCCAGGCATCAACAAGAAGGTGAGTATGACGTCGAATCGTACTTGGATTATCAAGGTGAAAAACTCGCCAAACGGTTCAATCCATATAGTTATATTCGGTTGTTGGAAGCGATGAACGGACACGATATTACACGTGACCGAGGGAGTTATCAGCAAGTACTCCAGCAATTGAATGTGCCGATTTTTGCTTTGGCGTTTCAAAAAGATCTTCTGTATCCACCAGAAGAAATCCGCCGCTTTGTGACCGATCTTGAGGAAGCAGGTGCCTACGCTGAATTCCACGAGGTTGAAACAATCTTTGGCCATGATGGATTCTTGGTGGAGTTTGAAAAATGGGGACCCTTTATTCAAGATAAATTAACATCTTTAGAAACAATTAAAAATTAAAAGGAGCGATTGACATGACTGAAAAGAATTATCGTTTAGAAACTGTGAGTATCCATGGAGGACTTGAAGCAGACCCAGCTACCGGCTCACGTGCTTTGCCGATTTATCAAACCAATGCTTACCAATTCAATAATACGGAGCATGCGGCAAACCTGTTTGGCTTAAAAGAACAAGGATTTATCTATACACGAATCGGTAACCCGACGGTCGAAGCATTAGAGGAGCGCGTTGCTCAGTTAGAGAGTGGCGTTGGTGCATTGGCCCTTTCCAGCGGGATGGCTGCGATTACGACCGCAATTTTCAACGTAGCCGAAGTTGGCGATGAAATTGTATCCGCCTCAACCTTATATGGTGGAACATACAACTTATTTGCGACGACGTTCCCGAAACACGGTATAACCACACGATTCGTCGACCCGAAAGATCCAAAGAATTTCAAAGAGGCCATCACACCGAAAACGAAAGCCATTTTTGCCGAAACAATTGGAAACCCAGGATTAAATATTTTAGACATCGAAAAAGTCGCTGAAATCGCACATGAAGCTGGCGTGCCACTGATTATCGACAACACGTTTGCAACACCTTATCTGTGCCGTCCAATTGACTTCGGCGCTGACATCGTCGTCCATTCGGCAACCAAATGGTTAGGTGGAAATGGCACATCTTTAGGTGGAATAGTTGTTGATGGCGGAAAATTTAATTGGAATAACGAACGTTTCCCTGGATTCACTGAACCGGACCCGAGCTATCACGGTCTCGTATATGCTGAGGCGTTGCCTGAGGCGGCATTTATCACAAAAGCACGCGTGCAAGTGTTACGTGATACCGGTGCAGCGCTAAGTCCATTCAACGCTTTCCAAATTGCACTCGGCATCGAGACACTTCATGTCCGTCTAAAAGAACATATTGCAAACACCCGAAAAATCGTTGACTATCTGGAAGCTCACCCAGCAGTGGATTGGGTGACGTATCCGGAGCAAGAGAACCATGAATCGGTTGAACTGGCGAAAAAGTATCTACCAAAAGGCGCAGGGTCTGTCGTCATCTTTGGAATTAAAGGTGGGTACGAAGCGGGTGCAGAAGTCATTAACCAAGTAGATTTGTGGTCGCACTTAGCAAATGTCGGCGATGCGAAAAGCTTGATCATCCACCCTGCCAGCACGACCCATCAGCAATTAAACGAAGAAGAACTGAAATCCTCTGGCGTGACGGAAGATTTAGTTCGTCTATCTGTCGGAATTGAACATGTGGATGATTTGATTGACGACTTGAAGCAAGCCATTGCCAAGGCTACAGGGGTAACATCCAACAAGGAAACGACCACTGTATAATAGAATTTTAAAAAACGACAGCCCTTATCCCGGGTTGTCGTTTTTCTATCAACTAACTTTCACGATTCTTATCTACTTCGTGTATATCCGATATTTTCTTGTGCATGTCACTTAATAGATATAACCCTCTAAAGAGGCATCCGACAATAATTCCGAAGCCTACAATTCCCCCGAAAAGTGGCCCTAGCATTAAGATTAGGTATCCTAGGATTGCACATGAAATAATCGATAATAATAGATACATCGATACCCTTCTTAATCAACCATCAGATCAAAAATCATTTCTGGATTAAAAATGAAATAAATTCCCACTATGGCGAGTAGAACAGCGAGAACAATCACCACTTTACTTTTCATTAAGTGACCCCCAGACAAGGACTTATAGATACATACGAATAACGCTCATTGAGATGGCAAAAATAGCGGAACAGATGAATATCCAAACGAGTTGGATCTGCACAAAAAGTTTTTTCACACTACGATGTTCGAAACTTGCAACGCGTTTTGCAACCTTGATATGAATCGGCAAGAAATATAATGAAAATAAAAACCCTCCAGAAAGAGCGATGCTCAACAAAGTCACGAACCCACTTGAAGTTGCATCAGCAACGATATTTCCAATAATAAAGAATGGTACGCCTGCCCATATAAAATAGGTCAAGATCAGTAAAACAGCTGCTATGACGACTAACATATAGTTCTTTTTCAATACGTGTAAATAACTTTGAAAATAAATACTCATTCCGCCCCACCCCTAGTCAGCTGATTCAGTCAGTTTTGTCGCTCGTGTAATGGCTGAAAACGTCAAAATAGAGGTCAATACAACGAAGAAGACCCAATTATCATTTCCTCGTCCAGCCAAAAGAATCCCTATGAATGCAGCGAGCACCGCAGACGATTGAAGTACAAGCCAGGTCGTATCTGTTAAAACTTTTTTCATTATTTTCACCTTCTCTTATCCAAATAGGACTTCAGCAGCATAAATCACCACACCAACAGTCAAGCTGCTTAGTATGGTCGAAACCAAGACAATCTGTCCGGCTAATTCTGGATGATGATCGAATTCCAGGGCGAATTGTGCGCTATTTCTTGAAGATGGGAAAGAACTGGCGATAAATAATGATTGTGCAACAATACCATCCAATCCGAGAATAAAAATCAGCCCTAAAGCTATAGCCGGTGAAACAAACAGTCGTCCAACAATCGACATCAATAGTAGTTTACTAAACTTTTTAAACTGGACGTAGGCAAGCTGTGCACCAAGCGTCAATAAAGCGATTGCCAAAAAAGCATCCGATAAGTTTTCTAGCGGTTGCCAAAGCACATTTGGGATGTTAATATTCAATACTTTCAAAAACACACCCAACAACAAGGCATACAACATCGGAAGCTTCAAAAATTGCCCGAATGCAGCCCCTTTTCCTTTCGCATGAACGGAAACTGAATTGATTAAACCATATGTATAGGTAATGAAATTTTGAATGAGCATCACGATAATCTGGATCGTCATCCCAAGTGGATGTTGGTGAAAAATCATCTGGCTGACCGGGATTCCGTAATTTCCGGAGTTAATCAGCACCACACTATTTTTGTAAACTGCCGACATTCCCTTATCGAGTTTCAGTAGTTTTACGACAATATATGAAAATATCATCAGTAAAATGGATAAAATCCCTTGGAAGAACAAGACATCGAAGAGAATACTTAAGTTGATTTCACTTTCATAAATATTAACGAACGCAACAACAGGCAATAGTAAGTACGTCAGAATTTTTGATAACGTTTTTAAATCCAGAGTGAATTTTCGTTGTAACACCGCACCAACTGCAACGAGTATCAACAGCGGTAAAATGATGCCCATGATAATATCAAACAAAATTTGCATGATTGATCCATTCCTTCGTCGTTCTCCCATAATACTACCATAATTTAGTTTCTGAGGTTAGGCATGTTGGAATGATATGAGCCCCAAGTAAGTACTATATATGCCTGTAAACATCTATTTGAATCCACTTCATTGTTTTATGACCCTCTCAGAGGAAAATATGAGTCCAACTCAGAAAAATATGTAACCAATCCGAAAATATATGCGCCTTACCTCATAATAAAAGAGCCCAACACCATGTTGGGCTCTACCTTATTCGTACTCTTTTTCGAACGTTTTCGTGCTTCTAACCGTATCAATCGGGCGAACCATTTTTTCAATTTCGTCACGTTTTGGTTCTAGTTTTGGTGGTAATGCTAACTTTTCACCGAGTGTTTCATATGGTTCATCGTCCATAAATCCTGGTCCGTCTGTCGCAATTTCAAACAAGATTTGTGGTGCAACTTGAGCATATAACGAACCGAAATAAAATCGCTCAACGAATCCAGAGTTCGGTAGTCCAATTTTTTGGAAATGATTAATCCAGTCTTCTAAGTTTTCTCTATTTGAAACACGTAATGCAGCGTGATGAACCGTTCCGTAACCTTGTCGATGTCTTGGTAAGACCGTGTTGTATTCAACAATGATTTGTCCACCATTTCCACCTTCACCTGTTTCAAATAGATGAAATGACCCTTCTTTGTCAATTTCCTTGAATTTCAAAACTTGTTCCATCATTTTCTTGAAAAATTCATAGTCATCAACGCGGACAACAATTGGTCCTAAACCCGTAATCGCATATCCCAATGGAATCGGGCCGTCTTGCCAAGGTGTTCCAGGTGCAACACCATTGTCGTTTTCATCAGAAATCAATTGATATTGTTGGTCATCAAAGTCTACGAACGGAAGGATTTTCTTGCCGAATTGTTCCTGAATTCCTTGATGTTTTACCTCTAACCGATCAAAACGCTTCACCCAATAATCAAGTGCTTCGTCACTCGGTACGCGGAAGGATGTTCTAGCGATTTCGTTTGTTCCATGCTGTCCCTTAGGAATCCCAGGAAAATCAAAAAATGTCATGTCTGTCCCTGGATTCCCTTGATCGTCTGCGAAAAATAAGTGATACGTTTGTATATCGTCTTGGTTCACGGTCTTCTTCACAAGGCGCATACCTAATGTGTACGTGAAAAATTCATAGTTTTTCTCCGCACTACTTGTAATGGCTGTTACGTGGTGCATTCCTTTTAATTGTTCCATTAAAAAATTCCTCCTGATATTTCTATTTCGATAGCTTTCTTACCTCAATTGGAAGTAAAGTTTCAGTTAATTGATCACGATAAGATTCATACTGAGATGGAAGCTTTAATTCACTACCAAGCTCATCTCTATTTTCATCAATCATAAAGCCTGGTGAGTCGGTCGCCATTTCGAATAAAATTCCTCCGTGCTCTTTGAAATAAATAGAATGAAAATAGTTTCGATCTTTAACTTCCGTCACACCAAACCCTTTTTGATATAAATGTTCTTGCCATGCTCGTAAATCGTCATCATCATTTGCTCTCCAGGCAATATGGTGCACTGTTCCAACACCCATCATGCCTCGGTCACCTGATGCCATTTTTACGTCAATGATGTTTCCGATATCTGCTCGTGACTGGTAGCGGATATATTCTTCATTCGCATCGATTTCTGTTAAACCCATATGATCTTCAAGTAAATTGGCCGTTCCTGTCGGATTTGATGAATATAAAATGCTTCCTCCAAATCCTTTAATGGCCATTTCAGATGTGATGCCATCGAATTTCCAAACACTATTTTCTCCGGCCTCTCGTTCAACGACTTCAAGATGAAGTCCGTGTGGGTCATCAAATTGTAGATATTTTTCTCCAAAGCGTTCCGTTTCTGTAAATGAGATTTGAAAGCTTTCAAGTCGGTTTTTCCAAGCTTCCAATGATCCTATCGGTACAACATACGTCGTCACCCCTACCTGGCCGTCTCCTATTCTTCCTTTGCGGCCATTCGCCCAAGGGAAGAACGTAATAATCGTACCTGGACTTCCTGCTTCATCACCGAAATATAAGTGATACGTACCTGGGTCATCAAAATTTACTGTTTTTTTGACTAGTCGTAAACCGAGCACACCTGCATAAAAATCAACATTCTCTTGAGGATGACCGACAATCGCTGAGATATGATGAATTCCACTTGTTTGTTTTTCCATATACATGTCTCCTAACTTAAATTTTGTGCATGTCGCCCGAGTTTTTTCAATTGCTCAATGAGCTGTTCTTTTTCTTCAGCGTTCAGTCCTGCAAAAATCTCTTGTAACCCTTTTTTGTGTGTTGGAAATACATCAACCATAAGTGACTTGCCTTTTTGAGTGATTGTTGCTAATTTTATGCGACGATCATTCGGGTGTAATTTTCTTTTAAGTAATTCTTTCTTTTCCAACTGATCGACAACATACGTTATACTGCTGCTTGCAATCAAAACCTTTTCACCGATTTTCTGAATGGGTTGGTCCCCTTTGTTATAAATCAATTCAAGTACTGCAAATTCAGTCGGATTCAATCCTAAATGCTTAATATCTTCAATGACACGCTTTTGTATAGCATCTAACGCACGCGTCAAGACAACAAAAAGCTTTAATGATAATTCCTCGTCTCTTTCTTCTATCAAATCAATCACCTCTTCTAAGTCTCTAATTCATTTATCTCGAATTAATACTAATTATATAAAATATTGTGGAGTGATACAACTATTATGCTTCTTTAATATCCTTACTATTTCAAAGCGGTTCCATTACAATGAAGTAAAGCGGGGAATTTAAGTGAAAGCAATTGGAATTATTTTAATCGTCCTTGGTGTAATCGGTATTCTTCTAGGTTCTATGATGTATGGTGATATTGGTATTGCAGCCATTATCGGAGCAACTGCCGCGTTGGTTTCGGGAATTGGGTTTTTACAAGTCAACAAAGCATTTCAACAATTGTCTGATCGATGAATGCATTAAAAAAACCAGCTCTGCCACTTTGATCAGCGGAAGAGCTGGTACTTTATTTTTTCAAAACAGAAATGATTTTCGTTTGTTCACCTGTTTGTTTTCGAATCTTTTTTCGAGCTTCAGCCGGTGTTCGCGCATTTAACTGTTTCGTATGCGACTTCCCGTTCGCTTCCATTTCTACGACAAAACATTTTTCTCCACATCTCATCGTCAACACCTCACGAGCTATTTTGCTAGAATTTCAGACTTATCCGGTTTTTTGGCAAGGATTGCACAGACCATTCCTATCACTGGGAAAATCAATGAAACTAGTAATACAGGCGTGTAACTGTGAAATAAATCAAAACCAACACCGAACGGGAGCGGTCCTAAAGAGAAGCATAAAACGGTCATCGTCACACCGACACCGTTAATGCTTCCGCTATATTTTCTACCGAAGTAATTCGGCCAAATAACATTTAAACTAATTCGCTCCAACCCATTGGCTGTACCCCATATGATACCAAATAGAATCGCCATAAAGAAGTTATTTGTTACGAGCAGCATTAATAAAAGGATAGGGCTAGAGTGGTTAGCTCGAATCTCTGAGTAAACCTTTTAAATTCGCAGATAGAGTTCGATTTTGAAGCGTTACCGTTGATTTGAGCACTTCTATTCGATGGTAGAGATCAATTTTTGGGCGCTTCCGTTGAATAGAGCGCTTCTATTCACAGGTAGAGCATAATTTGTTGCGCCCTATCTTTGATTAGAGCACTTGTTAAGCAAACGGAAGTCAGATCGTTATCCCGCAGCTAAAAAAATCCGAACGACATATTCGTTCGGATTTAAATTAATCCATTTCGATATTCATTTTTGTTTCTGCAGGTTTTGTTTCGACGATAATTTCGCCTTCTCGAATGGAATAAAGCACTGGAGCTTGCGTTCGGATTGCTTCATATTCAGATTCTGAGTCAATGACAATTAAGTTCGCCTTGTTTCCTTGCTCAATTCCGTAGAGCTCTTCGATTCCTAATGTTTTCGCTCCGTTGATAGTAATGAGGTTTAGAGCTGAAACGATGTGATCATAATCAGTCATATGACAAGCGTGCAAGCCAATTTCAGTGACGTGCATTAGATTTCCGTCTCCGAGTGGATACCACGGGTCCATGATTGAATCCAAGCCAAAACTGACATTGATGCCTTCGTGAAGCATTTCTTTTACTCTCGTTAGTCCTCTTCGAACTGGATAATCGTCGAAGCGACCTTGCAAGTGTAAGTTGGCTTTCGGCAGGGCAACGAAATGAATGCCTGCTTTCTTTAACGTTTGGAAAAGCTTATACGTGTATGCATTGCTATAGGAAGCCATAGCTGTTGTATGACTTGCTGTTACGCGATGGCCGATTCCTCGTTTTAGAGCTTCTCCAGCAAGAACCTCTAAGTATCTGGATTGGTCGTCGTCAATTTCATCACAATGAACATCGACGAGTTTATCGTATTTCTCAGCTAATTCTAATATCCGATGAACAGAGCGAACGCCGTCTTCTCTTGTTAGTTCGTAATGTGGTATACCACCGATTACGTCAGCTCCCATTTCTATTGCTTCAATAAGAAGTCTTTCCGCATCAGGTTTCGTATAAAGTCCCTCTTGTGGCATAGCAACGAGTTGAAGATCGACCCACGGCTTAATTTCTTCTTTAACTTCCAATAGAGCTTTCATACCTTTTAACTCTGGGTCACCAACATCCACATGCGTTCGTACATGTTGAATCCCATGTTTAATTTGCATTTTTAACGCATTTTTGGCTCGTTGTTTAATATCTTCAATCGATTCATCGACTAACTGTTTTCGTTCCGCCCAAATTTCGATCCCTTCAAATACAGAACCTGTCTGATTCCAGCGAGGCGTACCAGCTGTCAACGCATAATCGAGATGAATATGTGGCTCCACATAAGGGGGCAACACTATTTTCCCCTTAAGATCAATCGCGCTTTCATCTTGTTTTTGACCTTCTGAAGTTGAAATTTTTTTGAACCTGCCGTCTTGAATTTCAATATCCCAACGACCTTCCTGACCATATAGTTTGGCATTTGTTAATAACATACAATCATCTCCTAGTTCATCTATCATTTTACTTGGCATCATGCTAGCATATCTTGAATGATTACCATTAAAATGAGACCGCGTTATCAGAGAAGCAGTCTATGTCGTTGTATAAAAAGGTTGTCTTAACTACAAGCTTTAAAAAATGAAATCGAATGCTTGTTGAATTCGTTGGCTTGGTCGATATTACATACGTGACCACAATTATCTAAAACAATTAGTTGGCTTGTATCATGATCTGCTATATCTCTTTTCAAAGTTTCCAAAAACAAGTAATCCTCGTCTCCCATGATATATAAGGCGGGTTTCTTTAATGGTTTTCCCTTAAACTTCCGTAGAAGCGGATTGATGTCCTTTGTTAGCTTGAACCATCTCAAAAATTCTTTTTGATAAATTTTCTTTGCCTCACGGATAAATAAGTTTCTGGACTCTTTATGGTACTTACTAGGCATAATAATCAATGCCAGCATTTTATAGATCCATGTGAAAGGTACAACGTGCTTTAATAAATTCCCGATTTTAATCAATGTATTTGAACGGATATTCATCTTCGTAATGGCGCCTCCCATTACAAGACTTTTTACCCGTTCGGGATGTTTTTCGGCAAGAATTCGATTGATGATTGTCCCTAGGGAAACACCTACAAAATGAGCCTCTTTTATCTTTAGATGTTCCATTACTTCAATGACATCTTCACTTACTTTATCAAAAGAGTAGTGTTTTAATGGTCTTTTTTGATTAATATCCTTTGAACGTCCGTGTCCTCTTAAGTCGAGCATAACAATATTGAAATGTTTTTTAAAATCCTTGATTTGGCGATAAAACGTTGCGGAGCTTCCACCCGCTCCGTGTACAAATATCACCCATTCAGTTGAACTGTCATGTTCGTAAACTTTATGGTATAACAAGATATTCTATCCCCGATCGTTTTGGTTTATCTTTTTCAAGCTGAAAAACTCTATATTTATCTATGAAGTTTGTTCCAATCAATCGTTGAGCGATTTCAAAATATATTATCCCTTATTTGTGCTTAGTTACGCTCATCAAGATAGCGATATAAGGTCGATTTGCTGATCCCAGTTTGTTCTTTGATTTCTTGTAAACTGAACTTCTTACTATCATATAAGCTAAGTGCCTGTTTCACATTGGCATCTGGTTTTCGAGGACGCCCAGTGCTCGCTCCTCTGCTCTTGGCTTCATGAAGGCCTTTTCTCGTTTTCTCACTAATTTTTTCCCGTTGAAAATTAGCCAATCCACTTACTAAATCGAGCAGCTCATATTTCGTCGTTTCGCTCGTATCTATTTTTTCATCAATCGTTTGAATGAATGCACCTTTTTGGTGTATTTTTTCAAGTAATTGAGCAAGAGAACGAATAGAGTCTGCTAACGTAGCAAGTTGAGGTACGACTAATTTATCTCCCTCTTTTAACTCATGAATTAGTTGGTCCAATTGGTGCTCTTCATCGTTTAATTGTTCACCTTCGACAACAATTTCTATACAATTTTCCTGTTGCAATAGCGCCCGTTGTTTTTTATAATCTATATTTATGTTTGCTTTACGCAAATAACCAATAATCATTTATATTTTACCTTCCCAAAAGCCATTTCCTTTATACTAACACAGCAAAAGGCCTTATAAACATTCATCTGTCCAACTACACAAAAAGTTCATTTTCGATTAAAAAACATTCCCAAAAACGTTCCCTTTTGAAACAAAAAATGTTAAACTATCTCTATTGCTTTTTTATCGAACGGAAAAAAGCCACAAATAATAAAGTAGGAGTAGAGAAAATTGATAGAGAAAATAAAAACATCTTGGTTTTCAAACGTACGAGGAGATATTCTCGCCGGTATTGTCGTAGCATTGGCTTTAATTCCAGAAGCCATTGCTTTTTCTATTATAG
>NZ_JAGSIE010000022.1 GCF_018138385.1 Allobacillus saliphilus
CGATGGTCGGATTATATGCATCGTTTTGTATCGCCGTAATTATTGCATTTACAGGCGGTCGTCCAGGGATGATTTCAGCTGCAACAGGTGCGATGGCACTGCTCATGGTTCCTTTGGTGAAAGAGTATGGACTTGATTACTTACTCGCCGCAACCATATTAACGGGTATCATCCAAATCTTATTTGGAATTTTCAAAGTAGCAAAAGTGATGCAATTTGTTTCTAGAGCCGTCATGATCGGCTTTGTAAACTCACTGGCGATTTTGATTTTCATGGCTCAAGTGCCACACTTTATCGGGATAAATAACTTAACGTATGTATTTGTTGCGATTACGTTGTTGATTGTGTACTTGTTGCCAAGATTTATCAAATCCATTCCGGCTCCGTTAATTGCAATTGTGCTCTTAACAGCCGTTGCACTTTATGCTAATTTTGACTTACGAACTGTCGGTGATTTAGGAGCGATTCAACAATCATTACCGTCCTTCTTCATTCCGAATGTTCCATTCACTTTTGAAACACTCATGATTATTTTTCCTTATTCTCTAGCATTAGCGATTGTTGGTTTACTAGAATCATTATTAACCGCTTCAATCGTTGATGATATGACGGATACGGACAGTAACAAAAACAAAGAAGCACGTGGGCAAGGAATTGCGAACGTTGCAACAGGATTCTTCGGTGGAATGGCTGGCTGTGCGATGATTGGTCAGTCGGTCATTAACGTAAAATCAGGTGGTCGCGGCCGCTTATCAACGTTCGTCGCTGGTACATTCTTAATGTTTTTGATCCTCGTTTTAGGTAATTTGGTTGTTCAAATTCCAATGCCTGTTTTAGTAGGGATTATGATTATGGTATCCATTGGAACATTTGATTGGACATCTTTTAAATATTTGAAAAATGCGCCAAAAGCAGATGCAGCCGTTATGGTCGTGACGATGGGAATTGTTGTAGCGACACATGATTTATCTAAAGGAGTCATTGCCGGCGTGCTGCTAAGTGCAGTATTTTTCGTCATCAAGATTTCCAAGATTCAAGTTCAAAAACAAATACTCGAACACTCAACGGTTTATCACGTTACAGGGCAACTGTTTTTCGCCTCTGTCGATAACTTTGTCGACGCAATCGATTTAACAGACCGTGAAAGCAAGATTAAGATTGATTTTTCCCAAGCACACGTATGGGACGATTCAGCTGTCGGAGCAATTGATAAAGTTGTGTTAAAACTAAGTGAGAACGACAACGACGTGACAATTACAGGCTTAAACAAATCAAGCCAAAAGATTGTTAATCAGCTAGCTGTTCAGCGCATGAATACGGAAGTAGTTCAGGAGGGGTAAAGATGTATCGACGAATTTTATTAGCGGTAGATGGTTCGAAGCACTCCGAGCGTGCAACCGAACAAGCAGTAGCAATCGCCTCTTTAATTGAGGATAGCTTGATTGAAGTTGTGCTGGTCGCGGACTTTTCTAAAGCCAAAAATGAAGTACTCCATTCACAAGGCAAAGAAGAACTTGAAGTATCACGACGAAAAAAGTTAATAGACATCGAAAAAATCATTCAAGAGAAAAACGTTAACTATGAAGTAAACATTCTTCATGGCGAACCTGGTCCAACAATTGTTTCCTATGCCAATGACCAACAATTTGATTTGTTGGTGATCGGAAGCCGGGGATTGAATACACTTCAAGAAATGGTGCTAGGTAGCGTCAGCCATAAAGTCGTCAAACGAGCGAATTGCCCTGTGTTAGTCGTTAAGTAGAATCGTGAAATTTTTATGTCAATTTACTGTTTTTTGTATGGAAAATATTGAGTTCAGTCTATAATGAAGCTAACAAAATTGTGTAAGGAGTGAACTTCATGCGATTGAAAGTTCTCTATATAACGTTATTGTCATTATTTTTGTTGGCTTCATGTAATACATCCGATGACACTTCTACTGCTGACCAAGCGGATGTAAAAGAGATGGTCAATGAGTATAGTGCTGGTAATTTCGGTGATGAACAAGCTTCTATTACATCCACCGAATTGATCATTCAAGAAAACAACGAAGAAAAACGATATGAATTACCGGAAGATGAGTTCTTCGTCTCGATTGCTCCATTCATCAATCAAACACATCCATGTGGTAACCACAGTCTGACAGGCTGCCAAGGTGAACTGGCAAATGAAGAATTTGAGATTACCATTACGGATGTTGACGGCAATGTCGTATTTGATGAAAAGCGTAATTCTGGAAAGAACGGGTTCGTTGATTTATGGCTTCCAAGAGATCAAACGTATCAAGTTTTAGCCAAGCATGATGGAAAAACGGTTGAATCTGAAATCTCTACTTTTGAAGATGACGGTACATGTATTACTACCATGCAATTGCAGTAAATTTTCATGATGTTTTCATTTACCGAACTATCGGGTATAGTAAAATAGCTAGTCATAAAATAAAACCGTAGACGCGTTCCCACGTCTACGGTACAACAGTCGAACTCCATCAAGAGGAGACGGCGCTATAGGTTACAAAATAACCCCTTTGCCGGTCAAAGCATATGAGGGGTTATTTTTGTGGTCGGACATTATAAACGCGATTAACATCCCGAAGGAAATCATAAGCGTTAATGCACTTGCAATGTCTATAGGCGTCACCTCCCTTCCTCGGAAAAATCCAAAGAAGGTCATTCTGTAACGCCACCCCTCATATCGTTCGTCGATCTGTTGTTGCTAACAGTATAACAGAATGCGAACTATTGTTCTATTATATTTTCTTATTTTTTCGTCCATTGACTATGAACTTCAACACCTGCATCCACCAACAAATTGTGTAATGGGCATCTTTTTTCTACGGTTTCTTTCAACAACGCCAAAGCTTCTTCGGATTCTTCCGTCTCCACTTCTACTTGAATCGTAACCGTTTGAAAATACGTTTGTATACCCTCTACTCCTTTAAAACCTCTTGGATCCAAGCTGCCATTCGTATCAAAATCCAGTCCCGTGTAAGTAAAGTTCAAGTCTTTTGCAGCGTATGAAGCCATAATGGAAGTACATGCTGAATAAGCACCTAGGAAATACTCCAACGGATTTGGACCTGCGTTCGTTCCACCTAAACGTTCTGGCTCATCTACGAAAAATGGTGCCAAATCTCTTACATTAACCTTGTTTTTTAACCCTTCTTCCATTTTTCCATTTACACTTAATGTTGCTAACTGAGGTTTTGTCATTTTATAATCTCCTTTGTTTATCTTAATTGATCATTGAAAACAAATCTTACCGCAGACAAACTTAATCGCAAATAATTTTTAACTGTTGTAATTGCTTCATATTTTTCACTCCAGATAACATCATAGAACTACTGAAGTCTTGAAGAAAATTAGCTAAAAACTGACTAACACCCTTTTCACCATTGATGGCTAAACTATATACATAAGGTCGACCAATCAACACAGCATCTGCACCGAGCGCTAACGCTTTCAGTGCGTCACTTCCTCTTCGAATACCACTATCGAATAACACAGGAATCTTTCCATTTACGACTTTCGCAATTTCAGATAAGGCATCGATACTTGAAATCACACCATCCAACTGTCGACCGCCATGATTGGAAACAATCAATCCATCGACACCAAGATTCACCGCCCGCTGTGCGTCTTCCGGATGTAAAACACCTTTCAAAAGAATTGGTAAGCTCGTTTTTTCCTTCAACTTACTAATATGTGACCAGTTCAAAGCTGGATAGTTAATATTTTTAATGATTCCATCGACGATCGCGCTGTTATTTACCTCTTCAACCGTAGATAGAAAAACATCGTCAGATTCAAAATTTCCTTGACCATAACCATCGGCCAACGGTGAATACCCGTAAGACAGATCTTTTTCTCGAAATCCTAGCGTAACGGTATCAATTGTCACGACAATCGCTTCGTAACCTGCCTTTTCTGCTCGTTTCACAAAACTAAAAGAAATATCTTCAAGCGACGTCCAATACAATTGAAACCATTTTGGTGCACCACTTGATTGCCCCACCTCTTCAATTGAAAAACTAGAGACGGTACTTTGGATAAATGGGATATTATATTTTGAAGCCGCACGTGTCACAGCAAGATCCCCTTGGTCATCAGCTAGCTTAAGAACCCCAACCGGGGCTAAAATGAATGGTGTGGGATAGTTTCTTTCGAATAACGATATGCTCGTATCTACCTCTGAAACGTCATTCAATAACTTAGGAACAATAGAATACTTTTGGAATGCATCTTTATTTTTTCTTGCAGTTTCTTCTGCACCGGCACCAGATGATATATAACTAAACGCTTGTGGAGAAAGTATGTCTCTGGCTGCTTTCTCGATTTCCTCATAGCCAACCGGTAATAGACTCTCTTCAATCGATTGAACGATGTAATCATTGCTTTTGTATGTAGAAATGATTGCTCACCCCCGTTAACGTAATAACCTTCATTGCTACTAGTTTATCACTCAAGGTATAACAACGCCTAGTGAATAATAGGAATCCCTTCGGACTAAGCAATGTTCAAGCTAATTTCACATAGTGGAAAATATTTTTATGATATAATAAATTTAGAAAAAGATTTGTGTAAATGATTGGGAGATTTGTATGAAAAACGTAACGATTCAAAGTAGCAGGGACTCATCTTCATTGGTCAGTCTGCTCATCGATATAAAAAATTTATTAAAAGGAAAAGTGTTAATCGCGAATGTTTTTCCAGTATTTACAGCTTTCTGGTTAGCGCTTTATTTCCAAGGCGAGCAATTCAGCGGTCATATCGGATTATTCTTTTTAACGTTGATTGGTAGTACACTCGTCATATCCGGGGCGTTAATGCTAAATAACTGGTTTGAGGTAGATCTTGATCAAAATATGGATCGTACACAAGAACGGCCAACGGTCTCAGGGAACTTCTCTTTAAGAGCTGTTTTATTAGCTGGGATTGTTACAACGATTGTTGGATTGGCTATCATGTTTTTCACTACGAATGAAGCCTTGCTCTATTCCTTTTTAGGCTGGTTCGTTTATGTGGTACTCTACACCTTTTGGTCAAAACGAAAGTATGCCTGGAATACACTGATCGGAAGCGTTTCTGGAGCCTTCACCCCATTGATCGGATGGGCTGCCATCGCACCTGCGAATCACGTTGTTCCAATTACATTGTTCGTGATTTTACTCATTTGGCAAGTTCCACATACGTTAGCCATCACAATTAGACGATTGGAAGATTACACGCGAGCAGGTGTACCGATGTTACCGGTTGTCCGCGGTGTACAAGTCGCGATGATGCACCATTTGATTTACGTCATTGCCTTACTCCCTCTACCGTTCTTATTGATTAAACCGTTAGGCTGGATTTTCTTTGTGATCGCCATCCTTCTAACAATTAGTTGGATGATTCATGCGGTGAAAGGGTTCCAAGCAAAAGATCAAAAGAAATGGGCGCAAACGAGTTTACGCTTTTCATTGATTTATCTAATTTTGCTATTCCTTTTGATGGTTATCCTAACCATTTAACTGTTTCATCAAAAAATGACCTCGTTTTCAATTCGAGGTCATTTTTATTTGAAATTTAGTCATCTATTCTGTTCGGAGTATTTTTTCCATCGCTTTTCCCTTTGCCAACTCGTCAATGAGTTTATCCAAATAACGGATTTCCTGCATTGTCTGCTCTTCAATATCTTCTACTCGAACGCCACAGATGACCCCTTTAATTAGCTTTCTTGAGGAATTTAATTGTGGAGCTTCCGCAAAAAACGTTTCAAAATCTACCTTGTTTTCTAATTGTTGATCAAGCTCTGCTTGTGAATACCCGGTTAACCAGCGGATAATTTCATCGACTTCTTTTTTCGTACGATCCTTCTTTTCCGCCTTCGTGACATAATGCGGATAGACACTTGCGAAGCTCATTGTATATATTTTATGTTTATCCATTATAAAAATCCTCTCCTTGGTCAATTCAAATAGATTATATAACTTTCTTTCACTTTTTTCTCTCCAACAACGCCACACACTCCACGTGATTCGTCTGTGGAAACATGTCAACTGGTTGTATTTCCTTGACCTGATACCCATTTTTCACTAAATACTTCATATCCCGTGCTTGTGTTTCTGGATTACAAGATACATATACAACGCGCTTTGGTTGTAGCTTAATCACACTTGATAAAAATGCTTCATCGCTTCCACTTCTCGGAGGATCCAAAATAACAACATCTGCTTGTTCGCCGCGGGTTGCCATTTGAACCATGAATTTACCTGCGTCACCTTGATAAAATCTGGCATTCTTCACCCCGTTGCGTTTCGAGTTTTGAATGGCATCACGAACCGCACCTTTATTCAGTTCCACACCAATGACTTTGCCTGCTTTTTCGCTTGCAACCAATCCAATTGTACCGATCCCACAATAAGCATCGATGACCGTTTCTTTTCTAGTAAGATTAGCCATTTCAATGGCTTTTGCATATAGTTTTTCCGTTTGAACAGGATTGATTTGATAGAATGATGTCGCTGAAATTTCGAATTGCAAACCACAAAGTGTGTCTTTGATTGTGCCTTTGCCGAAAAGAACTTTTTCTTGATCGCCAAGGATCATGCTGTCCGATCTAGTATTTACGTTCAATAAGATTGTCGAAATCTCTGGGTGTGCTTCTCTTAGCGCTTTCACAAAATTTTTCTGGCCCTTAAATATTGGGGAAGCTGCAACGATGACAACCATGATTTCACCACTATTTTTACCAACTCTCACAAGCACGTGGCGCAAAAATCCTCGGTCTGAATCTTCGTCATATGGCTGCATTTTAAAGGATTTCATCATTCCTTTAATCGTTTGGATAATCTCATCGGCTTTCGGGTCATGAATAATTGAGCGCTCCATCGGTATGATGCGATGGGAATTCGGCGCATATAAACCTGTGACGACTTCCTTCTTTTTATTCAAGCCAAATGTCATCGTGTTTTTATTACGATAATCATAAGGATGCTCCATCGTAATAATTGGTTTTGGCTTACCGAACGGCTTCATTAAATCTTCCACGACATTCTGCTTGAAGCGAGCCTGGGCCTTGTCTGTCATGTGGTGAATTTGACATCCTGCACTCTGCGCATAATAGGAAGTTGGTGAACCCACGCGGTCTTTCGATGGCGTAATAATTCGCTTGAGTTCCGTCTTTGGAAATCGTCCCTTTTGTGAAATGAGTACTTCTGCTTTCTCACCTGGCAAGAAGTTTTCTACAGTAAGAGACTTCCCTTCCCACTCAAAAATCCCCTGCCCCTCATGTGTTAAGCCTGTGCAAGTGACTTCTACAATCGTTTTTTTCTTTGATTTGGGCTGGTTCTTATGCTGAGGTTTTGAGTTATTTGGTTTTTGATGTGTCTTTTGATTGACTGGCTTTTTTGTCGAGCTCCATTTATTTTTCTTTCCTTTATTTCTATTGTTCTTTTGTTTCATGTAAATTCACGACCTAACTTTCATCTTTATATAATATAATTCGGTAGTTTTCTTCTTAAAAATATTGGAATCGATAAGTACCAAACATTATAACATTTCCCCATGTAATTAACAGGATGAAGCTGTTTCAGATAAACCATGCTGTATTTCTCATGAATGTCATCATTCACCTAATCGACTACTAATCATCGTTTTTATAAGTTTTTAAACCGAAAGTCCAAACGCAACCATGAAGAAATTCATACAGTATATAAAGGACCTTTGCGATAGGTTCTTCTAATTCTTAAAGGAGTTGATACAAATGTCTTGTAGCTACGGTGGAGGATTTACTTTAATTGTCGTTTTGTTCATATTGTTGATTATTGTTGGCGCAAGTGTGTTTAGCTGTGGAGGGTATGGATACTAACTCATTTTACTTACCTCTCAATCTTAAAAGATACAAACTTCACTATGCCCAATCTACGGATATGGTGGACATTTATTTAAAGATATGGATGAGGAGGCCTGATTGTAAAAGGTCTTCTCTTATTCGTCTTACATAAAAAGATAATTTTTATAGGTATCTAAACATACACAACGACACTTTCTTGCATATATTGTCATATAAAAGGTGAGGTCATGGCGAGAGGAGATGAAATATAATCATGAATCGCTATAGGAGAGGATTATCTCCACGGTTTTGTATATTTCCGGGATACAATTGGTGCGGACCAGGATGTCATGGGCCAGAACCTCCAATTAATGCTGTAGATGCTGCCTGCAAAGCTCATGATGAATGTTACGACAAATATGGTCCATCATGTGGTTGTGATCGTGAGTTTCTTTATCGGTTAAGTCATTTAATGAATCCGCACACTGAGGAAGGGCGCCGTGCGAGATTAATGTATAACTATATGAAGATGCAAACATTTTTTACTTGTGGGTTTTATTAAAATGAGTAGAAACAAGGCACTGAGCATACCATGTGTTAGATACGCTTAAGTCAATATCTCTTCAATAGTGGAGGGATATTTTTTCATAAGCCTAAAAAATCCCCCGAACAATCTGTCCGAGGGGCATAATAATCCACTGAATATGAATTTGTTATTAACCTAAGCCTTTTTCACAATCTCCGTCACAGTTTCAATATGACTACTCTGCGGAAACATGTCGACTGGCTGAATTTGTTTAGCTTCATACCCTGCTTCATCTAATACTTTTAAATCACGTGCCAATGTTGATGGGTTACAGGAGACGTAGACGATACGATCTGGGTTCATTCCGACCATTGCGTCCAGCAGTTCTTCGTCGCACCCTTTTCTTGGTGGATCGACAACAATCACATCAGGTCTCAATCCTTGTGCGTGCCACCAAGGCATGACTTTTTCGGCTTGTCCGACGTAAAATTCGGTGTTGGTCAATCGGTTGTGCTTCGCATTATCTTTCGCGTTATCAATTGCTTGGCGGACAACCTCGACACCATAAACCTTTTTGGCATGTTGAGCGAGGAACAAAGATATGGTTCCAATACCGCAATAAGCATCGATTACCGTTTCATTACCACTTAACTGCGCATACTCTAACGTTTTCGCGTACAGCTTTTCCGTTTGTAGTGGATTAATTTGATAGAACGAATGTGCACCGATATTAAATTCTAAGTCATCTATTCGATCGGTAATCGTATCACTACCCCAAACTGTCTTTGACTCTGGACCCATAATCACATTCGTTTTCTTCGTGTTAATATTATGAATGATACTTTTCACATCCGGGTCGATGGCTTGAATTTTTTCAATAAGCTGTTCCTTTTTAGGAAGTTCTTTCGTGTTGGTCACGAGTATGACCATCATTTCGTTTGTATGTTGTCCTGTTCGCACAATGACATGACGAATAACTCCTCGGTGGGTGTCCTCGTCATATGGTTCGATATGGAGCTCTTCGAAAAGATTCGCCATTTCTTGGATTAATTTATCATTTTGCGGGTGTTGAACCGGGCATGAGTCCATGTCGATGATATTATGGGATCGTTTTTGGTAGAAGCCTGTGATGACTTTTCCTTCCAGTTTACCGACTGGAATTGATACTTTGTTGCGGTAATCCCATGGGTTTTCCATGCCAATTGTTGGGTGGACAGGGACATCAGGCAAATGAGCAATTTTTCGCATCACGTCTTTTACTTGTTTTTGTTTCATTTCAAGCTGGCGTTCGTATGTCATATGTTGTAGCTGACATCCGCCACATTGAAAGAAGATATCACATGGCGGTGTCGTCCGATGTTCACTTTCCTCATATAGTTCGATCAATTTGCCGAAACCGAAGTTTTTCCGTGTTTTCACGACTTTAACCTTCGCTTTTTCACCCGGTAATCCGTATGGAATAAACAAAGGATAGCCATCTACTTTCGCAACGCCGTCTCCTTCGTGTGTTAGATCTTCGAATGTAACATCGATATATTGATTTTTTTCTACAGGTGCTTTTGCCATATTTCATTCCGTCCTTTATGTGTTGGTGGTTTCATT
The DNA here is from genome assembly GCF_018138385.1 of Allobacillus saliphilus. Taxonomy (GTDB): domain Bacteria; phylum Bacillota; class Bacilli; order Bacillales; family Alkalibacillaceae; genus Allobacillus; species Allobacillus saliphilus. The sequence continues at coordinate 9,941 of NZ_JAGSIE010000022.1, forward strand.
ATATAGGAAGTACCTCTTTTTTCCCAAACCTAAGTTAAAACCGATCGCTTTGTTACAATCTTTCTTAAAATGAAACAATTACTTAACGATTATGTAATTCCAATTGCTTGCTAACTAATGTATAATGTATATAAACAATTCAGAAAATTTTAAGGCATAATGATTTGCGCATGATTATTCGACAAAATTGTAAATGAGTAAGGAGGAGATCTCATGTACATAGTTGCTAGAAACGTTAATGGAAGAACAGAATACTTAAAAGATTCAAGTAGTACGTCGAACAAGACATTTGATGATTTCTCTATTGCAGAAAACTTCGTAAAAAAGTTAAATACGCATACGCAATCAGACAAAAAGTGGTATGTCATGGAATTGGAAGATGAACATCAAGATGAAATCTTGCCTAAGTAAAGTAAAATAAAGTAGTTCAAGAAAGGTGTTAATGTTAATCAAAATCCCTCCTTGAACTACTTTTTAATTTTCGCTCACTATTCGCTTTCTCCAAAATGTTCCTCTGGTACGAAAAATTCTATATGCTTGTGAAGATTCGTGAACGTACCCGGAAGCTTTCCTCCGTATTCACCATCAATATTCAACAGCAATTCATCTCGCGGTTCAACAACGATTTCTTTTGCATGAGTATATATGACTTTATCGTCATCAATATGTTGTCCCCTCAACGCTTTGTTTGCCAATAACAGAAACTCAGCTAAGTTTGTTTTCTTCAAAATTAGCAGATCGAAATATCCATCGTTCATGACAGCATTGGGTGCAAGTCTTTCAAAACCACCGATTGAATTCGTATTCGCAACTAGAAAAAGCATGATTTCCTCTTCACATACATTTCCGTCATATTCGATTTTGACATACGCCGGGCGTATAGAAGGTAACATCTCGACTCCCTTTAAGTAATACGCAAGCTGGCCTAACAACGCTTTTTGCTTGCTGGAAGTTTCATACGTTAATTCTGTCAGTCTCCCACCGCCGGCGATGTTCATGAAATGTTTGTCGTTCACTTTCCCGATATCAAGCTTTTTTGAGTAACCTTTCAAAATCAGCTCAGTCGCTTTTCTTGGATCTCGAGGTAGCTTTAACGCTCTGGCAAAATCATTTGTTGTCCCCATTGGCAATATGCCGAGTTTCGGCCGGTAAGGTTGGTCCGCATAACCATGAATCACTTCATTCAGCGTACCATCTCCTCCAGCTGCCACGACGAGATCATACTGTCGTTCACAAGCGGTTTGTGCAGCTAATGTAGCATCACCTTCACCTGTTGTGGCATGCGCTGATGTTTCATAGCCTGCCTTTTCCAACATTTCCAAGACATCAGGTAAATACTTTCGCATGCCTTCTTTACCTGATGTCGGATTATAAATTACTCGAGCACGTTTCATCGTCTCACCTTCGTTCAGCTTGTACTCTTTCGTCGTTGCACATCGTTGTTGTTGGATTATATTCTTTTTATCGTTTGTCTATTTCTTCTTTTAAAATTTTGTTGACCATTGGTGGATTCGCTTGACCTTTTGTTTTCTTCATCACTTGACCGACTAGGAAACCAAGGGCACGGTCTTTACCGTTTTTATAGTCAACGATTGATTGTTCGTTTTCATTTAAGATTTCTGTAATGATTTCACGCAACTGATTTTCATCAGAGATTTGAACGAGTCCTTTTTCTTTGACGATCTTCTCTGGGTCGCCGCCTTGCTTCATCAGTTCTGTAATGACTTTTTTCGCAAGTTTACTAGATAGCGTTCCTTCGTCGATTAATTTCGTCATTTTTGCCAAGCTCTCTGGAGTAACTTTCAAATCACTTAATTCCAGTTGTTGCTTGTTCATATGCGCAGAAATATCTCCCATCAACCAGTTGGTTGCTTGTTTCGCATCAGCACCGTGCTTGACGGTTTCCTCAAAGAAATCAGACATTTCTTTCGTTGACGTTAAAACTTCTGCGTCATATTGATCAAGGCCTAGCTCTTCGACATAACGTTTCTTACGGGCTTCTGGCAGCTCAGGGATAGACTGGCGTACTTGTTCCTTCCACTCATCACTAATATAAAGTGGCACTAAGTCTGGCTCAGGGAAGTAACGATAATCGTCCGATCCTTCCTTGATCCGCATGAGAACTGTCTCTTTTGTTTTCTCATCATAGCGACGTGTTTCTTGAAGGATTTCTCCTCCCATGCGAAGTACTTTTTCCTGACGTTTTTGTTCGAATTCAAGTCCTTGGCGAACAAAGTTAAAGGAGTTCAAGTTTTTCAGTTCTGTTTTCATCCCGAATTCTTCTTGTCCGACCGGGCGCAAGGAAAGGTTCGCATCACAACGAAGGGAGCCTTCCTGCATTTTCACGTCTGAAACACCGGTGAACTGGATAATATTGCGCAGTTTTTCTAAGTAAGCATATGCTTCATCAGGTGTGCGGATATCTGGCTCAGAAACAATTTCAATGAGTGGTGTTCCTTGACGGTTGTAATCCACATAAGAATAACCGTCATCACCGTGTGTTAATTTCCCAGCATCTTCTTCCATATGCAAACGAGTTATCCCGATTTTTTTCTTCTTGCCGTCGACTTCTATTTCAATCCAACCATTTTCACCAATCGGTTGATCAAATTGAGAGATTTGATAAGCTTTCGGGTTGTCTGGATAGAAATAGTTTTTTCGATCAAATTTTGTATCTGTTGCAATATCACAGTTTAGCGCCATCGCAGCTCGCATCGCAAAATTGACGGCTTCTTTATTTAACACCGGCAATACGCCTGGATAGCCTAAGTCAATTGGATTGACGTTAGAGTTCGGTTCGTCACCAAAAGCATTTGGACTCGGGCTGAAAATTTTTGATTTTGTCTTAAGTTCGACGTGTACTTCGAGCCCTATGACTGTTTCAAAGTTCATTAGTTGACACCCCCAATTGCTGGCTTCTGTTTATAGTGCATTGTTTGTTGCTCATACGCATGCGCAACACGATAGACATTGCCTTCGTCAAAGTGTTTTCCAATGATTTGCAGTCCAATTGGCATGTCGTTATCCGAATGGAAGCCACAAGGAATGGAAATCGCTGGTACACCGGCTAAGTTGACTGGAATTGTCAAAATATCATTTGCATACATGGTGAGTGGGTCGTCGATTTGTTCACCGATTTTGAACGCTGTTGTCGGTGAAGTTGGTCCAACGATGACATCGTAGTTTTCGAAAACTTTTTCAAAGTCCTCTGTGATTAAACGGCGAACTTGCTGTGCTTTTTTATAATATGCATCATAATAGCCTGAGCTTAATGCGAACGTTCCTAACATAATCCGACGCTTCACCTCATCACCGAAACCTTTACTTCTCGATTGTTTGTATAATTCAATCAAGTTGTCTGCATTTTCAGCGCGTTTTCCGTAACGAATCCCGTCAAAACGAGCGAGATTAGCAGAAGCTTCAGAGGAAGCAAGCATGTAGTACGTTGCAATTGCGTATTTTGAGTGTGGTAAAGAAACTTCATCCACTTCAGCACCGAGCTCTTTTAATGTATCAATCGCTTGATTAATTTTATTGGCAACCTCTTCGTCGACGCCTTCTTGGAGATATTCTTTTGGTACAGCGACTTTTAATCCTTTAATATCACCAGTTAATGCTTCCTGGAAATTTGGAACGTCTATGTTTGCACTCGTAGGATCCATCTCGTCTACACCTGAAATGACTTCAAGAATTCGAGCATTATCTTCAACGGTTCTTGTCAATGGACCGACTTGATCGAGTGATGAAGCGAATGCGACCAATCCAAAGCGTGAAACTCGTCCATAAGTAGGTTTCATACCGACTACACCGCAGTAGGATGCTGGTTGACGAACAGAACCGCCTGTATCAGAACCTAATGCAAATGGTACTTGGCCGGCTGCTACAGCTGCTGCTGAACCACCGCTTGATCCTCCTGGTACATAGTCTTTATTCCAAGGATTTGTCGTTTTTTTGTAAGCTGAATTTTCAGTTGAAGAACCCATTGCGAATTCATCCATATTCAATTTACCGATATTGATGGCATTCGCATTTTTGAGCTTCGTAATAACGGTTGCATCATATAATGGGTCTTCGAAATTACTGAGAAATTCACTTGCACAAGTCGTCTTTAAATCTTTCGTCATAATATTATCTTTGATACCGATTGGCATACCAAACAATAGGAATTGATCAGCGTCGATTCCTTCTTCGTCCAATTGCTTCGCTTGTTCCAATGCAGCTTCTTTATTTAATGTCAAAAATGCATTTACTTGGTCATCGGTTTCTTCAATTCGGTCAAAGCATGCTTGTGTTAATTCAGTTACCGTAATTTCTTTGTTGCTTAATTTTTCCTGTAGCTCTTTTATTGTTAAATCTAATAAAGACACCTGGTTCCCTCCTTATTCCAAAATTGATGGCACACGGAATTGACCATCTGCTTTGTCTGGTGCGTTTTTTAATGCTTCTTCTTTTGTAATCCAATCTTTTGGTTCATCTTCACGGAATACGTTTTTCATATCTAGTACATGCGTCATTGGTTTGACGTTACTTGTATCTACCTCACTCAATTGCTCGGAGAAATTAATGATGGAGCTTAATTGCTCACTATATTTTTCCGCTTCCTCATCTGTAATCGCAAGTCTTGCCAAATTAGCGACATGCTTCACATCTTCAGTTGAAATCTTTTTAGACATTCTGGCACCTCCAATTATTCCATCCATCTATATGTAACATTATGAATCAAAAATAACCTTACAATACTCTCTATCATAGCAAAATAACCATTTGCATGGCAACGATTACTATACGTTAAGAACCCTTAAATAAATTGGGTCCAAGATGGTGACTCAGGGGATTGTATGGCTCTCTTGTTTTAGCTAGCAAGATTTGTGGATGGGCCCTCGACTTCCTCTTGAAATATCTTTCTATACAAAATAATAAGATTAGACTGACAAATTTATTTATTTCCTTTATAATACTTAGTATCACGAAATAGTTTAGAGGAGGAATTACATGGCACAACGTAAGAAGCGTTCAGAAGTTCCTGTTGAACAAACATGGAACTTAGAGGATTTATTCTCGACTCCTGCTGATTGGGAAGAAGCGAGAATGGAATTGGAGGATGAGTTGCCGACGGTTACGCAATATGAAGGGCGACTGCACGAAGGTGCCGACGTTTTGTATGATTGCCTCGAAGCTCAAACGGCGTTGATCGAAAAAGCAACACTCGTGGCTACATATGCAAACCTACGAAGTTCAGAAGATGGAACGAATGCAGAGAATCAAGCGAATTCTGCCAAAGTTTCAAGTACACTTGCCAAAGTTGGTGCTGCTTTATCTTTTGTGAATTCAGAGATTTTGGCATTACCTGAAGGTACCATTGAAAAGTATCTCAATGAAAATGATCACTTAACTGACTATCAATTGGTTTTACAAGACTTATTGGAAGAAAAACCATATACTTTATCTGCTGAAACGGAAAAAGTATTAGCTTCACTCGGACAAGTAACTGATGCACCTTATATGATTTATCAGCGGAGCAAATCTTCGGACATGGATTTCAAAGATTTTGAACACGATGGTGAGACATATGCGAATTCATTTGCTTTGTTTGAAGATGAATATGAACTTTCACCTCAGACGGCGATTCGTCATAAAGCCTACGAATCGTTCGTTGAAACATTAAAAAACTATCAAAATACATTTGCTGCTACGTATTCTACAGAAGTGACAAAGCAAGTTACGCTAGCAAAAGTTCGCGGCTATGAAAACGTCACGCAAATGTTGTTACAGCCTCAAAAAGTAACAGAAGAAATGTATCATAATCAGCTAGATGTCATTCAAAAAGAATTGGCACCACATATGCAACGTTATGCTAAGCTGAAAAAACGTGTCCTCGGTTTAGAGAAGATGTCTTTTGTCGACTTAAAAGCTCCATTGGACCCAGATTTTAACCCACAATCTTCTTATGAAGAAGTGTGCGACACCATTCTTCATGCATTGCAAGTGATGGGGCCTGAATATACGGACGCGATGAAAAAAGCAATGACTGAGCGTTGGGTCGATTATGCTGATAACGTCGGAAAATCAACAGGTGCATTTTGTTCGAGTCCATATGGCTCCCATCCTTATATCTTACTGACGTTTACCGGTAACATGCGTGGCGGATTTATATTGGCACACGAACTAGGACACGCAGGACATTTTTATTTCGCAAATCAAAATCAGCGAATTTTTAATACACGCCCATCCACTTATTTCATTGAAGCACCTTCTACCTTAAACGAGTTGCTTCTAGCCGATCACCTATTAGAAAATACTGATGACCCACGGATGCGTCGTTGGATTATTTTGCAACTGCTTGGTACGTATTACCATAACTTCGTGACTCATTTGCTCGAAGGAGAATATCAACGCCGGGTTTATTCTTTGGCCGAGCAGGGCATTCCGTTAACCGCTCATACGTTATCTGATCAGAAAGGTAAAGCGTTGAAAAACTTCTGGGGAGATACTGTCGAAATTGATGAAGGAGCAAAGCTCACTTGGATGCGCCAGCCACATTATTATATGGGTCTTTATCCGTATACGTATTCAGCTGGGCTCACCGCTTCAACTGCCGTACATCAGTTGTTTAAAGAAGAAGGTCAGCCGGCGATTGATCGTTGGATGGAAGTTTTAAAAATGGGCGGAACGAAAACGCCTCTTGAATTAATGAAATACGCAGGTGTCGATATGTCTACACCAGACGCTGTGAAAAAAGCTGTTGCATATGTCGGTTCACTCGTTGACGAACTTGAAAAAAGCTATGAATAAATTTAGAGAAAGACAGAACTTCAAGGTTAGTTGAGGTTCTGTCTTTCTTTATGCCAGATGAGTGCCTTTTGCTCAAGTTCTTTGATGAGATTCTCTTTACCTTTTATATAAGACACCATATCTGTAGGGAATTTTTTTGCTAGATTCACTTTTAATAAACCATATCGTCCACGCTCAGTCGGATGTGACCTTAAATAATCTCGAAAGACCAAATGACGATGAATGTGAGAACTGCCTTCTTGAAAAATATGTACGTGATGCGTTCGGTTCTCTTTAGCTTTCGGAAAGTACCTTCTACCCGGGATGCCAAATTCTCCTTTCGGTAGATAACCAAGCTCTTTCATCTTTTCATTTACTGCGTCTATTTTTTCGATTGATTTCACAACAGGCATCATGTCGATGATCGGCTTGGCACTCAACCCTGGAATTGACGTACTGCCGATGTGGTGAATTTCTAGCAACTCCACTCCAAAAACGTTCTTTAGTCGTTCCGCTTCTTCCTGAAATAGAATAGGCCATTTTTCATTATAGGCCGTCACTTCGACTTTTCGCATAATGTCACCTCCCTTATTCGCTTATTATATCGTAATTCAATTCTCTAGCTGAATTTAATAAATTTCGATAAACTAGTTTGAGTAGGAGGTTTTTACATATGGTTAGAAAAGTTTGGGTTTCTCATAGCGGTGGGAAAGACTCAATGCTCGCCTTACATCGAATGATGAACCAATCAGATATTGAAGTCGTAGGTTTGCTGACGACAATCACTGAAGGATTTGAACGTTCCACTACCCATGGCATCAGGGAAGAACTCATCGATTTACAAGCCGAACTTTTAGGATTACCGATACACAAAGTTTTTTTACCGAAAGATCCATCCAACGAAAATTACAACCTACGAATTTTCGATGCTTATCAAAAAGCACGGGATGAAGGGGTTTCTCACATTGTTTTCGGTGATATTTTACTGAAAGATGTTCGTGATTATCGAGAACAACAAGTACAGGAATCGGGATTAGAAGCGATTTTTCCATTATGGGGCGAATCGACAGATGATTTAATCCATGAATTCACTGGACTTGGTTACGAAACAATCATCACGACAATTGATCCAAAGACTGTGCCAATTACTTTTTTAGGAGAAAAAATAACGACAGATTTATTAGAAGCTCTGCCAGAAAACGTTGATGTATGCGGTGAAAATGGTGAGTTTCATACATTTGTAGTTGGCGGTCCGTTATTTGAGCGACCACTCCCTTATGAGGTTAGTGAACAAACGCATGAAGGACCTTATTATACATATATCGATTTAGTTAGGAGCGAAACAACATGACAGACAAGGATAAAGAAAAATCAAGTTTGATTCCCGATATGGTCATTGGCGTATTGATTGCCATTGCCGTTTGGCTCGTTACCGATAACCTAGTAACTGGAATTGCTATAGGTGTCACGATCGGTGCAGGGCTCAATGTAATTAAAGAAATGAAAAATCGGAGAGACTAGATTCGATACGACGCGATGTGTTTATCAACAGTCAGGAGCACTTTTTCAACAGTTAGGGAGCGGGTATCGACAGCTAGGAAGCCTTTATCAACAGTCAGAGCGCGGGTATCGACAGTCAGAACAACTTTATCAACAGTTAGAGCGCGGGTATCGACAGTTAGGAAGCCTTTATCAACAGTCAGAGCGCGGGTATCGACAGTCAGACCAACTTTATCAACAGTTAGGACGCGCCTATCGACAGTTAGAACGCGGGTATCAACAGTTAGAATAACTTTATCAACAGTCAGCACGCCCTTACCGACAGTTAGAACATATCATACAACCAAATATAAAAGGAAAAATCCCGGCATTGCGCCGGGATTTTCTCATCTTTCTATTAATACATTTCAGAGATTGTTTTTCCTTGTAGGAAGTTATTCAAGTAGTCAGGGCCGCCTGCTTTGGAGTCGGTTCCGGACATCTTGAAGCCTCCGAATGGGTGGTAGCCTACAATGGCTGCTGTACATCCACGGTTAATGTAAAGGTTTCCGACGTGGAAGTCTTCTTTCGCCATTTCAATATGTGTACGGTTGTTGGAGATAATTGCTCCAGTTAGGCCGTACTCTGTATTGTTTGCAATGTCTAACATTTCGTCAAAGTCTTTTGCTTTTGTGAAAGCAACGACTGGTCCGAAGATTTCTTCTTGCATGATGCGAGATTTCGGATCAGCATCTGCAAAGATTGTCGGCTGAATGAAGAAGCCGTTTTTGTCATCTCCCGTACCACCATGTACGAGGCGAGCACCTTCTTCTTTTCCAATTTCAACGTAGTTCAAGATTTTATCGTAGGAAGCTTGATCAATCACGGCACCCATATAGTAGTTTTGCTCGGATGGGTCACCGACATCAAGCTCTTTCGTTAATTCAACACAGCGGTCTAACAACTGATCATAAACGTCTTCATGCGCAACAACTCGAGAACATGCTGAACATTTTTGACCAGAGAAACCGAATGCTGAGTTAACAATCGATTCAGCTGCTAACTCCAAGTCCGCATTGTCATCAACGATAATGGTATCTTTTCCGCCCATTTCTGCTACGACACGTTTTAACCACTCTTGTCCTTCTTGTACGACTGCTGCACGTTCAAAAATACGAGTACCTACTTCACGAGAACCTGTGAAACTAACAAAACGCGTTTTTGGATGCTCGACTAAGTAGTCACCAACTTCTCCTCCTGGTCCAGGTAAGTAGTTGATAATCCCACCTGGAAGTCCTGCTTCTTTTAATGTTTCCATTAACTTGTAAGCAATGACTGGTGTATTACTTGCCGGTTTTAAGATGACAGTATTACCAGTCACCATTGGAGATACAGCCGTTCCAGCCATAATTGCAAATAGGAAGTTCCATGGTGAAATAACAACTCCTGCTCCTAATGGTATATAACTGAAGCGGTTATTTTCAATTGGACGGCTGACGATATCTAGCCCTTTTCCACTATCAATTTCTAGCATTTGTCTTCCGTAATACTCTAAAAAGTCAATACCTTCTGCGATATCTGCATCGGCTTCTTTCCAAGGTTTTCCTGCTTCTTTAATAATCCACGCATTAAATTCGAAACGTCTGCGACGAACGATAGCTGCTGTACGGAAAAGGATATCCGCACGCATTTCAGCAGTGGATTTTCTCCACCATTCGAAATGTTCATTTGCGGATTGAATTGCTTTCTCCGCAAGTTCTTTATTGGCTTTGGAAACTTTTCCGATCACTTCTTCTTTATTACCTGGATTTGTCGAAACGATTTTATCATCTGTATAAATCTCTTCACCGTCGATGAGGAGAGGATACTCTTTGCCAAGCATTTGTTCAACTTGATGGAGCGCTTCTTTCTGCGCTTTCTTATTTTCCTCTAATGAAAAGTCTGTAAACGGTTCATGTCTGAATGGTACTACCATTGAAATCTTCCTCCTCTTAATTTTCTGATATTATAGCGCTTACACACTTATTTTAAATGAAAAGGAGACGGTATTCAATCCTTCTTTTTCGTCTCCCTATCAAAACAGCTATTGATAGATATAAACTTCTGGTTCTTCTTTGTCCGCTTTTCGGTAGACTACACTTTCTTGACGTTCCGGTGACATGACATTCACTTCCACATCGTAATGGTTCGGAAAGTGCTCCTGAACTAACCGATACACATGTTGTGTGAAGCCGATAACTTCTTGTTTGCCATTGAACTCTATTGTTATATCAATTGATAAGTCGTGTAAATTTCCACTATTAAAATAACCCGTACCAATTACACCAATATAATTCGGGAAAAACTCCCCAACATCTCTTTCAAACGCCGTAAAGGCTTCATATTGATCATAATGATCTCGCTCCGCTTTACCAGATGGGAATAGAACGTATTGTTCATTAATGTTTTCCCATTCTCCGATTGTTCGACCATTCGGATCGACAACAGCTTTCGTTAAGTAGTTTCCAGGTGTGATTCCACTTGCCTCATTTTCTTTATACAAAGCAATCAAAATTGGAATATCCGCTAATTCTTCACGGTCTCTCAGTCGGTTGATCACCTTTTCTGCCGCTTCCTTGCCGAACTTCAATAGTTCCGCTTCATCGATTTCTGTGTAAAAAGTCGGTTCACCGATATCTGTTTGGAAAGCATATTCCGATTTCAATACAAGTGCTACCGCGATGCCTCCAAGCTGCATTTGGTCTTCATTGACCCGTTGCAAATAGTTTTGCTCGTGTATATAAGAGAGAATCTGTGGACTATCTTCTTGCATTTCTTTTCTCTTTTCTTTGTCTGCTTCTTTATATTCATCATCGTCCAACGGTGGATTCAATCCAACTTGTATATCCTCAGGGTTCGCATCCTCATTTTCATCTAGATGTTCCTGAACCTCTTCTTTTGTCGGTTGTCTACCGAGATACTCTCCTAACGTATCTTCCGTCAGATATTGTCCCTCTTGAAAAAAGTACTTCTCCGGATCAAAAACATCCTTCGCTTGGCGAATCAACCCTTGTTCAACCTCATCGATATCATACCGATTTTTTACCCGATCGACGATATAACCACGCGCGACACCCGGGACGTAAGGCAAAATGGTTCGATACGTATCTTCTTCTAGCTTGTTGGTCGGAATAATATATCGCTGTTCCTCTTCATCTTCTGTTTCCTGTACAACTTCTTCATCGGTGTTATAGTTTGGTGCACAGCCTGAGACGATTAATAGCGCCAGGCTGAACAGCATCAATCGTTTCATTCTGTCCACTCCCTAAGCATTCAGTGCTTCTAGCATTTGCGCTTCATTCCATATTTCGATGGATAATTCTTTTGCTTTATCCAACTTAGAGCCAGCATCCTCGCCAGCAATCAATAAATCCGTATTTTTACTAACACTTCCAGTTACTTTTCCACCAAGCGATTCGATTTGGCTTTTCGCTTCTCCACGAGACATTTCTGCTAATTTACCAGTTAACACAATTGTTTTATTGGCAAATGGAGAATCCGTAGGCACCTCGATTGCTTCGTGTAAATAATTCATGTTCAAACCTGATTCCTTAAGCCGTTGAATCAATTCTTGTGCTTCTGGTTTTTCAAAATATGTCACGACTGAATCCGCCATTTTTTCTCCAATTTCCGGAACACGCTCAAGCGTTTCACGGTCTGCTGCCATAATTGGATCGATGGATTTAAACTCAGCCGCTAATATGTCCGCCGCTTTACTACCGACAAAGCGAATTCCTAGTCCAAATAGTAAGCGTTCCAGCGAGTTTTCTTTCGATGCCTCAATCGCATTCATTAAATTGGTAACTGACTTTTCACCCATCCGTTCCAACTGAAGTAAATCTTCTTTTTTCAAGTGGTATAAGTCACCGATATTTCGAATAAGCTCATGATCAAATAACTGTTCGATGACTTTTTCTCCTAAACCATCAATGTTCATTGCCGTTCGTGATACAAAATGGATAAGACCTTCTTTTAGTTGCGCCGGACAATTAGGATTCATACATCGCAAAGCGACTTCGCCATCAATTCTCTCCAAATGGCTGTCACACACCGGGCAATTACTAGGCATGCGGAAAATCTGCTCATCACCGTCTCGCTGATCTTCAACGACACGAACGACTTCTGGTATAATATCGCCCGCTTTTTTGATGACCACGGTATCGCCTATTCGGATGTCTTTTTCAATAATTAAATCTTCATTATGCAACGATGCACGCTGTACAGTCGTTCCTGCAACTTGAACAGGTGTCAAAATCGCAGTTGGTGTTACAACACCTGTTCGTCCGACACTGAGTTCGATATCTAGCAAGTCGGTAATAGCTTCTTCGGCAGGAAACTTATAAGCGATCGCCCAACGAGGGCTCTTTGCTGTAAAACCAAGCTCCTCCTGTTGCTGGATTGAATCAACTTTAATGACGATGCCATCAATATCATAGTCCAACTCATTTCGGTGGATTGTCCATTCTTCTGTGTATTCAATAACTTCTTCAATCGTGTCAAATCGCTTCGTTTCTGGGTTTGTTTTAAATCCTAATTCTCTTAAGTATTCCAATCGTTCACTATGCGAAGCTGTCGATGCGGCTTGCCATTCACCGACTGCATATAAAAAGACATCTAAATTACGACGTGCCGCCACTTTCGGATCGAGCTGACGCAATGAACCTGCAGCCGCATTCCGAGGATTTGCGAAAAGTTCAAGCCCCTCTTTTTCCCGATGATCATTCAACGAAAGAAAAGATGGCTTTGGCATGAATACTTCTCCACGAGCTTCAATCGTCACGGGCTCTGTCAAACGAAGGGGAATGCTTTTGACGGTCCGCAGATTATGAGTAATATCTTCTCCCGTTTTCCCGTCACCTCTTGTCGCACCAAGTACGAACGTCCCTTCCTCATAACGTAATGAAACAGCAAGCCCATCAATCTTCAGCTCACATACGTACTGAAAGTCATCGCCGATTTTCCCGCGAACACGTCGATCGAAATCGCGTAGATCTTCAGCATTAAATGCATTGCCAAGACTTAACATCGGCACCGTATGATCAACTTTTCGAAATTCATCTAATGGCTGTCCACCCACTCGTTGGGTCGGTGAGTCATCTGTAATGAGTTCTGGATGTTCTTCTTCCAGCTGAACAAGCTCGTGTAATTTTTGATCATACACTGCATCGGGAACAGTCGGTTGATCCAACACATGATACTCATAATTATATTGATTGAGCTCATTTCGTAACGCTTCAGCTCTCTTTTCTGCTTCGCTCATATCACTCATCCTTTATTCTTTTTCACATGGGTAATCGCTTTATATTTTTTCAATCGGTGCAAACTGGGCGAGTAATCGTTTGATTCCAGTCGGTGCTGGAAATGCGATATCTAACTCCGTATCTTCTCCTTCACCAACTACTTTAACGACCGTACCTTCGCCCCATTTTTTATGTGAGACCTTATCGCCTAATTGGAAGTTCACATCACCTTTTGGCTTTTCTTTAATGACGCGAGATTTTCTTTTCCCTGTCGTACGATTTGGTCTGAAGTCATCGATTGTTGTTCGAAAGCCCGTTTGTTGCGTCGTTTCTTTAACATCCTCTTCAATTAATTCGACCGGAATTTCATCCAAAAAGCGACTTCGCTCATTGTATTGTGTTCGACCGAAAATCGTACGGGACGTAGCATGTGTAATAAATAAATCCTGTTCAGCCCGGGTAATCCCTACGTATGCCAAGCGGCGCTCCTCTTCCATTTCTTCCATATCGAATAACGAGCGTGTATGTGGAAAAATGTTTTCTTCCATTCCGACTAAAAAGACGACTGGAAATTCAAGCCCTTTTGCTGCGTGTAAAGTCATTAATGTAAGCTTATCTTTCGTCTCTTCATCCGTGTTATCCAAATCAGAGATCAATGCTAAGTCTGTCAAAAATGAAATTAACGTTTGATCTTCACTCGTTTCTTCAAATTGCTTTGTAACGGTTTTGAATTCTTCTAAGTTTTCCAAGCGACTTTGTGATTCGATGGAACGATCTTTCATCAGCTCTGCTTCATAGCCTGAGCGAGATAAAACTTGTTCGACCACATCCGTGACATTTAAAAATTCTTGCTGTTGTTGCCAGTCTTCAATCATTTCTCGGAACAGATTCAGCTGATTGGATGCCTTTTTGCTCATGCCTGTAAAATCTGATTCTTTCACCGCATCAAATAACGACAAATCATTGATTTCTGCATGCATTTGCAACTTATCCATCGACGTTTTTCCGATACCCCGTTTCGGCACGTTCACGACACGCTGAAAACTAATATCATCATGCGGGTTTGTTATTAACCGTAAATAAGCGAGTAAGTCTTTAATTTCTTTTCTGTCATAGAACTTTGTCCCACCGACGATTTGGTAAGGAATATCGGACTTCACCAGTACATCCTCTACAGCACGCGACTGCGCATTCGTTCGGTAAAGAATCGCCATTTCTTTATAGCGTGTACCTTTTGTCCGGTTTAACTCTTGTACTTGATCGATGACATAGCGTGCTTCATCCCGCTCATCAAGCGCCTTAAACAATTTAATTTCCGTTCCATCATCGTTTTCTGTCCAAAGATCTTTCGGTTTTCTCGATTGGTTATTTTCAATAACCGTATTCGCAGCTTGTAAAATTTTCTTCGTCGAACGGTAATTTTGTTCAAGTAAGATTACTTTTGCGTTCGGGTAATCTTCTTCAAACGAAAGAATGTTATAAATGTCAGCCCCGCGCCATTTATAAATCGATTGGTCTGAGTCACCTACGACGCATAAATTTTGAAATCGAGCGGCTAACTGTTTCACTAATTCATATTGTGCTTTGTTCGTATCCTGATACTCATCGACGTGAATATATTGAAAACGATTTTGATAATAATGCAGCACTTCTGGATGCTTTTTGAATAAAAAATGAGTTTCCATAATTAAGCTATCAAAATCTAGTGCCTGGTTTTTCTTTAAAATTGTTTCATACGTTTCATATAATTCAGCGATTTTTTCTTCACCATAATCATTTGCTTGCTGCTTCATCACTTTCGGCGTAATTAGCTTATTTTTTGCATCACTGATTGCATACTTGACTGCCTTTGGATTGAACACTTTGGAATCGACGTTATTGATTCGAAAAGCTTCCTTCACTGCCGTTTGTGAATCAGATGCATCATAAATCGCGAAATTACGGTCGATACCTAGTTTATCTCCATCTCTTCGCAAAATCCGAACACAGAGAGAGTGGAACGTCGACATAATAATCTCTCTCGCTTCGTCACCTACAAGTTTCGTAACCCGTTCTTTCATTTCCTTTGCGGCTTTATTTGTAAATGTAATCGCCAAGATATTCATTGGCGCAATGTCTTTTTCTGATAGTAAATAAGCAATCCGGTGAGTCAACACACGTGTTTTCCCACTTCCGGCACCTGCCATGACAAGCAGTGGACCATCTGTATGCTTGACTGCCTTCGCTTGCTCTTTGTTCATTCCTTCAAGGATCTCTTGCATGGATAAACTCATTTATTTCCCACCCTTAATTTTCTCGACTGAATGAACCGCGTGAACGGTTCGCAATGCTGCATTCAAATTTTCATAAATGACATTACCGACAACAACGATATCCGCATGTCGCGCCATATCTCTCGCTTCTGCCTTCGTGGTAATCCCACCACCATAAATCAATAAACTTTGATCGAGTTCTTTACTTACTCGTTCAACAAGCTCTACATCTCCATATGTACCGCTATATTCCAGATAAACGAAAGGAAGATGCATTAAATGTTCAGCAACTTGTGCATAAGCGATGACATCCTCATCCGTTACCTGTTTCGATTCCGTCCATTGATAAGCCTTCGACCCGGGATTCAACATAATATAGCCTTCCGCTTTCAACTCTTCCCATTCAATGAACTCACCGTATTCCTTGACGGCTTGCTGGTGGTAGTCAATTAACCAGTTCGGATTTTCTGTATTCAACACCATTGGAATAAAATAAAAGTCGTAGCCAGGTGTAATAGCTGACAAATTAGACACTTCCAAAATACATGTCACCTGATAACGACGAATTCTCGCCAACAAATAAAGTACTTGATCGAGTGTCACATCATCCGTGCCACCTACAATTACTGCGTCTGTACCCGACTCACAAATCTTTTCCAATGCATCATCATCGATTGGTTTATTCGGATCTAATTTAAAAATGTGTCGCCACATTCGGTAATCTTCAATCATTCGACATACGCCTCCAAAATTGCATACCTTTACCTCACTTATTATAGCAGAAACAAGGGGGGTCTTTCACCGATTGTTCTTAAGCAATTTGGATTAATTTGATGGTGTTCCACTCCCTCTACACAATTTTGTTGAGAAAAAAATTTTGTTATGCTACGATGTTCTCAGGAAATATGCATATCAACCCACGAAGAAGGACCAATAGTAACCAATCACCTCTGCAACAAGCGATTCAGGGACGGTGCAAGCCTGAAGCAAGGATTGGCGAAAAGGCAGTCTGGAGTGTAATTTTGAAAGCGGACATGATTGTTTCATGTCAAGCAGGGTGGAACCGCGAGAGTACATCTCGTCCCTGGGCAGTAAATGCCCTG
Organism: Allobacillus saliphilus; assembly: GCF_018138385.1. Taxonomy (GTDB): domain Bacteria; phylum Bacillota; class Bacilli; order Bacillales; family Alkalibacillaceae; genus Allobacillus; species Allobacillus saliphilus. The sequence continues at coordinate 26,825 of NZ_JAGSIE010000022.1, forward strand.
TGGACGAGATTTTTTCATGTAACAGACATTATTAAGGAGGCTATATACATGGCAAAGAATATGGAACAGCTTGTCAATCATGCGAAACACCGAGGGTTCGTATTCCAAGGATCTGAGATTTATGGTGGATTAGCCAACACATGGGATTATGGTCCATTAGGTGTTGAAGTAAAACGTAATTTGAAAGATGCTTGGTGGAAAAAGTTTGTTCAAGAGCAGCCGAACATGGTCGGCTTGGATGCTTCCATTTTAATGAACCCAAAAACGTGGGAAGCTTCCGGACACCTAAACAATTTCAATGACCCGATGATCGATTGTAAAGAATGTAAGTCACGCCACCGCGCAGACCATTTAATCGAAAATCATTTTGAAGCGAAAGGCGAAGAACGTGTCGTCGATGGCTTGCCTTTTGACGAATTGCAGAAAATCATTCAAGAAGAAGGAATTACTTGCCCGAATTGCGGCTCTAATGACTTTACGGATATCCGTCAATTCAACTTGATGTTTAAAACCTATCAAGGTGTAACAGAAGACTCCTCTGATGAAATCTTTATGCGTCCTGAAACAGCACAAGGAATTTTTGTGAACTTCAAAAATGTTCAGCGTTCGATGCGTAAAAAAGTTCCATTCGGAATTGCACAAATCGGTAAAAGTTTCCGTAATGAAATTACACCAGGAAACTTTACGTTCCGCACGAGAGAATTTGAGCAAATGGAGATTGAATTTTTCTGTAAACCTGGCGAAGAAAAAGAGTGGTTTGACTATTGGTTGGACTTCAGCCATAACTGGCTGACAAATCTCGGTCTCAATAAAGAATTGATTCGACGCCGTGAACACGACGAAGATGAATTATCTCACTACAGTAATGAAACAACCGATCTAGAATACCTTTTCCCATTCGGATGGGGTGAGCTATGGGGAATCGCATCTCGTACGGACTATGACTTAACACAGCACGCCGAACATTCCGGCGAAAACTTTGAATACATCGATCAAGAAACAAATGAGCGTTATATCCCTTACGTCATTGAGCCATCATTAGGAGCAGACCGTCTGGCACTTGCTTTCCTAGCCGATGCATATAAGGAAGAAGAACTTGAAGATGGAACAACACGTACCGTGATGAATTTCCATCCAGCAATCGCACCATATAAAGCGGCAATCTTCCCATTGTCCAAGAAACTTTCTGAAGAAGCGCAAGAAGTATTCCGCGACTTAGCAACAGAGTTCATGGTTGACTATGACGAATCCGGTTCAATCGGAAAACGTTACCGTCGTCACGATGAAGTTGGTACACCGTATTGCATCACATACGACTTTGATTCAAAAGAAGACGGTCAAGTTACAGTGCGCGACCGCGATACAATGGAACAAACAAGAATGCCAATCAGCGAACTAAAATCCTTTTTAGCTGACAAAATGAAATATTAATATGGAAATGACACCAAGCGTTGACTTGGTGTCATTTTTTGTGGCTATGGCTGGGTTACGGAGAGTCTATTCGACGATAGAGCGAAAAAATTTTGGCCTACCGTCGATTAGAGAGCGTCTATTCTACGATAGAGCAATAAAATTTCGGCCTTCCGTCGATTAGAAGGCGTCTATTCTACGATAGAGCGGTAAAATTTGAGCCTTCCGTCGATTAGAGGGCTGCTATTCAACGATAGAGCGGTAAAATTGGTACCGTCAATAAGTTTGTGTAAAAAAGTAGGGTGATCCTTAGGAGGGTTATTTCCCCTCCTCACTTTCGGTCTGAGATCCATAACGGTCCTCAAACATGTCGCGCAGTTCAGGACCTGCGATTTTGAACCCACTGAGTTTGCGTGTAGACCATTTGGTGTTGCATTCATCTGAAACCATATAAATCACCTTTTCCACTGCTTCTTCGGAAGGAAGGCTGTTCATCGTTTTTAGACGTTTCTTGAATTCCTTCATGGTGCGCTCGATGATGTTTGTCGTGTAAATCAGTGGACGGATAGAGGAAGGGTAGTTCAGGAACGTCGTCAGGACGTTGAAGTCCTCCCTCCAGGACTTGGTGATCTTCGGATATTTCTTCTGCCAGTTTTCACAGAAGGCACCAAGCTGTTTTTCAGCTTCTTCATTACTTTTAGATTGATAGATAGCTTTCATGTCTTCACTGATCGCTGAACGATCCTTCTGTCGAACTTTGTTCAGCGTGTTCCGTACTTTGTGAACGACACAACGTTGCACATCAGCTTTCGGATAGATAGCTTTCATCGCTTCTTCCAGGCCTGGAAGACCGTCGAAAATACCGAGAAGCACTTCTTCACAGCCACGACGGTAGATATCGGAGAGAACTTCCTCCCAGCCGAGGGAACTTTCCTGGCCACCGACATAGAAGCCGAGAATCTCACGATAGCCGTCTTCCGTGACACCAATGACGACGTATACGACTTCGTTCGCTACATCATCCCGGCGCAACTTCAGATAGGTGCCATCGAGATAAAGAACGGCATATCTTTTCTGAAGAGGACGCTCCTGCCAGGCACGGATATCTTCCATCAACACATCGGTGATGTTACTGATGGTGCCTGGGGCGTAAGCGTGGCCGAGAATGCGCTCGAGGAAGTTTCCGATTTCACGCGTACTCATGCCTTTCTGATACATCGTGATGATTGTTTCTCCCAGCCACCGTTCATAACGCTGATAGGGTTGGAATACTTCAGTCTGAAATGCATTTTCTCGATCGCGTGGCACCTGTAGATCTTCGATACGCCCGTATTTCGTGTCCAATTGACGACCGTAACTGCCGTTCTTATAGTTTTTTAGTTCAGGATTCTCTTCGAAGAATTGATTCATTTCTTCCTTCATGATTGTTTCCAACTTCTCCTGGACGAAAGAGCGGACTAATTCGTCCAATTGATTTTCGAGGTTGTTTTGTCCTATACTTGTAGACATGAGGTAGGGCCTCTCCCTTCATGAGTTGATTTCGTTGTTTACTCTGAGGATACCCTACCTCTTTTTTTGTCTTCAAGAGTTTTACACAAACTATTGTACGTCATCGTAAAATTCGGGACTACCGTCGATTAGAGGGCTGCTATTCAACGATAGAGCGGTAAAATTCGGGACTACCGTCGATTAGAGAGTGTCTATTCGACGATAGAGCAATAAAATTTCGGCCTACCGTTGAATAGAAGGCTTCTATTCTACGATAGAGCAATAAAATTTGAGCCTTCCGTCGAATAGAGAGCTTCTATTCTACGATAGAGCGGTAAAATTTGGGCCTATCGTCGATTAGAGAGCTTCTATTCTACGATAGAGCGGTAAAATTCGGGACTACCGTCGATTAGAGGACTTCTATTCTACGATAGAGCGGTAAAATTCGGGCCTAACGTCGATTAGAGAGCGTCTATTCAACGATAGAGCAATAAAATTTCGGCCTACCGTCGATTAGCAAACTACTATCCAAGTGTAGCTGTCAAGCTATCCTTTTTTAGTATTTTTCCCTTAAATATATTTTATTGCAAGTACTGTAAAAATGATGTTGCAATAAGGAAATAAATGACGATACTAACCATATCGTTCAATGTCGTTATAAAAGGCCCTGACGCAACGGCGGGATCAATATTTAATTTGTTAATAATAATCGGAATGACACATCCGATAAATGTCGCAAAACCTAGTGCGAGAAAAACCGAGCCGCCGACGATGAAGGCCAGTGGCCAATTTCCATTATAGAAAATCGGAATGACGATAAGCAATACCGCGGCAGAGCAAATACCGATCATGAAACCTGCGGATAACTCACGCAAAATAATTTTCCAGACACCTTTTTTCACATCGTCATTTGAAATACTTCTAACAATGACTGCTAGTGTCTGTGTCCCCGTGTTTCCTGCAGCACCCATCACTAAAGGAATAAACGCAGATAACATCACAACTTCTTGTAACGTACTTTCGAAAAAGCTAATGATCTGTGCTGTAATCATCCCAATCAGCAATAATCCCATAATCCACGGCGCTCTTTTTTTCGCAGCAATCAACGCAGATAATTCAATACCTAATGCACCTCTGGATGCAGCGAATTCACCTAAGTCCTCTGTCGCTTCTTCTTCTACGACATCCATGATTTCGTCGACCATAATAATTCCTAATAAATGACGATCATCATCAACAACAGGAATGGCAATCAAGTCATAGTCTTTCGTCAGTTTTGCAATATCTTCCTGGTCCTTGTCTTGCACGACTTGGATGACTTCTTCTTTCATAATTTCTTCTAACGTCTTCGTTGACTCCCCCGCCAACAAGTGGCGCAAGGATACAACACCTACTAATTTATGTTCATCATTTTCGACGTAGACATAGTAAATCGTCTCCGCTTCATCAGCAAATTCTCGCAATTTCTCGATTGCCTGCTCAACTGTCAAACTTTTATTTAACGAAACGAACTCTGTTGTCATTAACGCTCCAGCTGTACCTTCCTCATGTTTCATCAGTTGCATTGCCGTCCGCGCTTGTTCAGCATCCATTTGATCAATCGTTTGATGAATGAAATGCTCTGGCAAGCGGTTAAATAAATCGGCTAACCGATTCGTTGACATCGCTGAAAAAACATCAGCCTGGTACGTGTCATCTAACTCTTGAACTTTTTCTACCTGATCCTTCAGTTTCAATTTCTGAAAGATTGCAGCGAATTCTCTTGCTGACAAAGCTTGATATACTTTTTTTCGTAATGAAGGGTTTTGTAATTGTTCAAACCAGGTCATCTGATTATATGGATGTAACCGTAACAATTCATGTCTAAATGACTCAATATCATCGTTTTCAAGATATTCATCTAACTTTTTATAAGAACGATGTGCAGAGATTGCACTCAATAATAAAAACATAACGATTCACCTCAACGATCCAATCTATCTAATGGATTACCCGAAGTTTTGTCGTTTGAACCCCTGACAGAATGAACATGTTAGAATAAAAGAAACAAAAACGAGGAGCATTCCGATGAAACTACACTATTTATTGGCAGTCGGGTTAGGAGGCGCTGTAGGAAGCAGCTTTCGTTACATGGTCGGCCGCTTACTAACAGACACACCAGCTATAGCCACTTTATCCGTCAATATTCTTGGAAGTTTTCTATTAGGGGTTATCACAGCTTATTTTATAAGGCACCCTGAAAAACACACCTTCCAATTATTATTAGGAACTGGGTTTTGTGGTGGATTTACAACAATGTCTACAGTAGCACTCGATTTTTTCAGATTCATTGATAGCGCGCAATATATTTACTTGGCCGCTTATTCGTCAGCTACTTTAATCGGAGGAATCCTCGCTGCTCTGATCGGATTTAAATGGATGGAAAAGAAGGTGACAAAATGATCCACGTCATGATCGGTGGAGCGTTTGGTGCAATCACCCGGTATGTGCTCTCTTTATTATTTTCTAAAACCACTGTATTTCCTTGGGGAACGTTCACCATTAATTTAATTGGATCTTTTTTATTAGGAATCGTCATCGCCACTATGTCTAGTGAGTCTATACTCTTATTCGGCACTGGTTTTCTCGGAGCCTTCACAACATTCTCGACATTCAGTGTTGAAACTATGGAGATGCTTCGGGGAAAAAAGTATGTAACTGCGATTATTTATATCGCAAGCAGCTTTATTGGTATAGGCATTTGTTTTTCAGTTGGATATGTGTTGGTTGGGTAAAATGGTGATGATGAGACGAGTTATCGATGACATTTTGTGATGCGGTGACACTCGTTCGTGTATTGAGACAAGGTCTCGACGACAGTTCACGATGCCACGGCGTTCATTCGAGTGTTGAGATCACTTATCGACGACATTTGGCGAGGCTACAGAGCTCATTCATGTATTGAGACGGCTTCTCGATGACATTTCCCGAAGCCACAGCGTTCATTCGGGTATTGAGGCGGCTCCTCGATGACATTTCCCGAGGTCACGGCGTTCATTTGTGTATTGAGACGACCTCTCTACGACATTTCGTCATGCAACGGTGCTCATTCGGGTATTGAGACAAGGTCTCGACGACATTTCACGATGCCGTCCCGTTAATTCGTGTGTTGAGACCACCTCTCGATGACAGTTCGCGTTGCCGCAGCACTCATTCACGCGTTGATCATCCAATCCTTCCCTATTTTAGATACAAAAATCCGCTCCCTAAAACAGAAAACGGATTTTCCACTCATTTATTTTTCTTCTTTTTCATCTGCGTAAATTCTACCGAATACCATTTCGTATCCTTCACTGCCGTAATTCAAGCTTCGTTTCACTCGTGAAATTGTAGCAGTTGAGGCATTTGTTTCTTCCTCAATTCGTTGATACGTATGGCCTTCACGAAGCATACGAGCAACATCCATTCGTTGAGCTAGGGCTTGGATCTCATTGACTGTTGCTACGTCGTCGAAAAACTTATAACATTCCTCGACGTCTTTCAGTGCAAGAATTCCTTTAAAAAATTGATCCAATTCTTTCCCGCGCAATTTATCGATTTGCATGTAAAACCCTCCTCCAGGTTTTTATTGTTCATTCTTTGTTGTTGATTGAATCGTTACTTTCTCTTCGATGCCCATTGGGATCACGTTAATCCATGTTTTTCCGGGAACTAGTTTTGCTTCCTTTCCACCTACAAATGGTAGCATTAGTCCATCGACATTTTTCCATTCAATTTCTTTTGCTACACCATTTTGGATTAAGTATCCTTTTCCGCCCGATTCACGGTCAATGTCTCGGCGTAATGCCTTATCAATGACCTCATGATGTGTTTCATAGATTAAAACATTAGAGTAATGAAGCTGTTCTTCCGTGTTTAAGTCGGTAGATGGCTGACCATCCGCATAACGTGCATACGTATTCGTCGCCTCGTCGTACTCATATGAAACACTTAAGTTACTGAAATAATCGATTCTGATGTCTGTTGCTGGCGAACCATCAACTTCGCTCAGTTCATCTTCTCCATAAAAGCCAAGCCAATCATGAGCTTTTTCTGTCTCTATATTATTTCGTTTCGCTACTTCATAAGCATTTTCCAATAACGCATAAGAGTTATGAGGCGCTCTTCGGAAGGATTCCCGTTTGAACAAAAATCCGTCGTTGTCATAATACGCTCCATTCAAATTATCCACCCAACCGGCACGTAAGTCTTCCTCAATAAAGTTTGCTGCACCGTGATAGATGTACAATGCTTCATGCGCTTTAGCTGTCTCAATATAATATGAACGAGCACTTCTTACAGGTCCAACCGCTTCCGGTATTTGGCTCTGATAGACTGCTAGAAAGCGAGTAATTGGTCCTTCAGCTAAAAATTCATACACAATGTCTGCGTGAATCAATCCTGTTTGCGGCCTTGCTTTAGAGTGGTTATTGATCATGACCGCCAACGCCCGATTCGTCACTTCTTGATCAGCATCTTCTCCAGTTAATGGATAAGTGAATTGAGGTTTTGTTTCAACATCCTCTTTCTCATTTTCTGTAGATTCTTCATCCGTTTGATTTTGTTCCGTTTCAGTAGGTTCCTCACTCGTTTCTTCGTCGTCACTACAAGCGGAGCTGACTACCAAAATTATTAATAAGGTAAAAATAACGTAGTACTTTCTCATCGTTTCCCCACTACCTTTATTTGAAATTTACATTAACGCATAATCGATGGGAACAAGATTTCTTTTTTCATGACATCGACAATTCCTGATGGTGTAATTCGGATATAAGGCAAATGCGTCGAAGATAAAAATAACAATGTATAGACAGGATCGCCAAATGTATAACCGAACTCTTGTAGAAGTTTTTTCAATTCTCTCTCTTTTTCAATAACGTCTTCCATCTTTAAGTTTGCCATAACACCTTGTAACCGTAAAGGTAGTTCAAAAATGATTTCACCTTTATGCGCCAGAACAATTCCTCCGCCAAGTTCCTTCATTCGCTGGAACGCAAGCTGGATATCGCTTTTTTTCTTACCGAGCAAAATGACATCGCCTGTATTGGAATAAGAACTCGCGAGACCACCAAGTGAATCAGTAAATCCTTTTATATAAGTGGATGTTAGCCATTTTCCTTCCTTATCCATCAAAAGAACATACGCTTCGTTATTTGAACGGGACAGTAAATTCTTATTTGATTCTGTTTTGACGGCATAAGGCTTCAACAATACATCACTGATCATTTCCATACCAAACGGCATTGAAATATGTAAGTCGTCTGCATTAGGCTCCCAATCCAACTTCAATGGATTGAAATCGTAAGCTGGCCAATCAACTGGTTTCATATAGTCGTTCGCTGCTTCGCCATTGCGGACAATCCACTTACCCTTAGCCATAACAGAAGTAGGTAATGGGTTTTCTTTTGAAGAAAGGAAATTAATGTGCGCTGTCCGTCCAGGTGCAATGCTACCAAGACGATGATCTAAATTGAAATATTTTGCTGCATTAATTGAAGCCATAGCATACGCTTCTTCTACGGGAACCCCTTCTTTAATCGCTATTTCAATACACCGTTCGATCATTCCTTCTTCCTCATAAAAAGAAGGAGTTGCTCCGTCGGTTGTGAAGAGCATGTAATCCCATACTTTCACATCATAATCCATAAGCTCCTTCAGTATATTTCTTAAGTCCGGACGAATTGAGGAATGTCGAATCGCTGCATAATAGCCCAACTGCAAGCGCAAATATAATTCTTTTGCAGAAATAGATTCATGATCACCATCTGCTCCTAGCAGTTTCATTTTTGATAACGTCCGAATGGAAGCTCCTGGGAAATGTCCTTCAACCGACTTGCGAAGCCGCTTCGTTTCCTGCATCCAGTAAAGGGATAAGTCATCCTCTTTTAAAATTTCAGGCCAATTGGTTAGTTCGCCCCCTTGAATGACGGCTTCATGATTGAGCCAATCCAACACTTCTTCACTATCTAAAAACTCTTCTTCTTCACGGAGAGCAGATTGTGAATCGAAACGAGCCCACCAAAAAAGAGAGGCCGGTGTATCTTGTAAACTGTCAATAAAAGAAAACGCTTTCTTTTTCTTCAATAATAAAAGAAGCATTAAGTTGTCATTAACGAGTGTTGTCGTTCCTTTTTTCAGCGCATACTCCGCTAAGGAATGGGGATTATATAACTGAAACGGATGTGAATGAGGCTCAACATAACCAGGAACGAGGTATTCTCCGGAGCAATCGACTATTTCTGTATTTCTCATTTTCCTCGGCATGTCTTCGCCGACAAACACGATGCGATCCTCATAGATCCATATATTTGCTGTTTGCCACTTTTTTAAATAAACATTTAAGAAAGTCGCATCTTTTAAAACGATCGTTGGCGAGATTTTTCCGTCAATAACAGCAACATGTTCTCTTAGCTGCTTGTTTCGCCAGCGATATAAATGTTCTTGCATGTTCAGTCCTCCATTTATCTCTGTATAGTCTACATTTTAATGCATTAAACCTGTAAAGGGAAGGGAAAAGTTATGAGAAAACAAAATATCGGAACGGTCAGTGCGTTTGTAAGAACGAGTATGGGAGTATGGGATTATGTGGTTTAGCAGTAGGAGTGGCAAGGCTTTCTCGTCATTCTGTAACAACAAGGAACCTTCTATTAATCAAATTATCAGCTCTAGTAGCTGCTGAAGGTTTGACAAAATATTGTCCGACGAAGGAGTTATTCATCCCACAACGGCATTCATCTAAATGATTGAGAGATTTAAGGTTATCAAAAGATCTCAACAAATGAAAGGTTCAAAAGGGATTCATTCTCTTTTGAACCTCGTTATTTTTCTACCGCTTCAAAGACAATCTCTTGGCTGATTGGTACACGTTCGCCGTTTTTCTTCTCTTCAAACACGGGTTTTTCCATCCGTCTTATAGGTCGATATCCGTCTTTGGCTATTTGGTCTAAACACGAATCGATTGAGTCAAAATCACTCACTCTGTACTTTTTCTTCTTCACGTTGCAATCGACTCCCTTTTACTTTCTTCACCCAAAAGCCGCCATGAATCTGACGTGGTTCATAAGCGATGATAAACGCTTTAGGGTCAATTTCCTTTATCGCTTCGTACAACATTAATTCATAGCGTCGTGGAGTTAACACTTGTAAAGCCAAACGATCTCCATCCATTCCATACGCATACCAACTCGTCACACCATAACCTTTTGCACGAAGCTTGCGAGTAAATGGAATATCTGGATTAGAGGAAATAACGTTAACCGTAATATACCCAATCGCCAGCTTTTCTTCAATTTTCATTCCAACAATAACACCAATCCCAAATCCGAGTGCATAAGCAATCACGTTTTGGATTTCACCTAGGTTGTCCAATACTAATCCTAAGCCTACTACATACACCGTTATTTCAAAAATACCAATGCTAGCTGCAATATATTTTTTCCCTTTTAATGTAAAAATCATCCGTCCGGTCAATAAAGAAACGTATACAATATTAACCACTAGGATAATTGTTACCATGACAAGGCTAGATTCAAGCAACGCCAAGTCTCCTCTCAAATGAATATAATTTTATGTTCAGTCTTCCCTTAAATTTACTGGGTAATCACTATTAACTATATGAGTGGTCAGCTTAATTTACCCAACCAATTCTTATGTATTTTAATACCAATTTAACGCCTAGGTCAACTGTCGACAGCTAGATGAGATCATCTCTTAATTTATTGCACACCAAGTCCATTCCTCAATAATCACAAAGCCCCTACTGGCTATTCCTTACATAGCCAGTAGGGGCTTTGGATTCATAAATTAATTACGTTAAAAAGATAAAATACAAGAAGAATATTACACCTAACACATACATCAATGGGTGAATTTCTTTATATCGACCTTTGACAAGCATCGTAATCGGATAGAAAATAAACCCAATCGCAATACCTGTTGCAATACTATTTGTCAATGGCATCATGAGGACCGTCAAGAACGCTGGTACAGCGATCTCAAATTTGTCCCATTCGATCTCTTTTAAATTGGATACCATTAAAACTCCGACGATAATTAATGCTGGCGCTGTCACTTCTGTCGTCACCACACTGAGTAATGGTGAGAAAAATAAAGCGAGCAAGAACAATCCCGCTGTTACGACAGATGCAAAGCCAGTACGACCACCTGCGCCAACACCTGTTGTCGACTCAACGAATGAAGTCGTCGTGGAAGTACCTAAAATCGCTCCACTGACAGTTGCTGCAGAATCAGAGAATAGAGCTTTACCCGCACGTGGCAGCTTTCCGTTCTTCATCAAACCACCTTGGGTCGCAACCGCCACCAACGTTCCTGCTGTATCAAAGAAATCAACGAACAAGAAAGTCAAAATGACAACTAACATATCCATTGTGAAAATTTCACCAAAATGAGTGAGTGCTGCACCAAACGTCGGTGCTAAGCTTGGTACACTACCAACAACATCATTGACACCAGTTGGCACATTAATCAAACCGACTATCATTCCAGCAATCGCTGTAATGATCATTCCGTAAAAAACGCCACCTTTGAAGTTCGCCGCTAGTAAAATAACGGTGACAAACACACCAAAGATTGTTAGTAAGATACTAGGATTAGTCAAATCACCTAATGCGACCAATGTCGCCTCGTCTGCTTGGATAATCCCAACATTTTTCAAACCGATAAATGCGATAAACAAACCAATTCCTGCACCCACAGCGAGCTTTAAGTTATTTGGAATAGCATCGATGACTTTCTCGCGAATCCCAGTTAACGTTAATACAATAAAAATAAGACCTGATGCGAGTACGCCTGCTAAAGCCGTTTCCCAAGGAATTCCCATCCCTAAAACAACACTATATGAGAAGAATGCGTTCAATCCCATACCTGGTGCTAAAGCGATTGGGTATTTCGCAAGTAACCCCATAATCAGTGTACCAATTGCAGCAGCTAATGCCGTTGCCACAAATACAGCCTCCGGGTCCATCCCTTCGACTCCCTCAACGTCACTCAAGCTAAGGATCGCTGGGTTAACGAATAAGATATAGGCCATCGCCAAAAATGTTGTCAGGCCTGCGACGGACTCTGTCCGGTAATTTGTCCCAAATTCCTCAAAACGAAAATAATTTTTCAACGCAATTTCCCCCTCGATCACTTGAAACACTACGGATATCCGAGCTAAAGAATAGCAAAAGCACCCTTGGTATAACCAAGAGTGCTACGAGGAAGATTGCAAACATACCATAAGCTTGGTTAGATAATAACAAACCATTTTGCTTTGGCTATTAACAATCACTCGTAGTCAGACCATTTACGGTAGTCTGGTAGAAACTCTTGGGCCATATTCCCAATATTATACGAAGTGTTCAAGTTTAATTTTATAATACATCTCTACTTTACAAACTTCCGCACGATTCGTCAAGAGGGAAATTCACGTATATTTTCTCATTTACATCAACTTCAATAATATTTTTCGACCTAAAGCCGAATATACAGCGCATAACTTTCTTATTTAGCTAGCAAATTACGAACAATTTGAGACCATAGCCGATTAATTTCCTCCCGGTCACTTTCCAAATTCTCCTCCCGGTAAACAGCTCGCTCATAATAATTGGTTAACTCGGACATATCTGTGTTACCAATCAACCGGTCGACTTTTTTCGAAAATTCTCGTAATGTTTGACCACTTTCCACCGCATATCCTTCTTTTTCTAATAGCTTTACTAAAAATTGATAAGCATCCGTGAATGATTTTTGGTCATAATTATTTTGTAGTTTGTTTTTCTTCCAATAAGACATAAGGCGGAGGCGATAGCGCGTCAACAACCAAATGAGTGACGCAACAAGCGCAATGATGATGCCCCATTTCACTAACGTATAACCAGAAACATTAGATGTTGATTCAACATTTACGGCATCACTCTCTTCTTCTGGCTGCTGTGCTTCAGGACCTTCATCTAATTCCGGCTCCGGAAGTTCCTGCTCCTCTTGCTCGGTTGGTTCATTCATTTCCTCTAAATCTTCCGGTGACTCTTCTGACATAAAATCAGTTTGATTGGAAAATCCGACGGTCGGCTCAAAGGGTACCCAACCGACATCAGGGAAAAACACCTCCACCCACGAGTGAGCGTTATTATTTTGGACTTCATACGTCGTTAAATCTCCACCATTTGTTAGGTCTGTTTGTTGGGTCATTTCTCCGCCTGTAAAACCTTTCACCCATCTAGCTGGTATTCCGGCTGAACGAAGCATCGCAACCATTGATGTCGAATAATGATCGCAGTAACCTCTTTGTGTCTCAAATAAAAATTGATCGACAAAATCCTGATCTTCATCAGGAACAGGGACATCCTTTGTTTCATAAATATATCCATTTCGAGAAAAATACTGTTCGACTGCTTTCACTTGATCGTATCGGTTTTCTTTACCTGCAATGATTTCCTCTGTTAATTCATATACACGATCTGGCAAAGTCTCCGGCAACTGTAAGTATGGTTCAGGTACAGTAGGCATCGTGGGAGACACGGCTTGCATCTGTTTAAGAGGGAATTTTGGTTGTTCCACATGCAAATTATACGGCTCCGCTGGCAGGTCATCTGGACTCTTGACCTCCCCAGTCACCGGATTGTATTCGACCTGTAAATTTCTAAAAGATGCCGTTCCATAACGATAAGGTAGTTTATTTAAATTTCCTGGTTCGACCAACTGAATACTCGATTGACCTGGTTCTCTTGTTACCGTTGTCGGATACGCTTCCAATGCGAGCTTTTCCCCAGGAAACCCAGTAGCAAATTCACCTTCAACTGTTCGCTTCCAACCCTTACCGGTGTATTGATCCTTTGTTTCGACTTTCCAATATTGGCTAGATTCAGCAGATGCATAAAACACGGTCGTATCATCGGCAATAAACCCGCCGCCTAACTGTTCGTCATTTTCTCCATATCCAATCCGCTGTACCTTATTTTGAAAGCCAACACCACTGAAACCTTGTTCTGCCGTACCTTGTAAAAACGGAACGGGGTCTGGCCATTGAGGACTAAACTTCGGTGCTGCATACCCAATTGATGTCCCGACGATGATAACGATGAGTAAAGGTGTTAACCATTTCATAAGTATGCGAAACGACTGAATCTTTAATTTTTCCGCTTCAGCCAACTTAAATAAATGACTGATGCCTAGCACACCGACGCCAATTGCAAACGTACGGATGATCGACCAGACAGCACTATATTCTGTAAAGGTGTCCAAAACCGTTAAATAAACAAACGTAAATACGATAAAAGATAAGGGCCTTTTCACGATGGCGAACCAATAATAAAGTAGATAACTCAACATCCACAATAAAATCAAAAACAGAAATGTTCGAAACGGCGCCGTAAACTCCATCCAACTTCGGTTAGAAAGCATTTCGAAATTTATGCGTAAATCACCGAGAAATTGCTGCATCCATGCTCCGGACAGAAAACGGGCATCAAAAAACAAAACATCCATGACGACGAGCAGACCTAGCAATTTCAGTGGTGAACGAACCCATGCTGGCATAGCGATTGCCGTCAATAAATAACAGTACGCGACAAACAGATAAAACACGTAAACGTAACCTGTGTCGGTAACGATTTCAAGTGGTATAATCCATTCAAATAATAAAAACATACTGCCGATATATAATAATATACTCACCCACGGATGGGTCGGATTTCCGTTCAAACGCATTACGCGTTCACCTCGATTATCTCACTCGTCAAATGATTCTCAGAGAGCCACTGGAAACCAACAGGACTCTGCTCCAAACGATTGATGATAGCATGCTCTTGATCTGTCAGTTGCTTTTTTCCAGCAATAAAAATAAACAGTACGTCTCGAGCTTGCTGACTCAAACGCAAGACTGACTCTCCAATTTGTTCATTCAATTCCGCCGATACAATGAGCAGATTGCGATCAGCCACACGTAACGATGCTTCCTTGATCAACTGCTCCTCAAATGAGCTCGATTGCAACGGTTGAATTGTTGATAATAAGTGTATTAGTTGTTCATCAGACCGCCTTCGATTCGACAACATCAATTCTTCTCGTAGAGCACCTGCATGGATAAATTGAACATTTCCATACAAATTTAACGACTGTCGGGCCAACGACTGAGACAACTCAATAGCCGCTTCAAATGCGAGCCAACGATTCGGATCCGCTACAGCTCCATTTAACAAAACCGTTACGTCCTTATTTTTTTCTTGCTCAAACTCTTTTGTAACAAGTCGCTGCTTTTTAGCGGTTGTTTTCCAATCCACCCATGAAAAACGGTCGCCAGGAGCATAATCTCGCACACCAGAAACGACATTCGTATGCCTCACCTGAGGTAGAAACGCCGATTGCCTTCCTTCATCAAACGCTGACATTCCACTGGATAGCTTTGTCGTTCGATTCCACGCCCGCACAGTAATATCATTTTGAACTTCTATTACTTTTCTCTTTTTAATAATCCCTAAAAAATCACCTGTAACAATTTTCACCGCACTAAATTCATGTTTGCCACGTGGTACATGATCAAGTAAATAATGATAAGTTAATCTCCGCTTAAACCACGGAAAAATAATCGTTTTTTTCGCTTCCCGGTTCATTAACACTTTCGGTTTGCTTAAAAATTGATACTTTTTCGCACGGGTATCTTTCCAATTTAGACTCTCTGGCAATGAGTCTTCGATAATTAAATAAAAGACCGGCAATGGCAAAAAACGCTTTAACGTCACTTCTACTTGAATGTCTTGTCCTGCTTCTCCATAACTCGAATAAAATTGACGTTCGGCTTTAAACAAACTTAATGGATAAAACGTTAAAAATAACGAATAAAGAAACACAGGGAGAAAGCCAAAAAATAAAAACCAACTGACAAATCCCCCTTGAAACATCGCGTACGCAAAGAGAATACCGGCAAGAGACAATACAAGAATGAAACGAAAAAATGTACGTATAGAAGCAATCATTTTAACCACGTTCCATCGGAATTCGGGTTTTATTTGTGATTTCTTCTAAAATCGAAACAACCGTCCGTCCTTCAAATCTAGCTTCTGAGCTGACAAGCAAACGATGACTTAACACATCATGCAATAGCCATTTCACATCATCCGGCACGACATAATCCCGCCCCTGGATAAATGCATAACTTTTTGAAGCACGCATTAAAGCGATGGAAGCACGCGGACTCGCCCCAAGTTCGAGCATCGGATGTTCCCTCGTTTGATGAACCAATTTCACAATGTACTCCTTGATGCTATTGCTAACATGAACTTGTTGTACTTGCTGCTGCAATTCAATGACTTCTTCTTGTGTCATAACCGCTTGAATTTGGTCGACAGGATGAACGGAAGTCGTGCGTCCGAGCATATCGATCTCTTCTTGCTCAGTCGGGTAGCCGAGTCTTAATTTAATTAAAAATCGATCTAACTGAGCTTCTGGCAAAGAGTACGTCCCTTCATATTCGATTGGGTTTTGAGTTGCCATGACAAAAAACGGTTGCTTCAATGCCATTGTTTGGCCATCAACCGTTATATTCCGCTCTTCCATACTTTCCAACAAAGCCGACTGAGTTTTCGGTGACGTACGGTTAATTTCATCCGCTAAAACAATGTTTCCAAAAATCGGTCCTGGCAAAAATTCAAACGTCATTTCTTTTTGATTATATACGGAAGCCCCAGTCACATCAGAAGGCAATAAATCCGGCGTAAATTGGATTCGTTTAAAATTCAAGTCCAATGATTTGGCTAATGCCCTGACAAGCATCGTTTTCCCGACTCCCGGTACATCCTCCAACAACACATGTCCACCAGCAAGTAAAGCAACAACCGTTAATTCAATCGTATCCCGCTTCCCAACAATAACTTTTTCCATATTCGTCAACAGCTCTTCGATTTTCGAATGCTGTGTCATAATCGATCGCTCCATCCCCGGTTCTCCTCCTTCAATTCTCCCAATAACAAATCTACCTTCAGCATTAGCGTTATTCACATAATATATACGCTTAAACTACTAATCTATTAGATGAATGCATAAGTCATTTAATAGAATAACTAAGTCTACCTAGTATTCAATATAACTACACTCCATTTTACCAATAATTCCGACATTTTACCCTATAGATTGCGCGATTAGTTTTTTTGTTATCAAAAAATGGCCGATTAAATCAGCGCATTCTCTTAAATTTTACCAGAAACGAGACTGACTAGGAAATAACATAGAACGTTTTCTGCGTTTAGTACATCAGAAAATGAGGTAAACAATTATAAACAAGTAATATGAGGTGATTTGATGAGTAAAGATCAGAAACCTACAGATAGAAAACGTGATTCAGTACATGATGAAAAGCGAACACCATTAGATGGAATGAAAGAGCAACAACACACGGATGATATACCAATGGAAGATTTAAAGATTGATGAATTGAAAGATCGAGACGGAGCAGGCTACCAAAAAACATCACAGTCAGAGAGGAAATGGGAAGAAAAAGATAATAAAAAACATGATGACATCGATTAGATTACTACTGGCTCATATAATTGAGTCAGTTTTTTATGTCTAAGATAACCATTTTAATACAGTTAAATGAAGGAATTTACTGAAATTAGTCGAATATTATACAGTAATTTAAACGTCTAGTGAGGAGGAAAGTAGATGTCTGCATTTTATTATTTACAGAACCCCGACCATAAAGGTATTTTTACTGTACATACTGAAGATTGTAGAATCATCTTGCCTGTTCATGGTAGGACTTATATTGGCACTTTTGAAAACTGTCAAGAAGCAATCAAAAGTGTAACACTCCTTTTTCCCTATCGTATATTTAATGGTTGTGTAGAATGTTGTCCGGAGTGTCATTATTGGTAAGTGGAATGACTGGAATTTCTGACGTCTTTTCTCAGTCCATTGATTAAGGAACATATATTCTTCTTTTAATTTAAGGCCATATTTTTTCAAATTGGTTACATAAGTTATCGTGTGAGGCGCATATATGAACTTCGTGGCACATATTTAACTTAAAAGAGTTCCAATAAAGTCGGAATTTTTGTCAATTACGGCTCGATTATTAAATGTAGTAAGAATTTTTATGGAATGGAATGAGTATGTGTTATTTATCTGTGCGATGATTGTGTAGGTTATCCCCGGGATCGAAGCAGGCAGTGTGCCAGATTCGTAGTGTTGATAGCTGTTTTGATCTTATAGAACTCTTTTTTTCAATCGAAAAATATCTTCATCATGATCGATCATTTTCTCTTGGATATATTCTACTTTTTCAGTTAGTCGATCAATTTTATCCGTGACAACCCCATGGTTTTTGTCCACCTTTTCTTCTAAACGTTCCATATGTTGTTCAAGATTGTCCATGCGCTGTTCAAGACTATCCATGCGTTGTTCAAGATTGTCCATACGCTGTTCAAGCTTGACCAAGCGTAGATTAATTCTTTCTTCAACACCATCAACTTTGTCAGACAACTCATGAATCGCTTGAATAATCATATTAAATTCACTTTTTTCCATTGTAGTTCCTCCTTTGATTTGATAATAAATCTATTATACTAAGATTTTGTCGGAAAAGGAAGTGAGTTTAAATAGGACATTCTTAGAGATATAGTTAGTTCTAATGACTCAATTTCTTCGACCATTTCATTTAACCTCTCTACGATTAGGTATAGTACATTAGATTATTTACAAAAATAAATATGAAGGGCTTCTCAATAGTTTTATATTAACGAGAAGCCTTTTTAATTTTTATGGTTGGTTATCTCGCGTACCTTATTAAACACAAGATACTACTTAACTCTTTTAACATCATTAAAAAGCAGCTCTAAATCATCTGCGTTCATTCCATTGTATTTCTTAACGATAATACCCTTAGGATTGATTAAATAAAAATTAACTCCGTGAGATTTTAGTCCAACTGCCCCTTTCGCTAAGTTAGCTTTAAAAGTTTCCTGAGATAAGTCTTGAATCGTCTCAAAATCATACCCTGTTAAAAAACTCCATGAGTCAAAATTAGCATCATAATGGCTAGCATATTCTTTTAGAACTTCAGGTGTATCATTTGACGGATCAACACTGAAAGAAACAATTTGCGGATGTAATCCTTCCTTGGCCAATTTATTTTGTAAATCCGCCATCCGTTCTGTTGTAATCGGACATACGGCTTCACAATGTGTATACATAAAATTCGCTATCCACCAATCATCTTTTAAATCCGCAAAACTTAGCGTGTCGTTATCTTGTGTGGTAAATTGAAAATCTGTCATCGGTTCTGACATATTGGTTTCGATTTCTGCTTCATTTCCGCAAGACACTAAAAAAACAAGGAATAAAAGGAATAATAACTTTACTTTTCCCACGTCATATTCTCCTTTATTAAATAAGGCTTTCAATATCATCTAGAACAAATCCAGTCATTGTAAAACCAAAAATTTAACAGGTTGTTCTCTGATGTAAGACATTTTCGTTTTAAAATAATAAGTAACCTGATAATTGGTGAATAGTCATTACCAGGTTACTTATAAAAAAACAAATATCTATTATTAAAAGAACATCTTTTCGCAATTTCAATTATTAGGTATTTGCTTTAGCATCTTCTGCATCGATTAATTGGCCCCCACCGTTAGTTAAAAACTGCTCAATTCCTTCAGCAGCACGATAAGCCATTGCTCCAACTGTTCCCGTCGGATTTGCGGAACTGAAATGTGGAAATGCAGACGCACCCACTACAAATAAATTATCTACATCCCACATTTGTGAGTAGTTATTTACTGCGGAGGTTTCAGGCGATTTCCCCATAATAGCGCCTCCACTACTATGTTGGAATATAAAACTTCCACTAATATGATCAATGTCTTCACTTGGTTCGATAATGTCTGCTCCCATTTCTTTCATTACGTCTTCGCATACATCTCTTCCAAACTTAAGCAAGTTATGTTCTTGATCTTTAAAATCAAATGTGACGCGTAATAATGGATCACCCGAGCTGTCGGTATAATTAGGATCAAGATCTAGATAGTTATTTCTATAAGGCATAACAGCGAACATAAAATTAACATTTAATACACGATTCGCATAAAATAGCGATTTTTCTTTGAATTCTCTCCCCCAACTAGGCGTCCCTTTTGGTACAGGGTTATGTGAAATCGCGCCACTACCCCCTTGGGTAATTCGAGCGACACCACCATGAATAAAATCAACATCCGAATGGTCAAAGTTATCAGCAGCAAGATCGTAAAAAATAGCACCTAATCCCCCTGCGCCCATGTATAAATTGAACTTTTTTTCATTAAAGAATCCAGTAACATGACTCGCGCCATCAGCCACATGGTGATCGCAGAAGTTTTTACCAATGACTCCCTCACCAGTCTCAGGATTATAAGGTTTTCCTATTTCTGAAAGTAATAACAAACGAACATTATTAAATGTATAGCTTGTCATAACGACGACATCAGCGGGTTGTTCAAATTCTTCCCCTGTACGCGTGTCTGTATATAAAACTCCTTTAGCTTTACCATCTTCATATAATATACGCGTTACGTTGGCATTTGTACGAAGCTCAAAATTATTTGTCTTTTGTGCAGTCGGGATAACCGTAATAATAGGATCTGATTTAGCACCGAATTGACATCCATGGCTATAACAAAAAGCACAGTATTGGCAAGCATTAATTCTTTGACCATCAGGATTTTCATACGATTCTGATAGAGTAGCTGAAGCCAACGTAAGTGGATGATAACCTAAATTTTTGGCCGCTTTCTTGAACATTTTTGTTACAGGAACGTCTTTCATTGGGGGAGTTGGATATGGATTTGACCGTTGTGGGCCGAACGGGTCCTCTTCACCAGAAATTCCTGCCATTTTTTCAAATTTATCGTAATAAGGTTCTATTTCATCATAAGTAATTCCCCAATCTTGAATGGTCATTCCTTCAGGTATTTTATCTTTCCCGTATCTCTCAACAGTCTTACTATAAATTTCATAATCATAAGGGAAATAACGGTGATATTGCGCAGCCCAGTGACTGCCACCGCCTCCTGTATCTTTTCCAATTCTTAGATTACCATTATCACGAATTGGTAAAGCATCTGTATCTAAATCATTACGGAAAGTAAGCGTAGCATCAGACAGGTCATTCATCATTTCATTTCTAGGATTGTATTTTAATTCATCTTTTATCTGATTATAATCATCTAGCGACGTCTCCACGCCTCTTTCTAAGCCTAATACTTGAAATCCTGCTTTAGCAAGTTCAGCAGCAATGATACCGCCTGTCCAACCAACACCTACGGTAACAACTTCTACTTTATCTAGTTTTTTTGCCATCGTAATATCTCCTTTTCGAACTATTTATTATAGTCACTTAGGCTAATAGGATCCATCTTAATAAAATCTTCTTCTTCAATTTCGTTGATATAGGCACTTTGGGCTCCAGGAAATTCTTTCATGCGCCATCCATCCATATTTCTGTTTCCACCATACAAGGGATCTGCATAAGCACCTTCAAGTGTAGCTTGTCTAAGTAAACCGAAAAATCTAGTCGAACTGACATTTTTTAAATCAACTTCACCATTTTCAAACATCATTAGAACTTCATTTTGTTGTTCCTCTTCTAACTCTGGAAAAGATGCCTTAAACTTTTTATTGCTCACCTTATTTATTTCACGAATACCTTGAATGAAAATCTCTCCCCTATTCAAAGGCGATTGAAAACCTTGCGTTTCTTCTCCTTCTTTAAACGGTCCCCTCATATAATCATCAGCATTCTTTCCCCAAGGGCCAGCTAATTGTTTATCAATGAAGTACGGAACTCCTAATAGAATTGCACCCGGACCATTCTCATCCTCAGGAAAAATTCGCTCAGTCGCCCAACTTAAAACATTGAAATCTTCTCGGCGATTAAAAAAGATTCTTGCTTCACTAAAGTCAGGAGAAGTCTTTGTTTCTGTAGCAGTATCAGAGTCGTCCCACCAATTATGGCCAATCACGCCTCCAAGGAAGCCAGCACCAACTACGCCTCCTGTAAAAACTCCTGCGTTTTTTAAAAATTTACGTCGACCACTATCTTCTTCTTGGTCAGCGTCAACGTTTTTATTTTTGTCTTTATCATCCACCACAACCAAACACCTCATCTCATTTTAGTATTTAATCTATCTAATATTTGGATTTAATATACCTTAACATAGTCTATTTTTTATTTTAAATATTTTGTATTTTGTTATTAATTGCAATAAACATGACATAATCAAGACGAAACGGAGTGCGACCGAATTCTTTTAGATTACAGTAATTTAGTTCCACTTCTCTGTACCAAGACAATTTACCTTTTAAAGTGGCGAATAAGTATACTTTTCCGAATTGCTCTATCAATCTTTATGGATTATTAAATTGTCCTTTGCTCTATTGCTTTATTTACCTCTCCTTTCGTTGTGTAAGATCAAAAGTAATAAAAACTATAATATTGATTGTAAGAACAAACCTCCTTTATTTCATTTTTCTAAAAAGGGTGATTGTCCAAACAATTACCTTATTCCGTTCTGTTTAAAC
>NZ_JAGSIE010000023.1 GCF_018138385.1 Allobacillus saliphilus
GTACGGAACACGCTGAACAAGGTCCGACAGAAAGATCGCTCAGCGATCAGTCAAGACATGAAAGCTATCTATCAGTCGAACAGTAACGGTGAAGCTGAAAAACAGTTGGATGCCTTCTGTGAAACTTGGCAAAAGAAATATCCCAAAATCGCCAAGTCCTGGAGAGAGGACTTCAACGCTCTTACCACGTTCCTGAACTATCCTTCCTCTATCCGCCCGATGATTTACACGACAAACATCATCGAGCGCACTATGAAGGAATTCAAAAAACGTCTGAAAACGATGAACAGCCTTCCCTCAGAAGAAGCCGTGGAAAAGGTGATTTATTTGATTTCAGATGAATGCAACACTAAATGGTCCACGCGCAAACTCCGGGGCTTCAAAGAAGCAAGCCCTGAACTGCACGCCATGTTTGAGGAACGCTATGAATCTCAGACCGAAAGCGAGGAGGGAAAATAACCCTCCACCGGATTACCCTACTTTTTACACAAACTTATTGACGGTACCGAAGGCCAGCGAATTAATGTTGAAGGTCTGCGAATTAATGTTGAAGGTTCTCGAATTAATGTTGAAGGCCCGCGAATTAATGTTGAAGTCCCGCGAATTAATGTTGAAGGCTCGCGAATTAACGCTGAAGGCCAGCAGATTAACACGGAAGAAATGCAACCAAGACTGCGATTTATCGTACATGTCACCATGCATAAGGTGGTCGTAAATACGTTACCAAATAAAAATGAACATTTAAATTACATACGCACAACGTTTTCGTGTAGAATTTACTTCAAAGGAGCGATTGAAATGAAGACAATTATCGTTATCGTCGGAGGAAGCGGCTCAGGAAAAACAACGATTGCACATCGACTGGAAACGCATGGCTTCAAAAGACTGATCACGACGACCACTCGCTCAATGCGAAAGGGAGAAGTGAATCATCACGACTATCATTTTGTTTCAAAAGAGGAATTCCAAAGGCTCGATAAAGTTGAAGAAAGTGAGTATGCGGGTAATCATTATGGATTAACCATTATAGAAGTCGATACAAAGCTAACGCAGCACGATCAATTGGTGATCTGTATGGATATGAATGGTGCGAGAGCGATGCAAAGGAAGTATCCCGAATATACAAAAGTCGTATTCATTCGGTTAACGAAAGAACTGTTAGTAGAACGATTGAAACGACGGGGAAGTACGGATGAAGAGATTCAAAGCCGATTAGAAGAAGCGAAGAAAAAGAACGAATTTGGCATGCCAGAGCAAGTGGACTTAGTCATGGAAAATAAAGATTTAGATGAGAGTGTTCGATCGATTTTACAACTTACAGCGAAACAAAAAGAAAAAGCCAACCGGTGAAGGGAGGCTTTTATTGATGTTGCTATCATCAATTTGCTGACCGTTCAAATGGACGTGCTAACCGTTCAAACGAGCGCGCCAACCGCTCAAATGGACGTGCTAACCGTTCAAATGGACGCGCCAACCGTTCAAACGACTGCCACCCCAACTCATCTACGGCGCTACATTCGCCTGTTTTCTCAATTTATAACCAACTAGACGTAAATTGATCGCAATAAAAATAATTAAAATCAATCCATAGGTTGAGATTTGGATAAATTGTTCGTTGCGAATGATGATGTCACGCAAACCTTCAACGGAGTAGGAGACAGGCATAAATAAGCCGACTCGGTTCATCCATGCAACATTTTCACTAGGCAAAATACCAGAGAAGTAAAATTGCGATAGAAGAATTAAGAAAATCGAAAAGCCAAATTGGAAAAATGTCCGGGTGAATGCTGCGACTACCATACCGAGACTAACGGCGACAAGGCCGATGAGCCATACAGTTAGCAACGCCCCCCAGAAAGAACCTGCAAAATACATATCCAATTGATAAATGCTATAACTTAAAATCAACACAGATTGAATCAATGAAAGAATGCTAAACAAAAAAAAGTAAACCGTAATAAAACGTGTGCCATTCAAATGAAATTCATAGGTTTGAACCTGCCTAGAGAACAGCATGGCACTACAAATCAACGTAAAGGCAAAGGTGAAAAATGCGATTAAGCCAGGGCCAATATAATCATACCAGTTGTTTTGCGATGTACCATGTATATACAAGAAATCAAAAGCATTGTCGTCGTACATTAAATTGGCGTACATCTTATTGAGGGCTAGATTCGTGTTGTAGTTGGCGTGTGGCTTGCTCCCTTCCAACATCAAAAATCCACCTTGATTTTCGACAGTGAAAAAGGCATCCAACTGACCTGCTGATAATTTATTCAATGCTTTTGCTGTCGTAATCTGTTCAACGTTTACATCCTGCTGTAACAAAGAAGCTTGCATCCGCTCAGAAATTTCTTCGACACCGATTGTCGGCTCGTATGCTTCCTCTTGTAAGATAGTTGAACTTAAAAATAGCAATAATAATGGTGTGATCAACATAAAAATGATGATGATTGGATTTTTCCAAAATGATTGAATCACGAATCGGATTACTTCTGATAATGGCCAGCCATTCATTCGCATCATCCTTTTCCAAATAACTCTTACTCTTATTTTAGAACATTCAGTCGAAATATGTAACTCATAAGAATTATGACGAGAAAACACGAGCTTTGTTTGTCGAAAAACCAACTGCTTCATAGGTTTAGTGTAGTTGAAGATAGGCACCTTTTTTCCAATGTTTGCTTTCTTTTTATTTCAGTAGATTAATTTTTAGGATAATGTGGTAAAATGCACATATCTATATTAAAATGATAGTATTTCAAACGGAGAATCATGTTCAGTTGATTTTTCCATACGGCATGATAAAATAGGAAACCATTTGATGATTAAGGTCTTAAAGGAGTGCTGACAATGGGTTTGGAAAAGTATGCAAATGAAGATATTAGAGAAGTTTCAATGATTGAGATCGCTTATGAATATTTACAAGATGAAAATCAATCTGTTTCATTCAGTGATTTATATAATAAAATTGCCGAAGAAAAAGAAATGACTGAGGAAGACAAAAAGAAGTTCATTTCACAGTTCTATACGGACTTAAATGTTGATGGCCGTTTTATTCCAGTCGGTTCAAATGTCTGGGGATTAAAACAGTGGTATCCATTTGATAAAACAGAAGAGGATATCATCAAGCTTGAAGAAGTAGAACGACCAAAACGTAAAAAGAAAAAGCGTAAAAAATCTGATACAGATACAATTGACGATGAACCAGAAGAGGATTACTTGAAGGAAGATCTACAAGATGTAGATGCAGGATTCTCTGAAGAAGACGATGGGAATCTTTTCGGTCAAGCGGAAGAAGAAAGCGAAGATGAATTCTTCGATGAAGACGAAGAAGTGGAAGACTTCGATGAAGAGGACGAGGAAGAAAAATAATTCTTACCGACATAACCATCTTGACTTTCGCAAAATAAAACAGTAATATTCTATGTGGGCTCTTAAAAAATGTCAGCTCCCGATTCGTTCGGGAGCTTTTTTTGTTTTTATAAGCAGCTTTTCATTTCATAAAATTCATTTTTTTATTCAAAATAAATGGTAATGACAGAAAGAGAGGAACGAACATGACGAAGTATATCTTTGTAACAGGCGGGGTTGTTTCTTCGCTTGGAAAAGGAATTACAGCAGCCTCTTTAGGGCGCTTGCTGAAAAACCGAGGTTTAAATGTAACGATTCAAAAATTCGATCCGTATTTGAACGTAGATCCAGGGACAATGAGTCCATACCAGCACGGTGAAGTATTTGTCACGGAAGACGGTGCAGAAACAGACTTGGATCTCGGGCACTATGAACGATTCATCGATATTAATTTGAATAAGTACAGCAACATTACGACAGGGAAAGTTTATTCTTCCGTTATTCGGAAAGAACGCCGTGGTGAATATTTAGGGGGTACGGTACAAGTTATTCCACACATTACAAATGAAATTAAAGACCGTGTCTACAAAGCGGGCAAAGAAACGAATGCAGATGTCGTTATTACCGAAATCGGTGGTACGGTAGGAGATATCGAAAGCTTGCCGTTTCTTGAGGCGATTCGTCAGCTGAAAAGTGACCTTGGACGCGAAAACGTCATGTATATTCACTGTACACTCGTTCCTTATTTGGAGGCTGCAGGCGAATTGAAAACAAAGCCGACACAGCACTCGGTGAAAGAGTTGCGTTCACTCGGAATCCAACCAGACATTATCGTGCTTCGTACAGAAAAAGATATTAGTGAAGGCATGAAGCAAAAAATAGCTTTATTCTGTGATATTAAAGAAGAAGCGGTCATTGAAGCACACAACCAAGAAGTGCTCTATGAAGTCGCTTTGGAAATGAAAAAGCAAGGACTCGACCAGCTGACTTGTGAGCATTTCCACTTAGATTGCCCTGAAGCGGACATGACTGAATGGGAAGAGCTGATCCATCGGGTAACCAATCTTTCCAAAACCGTTACAATCGGCTTAGTCGGAAAATATGTCGCTTTACCAGATGCTTATATTTCTGTCGTTGAAGCGTTGAAACACGCTGGTTATCCTGCTGACGCAGACGTCAAAGTGAAATGGATTGATTCAGCTAAGTTAACTGCAGAAAATGCACCTGAAGAATTCAGTGACGTATCCGGAATTATCGTACCAGGTGGTTTTGGTGACCGTGGAATCGAAGGGAAAATTGAAGCAATCCGTTACGCAAGAGAAAATGATGTTCCATTCTTAGGCATATGCTTAGGCATGCAGCTGGCAACAGTTGAATTTGCTCGGAACGTACTTGGACTGAAAGATGCACATTCAGCAGAAATCGATCCAGAAACACCGTACCCAGTCATTGATTTATTGCCGGAACAAAAAAATATTGAAGATTTAGGTGGAACACTTCGCTTAGGTGTCTATGCCTGTAGACTAATGAAAGATACAAAAGCATACGAAGCATATGATGAGCAAGAAATCATTTACGAACGCCACCGCCATCGCTTTGAGTTCAACAATGAATACCGCGAGCAGATGGAAGAACAAGGTTTAATTTTTTCCGGTCAAAGTCCAGATCATCATTTAATTGAAATTGTGGAATTGAAAGATCACCCATGGTTTGTTGCATCCCAATTCCACCCAGAATTTAAATCACGCCCGACACGACCACAGCCTTTATTTAAAGAATTTGTCGGGGCATGTATGAATTTGCAGAAATAACCCAGTTAATTCCAAAAAAGAGCAAAAAATCTTATGATACGTATTGTGTTTTTCTTCCATTTCATCTAAGCTATTAGTGGATGGATGAGACGGAGAAAGGTGATGGGATGAAAAACACTACCCTTTTCATCATTGATGATGAAAAAGGCATAAGAATGATGTTAAAAGAGGTATTTGCACGATCAGGTTACAATGTTTTCACTTATTCAAATCCGTTAGACGCCAAAGTGGCGATAAACGAAAAAAAACCAGCAATCATTTTAGTCGATTACCGAATTCCTGAAATGAAAGGCGATCAATTCGCCCATGAGATTAGGGAAGAAGGTTGGAAAATCCCTGTAATTCTTATGACAGGAACGGATAAAGAAGAAATGCACAACATCGTTCGAACAGGCGAAATTGTAGAAATTGTTGAAAAGCCATTTAATATTGTAGATATCGTACAAATCGTTGAGAAAAATTTATATGATTTCGTAAATATCTCTGAATAATGGACAGATGAAGTTGCGAAGCTAATGCATAGTTTGGTATCCTATAGATAGATTGTGCATGAACAGTTTTCAGTTGATGAAATGATGTCAGATTTCAAATCTGCATCGTTGCATAACAAGTTAATTAACGCGTTGAATGACGATATTTTGTCTAAGTCCATGCAAGTAGGAGGAAATCTGCTGTGCCGTTAGTTTCCATGCTTAATTTGTTGCAAATGGATATCAATAAACCATTAATAACACACAGTAACATTGTCTCTTTAGAAGGCTAATCCATGATTGGGTTGGCCTTTTCGTCATGGAATGAGAACTTCGTAGAAAATAACTGAAATAAAGGAGATCATTCGAATGAAATTTTTTATTGATACAGCAAACATTGATGAAATTAAAGAAGCAAACGCATTAGGTGTTTTAGCAGGCGTAACAACAAACCCATCACTTGTTGCAAAAGAAAATGTTTCTTTCCACGACCGTTTGAAAGAAATTACTCAAGAAGTGACAAAAGGTTCTGTCAGTGCGGAAGTCGTATCTGAAGATGTTGACGGAATGATGAAAGAAGCAGAAGAACTCACTAAAATCGCACCGAATATTACGATTAAAGTACCGATGACACTTGAAGGGTTGAAAGCATGTAAGCAACTTACGGACAAGGGTGTCACAACTAACGTCACACTCGTATTTTCTGCGAACCAAGCATTGCTGGCGGCTCGTGCTGGCGCGACATACGTGTCTCCTTTCCTTGGCAGATTGGATGATATCGGTCAAAACGGAATGAACTTAATTGCAGAAATTGCAGAGATTTTTGACCGTCATGCAATTGACACACAAATTATCGCAGCAAGCGTCAGACATCCAATGCATGTGACAGAAGCGGCAATAAACGGCGCACACATCGCAACGATTCCATTTAATGTCATCCAACAATTGGTGAAGCACCCATTGACGGATCAAGGTATTGAGAAATTTTTAGCAGACTGGGAAAAAGCAAATCAAGCATGAATTTGTGAAGAGTCCGTATAATAAGGACTAGAATAACTTTAGAGGAGTATCACAAATGGAAAAACTACTCATCGAGGGAGGCCACGAATTAAACGGCACTGTTCGGGTCAGTGGAGCAAAAAATAGCGCTGTCGCTCTATTGCCAGCTACGATTTTAGCTGAATCCGAAGTGACGATTGAAGGCCTGCCAGATATCTCAGACATTCAAATATTGAAAGAGCTGCTTGAAGACATCGGCGGAACAGTTTCACAAACAGGTGAAGATTTGACGATCGACTCGACGAATATGATCGACATGCCATTACCAAACGGAAAAGTGAAAAAACTTCGTGCGTCATATTACTTTATGGGCGCTATGCTTGGTCGGTTCAAAAAAGCAGTCATCGGCTTGCCTGGTGGGTGTAATTTAGGACCACGTCCGATTGACCAGCACATTAAAGGTTTTGAAGCACTCGGTGCCAAAGTGACGAATGAACAAGGTGCAGTCTATCTCCGTGCAGATGAGTTAGTCGGCGCAAAGATTTACTTGGACGTTGTCAGCGTCGGTGCGACCATTAATATTATGCTTGCTGCTGTCCGGGCAAAAGGGAAAACAATTATCGAAAACGCCGCAAAAGAACCGGAAATTATTGATGTAGCTACCTTACTGAATAGTATGGGAGCAAACATCAAAGGAGCCGGTACGGATGTCATCCGCATTGAAGGAACGGATGATTTGAAGGGATGTAAGCATACCATCATTCCGGACCGTATTGAAGCTGGTACGTACACGATTATGGCCGCAGCCAAAGGTGGAGAAGTCATTATCGATAATGTCATCCCGACGCACTTGGAGTCGTTAACAGCGAAGCTACGTGAAATGGGTGTTGAAATTGAAGCGGAAGACGAGCGATTAATCGTTCGTGGCAATCGGCCGTTCAATTCGTGTGATATCAAGACACTTGTATATCCAGGCTTTCCGACGGATTTACAACAACCATTAACAACATTATTGACGCAAGCGGAAGGCACGAGCGTCGTTACCGATACAATCTACAGCGCGCGATTCAAACATATCGACGAGCTACGCCGGATGAATGCTACTATTAAGATTGAAGGAAGCTCAGCCATTATAACAGGGCCATCTCAATTAGAAGGTGCCAAAGTAAAAGCGAGCGACTTACGTGCAGGTGCGGCATTAGTGGCTGCAGGATTGCTGGCTGACGGCATTACAGAAATCGTAGGACTAGAGCATATCGAACGAGGCTACCATGACATAACGAAAAAATTAACTGATTTAGGCGCTGTCGTATGGAAAGAAGCAATGACAGAAGAAGATCAGAAATTTTATCAAAATATATAAACAAACAGACGAGGGAATCGCTACACCAAAAGGGGAGGAACCTATATGGAAAGAAGTTTATCAATGGAAATCGTTCGTGTAACGGAGGCGGCAGCTATGGCCTCTGCACGTTGGATGGGCCGAGGAGAGAAAGAAGAAGCGGACAACGCAGCAACGGAAGCAATGCGAACGGTATTTGATACAATTCCAATGAATGGACGCGTTGTTATCGGTGAAGGCGAAAGAGACGAAGCCCCGATGCTTTATATCGGTGAGGAGCTTGGAATGACAGGTGGACCGGATGTAGATATCGCGGTTGACCCAGTCGAAGGAACGAACATCGTTGCATCAGGTAGTTGGGGGGCATTTGCAGTCGTCGGGATTGCCGACCGCGGACATATGCTTCACGCTCCGGACATGTATATGGAAAAAATCGCTGTCGGTCCGGAAGCGGTCGGGAAGATCGACTTGAATTCTTCTGTCACAGACAACTTGAAGGCTGTCGCTGAAGCAAAAGGAAAAGCTGTACAAGATGTCGTCGCTTGCGTGTTGAACAGACCTCGCCACCAACATATCATTGATGAGATCCGTGAAAACGGCGGACGAATCAAATTAATTCCAGAAGGCGACGTAGCCGGAGCAATCAACACAGCGTTTGACCATACAGGTGTTGATATTCTATTCGGAACGGGCGGAGCACCAGAAGGAGTACTCGCAGCCGTCGGATTAAAATGCCTCGGCGGAGAAATCCAAGGCCGCTTGAAACCAGAAAACGACGAACAAATCGAACGATGCAAAAAAATGGGCATTGACGACCCGAACCGTGTACTCACAATGGAAGACCTCGTCTCAGGTGACGACGCCATCTTCGCAGCCACCGGCATTACAGACGGTGAACTGCTGAAAGGTGTGCAATTCAAAGGCGACCGCGCAACAACACAAACCCTAGTTATGCGCGCGCTATCAGGTACCATCCGTTTCGTTGACGGTACCCACCGCCTCAAAACAAAACCAAACCTCGTCATGACAGATGAGTAGACTTATAAAGGAAACCAACCGCTGTGGCGGTTGGTTTTTTATTATGTGTTCTTTTGAGGGAGCTAATTATTCAATTTTGGTGCTTAACGTTCAAAAAACAATGCTGACCGTTCAAAGAGTGGAGTTGACCGTTCAAAGTGTCTTCGTAACTGTTCAAAAAGCAAAGCTGACCGTTCAAAGTACGACGATAACTGTTCAAAGAACCACGCTAACCGTTCAAACAAGCACACCAGCCATAAAGTCACACAATTAATATAATAAAATAATAAAACCATGGGCTTGTCTTAATAACCTATTTAGATATACTTAAATTAAAACTACATAAAAGGAGCGATCCAATTTTGATTACAAGTCAAAAACCTCATTTAATTCCCCCGCATGTTCTTAAGTTACAAGCTTTGTATTATCGCCTTCCAAAAAATCATCCTCGCTTTCCAAACTTAGAGCAAAGAATTCGAAATGAACTTTCTGGTTTATACGGAGAATCAAGATTATATTATCCACTAAGCAAGCTACCAACCTATCATCGAACAATCCCGAACATCCGCCTTTTCCTTCATCCATCACATTTCCAAATTGATTTTTTAGTTGTAACACCAAAGTTTTTACTCATTCTGGAATCAAAATATTACAGTGACGACCTTATTTTCGATGATACGGTTCATCAAGTCATTCAGCAAAAAGATCAAAGCTACAGAGTATTCGAAGACCCCGTACTACAAGCGGAAGAGCAATCCTATCAGCTTTCTTTATGGTTAGAGAAAAATGGCTACGATGATTTGCCGATCGAGTATTTTGTAGTTATGACAAACCCACAGACTCGACTAAGAATCGAACCTAGCAATAATCATCATGCTGAAAAAGTAATCTCTCTCCAACGACTACCTTCATTATTTAGGGAACTCAACTCAAAACATGAAAAAAATTACCTCACACAAAATGAAATAAAAAACCTTACCACTACACTTATACAAAATCATCGTTCATATTTACCAAATATCTTGGAATTAAACAAAATAACACCAAATGAAATTCTAAAAGGTGTGTTTTGTATGAAGTGCGCCAATTTAGGCATGCGAATGACGAATCGATACTGGCAATGCGATACATGTGGCCATCGTGATCGCTATGCACATGAAAATACATTGAAAGATTATTTTCTATTAATTGGTGACGAGATAAACAATCAAGAATTTCGTAGCTTCGCATACTTGAATGCAAGGACAACAGCGAAAGATATGTTAAAACGTACTGCCACAAATATAAGCGGTATAAAAAGATCAACAAAATACAAGTTGTTCTACGATTACAACACAAATGAATTCGATTATTTGTCTGAATTACGTAAGTTGAGAAATTTATAATTAACGGGATCAAAAGCTTCTCGAGCGATTTGCTGAACGTTTAAAAAGAAGCATTAATCGTTCAAAGAGAACTTCTGACTGTTCAAAAAGGAGAGCTAACCGTTCAAAGAATGCATTTGACTGTTGAAAGAGGAGAGCTGACTGTTCAAAAAGCAACGCTGACCGCTCAAGCTGTCGTCACCACTTCAATCAATAACCTTTACTAACTCGCCATATGTATGCACTTTAACTTCAGTAAACAAATTCATTTAAAAAAATCAGTTGACAAACTAAAACCACCAACGTATTATGGTTATATACTCAACTATATAACCAAACAACAACAAGCAAACATAATAAATCAACAAAGCCAAACAATAAGGCGGTGAAGACAATGCGAAGAGATTTTGATGAAGGGAAGCCGATCTTTCAACAGGTGCGAGAGCGTATTGAAGACCAAATCGTTAACAATCAACTAAAAGAAGGAGATCAAGCGCCTTCAACCAATCAGCTAGTTCAGTTTTACGAGATTAACCATGTGACGGTAGCAAAGGGAGTGAATCAACTCGTCGACGAAGGAATTTTATTTAAGAAAAGAGGTGTTGGCATGTTTGTCGCGGAGGGTGCAAAGTCAAAGTTAGTGCAGAAACGTCGGGATGCCTTTATGGATAATTACGTCTCTCCGATGGTGCAAGAAGCTGAGAAATTAGCGATTGAGGAAAAAGAAATACTTTCGTTGATTCAAAAGATTAAGAGAGGTGAAGAACATGAATCATAAATTAGAAATCAAGCGAGTGTCAAAGTCATTTAAAAAGCACAAAGCATTAAACGAAATTGACTTTACCATCGAAGGAGATAAAATAGTCGGGCTAATCGGACGAAACGGTGCTGGAAAAACAACACTGCTCTCTTTAATTGCTGGTCTCAAACAAGCAGACCATGGAGAAATCATCCTGGACGGGGAGCCTGTTTTTGAAAACCAATCACGTATGCAGCAGATAATGTTCCTATCAGATTCCCAGCGTGATGAATCAATGAAAGTCCAGGAAATGCTCGAAATGGCTGAAACATTCCGTCCGAATTTCGATACAGAATATGCCGCAGAATTAATCAAAAAATTCAACTTACCAACTAAAAAAACAATGAAGCAATTATCGAAAGGAATGAGGTCGGCTCTGCAAGTCGTATTAGGCTTAGCAAGTCGAGCGCCAATCACAATATTTGATGAAGTTTACACAGGAATGGACGCACCGACGCGAAAGAAATTTTACAATGAAGTCCTTGATGAGCAAGCGGAACACCCACGCATGTTTATTCTATCAACACATCTCGTCTCGGAAATGGACTATTTGTTCGATGAGATTGTCATGATTCACGAAGGAAAATTACTGCTTCATGATAAGTACGAAGCAATGACGCTGAAAGGGCAGACAGTCATCGGTGAAGCAAACGCTGTCGATCAATTCGTTTCTGGTAAAAAAGTGCTGAACGAACAACGATTAGGTCCGACGAAATCAGTGACAATTTACGGTGAATTGAGCGAGGGAGAGCGTCAGAAAGCGAAGACGCAAGAACTTGAAATTGGCAATGTTTCGTTACAAGATTTATTTATCCATTTGACAGGAGGCGAAGCGTAATGATGAGCAATTTAGTAACGGCGCATTTACAACGGCTTTTTACCAAAGTACTTCTCATCGTGGCAGCAGTAATACTCGTGTTGCAAATCGGTATTATTGTCATAAATACAATCGTTGGAGGAGAGACTGAAGGTGCCTTCACCTCCACATTTGATACGTTTTCTGTCGTAATGATTATTTTCGGGATTATAACTGTGTATCCACATCTTAACCGACTAGCATTCCACGGAGTTACTCGTAAAAATTACTTAAAAGGAACAATCGAAGCGGCTATTAAAGCAACATTTCTTGCATTAATTATTGCACTTCTGTTTATCGGTTTAGAGTATATAGCAATTAAAGTGTTTCAACTACCTTTTGATGAAACCATCAGGTTAGGCGGTTTCGGAGATAATCTACTGATCGCTTCCATCGGCTTTTACCTTTCATTGCTTACTACTTTTTTCATCGGTTGGGCTATTGGATTAGCCTTTTATAAATTTGACTGGATTGTCGGGACAATCGCAATCATCATCTCCATGTTTTTATTCGGATTACTCGATTACTTTTGGGAAAACGAATTTGTTCAAATCACGATATACGGTATATCCTTTGATTCGTTTTGGGAATCGCATCTTATCGTATCTCTAATTGGAACGCTCGTACTGATTGTTGGTCTCCTCACGATCATCCGAAATCTAGTACGTAATATAGCATTGAACTAATCATAGTTTAAAAGCTGACTAGGAATGACTAGTCAGCTTTTTTAACATTAAATTCCAATAAAAATTCATACTCTTTCTTGCTATCTCCTCATAAAATCGATACAATGGAATAGTCTTAAATCTACCTCAAGATTTTCTCTTCCCAACTCAAGAGATCATCCCTTTATATTTCCAAAATACGTTCAAATAATAAAATAATCTAATAAAAGCGTGGTGTAATATTTTGTCAAAAACATTGACAATCGCAGAGTTAGAAACAAAAACACTGAAGGATCTCTATGCCCTTGCACGTGATTTTGGCGTTTCTTACTATGCAAAACTAAACAAGAAAGAATTGATTTTCGCAATTTTGAAAGCACAGGCTGAAAAAGACGGTAAGCTTTTCGTGGATGGAATTTTAGAAATCATCCCTACAGAAGGCTTCGGATTTTTGCGTCCAATCAACTATGCGCCGAGTCCGGAAGACATTTATATTTCCGCATCCCAAATCCGTCGTTTTGATTTGAGAAACGGAGATTTAGTTTCCGGGAAAGCACGTCCACCAAAAGAAAATGAGCGTTACTTCGGTTTACTGCACGTGGACGCCGTCAATGGTGACGACCCAGAAAGCGCGAAAGAACGAATCCATTTTCCAGGCTTAACGGCTCTTTATCCTGATCGGAAAATGAATCTGGAAACAACGAGCAATGTATTATCAACTCGTATTGTCGATATGATGTCACCAGTTGGTTTTGGTCAGCGTGGACTAATCGTTGCCCCGCCAAAAGCAGGTAAAACAACGATTTTAAAAGAAGTCGCGAATGCGATTACGAAAAATCATCCGAACTCTAAATTGATCATTCTCTTGATTGATGAGCGACCAGAAGAAGTGACGGATATCGAGCGTTCTGTCGCTGATGAGGTAGATGTCGTTAGCTCAACGTTCGATGAAGTTCCAGAAAATCACATTAAAGTGTCCGAGCTTGTGTTGGAACGTGCGATGCGTCTCGTTGAACATAAACAAGACGTCGTCATTTTGATGGACAGTATCACTCGCTTAGCGCGTGCGTACAACCTCGTCATCCCACCAAGTGGAAGAACATTGTCCGGCGGGATTGACCCAGCGTCATTCCACCGTCCAAAACGATTCTTCGGTGCGGCGAGAAATATCGAGGAAGGCGGCAGCTTGACCATTTTGGCAACGACGTTAGTCGATACAGGCTCCCGCATGGACGATGTCATTTACGAAGAATTTAAAGGAACAGGGAATATGGAGCTGCATCTCGACCGAAACCTTGCAGAGCGACGAATCTTCCCTGCCATCGATATTTTACGCTCAGGCACAAGAAAAGAAGAGCTATTATTGCCGAAAGATCAGCTTGACAAAATGTGGGCGATCCGCAAAACGATGCAAGATCAACACGGCTTCTTAGAACGCTTCATTAAGCGCATGCGCCAATCGAAAACGAATGACGAATTTTTCAAACGTATGGAAGATGAAATGCAAGGGAAAAACTAGTCCGAGTAGAGTAAAAACTTCTTGCATTATGAACATGCAGTTGATATAATCACTCTGTATGAAAAGGCAAAGCACATCGGTGTTTTGAAAAAACTCTGTTTCCACAGGATTCAGGGCAAGGAGGGTTAACCATGAAACAGGATATTCATCCGGAATACCGCAAAGTTGTATTCTTAGATACAAGCTCTGATTTCAAATTTTTGTCTGGATCTACACTAAATTCTGACGAAACAATCGAATGGGAAGACGGCAACACGTACCCATTAATTCGAGTTGAAATCAGCTCAGCTTCACATCCTTTCTACACTGGTAAGCAAAAAGCTGACAAAGTCGGTGGCCGTGTAGACCGATTCAAGAAAAAATACAATCTTAACTAATAAGATGAGAAAACAAACGCTGACCGTAATTCAGCCAATCACCTATCAAAGGGATGCGGCTGATCGCGGTCAGCTTTTTTCTTTTTATGTCGAGTGGCTAGGGTTCTTTGTTGGATGGCTGAAACATTTTATCGGGCGGCTGCACCGCTTAATCGGGCGGCTGGTACGCGTAATCGGGTGTCTGGGCCGCGTAATCGGGCGGCTGGTACGCGTAATCGGGTGTCTCGGCCTCCTGATTGGGCGTCTAGACCGTTTTATCGGGCGGCTAGCCCTAAATCTGTCAGACTCGAATAAAAAACCTTCATCTAATCAAAGCCAAGCGAATCTACTTTTATCTAAACAATGTGATGACAAAAATCAAAATTAGGAAAAACTAACCCTTTTTATTCCCCCGCGGATTCGGTAGAATGATAAGTGACCATCTGCGGGTATGATAATTCATGTCATTTTGACAAAAACCGCAAGCATTACCTACGAAAATGATTCAACAAATAAATCGAAACTACGAAAAAAGAGGTGCCTCTCATGATGTATATAATGAACCATAAAGGCTGGATGGAAGTTATTTGCGGAAGTATGTTTTCTGGAAAATCAGAAGAACTCATCCGCCGTGTGAAGCGAGCGACATATGGCAATCAAAAAATTGCTGTATTTAAACCAGCAATCGACAACCGCTATAAAGATGATTCAGTCGTCTCTCATAACGGGAATGCCATCATTGCTCATCCGATTCGACAAGCTTCAGAAATCGAAGAATACGTAACGGATGACCTGGATATCATTGGGATTGATGAGGTCCAATTCTTTGACGAAGAAATCGTTCAAGTGACTCAACGATTAGCGAATCGAGGCATTCGCGTCATTGTGGCTGGTCTTGATCAAGACTTCAGAGGAGAGCCGTTCGGTCCGATGCCACTATTAATGGCGAATAGTGAAATGGTATCAAAGTTGCATGCGATTTGCCCCGTGTGTGGATCCCCGGCAACGCGTACACAGCGTCTGATTGATGGTGAACCCGCTTCATATGACGATCCAGTAATTATGGTTGGTGCTTCTGAATCGTACGAGCCACGCTGCCGTCACCATCATGAAGTGCCAAATCACCCACATTTGTATCACGTATCAAAATCAGAAATGAATCAATAAGATAACATAGCAAGCACTGACAATCGATTAGTGCTTGCTGTTTTTGACGGTAGCCCATTACTGTAATATAATAATGAAGGAAAAAGTAGAGGTGAACAGCATATGTTCGAGAAATTGGAAAATATCGAAGATCGTTACAATCAATTGACTGAAAAACTGATGGACCCAGAAGTCATCAATGATTCCAATAAATTACGCGATTATTCAAAAGAGCAATCAGACCTGCAGCCAATCGTCGAGAAGTTTCGTCAATATAAAGAAATTCGGCAACAAATAGACGAAGCGAAAACGATGCTAGAAGAAGAGTCTGACGAAGAAGTGGTGGAAATGGCTCAAGAAGAACTGAACGAACTCGAGCCACAAATCGAACCACTGGAACAAGAGATGAAATTACTGCTCGTTCCGAAAGATCCGAATGATGATAAAAACGTTATTATGGAAATTCGTGGTGCAGCAGGCGGGGAAGAGGCAGCTTTATTTGCCGGAAACCTTTACCGTATGTACGCACGCTATGCGGAAGCCCATAATTGGAAAACTGAAATCATCGACGCGCACGAATCCGATATGGGTGGTTATAAAGAAATCATCTTCATGATTACCGGTAAAGGCGCGTATTCTCAATTGAAATACGAAAACGGTGCACACCGTGTACAACGTGTACCTGAGACCGAGTCGGGTGGACGGATTCATACGTCAACATCAACGGTCGCTGTACTTCCTGAAGCGGAGGAAGTCGAAGTGGATATTCATGAAAAAGATATTCGTGTCGACACGTTTGCTTCCAGTGGACCAGGTGGACAGAGTGTTAACACGACAATGTCAGCTGTCCGTTTGACCCACGTGCCAACGGGAACAGTCGTATCTTGTCAGGATGAAAAATCGCAGATCAAGAACAAAGAAAAAGCGATGAAAGTTCTGCGCGCTCGTGTATATGAGAAATTCCAACAAGAAGCACAAGCAGAATACGATGAAAACCGTAAGTCAGCAGTCGGTACAGGCGATCGTTCGGAACGAATCCGTACGTACAACTACCCACAAAACCGTGTGACAGACCACCGCATTAATTTGACGATCAATAAACTCGATCAAATTATGGAAGGAAAACTTTCTGAAATTATCGAAGCGTTAACGATTGAAGAACAAACATCGAAACTTGATCAAATTACGGAATAATCGATAGAAACGGTGACATACATGAAACAACCAACGATTCAAGAAGCTCGCAAATGGGCTTCTTCTTTTTTACAAACACATAATCGAGAAGAACGCGTAGCAGATCTCATGTTGTGTTATTTGTTGGATGCGACGATGAGCGGTTTATTTATGGATGCTCATGAAAAACTGGAAACGAAAACGTACGAAACATTCGTCGAGTGGATTGAATCACATGCAGCAACAGGCAAACCACTCGAACATTTCACGAATACAGCGACGTTTTATGAACGCGATTTTTACGTCGATGAAAATGTTCTTATTCCACGCCCGGAAACTGAGGAATTAGTCCAATACTTGCTCGGCAAACTCTCTGGAACAGAAACCGTTGTTGATGTTGGTACAGGAAGTGGTATCATTGCGATTTCATTAAAAAAAGAGCTGCCTGACTTACGTGTGCTTGCAACGGATTTATCGCACGAAGCCCTTCAAATCGCTCGTCGAAATGCAATGACCCATGACGCGGACATTGAGTTTCTCCAAGGAAGTTTTTTAGAACCCGTAATCGAAGCTGGTCACAACATTGACGTCGTCGTTTCCAACCCACCATACATCGCACAATCAGACCGAGACAGCTTGAGCGATACGGTCATATTCGACCCCGAAATGGCATTGTTTGCAGAAAATAACGGATTGTATGCTTATGAACAAATCATTGCACAAGCAAAGCGACTAGAGCCAAAGCAGCTCGCCTTCGAAATTGGCTATCAACAAGGTGAGGCAGTAAGCAAGTTAATTCAACAAACCTATTCTCAAGCTAGCCCGAAAATCATTCAAGACATTAATAAAAAAGACCGCATCGTTTTTGCTGAGTGTTAAAGCGAAGCCCTCACTAGTCTACTGAACTAATGAGAGGCTTCTTTTTTATGGAATAAAGTTTAACATGACATAAATAAAATTTAAATAATATTAAAAAATACTTTAACTTTATTCAAGTTAATGTTAAAGTAAAATTACACATTTGATGAGATGAGGTGATTAAATGGATATAAGAGATGTTCCAAGTTGGATCTTGTCTTTGGATCAAGAGGATGTGGAATTCATCAAAAAATTCGTCATGAATTCAGGTTCTTTAAAAGAAATCGCAAAGGTTTATGAGGTTTCTTATCCGACGGTAAGGATTAAGTTAGATCGGTTAATTGAAAAAATAAAATTAAATGATGCTGCGGAAAATGAAGAATTTATTCAGTTTATTAAAAATCTATCAATTGATGATCGAATCAATTTGGAAGAAGCAAAATTAATTATTGAAAAATATAAAAAAGAAAAGGAGAGGTAGCAATGCATTGGTCTCTAAATATTTTACTCGCGATTTTCATACTAGTTCTTCAACACTTCCTTTCAACAAGAAATAAAGCATTTTGGGGAGGCATACTACCAGTAGGCTATGTCATACTCCTGATTTACCTTCTTCTATCAGGAAAAATGGACGTCGGCTCAAGAGACTTTTGGTTCATCGCCATTTTAGGCACAACGATTTTACTGGGAGGTTGGATATCGGTTAGGGAATCTCTCGAAAAAAAGAGAAAACAAGAACTGGATAAAATGACGTCTCATGACTTGAAGTAAATAGATGACAAAAGGAGAAAGCAAAATGATTCATATATTAACAAGAGAGTTTCTTGACTCTTTTAAAAGTGTGCGGTCCATCCTAATTATATTATTTATTACATTTGTATCTTATCAATCAGCTACGTTCATTGATAGCAACCCAGGTTTGATTCAAGAAATTGTAAAAATCGGTGGTGAGGAAGGAACAGTATATACAGCTGCAATCGCTCTCATCGTATTAATACTCGGATTTCTATTTGTTTTTGCGAGTCCCATGATTTGATCAACAAGGAAATCGAATTAAAAACGATGCGTTTACTCGTGACGAAAACGTCGAGAATGCAAATCATGGTAGGTAAATCTTTAGGGACATTGTTATTTTGGGTAGCTACGATAACGATATCATTTGCAGTTATATTCATCATTTCTGGTTCGTGGTTTCTGAAAGATTATTTTCATTCTTTCGTATTTTTATTTTACATTGTTAGCTTCGTCGTTTTAGTTTCCACCGTATTTACAAAGTCAAAATTAACGATGTTCTTGGGTATTCTATTCGGTATTGCCTTACCGATTTTAGGGCTCGCTTCAGCTGTCTCGAGTAAATGGTATTTAGTCCCGTTCAAATACCTATTACCTTATAGATATTTAGAAGGTTCGATCGGATTGATGTTCGTTCCCATCATTATAGGAGTGATCTACCTACTAATATCTGTGTTCATCATGCAAAGGAAGGATTTATAGATATGAGTATAGTTGAAGTGAATCATTTAACAAAAAAGTATGGAACAACAGAAGTGTTAAAAGATATTAACTTAGAAATCTACCAAGGCGAGGTTTTTGGTTTTGTGGGTCATAATGGCGCTGGGAAATCTACTTTCATTCATACGATTACAGGTATAACGAATAAAAGCGCAGGCTCTTTTAAGATAATGGGCATTTCAGACAGCCAACTCAACCATGCCAAAAAAAGAATAGGTGTTATGCCAGACGTCTCTAATTTATATGAAAATATGAAAGGGTTAAACTTTTTACGCTACATGGGTAAGTTAGCTGGCGATAAGCGTAGCAAGCCAGAGTTGAAAACATTAATGAAAGAAGTAGGCTTAGAGGACGCCGCACAGAAAAAAATTAAGTCCTATTCCTTTGGTATGAAAAAGAAAATTTGTATAGCACAAGCGTTACTAGGAAATCCTGATTTAATTATTCTAAATGAGCCAACATCAGGAATTGATCCAGAATCAACAATTAACATACGAGACTTAGTGATAAAATTGAAGTAAGAAGGGAAAACGGTCTTTCTTACCTCACATAATTTAGATGAAATCGATAAAGTCAGTGATCGGGTCGGCATTCTCAGTGATGGTGAGATTAAAAAACTAGGCACCCCACGCCAATTAAAAGAGGGAATTGCTGCAGGCGTTACGATTTCCGTTAGAACAAAACCGATTTTGCAGAAAAATGATATTCAAAAACTGTCCGAGAAAATGAACACAGACATAATCTTTATGGAAGCTAAAAAAGATTATACGCTCCTACAGGTGCCTTCAGAAGAAGATTTGCCAGAAGTATCAAAAGAGATCATTCAATCGGATGTTCATCTGTATGAGATGAAAGTGGAGGAACGTTCATTAGAAGATGTCTTTATGAATGCTTAAGTGATCCTCGTTCGAGACGTCTTCAAAATGAAATCAAAGCCAATTTCCTTGCTGAAAAATCAGTATGGAACTTGGCTTTTTTCTTTCCGGAACGGTTATTCCTGACAAGCTCGGAAGTAAATACATGACATATCTATCCAGCCCTTCAAGTCGTCAAACGAAATCGACCACACTCTTAGTTGGCATCGCATTTCTACAAGGAAGTTTTA
This sequence comes from Allobacillus saliphilus, assembly GCF_018138385.1. Lineage (GTDB taxonomy): Bacteria > Bacillota > Bacilli > Bacillales > Alkalibacillaceae > Allobacillus > Allobacillus saliphilus. Next base: position 20,347 of record NZ_JAGSIE010000023.1, read on the forward strand.
GAACCAGTATTCAAGATCGAAGCAATAACGTAACAAAAAAAGACTTGATTATTTTAGGAAATCTTCTTCAAAACACAGAAACTTATGATACATTAGGGCTAAGTAATTTTAAAATATAGAATTATTTTTCTTCAACAAAACGGCTATTTAACTACATAGTTTATTTATAAAAGGTGTTGACGATTGGAGAGAAAAATATGGAGGTATTTTTAGTTAGTCTTAATTCAATAATAATTATTTGTATGACGATTAGTACAATAATTAAGGCACTAAATATTGCATTAAAGAGGAAGGAAATATCAAAACAAAAATATAGACTATTAGTAGCTTCTTCCACTATGATTGGTGTTTCAATAGCCACAGCATTACCATTCATCTTTATAAAAGTGTTTGAGCGTATTACCTAAATAATAATGAAAATGTAGCAGAAAGTTAATTAGGAGGGGATGTAAGCGTGAATGCTAGCAGGCTCGACACCTCTATTGCTTCGCGCGCGGTTGTCGCGCAAGGTTTGAGTTAGAATCGGTCCAGATTATAAAATAAAATTAAATTATAGGGAGCTCATTTAGATGCAGTGGTCAGAAATAAGCTCAATATTAATTATGCTTTTGCTCTTAGGTTGGGGTATCAGTTTAATGAGTCAAAACAGTGCTCTAAAAAAAGAAAACCTTAGGCTTTTGAAGAAAACTGGAGAATATGACGATATGAAAAATGAAGCAAAAGAAATATTAAAAAGTTCAACGGAAGTAAAGACTGTGAAATCATTGAGAGAGAAATACGGTTTGTCATTGATAGATGCGAAAAAAATTGTTGACTCAGTAAAATAGTATCTATCAGCAATCGTACGCAATAAACGAATAAGATATTCCAGAATAGGGCCATTTAACGGAAAAATGCTTTGGGGAAGAGGGGTTATATAATTGGATCTTCTAGTGGAAATTTTAAGAGTTGTAGCTAGCGCCTTGCTTATTATAAGTGCTGGTTTTTATCTAAGGGATTTAGAAAAGACTAAAAAACAAAGAAAACTTACCTCACTTGAGTTAATAATGTACTTAACGATACTGTTTGCATTTATTCTTTTTGCTATCAGTTTACTAATTTCAATAGTTTCCTAGAAGAAAGTTATACATCAATTGGGCGTAGTTATGGAAGAGGCACTGGGCCTGAAGTAAAGAAATTCCATACAAATATACCAGATGAAGTTCTTGTAGCTATACATGTACAGCTTATAAATATTAAAAATTACTAATGATTAAATGTTTTAAATTTAATGATCTTTTATAGATGTGCGCAATTACTTAGTAAGGACTACGTTTCAATTGGGCCACATAGCAGAATAAAAGGGAACTAATGTTAGAACTATTTTAAGGGGGATTCGATGATTAATGCTTATTATAGGCGCATTGATAATTCCATTTTTTATATATGCTCTTATTATACATATCAAATTTTCAAGAAGCGAGAATTCCAAAAACGAAAAAGGGAAAAAATATTAGCCATATCAGCTAAATACGCACTACCTGTATTTCCTGTTGGCTGGCTTGCCTTGGAACTTTATCATCGTATTATAACGAACATACCATATGAAACGTATAGAAACGCTATATGGGTATTAGTATTGCTGTTATTTACGATCTATGGTTTTTCGATTCGCCATTATACAAGAAGACAGGTATTCGAGAATCAAGAAGTATTTGATAAGTAGTATTCTGGAAGCGGGAGCGATTCTATAATAAGAAATTGCGCCAATATCGCATATAAAGACCAGAGCCTATTAAAAAAGACCGCATCGTTTTTGCTGAGTGTTAAAGCAAAAACAATGCGGTTAATTGCTGTCTGGGGTCCATTCCATTAACTGCAAGTGATCCTCGAGGTCTTTTATTTTATGAAATCCGCTTTTCTCATAAGCTCGGACGGCCCGTCTGTTTGCTGAGTTCACCTCCAACAGCACCTTTGTGGCACCTATGCGATTTAATTCGCTCAATATCAGTCCCATTCCCTTTATCCCATAACGTTGGCTCGCCAATAAATTGATCGATTCCATAAAGCATATGGCTTTTCAGTAGGATGTCGTGTTCATCCATCTTATTTGGTTTGGATTACATAAAACGTAAAAACATTTTGACATTATAAAATGATTTTTATAAAATAAAATGGAAAGATATTTTTACATTTCAATGAGGTGATATGTTTGTTTATTGAATGGGTTGTAATATTTCTTGTAGGATTAATATTATTTTGGGTTATCGGTTGGTTGACAGGAGATAAAACATATGGAGCAAAAGATGATGAAAGGTCTGAGTTAATTAAACATAAGGCTATCGTAGGCAGTTGGACATTTATATTTGCTGTATTTATCATCAATATTATATTTGACTTCTTTAATCTTAGGACCGGTCCATTAAAATCATTCGGACAACCGGAATTATTCTATTTGATTGTTCTTATCGGTAGTTATATTGTATTTTATATAATTAATCGTCGACGGTTGAGCAGCAATGAAAAATAAAATTTTGGAATTTCGAAAACGTAAAGGATTTACGCAGGATGTATTAGCAAAGAAATGTAAGGTAACAAGACAAACAATTAACGCAATAGAAAACGACCGATATGATCCTACCTTGCAGCTTGCATTTAAGATCGCTCAAGTATTGAATGTGAAAGTTGACGATTTATTTAAACCTTAATTTTTTATTTAAGCAAATGGGCGCGATTGCTTAGCAAAATATTCTTCAATAGGTCCATTTAATTGGACAAAGGTTTATATTTTCACAGTGATATTAGGAGGGAATGTATTGACAGAGCTAATAATTATAGGGGGATTAGTAGTAATAATTTTTTTACTTATCACTACTGTTTCCAGCAAACTTAATTTCCTTGAAACTAGGATTAAAAGCCTGAAGTTTACACTGGACCAGGTCACTAGCCACGTGGATGTACCTGAACATCCAATAAATGAAAAACTGCGAGTTCTGCTTAAAGAGGGAAAAGAAGTTCAAGCTGTTAAAGAGGTAAGGCAAGCCTTTGGGCTTTCATTGTTAGAGGCAAAACAATATGTTGATGGTTTATGAGGTGCTTTGCTCCAGAAATGGGCGCGTTTTGCACTAATATCGCATATAAAGACCAGAGCCTAATAAAAAAGACCGCATCGTTTTTGCTGAGTGTTAAAGCAAAAACGATGCGGTTAATTGCTGTCTGGGGTCCATTCCATTAACAGCAAGTGATTTTCAAGATCTTTTATTTCACGAAATCCACATTTTTCATAAGCTCGAATGGCTCGTCTGTTTTCTGGATTCACTTCCAACAACACCTTTGTGGCACCTTTGCGATTTAATTCACTCAATATCATTCGAATCATTTGTGTTCCAATCCCTTTACCCCACAACGTTGGTTCGCCAATAAATTGATCGATTCCATAAAGCTTACCATTGTTCAGTAAGATGCCGTATTCATCTAGCTTTTTTGGTTGGATCTCATAATATTGGATATAACCAATTGGTTGGTCGTCGTATTCAATTATACAAGGTGTCACATAATGATTTCCTTCAATCCGTGGTCGGTATTTTTTCACTATACGTTTCCAATCAGAAGGTGGCTCCTCATAAAAAGCCAATACTTGATCGTCGTTTAACCATTTCATCATCAAACGGAGATCCTCATGCTTCATTTTTCGAATCGTTATATTCTTATGCTTCAGTAGCATTCATTTTCTCCCACTCATTCTTCAACATTCCATAAATGACATGGTCGACATACTTTCCATACAACAACTCACCCGCACGGATTTTCCCTTCCTGTTGAAATCCGAGACGCTCTGGAATCGACCGGCTTTTTTTATTTCGTTCTGCAGCTCGAATATCAACTTTATTTAGGTTCAACTGCTCAAACGCATAATCAACCAACGCTTTTGTGGCGCGTGTCATAATGCCTTTTCCTTGAAAACCTTCTCCGAGCCAATAGCCGATATAGGCGATTTTGTTTTGCCAATCCACCTCATTGTAACCAACAATGCCTGCCGCTTCTCCGTTATAGAGTATAACGGTGTTCAGCCCCTTGCTTTCCGCATACATTTTTTTCGAACCTTTTATAAAATTCCGCGTGTCACCAATTTCAGTCGTCAGATCAATCCATGGAAGCCATTCTCTTAAGTAGTCACGGCTTTGATCTGTCAATGAGAAGACCGCTTCAGCATCGCCTTCATCAATTAATTTCAATGATATTTCCTCATCCACTTCATATGTAAACATCCATTCCGCCTCCCGACCGTAATTCTTAAAAATATTGAACTTATCATAACAATTTTCACATTCGATGTATAGACCTTTGGGAAGCCGGCGAGAATGAGATTAATAGATTACGAGAAAGGGTTGAGGGGAAATGAAGCGATTTATCGTTATTACATTAATTTTATTAATTTCAGTACAACTGTTTTATCCGAAAATAGTAGCTCACGAAGGAAATGAAGAGCGTCAGGTGATTCCAGATGAAGCGATTCGCCTAAGAATATTGGCAAACTCCAATGATGAAAAAGACCAAGAGATCAAGCGAGAAGTCCGCGATGCTGTCAGTGAACAAATTACGGAATGGGTCGAAAAGTTAACGTCTGTTGAAAAAGCTCGCCAGACAATTAAAAACAATATGCCGCAATTGGAAGAGCTTGTCGGAGAAATCGTGACGGATCAATCCTATAAGCTAGACTTCGGAAACGTAGAATTTCCAGATAAAATCTATGACAATTATATTTATCCGGGTGGCACCTATGAAGCTGTCTTGATTACAATCGGAGAAGGAAAAGGCGACAATTGGTGGTGCGTGCTATTCCCACCGTTATGCTTTGTGGACTTCTCCAATGGCGCGACAGTACTCGAGCACGACGGTGAAGAAGAGGAAGAGCCTGAAGTGAAGTTCTTTTTATGGGAATGGATTAAAGGGATCTTTTCGTTCTTTGCGTAAAAGTGTCACTCTATTAAAATTCTATAAACAATCATATTTGCCATCTTTGCCTCATATTTTTTAGAAACAAACAAATGAGGTGAAGAAATGGTCAAAATAACGAAAGTCGAACATTGTTCAACACAGGAAATTGATGAATTTTTTCAAGATGAAAGACAAAAACAAGAATATTTAAAAGAAGATTGGGCGAGAAAGCATGGATTTTTCATGGAGTTCGGACAAGAGAAAATCTGTTTCTTCGTAATTGAACCAGTAGAAGGGTCCCATGCATGGTTACGACGTCTATTAATGTTTCGGACAAACACGAAAATGGCTGTTTTCCTATTAGTGTTTGACTGGATTGCGGAAGAAGCGGAGCGACAAGGATACGAATCATTGATCGTCAGCGTGAATGACCAAGTGCGCGCAGAATTACTCGAACTGATTCAGTTTAAAAAAATCTATGAAACCCCGTTGAATGAAGAACTGCCAGGAGAATGGTATGAGAAAAAATTGAAGCCCGTTTCGAAAAGCACATAATTGCAAGATGTCTATTTTCCACGCATAATAAAGGGAAGAAAAACTAAAGGATGAACGAGATGGAAGTGAATCACACCACGAAACAATGGAAAATAGATACGCCTGAAGATCATCGCTTAAACGAAGCGGCCGATTGGCTGAAAGACGGAAAGCTCGTCGCATTCCCGACAGAAACGGTTTATGGGCTTGGTGCAGATGCGCGGAATGATCAAGCAGTGAAAAATATTTTTGAGGCAAAAGGACGCCCAGCGGATAATCCGCTCATTGTACATGTTGGAGATGTAGAAGCCGTCAGTGAACTGGTGACAGAGGTACCGGAGCATGCAAAAAAATTAATGGAAACCTTTTGGCCGGGACCGCTCACCATCATTTTACCTGTCGGAAATCAATTAGCTAGCGATGTAACAGCGGGGCTAGACACGGTCGGCATTCGTATACCGGATCATGAAATCGGCCGGGCGTTACTGAAAGCAGCGAATATTCCTGTCGCGGCACCGAGCGCCAATCGTTCCGGACGACCAAGCCCGACTTCGGCCGCGCACGTCATCACAGATTTGAACGGTAGAATTGATGGCGTTGTTGACGGAGGGATTACCGGAGTCGGTGTGGAATCGACCGTTATTGACTGTTCAATGGAAACTCCAATGATCTTACGGCCGGGCGGAGTGACCCGTGAACAAATTGAAGACGTCATCGGGCCGGTTGGCGTAACCGGAAAGTTAGCAGCTAGCGAGCAACCACGATCGCCCGGTATGAAATATAAACATTACGCGCCAGATACAGCAGTTTGGCTCGTGCGTGAAGCGAGGAACATGGCGGTAATTGCTAATCAGTTGAAAGACCAAGGGAAAAAAGTAGGCTACCTTGTCAGTTTAGAACGAGCACACGAAATGAATCTAGAACAGCCATTCATTTTAGGTTCACGAGAAAACATCGACGAAATCACCCAGCAGCTCTATCAAAAATTAAGGGAAATCGATGAGCATGATTACGACGTCGTCTTAGCTGAATCTTTTTCGAAAAAAGGAATCGGTGAAGCATTAATGAATCGTTTGGAACGAGCGGCGAGCGAGATAAAATAGTTGTGAGGCACATATATTTGGTTGGAGGGCCCATATCTATCCATAGTTGGGCCCATAAATTTTGCCTTTGGTTCCATATGTGAAAGGTTAGGTAGCATATAATCTGTTCAAGGGAACATAAATTCCACCAAAGGGCACATATCCGTTTGCTACCGCTACACCAGCAAAAATCAATGGAAGTCTTTTCAAGGAAAAGGCTACAATTTACCCTAGTATCAGCCATTCAAAATTTCTTCTAAACATCAACAAACATGCATACATTGAAATAGCATGTCCGGTTGATGGGAGATGGAAATGATGATGGCTGTTTTTGATACATTCACACCCTTTGTTCTAATCGCTTTTGCGCTAGGCATGGATGCTTTTTCTGTTAGTCTTTCAATAGGTCTGATGAAGATTCGTCTGAGAATGGTTTTGTTTTTTATTTTAGTCGTGGGTTTGTTGCACATTGTGATGCCCTTAATTGGAATTACGCTCGGTGAAATCATTTCCGATCAACTCGGAGTAATTGCGAACATTATCTCCGGATGGCTACTCATTATGATCGGTGTTCAAATGATTTTGGCGACAGTTTTTGAAAAAGATATGAAAAAATACGTGAATTATTCTGGTTTGGCGGCTCTTGCGCTAACCGTGAGTTTGGATAGTTTTTCGGTTGGATTAAGTATGGGAATGGGTGGAATTTCCCAGTTTGTTGTCGTACTATTGATCGGCTTGATGAGTGTTCTATTGGCGACACTCGGGATGATTTTATCACGTAAAGGAATAAATTTATTCGGTCAGTACTCTGAAGCAATCGGTGGTTTGATTTTATTGGGGCTCGGCATTCAAATGGTTATGTAATCATTTATGCTTGGATTTGTTTAACGGATCCGAGCATTTTTTATGCTCATAATTCCAGCAAATAGCTACCGTTTTCGGGACAATGTATGGTATATTTTGAATAGACGTCAACAGGAGGGAACTGGATTGAATCGAGTGTTATTCGTTTGTACAGGGAATACGTGCCGGAGCCCAATGGCCGAGGCAATATTAAAACATAAACGTCCAGATTTGGAAGTGCAGTCTGCGGGGGTTTTTGCGGGTCACGGACAAGCAGCCAATCCAAAAGCGATTGAGGCACTACAAGAAAAAGGAATCGACTTTAATCATGCCTCTCAACCGCTTACGAAGGATTTAATCAATTGGGCAGATTTAGTTTTAACAATGACAGAAGATCATAAAGTCATGTTGATGAGCGATTATCCAAGTGACCGGGATAAAATTTTCACTTTAATAGAATATGTTCAGCCAGTTCATGAAGAAAATACAAATATCAGTATTTCTGACCCGATTGGGTTATCGATTGATACGTATATTGAAACATTGAATGAGATTGAAAAACACATCGATCGAATGGAATAGACTTTGAAGGAGGACTTCACAATGAAGGTCATCTTAGCATCAGATCATGGCGGAAAAAATTTACGCCAAGAAGTTTCAAATTTACTTGAGGAACTAGGTATCGAATTTGAAGATATCGGATGTGACTGTGAAGGGTCAGTTGATTACCCTGACTACGGCATCCCAGCGGCCGAACGTGTTGCGAAAGGCGAGTTCGACTATGGAATTGTTATTTGCGGAACGGGAATCGGTATGAGCATTTCCGCCAACAAAGTGAAGGGAGTCCGTTGCGCGTTAGTACATGATGTATTCAGCGCGAAAGCAACCCGCCAGCACAACAATGCAAACATGCTAGCTATGGGAGAGCGTGTTATTGGACCAGGACTAGCTATTGAAATAGTTAAGGCATTTTTGGAAACAGAATTTGACGGCGGTCGGCACGAAAACCGAGTCAATAAAATTAAACAATTTGAAGAACAATAAAAGCTACTGGTCGTCTGAAAAAGGCGGCCAGTTTTTAATTTAATGAGAAGGTTTTTCTGGTTTCTGTTTGAAATCGTATAGTAACTCAATGACCAAAAGGACGAGAGCACTTCCTGTAGCAATTAGTAAAGCTTGTTCGTAGCTCAATCCAACTAAAGAGGCAATGAGTCCGAAGACGAGGATTCGGACGAGCGCAAGTAGAATTTGTTGAAATAATTTGATGCTAACAAAGAAGTTAATGATTGTATCAAAAACGGTTTCGATCGTAAACAAATAAATAAAATAGCAAACCGTTAATACGATTAATTTTGACGACGATACATCGATTGATAACACGATATTTGCAACATTTAATGCACCTAATAACACGAGCGATAAGCCACCGAAAATGGCAGTGATGAGTAAGGCCAGGAGAGTAGAGACGAAACTGACCAGCCACATACTGGCTTTCTCATCTGTAGCTTCTTTCCGCTCACCTTTAAATACCATAGGAAAAATCAAACTGATGGAAATAATGAAGATAAAAATTAAAAGCACAACCAACCCCATTTTTATACACATCCTAATCAACGACTTAAATAACTAGCTTATCATAAAAAATACAAACAATTTCAAGTCCAAAAATGACTGAAAATTTGTTACACTAGTATATGGATGACTTCGATACTAGGAGGAATCAAAATGACGACCATCGAATCAGTGAAACAAGACCTTCAAACTATGATGGAAGAATGGAAGAATCAAGATTTCATTCGAGAGGAAGGCCTGTTCTTAATAGGCTGTTCAACGAGCGAAGTTATCGGCGAACAAATCGGAACAGCAGGCAGTGAGGAAGTTGCCGCAGCGATCTACGAAGCGATGAACAAATTTCAACAAGAAACGGGTGTTTCTCTAGCCTTTCAGTGCTGTGAACATTTGAACCGAGCGATTGTGCTGGAACGAAAAGTGCAACAGCGCTTACAAATTCCGGAGGTGAATGCGATACCTCAACCACAAGCTGGAGGTTCGATGGCGAGCCATGCTTATCAACAGATGGACGATCCCGTGTTAGTGGAAAATGTCCAAGCTGATTACGGTATGGATATCGGTGACACGTTGATTGGAATGCATTTGAAACCAGTCGTTGTACCACTTCGGCTAAAAACGAAGCAACTCGGCAATGCACACGTCACCCATGCATTCACTCGACCAAAACTGATTGGTGGAGAACGTGCGGTTTATCGAAAATAAGATTATTAGCCAATTGATTGGCGTTCATTAAATAAGGAGGGGTTTACATGAGTCACTTAAAAAACAAATTAAACGAAATCGATCCAGAAATGCTTGAAGCAATTAATAAAGAGAAAGGCCGCCAGCACGATAAAATTGAGCTGATTGCATCAGAAAACTTTGTCTCTGAAGCGGTAATGGAAGCAGCAGGCTCTGTATTGACCAACAAATATGCAGAAGGCTATCCTGGCCGTCGTTATTACGGTGGTTGTGAATATGTCGATATCGCTGAAAACTTAGCACGTGACCGGGCGAAAGAACTGTTCGGTGCGGATCACGCAAACGTGCAACCACACTCTGGTGCCCAAGCGAATATGGCCGTTTATTTCTCTGTATTGAAGCCAGGAGACACGATTCTTGGCATGAACTTGAATCATGGAGGCCACTTGACTCATGGAAGCCCGGTGAATTTCAGTGGAAAACTTTATAACGTTGTCGATTACGGTGTCAATGAGGACGATGAGCTCATTAACTATGAAGCATTGCGTGAGCGTGCGCGCGAAGTAAAACCAGCAATGATCGTTGCAGGCGCTTCAGCTTACCCACGTGTCATTGATTTTGAGAAATTCCGTGAGATTGCGGATGAAGTCGGTGCCTACTTACTGGTCGACATGGCGCACATCGCAGGGCTCGTTGCAGCTGGTTTGCATCCAAACCCAGTACCACATGCACATTTCGTAACAACGACGACTCACAAAACACTACGTGGGCCCCGTGGCGGTATGATTCTTTGTAAAGAAGAATTCGCGAAAAAAATCGATAGTAACGTATTCCCAGGGATGCAAGGTGGTCCATTAATGCATGTAATCGCTGCAAAGGGCGTTGCATTTAAAGAAGCATTGCAGCCAGAATTTAAAGAGTATGCAGCCGAAATTATCGACAACGCCAAGCGACTTGGCGAAGCACTCGTCAAAGAAGGCATTCGTCTCGTTTCAGGCGGAACGGACAACCACTTACTATTATTAGATTTACGTCCACTCGGCTTAACTGGAAAAGTAGCCGAAAAAGCGTTGGATGATGTCGGTATTACAACGAACAAAAATACGATTCCTTTCGATCCAGAAAGTCCATTTGTGACTAGCGGCATCCGTATCGGAACAGCAGCCGTCACGACAAGAGGCTTCGGAATTGAAGAGATGGATGAAATTGCAGCTATCATGAAACTGACATTGGACAATCTTGGTAACGAGGATAAACTAGAAGAAGCGACACGACGCGTCAAAGCGTTGACAGATCGCTTCCCAATGTATGAATAAAAAAGAAAAGCAGCGGTGATCCCGCTGCTTTTTTAGTTCATTTTGAGGAGCCGTCGAAAAAAGCGATCGAGCCGCCGAAAAACTTTGTGAAGCCGTCGGAAAATCGCGAGCAGCCGTCGAATTCAGTGCTGAACCCGTCGAAAAACCGCGTGTAGCCGTCGAAACCCGAGGTGAACACGTCGAAAAAACGTGCAAACCCGCCAATAAAACGTTCGAAGGCGCCGATAAAGCTCGAGAACCCGCCAATAAAACGTTCAAAGCCGCCAATAAAGTTCGAGAATCCGCCAATAAAATGCAAAAACTCGCCGATAACAAGCCTAAATCTGCCAAAAAACACAAACACTCACCGAATCCAACGCACCACCAAACCCAAAATATAACCCACATTCATATTTTCGCTACAAAATGCTAAACTAACAGGACAACATGTTTCTTTCAATTTTGTTACAAATCACTCATCCACGCGGTTTCATGGTAGAATAAATAGGGTTTAACAAATACTGAATAGGTGAATAAACTACAATAGAAACATACGTGAAGAGTCAGGAGAGAAATGACAGTGGTAACAATCAATGATGCGTTTATCCGTGATTTATCTGAAATCGTAAAAACGGAGAATATAAAAGTGAATGAGCCGCTCAATGCTCATACGTATACCCAAATGGGTGGAAATGCCGACGTATTCGTTACGGCAAGTCGTTATGAGGAAGTAGAGCAAGTCGTTCGTTTTGCGAATGAACATAATGTTCCGTTTACGTTAATCGGAAATGGTTCGAACATGATCATCAAAGATGGCGGGATCCGCGGTATTGTGTTGAGTTTGAAAAGACTAGATGACATCCAAGTAGAAGGCACGCGTTTAGTCGCCCAAAGTGGTGCTCGTATTATCGATGCTTCCAGAGAAGCGCTCAGCCACTCACTAAGTGGTCTTGAATTTGCTTGTGGTATTCCCGGAACGGTAGGCGGTGCGCTCTTTATGAACGCAGGTGCTTATGGCGGAGAAATTAAAGATGTCCTGACAGAAGCAGTCGTCGTCGACCGGGAAGGAAATTTAAAAACACTCGCAGCGGAAGACTTGGACCTTTCCTACCGCACGAGTAATATTCCGGATAATGGCTATATCGTCATGGAAGCTCGCTTTGATTTGAAAGAAGGTAGTTACGATGACATTAAAGCGGTCATGGACGATCTCACGTTTAAGCGTGAATCGAAGCAACCACTTGAGTACCCGTCATGCGGCAGTGTATTCAAAAGACCACCAGGCTACTTTGCCGGAAAATTGATTCAAGACAGTGATCTACAAGGTAAAGGAATCGGTGGGGCAGAAGTGTCGAAAAAACATGCTGGCTTTATCATTAATAAAGATCATGCAACAGCGACGGAGTACATTGATGTCATTCATATGGTGCAACGTACAGTGAAAGATAAATTCGGCGTAGAACTAGAGCGCGAAGTGAAAATCATTGGGGAAGACCCTGAATCATAATACAACGAGAGAGCTTGAACTAAACGAGTAGTTCGGGCTCTTTCTCTATATAATCACCAGGACAAGCTATGCATACACAGCAATTAAACAACAACAATTTGTGAGAAATTTCGCATTTTGTTTAATTTGTCGATGCATGTTGAAATATGGTCAATAGTTCGCTACAATTCAATGGATATGTGAAAAAAAGGAGCTGTTCAGATTGGGAAAACTCTATGTTTTTGATCACCCGTTAATCCAACATAAACTCACTTTCATCAGAGACAAAAATACTGGAACAAAGGCGTTCCGTGAATTGGTTGATGAAGTATCTGCATTAATGATGTTTGAGATTACTCGTGAATTACCTTTAGAAGAAATTGAAATTGAAACCCCCGTCGAAAAAGCGAAATCCAAAGTCCTCTCAGGGAAAAAGTTAGGTATTATCCCAATCCTTCGTGCCGGTTTAGGAATGGTTGATGGAATCGTTGACTTAATTCCAGCCGCAAAAATTGGCCACATCGGTCTCTACCGTGATCCTGAAACACTAAAGCCAGTTGAATACTACGTGAAATTACCATCCGATATCCATGAAAGAGAATTAATTGTAACCGATCCAATGCTTGCAACAGGTGGTTCGGCGATTGAAGCGATCGAATCGTTGAAAAAACGCGGTGCATCGCATATTCGTTTAGTGTGCTTAATTGCAGCACCAGAAGGCGTCGAAGCTGTTCAAGAAGCACATCCAGATATCGATATTTATATTGCAGGACTTGATGAAAGACTGAATGAAAAAGGTTACATCATTCCAGGTTTAGGCGATGCTGGTGACAGACTTTTTGGTACAAAATAATAGATGGTGCGGCTGATCTCTATTTCAGGGATCGGCTTTTTTTATGATATGTACCTGTGTCATAATAAGATTAATGTACGAATGATGAGTTGGAAGGATGTATGTTATTGTGGGATATTTAATCAGTCTGTTTGTAGCAGGAATGATTGGACTTTCATTAAGATTTATCATCTTAGACAATTTTGAACTTTACCAACTCGCAATCTTGCTGGTGTTTCCGGTGGTTGCGGTGCTCCTTTACTTTTTTCTGCGAAATCAAACGAGAAGAGACCAAGCATTTCAACCGTTCAACAGTGAAGGGAAATGGATGTTCCGGCTAGGAAATGCGATTACGCCAAATTGGAAACCAATTTATGCACATCAACAATGCAAAGGAAATTTCCGCAGAATTTACAGATCTCCTTGGAAAATGTTTATTGCCGATATCATGCGCTCCACCGGTCGTTGGTATTTAAACCTAGAAGCAAAGATGGAGAATGGGGACCATTTCGCTTTCGTCAATCAAGAGGAAAATAAGCTTTGGGGAAATGATCAATGGATTCTTCAAAAAAACGGGGAAGCAATTGGTCGCGTACAAACAGATCTTTCTATGAAAAATGCTAGTAAATTAAAGGGTCTGATTGAAGCAATCATAGAAGGAAAGCAATATAAATTTCAAACATATGGCGTGAGTAATACTGTGGAGTTATATGCAGATGACAGGTTAATCGGTAGGGGTTGCAGAGAAAAAGGTTATCAATTTACTTATCAGCCAACTGTTGAAGAAGCAGATCACGTTTATCTCATGTTGACCTTCATCTTAGTTACGTTTTATTTTCATACATAAGAATTTTTCTCATGTTTTTCCATTCATTGCACAAACTAACCTTCGAGCGAAACGGAGGTGAGTTGTTGCGTAAGAAATTCTGCATGACACTAATCATTGTGCTAATCTTTTTATCAAACATCGTCCAAGCAGACGAAGAACAAACATGGATCATCGAAATGGAGAACGCGCCAGAAGACCTGGAAGCAATTCTGCAAAAAAACTATCCATTCATCGAGGTCCTTCACATGTACGATACATTGCTTGAGGCAGTTGCTGTTCAAGGGAAAGAGCGCCACATCGAGCAATTATATGAAGAAGCCTTCGTCACAACGATTCACTCGGCACAAACGTATCAAGTGCCCTACGCACATACAGAAAACTCAGGCTTAGAAAAAGCAAACTACCATCCAGAGAACATTGAGCAAACAGGAAAAAATGTGAAAGTCGGTGTCATCGATACAGGTATTGACTATACGCACGCAGATTTAGAAGCGAATTACCAAGCAGGCTTTGACACCGTTGATTTTGATGAAGATCCGATGGAAACGACGGTTGAACAAGGCGTGCCGACATTGCATGGAACTCACGTTGCAGGCATTATTGCGGCGAGGGGCAAGATTACCGGTGTCGCGCCGGATGCCGAAATTTATGCGTACCGAGCACTCGGACCAGGTGGAACGGGAACAACAGCGGAAATTATTGCAGCGCTTGAAGAAGCAGTTGATGATGGCATGGACGTCGTTAATTTATCGCTCGGAAATGAAGTGAACAGCCCGGATAGCCCGATGACAGAAGCGGTCAATCGTGCGATCGAATTAGGTGTATCCGTCGTCGTGGCGAATGGAAATAGTGGCCCTGATTTATGGACGGTCGGGTCACCTGCGACGGCAGAAAAGGCGGTGTCAGTTGGAGCCTATGCGCCAATACAGCATCAGCCATATATCGAACTACCCAATTCGCATCGCATCGATTTAGCACAAGTTCCTTTGAGTGCCTCCTGGAAATTTTCGAAACGAATGCCGTTAGAGCCGGTAACAACGGTCGAGCAATTGGAAAAAAGTCTTAACGACAGAGTTATTTTGATTGAAAAAGAAAAGACGTATCTTGAAATGATGGCGGCGATTATCGAAAAAGGAGCATCAGCAGTCATTGTATATAGTGATGAAGATCCGAACTCGTGGGAGTTTGTTGAACTGCCAATTCCGGTCGCCTATATTTCAAAGGATGATGCGAAACAGCTACAATCTGCAGGTAATTGGTTTACGACAAAATATGAACAGCTAACGGACAAACTTGCAACGTTTAGTTCACGAGGACCGGTCACATCAAACTGGCAAAGCAAACCAGACATTATTGCACCGGGCGTGAACATTTTGAGTACCGTTCCAGGCGGCTATGCTGAATTGCAAGGGACGAGCATGGCGGCACCTTATATAACAGGTCTGCTTGCGCTATTAATTGAAAAAGATCCAGACGCATCACCAGAAGAGTTAAAAAACCGCTTAATTTCTCATGCCAATCCAATAGACGAACTCAATCAATCTGCCATCGACCAAGGGGCAGGAGTAGCGGATATCGCGAGAAGCGTAGAGAGAAAATACACGATAAAAGATAAAGCGATTCATTTTGGGAAAGTCGATCAAGATGATCAAACCATTCAACGCTCAATTACAATTGAAAATCATGAAGAAGATCCGATGCTCGTTAGATGGGAAATACCGAGAAAGCAACCAGGAATCCAGTGGAAGTTACCATTCACAACAGAGATTGCACCCGGCACCTCGGAAAGCTTTCCAGTTGAATTGCGTGTATCGACTGATCGATTAACGCAAGAACTTTTAGAAGGATACGTTTACGTCAGCGTTGGTGATGAACGCGTATCATTACCCTATACATTGGTGACAGAAGAAGCAGACTACCCACGAATTTCAGGCATCGAACTGGAGCCTATCCCATTTACGGAAAATAAATACAACTTATCCGTATACTTAGCCGAAGAAGTCGAGCAATTGGAAGTCGCAATTATTTCAGGAGATTTTTCTGAAACAAATTCGATTCTTGAAGAAACGAATATTAATGAAGGAAAATTTCAAGCGACCATCCAAATTGACGAAATGAGCGAGTCAAGCCAGTACCTTGTCGTCCAAGTCACTCAAGATGGAAAAACATATAGTTCAGAGGTTCAACTGAATTCTTAAATGGCGGATGAAAAAAATGATATTCCAATGACAATAAAAATAAACGGATAAGAAGCGAGATAACACGTCTGCGGGCGGTTCGACGCGTTTATCGGGCGGTTGGAACGCTTAGTCGGGCGGTTCGACGCATTCATCGGGCGGTTGGAACGCTTTGTTGGGCGGCTCGGACGCATTCATCGGGCGGCTCGGGCGCATAGTCGGGCGGTTCGACGCGTTCATCGGTCGCAGATGTCGTCGACTTGAGCCTTGCAAGGGGGGGCAAGCTAAGTGTTTTAATGTTACACCCCTCAAATAGAAAATCTGAGTGAAAAGCAAAAAAAATCATTTGTTCATAAGCGACTATAACCATCATCGACCAAGAAAATAATCATTACAAAAAACGTCCCAATTAAAAATGTGATGTTTGTCACAAAGTTGTTTTATTTTAGACCCAAAATTGATTGACTTATATTAGGGGTTATTGTATTCTAACTTAGTGTGGAATGATAAGGCTTTCAACCGAAAATCTTATCGAAAAACACACGGATTTTAGATGACGAATGTACATATGGTCGTGAGAAAAACCACGAAAAAAACAACGCAATTCACCCTGTTTTTTTCGACTAAAACCATGTGTGAATCTCCTTTTAAGAGAGTTTTTAAACATCTGCATAATAAAGACAAGCTGGACTGGCAGGTATGTCTATGAATGGAAAACCGTTTCGCGGGATTGCCATTACAACAACGATTCTAAGTTATTTGTCGGGTTCGACAATCGTCGGCATTTTTTCTGGACGCTGGCTCGATAATTATTTTGGTACGAGCCCATGGTTTCTATTGCTCGGATTGTTGGTCGGTTTAGCCGCAGGTGTCTATGGGATGATCTACCTCGTCAATCAATTAATGGGGGACAATCATCGTGAATAACTACTCATTCATGATCAATAGGCAACGAAAATGGATGCTGTATTTACTAGCCATCTCCGTGATCGGTTGGGGATTTACAGATTACCAAGTCATTTTTCAAAGCTTGATCATCGGAATTGCCGCCGGATTTTTCAATCTGTTTCTACTTCAAAAGAAGATTGATATCATGGGAGAAAAGGCAGCAAGCAATCAGACGGCAAAATCATTTGGAACACTTTCCAGATTTGCTGCAGCCGCATTGGTTGTCGTCATCATTCTACGATTTCCGGAGCATTTCCACATTATTGCAGCCGTTGTGGGTTTAATGACACCATATTTTGTCATTATGATAGATTTTATATTCAGTAGTAAAAAGACTACCAGTACGAAAAGGGGTGAATGATTTTGGATCACGGTGCACCTATATATGAGGATCTCTTTGGGATCAGTTGGCTCGATTTCAATCTGTCCAACGTCATGATGATCATCGTTACTTCCGCAATTGTATTTATTATCGCAGTAATCGGAAGTAGAAAACTCCAACGTAAACCTAGTGGGTTTCAAAACTTTATGGAATGGATTGTCGATTTCGTACGCGGGATGGTCAGCAGTACGATGGACTGGAGAACAGGGAAGCAATTCCTGCCACTCGGGCTTACATTGTTATTTTACATCTTTATAGGTAACTTACTCGGTATTATGTTTATGGTCGTGTATGACGGGGATCTTTGGTGGAAATCACCTACAGCTGACCCGAGTATTACATTGACTCTTGCCGTTATGGTAGTAGCGTTAACCCATTACTATGGCGTCAAAATCAAAGGTGGAAAAGGATATGTCAAAGATTTTTTCACGCCCGTTCCACTATTGTTTCCGCTAAAAATTATCGAAGAGTTTGCGAACACGCTAACACTCGGTATGCGTCTTTACGGAAACATTTTTGCAGGGGAAGTTCTATTGACCTTACTAATCGGTCTGATGGCTTCCGGTACACTTGGATTTGTTGGTGGAATTGTACCAACATTAGCTTGGCAAGGATTTAAACTATTCATTGCTGCCATCCAAGCATTTATCTTCGTTATGTTAACAATGGTGTATATGTCGCACAAAGTGAGCGATGACCATTAATTCATAAAAAATACTAATTTTTAATATCCAAGAGGAGGAGTTTTCAATGACAGGAGCAGTAGCAGCTGCAATTGCAGTAGGTTTAGCGGCACTAGGTGCTGGTATCGGTAACGGTTTGATCGTATCTCGTACAGTAGAGGGTATTTCTCGTCAGCCAGAATTGCGTGGTGCCCTACAAACAACAATGTTTATCGGGGTTGCGTTGGTTGAGGCGGTTCCAATTATCGCCGTTGTTATTGCCTTCATGGTAATGTAGTCGAATGAATACATCAAAATAATGGCGGAGTCTACTAAAAGCTTCGCCATTCATTTGTACGCGAAAGATTAAAGAGAGCATGTGAAAATGAGATGTTTCTTCAAACGTTGATTTCCATGTGAAGCCTTATAGAAGAATAGGCGAAAGGAGTGAAAGCCGTGCTAGACCAAGCATTAATCATTGGTGCTTCCAATGGGTTACTTTTTGGAGACATGATTATCCAGTTGCTTACGTTCATCATTCTATTGGCGTTAATTACCAAGTTCGCTTGGAAACCGTTGATGAATGTCATGCAAGAACGTGAACAACATATTGCGAGTGAAATAGATCAAGCAGAACAAAGCAACCAAGAAGCAAAACGGCTCATGAATGAAGCGAATGACGAGTTGAAAAATACCCGTCAAAACGCGCAACAAATCATTGATGACGCTAACGAAACTGCAAAAAATCAGCAAGCAGAATTAATTAAAGCCGCAAAAGAAGAGGCCGCACGTATCAAAGAAAACGCGCGTCTTGAAATTGAACAAGAGCGTGACAAAGCAATCCAAGCGCTACAAACACAAGTGGGTAGTTTATCTGTTCAGATTGCGAGCAAAGTGATTGAAAAAGAACTTTCTGAAACGGAACAAGAGAAATTGATCAACGATTACTTGGATAAAGTAGGCGAAGACAATGAGTAATTCAATTGTAGCCAAAAGATATGCGGTAGCTCTTTACGAATTAGGAAAAGAAAAAGCTTCTCTTGATTCGTTTGAAAATGAACTCAATGTACTTGCTGAAGTATATGAAAATGAACCTGCTTTCAGCACATATATGAATAATCCACGAGTTTCAACTGAGGATAAAAAGAATTTCGTTCGGAATACGTTTGAAGATTTAACGAAAGATCTGGTAAACACACTCCTACTATTAGTAGACAAAGGTCGTGTCGAGATCATTCCGGATATGGTCCATTCATTTGTTGAAATGAAAAACGAAGCAAGTGGAGTTGCAGAAGCAGATGTTTATTCCGTTCGCGAGCTTTCTCCAGAAGAGCTAGCTCAAGTTGAGAAGGTTTTTGCGAGACGATTGAATTTAAACACACTTCGAATGAACAATATCGTCGACACTTCATTGCTAGGGGGCATCCGTGTCCAAATCGGCAATAAGATTTATGACGGAACACTTGCGACACAGTTGAAACGTTTAGAGCAGAACCTTACGTCTGCAAACAAGTAAAGATAGGGGTGAAATGGATGAGCATCAAAGCTGAAGAAATCAGTGCGCTGATTAAACAGCAAATTGAAAATTATGATTCTGAGATCGAAGTAAACGATGTCGGTACCGTAATCGAAGTTGGTGACGGAATCGCTCGTGTACATGGTCTAGATGATGTAATGGCTGGAGAGCTCGTTGAATTCTCTAACGGCGTAATGGGAATGACCCAAAACCTTGAAGAGAACAACGTCGGTATCGTTATTCTTGGGCCATTTACTGAAATCCGCGAAGGTGATGAAGTTCGCCGTACCGGACGTATTATGCAAGTTCCAGTTGGAGAAGAATTATTAGGTCGTGTTGTGAATCCATTAGGTCAAGCAATCGATGGTTTAGGTACAATTGAAACATCCAAATCCCGCCCGATTGAAAGTCCGGCGCCAGGAGTTATGGATCGTAAATCAGTTGACGAACCACTACAAACTGGAATTAAAGTAATCGACTCCATGGTTCCAATTGGACGTGGACAGCGAGAGTTGATCATTGGTGACCGTCAAACAGGTAAAACGGCAATCGCGATTGACACAATCATTAACCAAAAAGAAGAAGACGTTATTTGTATCTATGTTGCGATTGGACAAAAAGAATCCACAGTAAGTGGTGTTGTTGAAACCCTTCGTCAACATGGTGCATTAGATTATACAATCGTCGTTAACGCTGGTGCATCTGACCCAGCACCACTTCTTTACCTAGCACCATATGCGGGTGTATCCATGGGTGAAGAATTTATGTACAACGGAAAACACGTATTGGTTGTCTATGATGACTTATCCAAACAGGCTTCTGCCTACCGTGAACTTTCCTTGCTACTACGTCGCCCACCAGGCCGTGAAGCATTCCCTGGAGACGTATTCTACTTGCACTCTCGCTTACTAGAGCGTGCAGCTAAATTAAGTGATGCAAAAGGTGGCGGCTCATTGACAGCTCTACCATTCGTTGAGACACAAGCCGGTGATATCGGTGCGTATATCCCAACGAACGTTATTTCCATCACAGACGGACAAATCTTCTTGCAGTCTGACCTATTCCACTCCGGTGTACGTCCTGCGATCAACCCAGGTCTATCCGTATCCCGTGTTGGTGGTTCAGCACAGATTAAAGCAATGAAGAAAGTTGCTGGTACGCTACGTCTAGATTTAGCGTCCTTCCGTGAGTTGGAATCCTTCGCACAATTCGGTTCTGACCTTGATAAAGCAACGCAAGCGAAACTGAACCGTGGTGAACGTACGGTTGAAGTCTTGAAACAAGGATTACATCAACCACAAGGTGTCGAATACCAAGTTGCAATTATTTACGCATTGGTTAATGGCTACCTGGATGATATTCCAGTGGAAGATGTACAGCGTTTCGAGGAAGGCCTACATGCTTACTTGAAACAGCATGCGCCTGAACTACTTCAATCGATCCGTGAAACGGAACAACTTCCGGACAAAGAAGAATTCAACAAAGCGATTGAAGGCTTCAAAAACACGTTCAGCGTAAGTGAACAAAAATAATTCAATGATTCATATAAACAATCTGTTTGACCGTGTCGGAAATTGACTCGTATGAATCTATTTCTGACACACCTTTTTAAAATACGAAGAAGTCTCTTAAAAAAGGTGGTGAGACGTTGTGGCATCTCTTCGTGATATAAAAAACAGAATCAATTCGACTTCCAGTACGAAAAAAATCACGAGTGCAATGGAAATGGTTTCCGCATCCAAAATGAACAAAGCTGAGCAAAATGCGAGGTCGTTCGTCCCTTACATGGAGAAAATCCAAGAGGTCGTAGCGAGTATCGCTGCTGGCAACGTGGATGTCGATCATCCAATGCTCCAATCTCGTCCGATCAAGAAGACTGGATATGTCGTCATCACATCTGACCGTGGCCTGGCAGGTCCTTATAACAGTAACGTTTTAAGAAACCTGTACCAAACAGTTCAGCAGCGTCATCGTTCGAAAGACGAATATGTGGTGATCCCGCTAGGTAAAGTGGGCACTGATTTCTGTAAACGAATGGAACTGCCGATCGCTAAAAGCATCGTCGGTTTGGATGACCAACCAGAGTTTGCGGAAATTAAAGAGATTACAAGCTATGCTGTAAATCTCTTTGAAGATGAAGAAGTAGATGAGCTGTACTTACACTATAACCACTATGTGAGTGCAATTACTCAAGAAGTGACTGAAACAAAACTTCTACCATTGACGAACATCAATGAAGAAGGAAAACAGCTCAGCACATATGAATATGAACCAGATCAAGAAGCAATCTTAAATACAATTTTACCTCAGTACGCCGAAAGCTTAATTTACGGTGCATTACTCGATGGTAAAGCAAGTGAACACGCGTCTCGTATGACCGCGATGCGCAGTGCGACGGACAACGCAGAAGAGTTAATCGACGAATTGACCCTTTCCTATAACCGTGCACGTCAAGCAGCAATCACCCAAGAGATCACCGAGATCGTCAGTGGTGCTTCTGCATTAGAATAATCGCGAACTACAAGATTCGTATGAACTGAAAAGATGTTTTCTGATTCGATTCAGTTAGGAGGGAAAAGGATGAGCAAAGGACACATCACACAGGTCATGGGACCAGTTGTTGACGTGAAGTTTGATAGTGGAGATTTACCTCAAATCTATAACGCTTTACGTGTAGCTGGAACAGACCTACGTGACGATTTAGTACTCGAAGTAGCACTTCACCTAGGTGACGACACAGTACGTACCGTAGCAATGTCTTCAACTGACGGACTCGTTCGTGGTTTAGAAGTAGAAGACACAAAAGCACCAATTTCCGTTCCAGTTGGTGAAGCAACGCTAGGACGAGTGTTTAATGTTCTTGGTGAAAATATTGATTTAGATGAAAAAATCGCTGATGACGTTAGACGTGACCCAATTCACCGTGATTCACCAGCTTTCGATACACTAGCTACAGAAACACAAATTCTGGAGACAGGTATCAAAGTTGTAGACTTGCTTGCCCCTTACGTTAAAGGTGGTAAGATCGGACTTTTCGGAGGTGCGGGTGTAGGTAAAACCGTACTAATCCAGGAGCTTATCAACAACATCGCACAAGAACACGGTGGTATTTCCGTATTCGCTGGTGTTGGTGAACGTACACGTGAAGGTAACGACCTTTACTACGAAATGAGCGACTCCGGAGTTATTAGTAAAACAGCAATGGTATTCGGTCAGATGAACGAACCACCTGGTGCACGTATGCGTGTTGCCTTGACAGGTTTGACAATGGCAGAATACTTCCGTGATGAAGAAGGACAAGACGTTCTACTCTTTATCGACAACATTTTCCGTTTTACACAAGGTGGTCTAGAGGTATCCGCCCTACTAGGTCGTATGCCATCTGCCGTTGGTTACCAGCCGACACTTGCAACGGAAATGGGTCAGCTACAGGAACGTATTACATCAACAAACAAAGGATCGATTACATCGATCCAAGCTGTATATGTACCTGCGGATGACTACACAGACCCAGCTCCAGCAACAACATTCGCTCACTTGGACGCAACAACAAACCTTGAGCGTAAATTGACAGAACAAGGGATTTACCCTGCGGTAGACCCACTTTCATCTACATCTCGTGCACTTGACCCGAACATCGTCGGTGAAGAGCACTATGATGTAGCACGTAGAGTGCAGCAAACGCTACAGCGTTACCGTGAGCTTCAAGACATCATCGCAATCCTTGGTATGGATGAATTATCAGATGATGATAAACAAACAGTAGCACGTGCGCGTCGGATCCAGTTCTTCTTATCTCAGAACTTCCACGTAGCAGAACAGTTCACAGGACAAAAAGGTTCCTATGTACCTGTTGAAGAAACAATCAAAGGATTCCAAGAAATTCTTTCCGGTAAATACGATCACTTGCCAGAGGATGCCTTCCGTTTGGTTGGCCGAATCGAAGAAGTCGTTAAGAAAGCCGAAGAAATGGAACAATAATGGGACGTTAAGCGAAAGAGGCAACTGTCGTAATTGACCTCTTCGCTTACCACTGCCCAAGGAGGGGTAAGATTGAAAACACTAAATGTGAGTGTTGTCACTCCTGACGGCCCTGTACTAGATGGCACCTATGAAATGGTAAGCTGTCGAGCGGAAGGTGGAGAACTCGGGATCTTACCAGGTCACATTCCACTCGTTGCACCATTGACCATCAGTGCAGTACGACTAAAAAGCGAGAACAATACGGAGTACGTCGCTGTTAACGGAGGGTTCGTCGAAGTACGTCCTGACCAAGTGACAATCCTTGCGCAATCTGCAGAAAAACCGAGCGACATTGACGTCGACCGTGCTCAGCAAGCAAAGGAACGCGCAGAGCAACGTCTAAACTCCAAGCGAGAAGACGACGTTGACTTTAAGCGTGCACAAATCGCCCTTCAACGTGCGATCAACCGTATTGATATTGCAAATCATCAATAATAAAAAGAGGCTGATCCCAAACTAAGAGGTTGGCCTCTTTTTTATATTTATTGATTGTTTATTAACAGTCAGCTGCGCCCTATCAACAGTTAGCGCGCGTTTATCGACAGTTGGAAGGGCCTTATCAACAGTCAGAACGCCTTTATCGATAGTCAGGTGAGCCTTATCAACAGTTAGAATGCCTTTATCGACAGTTAGCACCTGTTTATCAACAGTCAGCCGCACCGTATCAACAGTTAGAAAGCCTTTGTCGGCAATCAGCACACAAACAACAATTAAACCATGATGTGACGAATGAACGCTATAATATTACAACAAGATGAACAGAATAATACATAACTTATTACCCACAACAAACTACATAATCATTGATTTCATGGTCCACAACTAATTTCACTAAATAATTAACTTTAGGTTTGGTGTCGATATTTCCCGGGAAATGTAACATTAGCTCAAACAATAGACTTATTTTAAGCAAAGTTAATTCGGTGGGGAATAGCAGGCACATGCTTACTAAGAGGTGTCCGAGATGTTTGTACAACCAACAGTTGATGCATTAACGGGAATGATCTCCCACATTATTTTTATTATTTTAGCTTGGAAAGCTTTAGAATCAGTCAATATTCAAAGTATTTTTAAGAAGAATCGAGAAGTTGAAAGTAAATTGTTGTTTATTTTACTTTCAATTGTGATAGGTACTACAGTAAGTAATTTTTTTCTTGATTTTATTCGTTGGTCA
This sequence comes from Allobacillus saliphilus, assembly GCF_018138385.1. Classification (GTDB taxonomy): domain Bacteria; phylum Bacillota; class Bacilli; order Bacillales; family Alkalibacillaceae; genus Allobacillus; species Allobacillus saliphilus. The sequence continues at coordinate 45,300 of NZ_JAGSIE010000023.1, forward strand.
GGTCAGTTGAGTTATTTGATCTAAAAAAGATGTCGAAGTTTAAAAGGTTTATTCTTAGTGTTTCGTGCCCACCCTTTAAGTAAGAGGGGTGGAAATAATGAGAACTTTATTTATTGGACTTTATTTAATTTCTTTTATTTTTTCGAATCACACAATCTATCAAACTACGAATCTAGATAACTTTTTGAATGACATAGAAACGTTCGATCAATATTTTAGAGAAAATGAGTTAGTGATCGATTCATTTAATTTCACCATTCGAACTGAGATAAATGAATCACAAGTCGAACGTTTAGAAAATATGTTAATACAAAAAGATTTTTCAAAAGACTCCCATAAAAACGAACTTGTACACGAAGAGTTTGATGTATCTCGTTTTGACCAACGTAAAAAAGTGAAAGTCACTTATGTTCTGACAGGGGATATCTGGAATGAACAAGTGAAAGATGAAATCAAACAAAGATTGAATGATGAAAGCTTTAAAGAATTCTTTAAAAATGGGCTTTATTACTCTTGTTATCAGTCTAAATACAGTGATAGAATGAATAGTAATTTGTTTTTTGATAGAATACGAGAAGATTTTGACATTCAAGAACAAAATATGCTTGATGAGTCAAGATTTAAAGTATTAGGTGGTAAGACCGACCTAATAAAAACGAGTCTAAATGAAAGTCAGCATTCTATTAATATTCAATTAGCGATCAGAGATGAGATAGATGGGGCAACATTGACAATCGGCACACCTATCCTTGTAATTGAATATTAAATAACATACGGAATTATCGACACGGAGGGAAATGTTGTGGAGAAAATTATTGTGACGGGAGGCAATCGACTTGAAGGGACTGTCCAAGTCGAGGGTGCCAAAAACTCAGTTTTACCTGTAATTGCAGCAAGCATCATGGCAAGTGAAGGGAAAAGTACGCTCGACCAAGTGCCGACGCTAGCTGATGTAGATACAATTAGTGAAGTTTTAAGATATATGAATGTAAATGTATTAAGAGAAGATGGCAAGCTTCATATTGATGCTTCTAACACATTAAAAACGGAAACACCATTTGAATATGTACGTAAAATGAGAGCTTCTGTACTCGTATTGGGACCTTTATTGGCCAGGTATGGTCACGCAAAGGTTGCGATGCCAGGAGGCTGTGCAATTGGCTCAAGACCAATCGATCAACATTTAAAAGGTTTTGAAGCGATGGGTGCAGATATTCATGTAGGGAATGGCTACGTGGAAGCATTCGCACCAGGAAAGTTGCAAGGCGCAAGAATATATTTAGATTTTCCAAGCGTAGGTGCTACGGAAAACATTATTATGGCAGCAGCTTTGGCAGAAGGTACTTCTGTCATTGAAAACTGTGCGAGAGAACCAGAGATCGTTGATTTAGCGAATTATATTAATCAAATGGGTGGTAAAGTAATCGGTGCAGGAACGGAAACGATTCGTATCGAAGGTGTTCCTACATTACACGGTGTGGAGCATACGATTATTCCTGACCGAATCGAAGCAGGAACTTTTATGATTGCTGCTGCATTAACAGGCGGAGACGTCGTTGTTAACGGCGCGATTCCAGGACATTTACGCTCATTGATTGCAAAAATGAAAGAAATGGGCGTTCGTATCGAAGAGTATGATGATGCTGTTCGTGTTACCGCTCGTGAAAAATTGAAGCCTGTCGATATTAAAACCTTACCGTATCCTGGCTTCCCGACTGATTTACAATCTCAGTTCATGACACTAACAATGAAAGCAGAAGGTACTAGTGTCATCACTGAAACAGTCTTCGAAAATCGCTTTATGCATGTTGAAGAGTTCAGACGGATGAACGCTACGGCGAAAATTGAAGGACGTAGTGCCATTGTTAATGGCCCAGTCGAACTGCAAGGAGCAGAAGTCGCAGCAACTGATCTACGTGCTGCTGCTGCACTCATCATTGCAGGACTAGTCGCAGAAGGACGCACAGAAGTCACTGAGCTAAAACATTTAGACCGTGGCTATGTTAACTTTGAAGAAAAACTTAGATCACTCGGCGCGACAATTGAACGTGTTACTGATGAAGTAGAAGAACCAACAACTACGACAGATAAGTTGGCAAAATCTAGCTAAATAGCTGAACTCATCATTAATATTCATATAAGCTTAAAGCCTATCTCAAATAGGAGATGGGCTTTTTCGCGTTGAACAATCTATCAATTTCAGCAAGCGTTAAATATCTTCTATAAAATTTCTATAATCATGTTCTATTAAAGGTACCTTTTACATAGAACTAGTAATAGTCAAGAGATAATCAAAGGAGGAATTTCAAAAGTGAAAAAGGTACCAATCATTCTAGTTGCCACGTTACTCTCAGTCATCCTAATTTTGCCTACTATTCTTGTCATGCCCTTTGCCGAGGCATCGACGAAAGTAAATGAACAAGAAGAAAGTGAGCCAGTCACTCAAGAAGAGACACCGAGTGAAGAGCCGATCGTTTCTGTTTTTCGCGAGGAGACTGAGCTCGTTGAAGAAGTACCGCTTGAAGAATATGTTGCGCTCGTAGTCGCATCAGAAATGCCGATGAGCTTTGAAAAGGAAGCTATTAAAGCACAAGCACTTGCTGCAAGAACATATATCGTGAAAAAGATGCTGACAGGAAGTGAAGAAGCTTATGACGTTACGGATACGGTGAATGACCAAGTATTTAAAAGTGAAGAAGAACTCCGTGAAGACTGGGGTGTCGATTTCTCTGAAAAATTCATGAAGCTCCAGCAAGCTGTAAAGGAAACAAAAGGTCAAATCATTACTTATGAAGGGACGCCGATTACGGCACAATTTTTCTCAACAAGTAATGGATATACGGAAAATGCAGAAGACTATTGGCAAAATGAAATTCCTTATTTAAAAAGTGTGTCGAGTCCGTGGGATGAAGCATCACCTGAGTTTAGTGAGCAAGAAGTCATCGCGATGAACAAAGTTGCAGCACAATTAGATATTAATGCTTCGAATAATTTAACTGTATCAAATGTGAAACGAACGCAGAGTGGACGAATTGCAGAGCTAACCATCAATGGGAAAAGTTTTAGTGGACGTGAAGTTCGCGAAGCATTAGGACTACGTTCCAATGACTTTACGATTGAAAAAAAGAACGATTATATTATTTTTAAGACGCAAGGCTATGGACATGGAGTTGGTATGAGTCAATACGGAGCGAACGGTATGGCTAGAGAAGGGAAGACATATCAAGACATCGTTAAACATTACTATCAAGGAATCGACATTCAGACACTAGAAGAAGTTATGTAAATCGAATACTGTTTAAAGCCACTCACCTCGGCAATCAGAAAAATTTTGGAAATGGATGTATATAATTCATCGGAACGGTTCAGAATGGTTGCTGAGGTGATGAAAATGAGTGATAAGGAAAGAAAATTCCTTCGTCAATCAAAATGGAAAAGGTTGACTCGTCAACGTTGGTTTTATCCAACACTCTACATTGGATTAGTCGCAGTCGTGTTAGCAGGGGTCATGATTTATCAGTTTAACGCAGCAGACGACACAGCTGAAGAAAATGCGAATGATTACAGCTGGAACGTCGAACAGAATGATCTTATCGAAAATAGCGAAGAAAATGCTGCGGAAGTAGTTGCGGAACAAGAAGATTTAGTCATGCCAGTCATGCTCGGTGACAAAACCGAAATTTTGACACAGTATTACGATGCGGATGCTGCAGAAGAAGATCAGTTGGATGCACTTATCTTTTACAATAATCAATATTACCAAAGTAAAGGTGTCGATATTACATCATCAGATGGTGAACCATTTGAAGTTATCGCGTCACTCACAGGTAAAGTAAAGAGTGTAAAAGATGATGAACTTCTCGGCAAAGTAGTTGAAATGGAGCATGATGGTGAACGAGCGACAATGTATGGAAGCCTTTCTGAAGTGTATGTCAGTGAAGGTGACGAGTTAACGCAAGGTGACCCACTCGGTCTCTCTGGTGCGAATGTCTATACCGACGAAGAGATTTCTAAAGTCCATTTCCGATTGATGGAAGAAGGTCAGCCTGTAAATCCAGGATTTAAGTAGGAATAAGGTCAGGAATGAATCCCCCAAAACTGGGGGATTTTTTCATTCGTCCATCAATTCACGATTTTTATTGAAGGATTGTTTCAAAGAGAGCCAATTGAATAAAAAGAAAAATAGCGTAGCTAATAATCCCATGATGATTGGCTCAATAATGAGAAAGCCCTCACCTTGTACCAAGAAGTTCAATCCTGTAAAAATGACTCCGAACCCTAGTGACTTCATAACAATATTTTTCCGTTCCTTTTTATAATCCGATTGCGTTGCTACCTCTGTATACTCCATGCCCGAGATGATATACCTGAAAGTTACATAGAAAACAAAAATGCCAATCGAAATTATTGGAACGAGACTTGATTCAAATGGTCCAATAATCAAAGATAGAAATTGAGCAAGGACGAGTAATACGCCACCTTCAGCAATAAATAGTAGAAGTTTTTGTCGTTTGTATTCGTCTGTCGGCAAAAATAGTGATAACCATGTCTTCATTTAGCTAACCTCCCAAAACAATTCATCCAACGTTTGACCAAGCTCTTTTGCAATGGCAATACATAACTGGAGACTTGGGTTATAATCTCCTTTTTCGATTAACCCGATTGTTTGCCTTGTTGCTCCAACACGTTTGGCTAACTGAGCTTGGGTTAAATCTTTTTTTATTCTTCCTAATTTTACACGATTTTTCATAGAATCCCCTTTAATGCTATGCAAATTATAAATTACACTATGCAATTTATATATTACATTAAACTGATAAGGAATGCAAAAATAGTTGCAAGAAATTCATAGGAGTAGGAAAATGAAGGGTAAAAGTGAAAGGGGATCGGAAAATGAATATCGCTCGAATTGTTTTAGCTGTCATTGTCGTCCTTATGGCGGGATATAGTATAATCATGCGGGAGTTTTGGTTACTGCCTTACACATTGATTGCTGTGGGGGTTCTTCAAGTGGTCAATGGAATGGTTGAAATGAAATTAGGCAGAAAAGGCTTTGGGGTTATTTCTTTTGCGACCGCTGGTTTTGTAATTGTCGTGGCAATTGTTATTTTAATTTTAGCTTAACGAAATCAATCAATCCTCGCTCATTAGTCGGTCCTTCTTTGCTTGGTTGATTGCAGCAAAGAGACCGATGCTTCCTGAAAAAAACGTCGGAATCAAGCTATACCAAAGAAAATTCCAGTTATCCGTTGTATAAGAGATAACGGTGAAAAGAATAGGAAAAAAAACTAACACAAAGATAGCTGTCCGCAAACCCCATTTTGTACTACGTTTCATAAAGCTCACCTCCGTTTTTAATTTATCATACGCTAACTAACTGAATATTTCCACACTTTTTTACCAATAGAGAAAGTATGCTCATAATCGGCCTCCTGAGTGAATAAACTGTATCAACACATCAAAGAGTTGACAACTTCAGGAGGCGAGACGTTTGCACGATCACATCAAAGAAAGAACATTAAAGATTGCGGCGCATTTATTAGACTCCAGGCAAACTGTAAGAAGAATCGCAAAAGAATTTGGTGTTTCAAAAAGCACTGTCCATAAAGATTTGACCGAAAGACTACCGAAAATTAATCCGGCATTGTACAAGGAAGTAAAAAGCGTACTCGAATATCATAAATCGATTCGACATTTGCGTGGTGGAGAAGCGACGAAACGAAAGTACACAGAAAAAGACGAGATGGAAACTGTATAAGTTCAATTTTCACACAGCCGGTTTCGACCGGTTTTTATTTTTGCATATAAAGTGATTTATGCTCCCCTATACGAATGATTTGGCTCCAAAGCACACTTATATGTTCCCCAATTTTAAATATATGGTTCCAAATGAAAGATATATACGCCGAGTTTTAGAAAATATGCTGCCTAAACAGAAATATATGGACATTTCTTTATGTAAAAAGCCTTGCGCTTTACGTTAACGTAAATGATACACTATAATCATACGAATATTCTGACAAAGGATGGTGATTAGTTGGTCAAAACGTATTCGATTGCTGAAGTAGCTGATCGGTTTGGCGTGTCTCATCGCACAATCCGTTATTACGAGGAAGTGGGCTTAATTCATCCTAAACGGACAGCGACTGGGCAACGAATATTCACCAAGAAGGAATTAACGCAGCTGCAACTGATTTTTCGCGGGAAAAAGTACGGCTTCAAACTGGACGAAATCAAGGAAATGGTTCTGTTATTTGAAGAGGATCCGACAGGGAGGGAGCAACTGAAACGAACAATTGAATACGGCGAAGAAAAGATAGCTGAAGTCACTAAGCGGTTGAACGAACTCGAGCAGCTAAAAAAAGAGATGGAAATGTTTTTGGACACGTTTCGAAATGATTTAACCAAATTAGAGGAGGAAGCAAAATGAATTTATCTACTTTATTAAAATTGCACGCCAATAAGCAGCCAGATCATGAAGCATTGGTCAGTCCAAATGAGCGGGTCAGTTACCAAGAATGGGATGAGCGCGTTAATCGTATCGCCAATGGCTTAAGGAATTTAGGCTTTAGAGAAGGGGATAAGCTCATCATTCATTTGCCGAATTTGCCTGAGTTTCTGTATTTGTATATGGCTGCCATCCGTTTGAAGGGGCTCGCGATTCCGATTAACGCGAAGCTTACCCAACCGGAAATCCAATACATTATCGACCATAGCGAGGCGGAATTTTTCGCAACTCATGAATTGCTGTTTGAAGCATCAAAAGGTCTGACAGAAGAAAATGATCTAACGTTTATTAAAACAGGAGAAGCGGCAGGTGCTTGGCATTCTGTAGATCAGTTACTGAGCGAAGAGGCGATCGTGATTGATTGCGATGCAACGGAAGATGATGAGGTCTCCATTTTATATACATCAGGAACGACAGGCAATCCAAAAGGCGTCGTCTTTACACATCGGAGCATTTTGACTGTCGCAACGATGATCAGTATTGAAATGACCATGAATGAACATAGCCGGGTTTTGCATATGATGCCGCTTAGCCATTCAGCACCACTACATTTGTTTATGGGAGCAGCGTTATATACCGGGGCAACTCACGTTTTGGCACCGACATTCACACCAGACTTATTGCTCCAAATGGTTTCTCAAGAAAAAGTGACTCATTTCTTTGGCGCACCGGTAGCGTATCTCTTGTCCGCCAAACAGCCGAATATCGATGAATTTGATCTATCATCGATGGAATATTGGGTGTACGGCGGCGCACCACTCGGCCAAAATGAAGTCAAATTCGTGAAAGAGAAATTCAAAACTGAAAATTTATGGTGTGTCTATGGACTGACAGAAGCGGGGCCGAGCGGGACATTGTTGAAAGCAGAAGAACATGCAGAGAAAGCTGGAAGCATCGGTCGCCGTGCTGCTTTGAATACGGAAATCCGGCTCGTTGATGAACAAGGTCAAGACGTAGCACAAGGAGAGCCAGGCGAAATTGTTTTGCGTGGTGAAGGTAACATGAAAGGCTACTATAAAGCACCAGAGAAAACAGCCGAAACGTTAAAAGACGGCTGGCTTTATACAGGAGATATCGCTGTGCAAGATGAAGACGGCTACTATTGGGTGATCGATCGGAAAAAAGATGTCATCATTTCAGGTGGAGTCAATATTTATCCGACAGAAGTCGAACAGGAATTGGTCCAGCACCCAAGCATTGAGGACGTGGCGATCGTTGGTGTTCCACATGCCGAATGGGGAGAAACCGCTAAAGCATTTGTGGTGTTAAATGAACCTGTCAGTGATTTAGCAAGTAGCTGTAAAGCGTTCCTTGATGGACGGGTAGCAGACTATAAAATTCCAAGACTTTACGCAGAAGTGGAAGCGCTCCCGCGGAACGCAACTGGAAAATTACTGCGGAATCAATTACGTGATTCTGCTGAAGAAATGACATCCAATTAATCAAATCAGCTAGGAGGATGAAAAATGACGGAGAAAAATTTTTACACATCAGATCCATTACTGCAAAAACTACTGAAACGGTCGTTGCCAGAGAAGTTCTTTGAATATGCCGATGAAAAGTTAACCGCATTCGGCGAAAGAGTCGCTGGAGAGATTGATGACCGTGCTGTTCATACAGACCGAGAAGGACAGCCACAACTGATCAAATACGACAAAATGGGTAATGAAATCAATGAAATTTGGGTGAATGAAGGCTACCGGGAAACCGTGAAAGAGACGTATGAAACGGGCATTGTCGGCTATGTTCATAAGGAAATTCCTGAGCTTGGCCATCAGGGGAATTATGTCTATTCGTACGCCCAAGGTTACCTACTTTCCCAAGCGGAACCAGGATTTTATTGTCCTGTGACGCTCACGATGGCGACAAGCTATTTAATCGATCATTATGCCGATGAATCGTTGCGGAAAAAATATTTACCGCATGTCATCGCAACAGGCGATACAGAGCTTTATGAAGGTGCGACGTTTTTAACGGAACGTCAAGGCGGCTCGGACGTTGGAGCAAATGAAGTGGTTGCCGAAGCGGCTGGCTCAGATGCTTACGGTGAAATTTACCACATCACCGGTGAAAAATATTTTGCCAGTAATACGGGAATGGCTGGTGTTGCGATGGTATTGGCGAGAATCCCAGGAGCCCCAGAAGGAACAAAAGGTTTGAGTTTATTTTTAGTCCCGTGGGAAGAGAATCGGTTGGAAAACCGGGCAAAAGTACGACGGTTAAAAGACAAACTCGGCGTGCGGGCAGTCCCTTCAGCAGAGGTAGAATTTGACCAAGCGAAAGGATATCTCGTCGGTGATCCGAAAAAAGGATTCAAATACATGATGGAAGCATTGAACCTTTCACGCGTATGTAATGCGATTGCATCATTAGGGATCATGCGCCGCGGTTATGTGGAAGCGAGAGACTATGCCGAAGAACGCCGAGCATTCGGTGGAAAGCTGACGGATTACCCGATGGTCCGGGAAACATTAACGAACCTCGTATCGAAATTAGAAGTGGAAATGACGGCAACCTTTGAATTGATCGAACGGTTCGACCAAGTGATGGCAAAAGGAGCAACACCTTCAGAAGAAGAGCAAGCCATGCTTCGTTTGTTGATCGCCTTATTGAAAAAAGAAACAGCCGAGCAAGCGATTCACTTCTCTCATGAATCCATTGAGATGCATGGCGGAAATGGTTATATCGAAGACTTTGTCACGCCAAGATTATTGAGGGATGCGCAAGTACTGACAGTTTGGGAAGGAACGGCCAATATTTTGGGCTTGGAAGTCGTACGATTAATGCGTAAATTCAACATTCATCAAACGTTTGTTCAAGAGATGAATGAGCGACTGGCTAATTTGAATCCGGTGGCTGTTTCATTAAAAACACCAGTTGAGCAGGCGTTACAGAAGCTGACCAGCATGCTTGAAAAGCTCATTCAACTCGATGAACAGACGCAATTAATGCACCCGAAAAAAGTCGCCGTTCAAATGACAAGAATCTTTGAGGGTGTCGTCGCACTGGAGATGGTTGAGGAAGAAGACCCTCGTTCAAAAGCGGTCACAGAAGCATTTTTACAACAAACTTTTGGTGAAGAAACGGATTTATCAGATGTGGCATTGCAGCATTATGAAGCGGTTGTGAACCATGTTGTGGAAGAAGCGGAAGTTGTGAAGTAACTTTATTGGACCAGGCTGTATCCAGCTTGGTCTTTTTCTTTGGTTGAAAGCAAGTAAGTAAAGTCACGTTCTATATTAAAATCTAGTTGATAAGAAGCCCCTTTATTTTTCCCGACCATCGGTAATTTGATTAACAAATTTCGAGCGATCTTCCTTGAATCAATTTGAAAAAACCATCTTGCCTCTCGGTTCGTAATTTGGTCATTGAATAAGAGATAGAAATCTTTCAATGCATCAATATGTGCAAATGATGATGAATGTCCGCAAGAATCACATTTCCAATAACCGTGGTAACGTTTCATAGGTGCGAAATCACATATAGGGCAGATGACACCAGGTTGAATGGCTGTTCGCGTAAGTTGATATTTCTGGAAAGGATTGGCCTGTAATGGTTTATTTTCTTGCATCATTTTTTGGCCAATGACACGGAGTTTTTGGGTAGGTAAAAGGTTCTTCGGATATTTCTGATGAAGTTGGTTGTACGTATCCGCAAGTTTATTGGCATGAATGATTCGCGGGTCAACATGTTGATCGTCTGAGCGTGTCAAATGAACGTGATTATTCACAAATACAACGAGCGATTCAACAGGAACACCAGAAATACCAAAATCAATCAGCCAATTTTGTAGAAGGAAGGCTTGGTTTTCAGCTTGGATGATGGGATCTTGGAACGACTGAACGTGGCCGTTGTTTTCCCTGGTCATCAACCCGAAACCATGGTCAAAATTCACTTTTCCTGAGAGATTTTTAACTTCAATTAGAAGAAAGAAGTTGGGATGTAAAATTAACGTATCAATCTGAAAAGTTTGCTTATGATGCAGGCGGAGGCTATGTAACATATAATTTTCCGGTTGATTAAAACGATGTAAATAATAATCGAGCGCCAACTCCCCGCGATAACCGGCATTATACAATGCCCAGTCGTTGAAGATTTTCTGATATTTTGGGTGAGTTGTTGGAAGCCTTCTTTTAATAGACGCGAGTTTCAATAAGGCAAGCGGTACTTCATGATTCTTTATTAACATGACTATCTTACTCCTTTCTTCATATTAAAATCGAACTTAAAGGAGAAGTCAAAATAGGATAAAGTGATTATCCGACAAGCTAAATAACATTATTTCAGGTTTACCGTTTTTGAATTGGTTATTAAGATGTGGAAATTCAATCTTGAATGAATTTCTCCAATAAATATTTGGTTGGATATGCGACCTTTTTCTAGTAATATGCTCCCTGACATAACTGAAATGCTCCGTTCAGAACATTTTATGTGCCGAAAGCAAAAAAATATGATCCCAAATCGAAAATATATGCACCCAAACTGAAAAAATATGAGCCAACCACACCCTCCAAACTAGGAAGCAATAAAGCGGATCAACTTTATATGATATGGTCCCTATTTGTATAAATATGATGCCCGAGATGTAGTAAATGGTCCGTTCAGAGCATTTTATGTGCCGAAAGCGAAAAAATATGGTCCCAAATCCAAAATATATGCACTCAAACTGAAAATATATGAGCCAAGCACACCCTCCAAACTAAGAAGCAAAAAGGCGGATAGACATTATATGATATGGTCCCTATATGTAGAAATATGATCCCCGAGATGAAAGAAATGGTCCGTCTTGAGCATTTTATGTGCCGAAAGCGAAAAAATATGGTCCCAAATCCAAAATATATGCACTCAAACTGAAAATATATGAGCCAACCACACCCTCCATGATAAGGGATCAACAGATATACATCGATGAGGCAGAAAACTCCGACAACCGCGCCCAAAAAGAATGTGACACCTTGAAAAAAAAGTGGTAAAATATGATGATAGAATAAATTCAAATTTTGTGCATGTGTCAGGAGGATCAATCGTTCATGTTCGCTAGAGATATCGGGATTGACTTGGGAACGGCGAATGTGCTCATTCACGTTAAAGGTAAAGGGATTGTATTGAATGAGCCAGCTGTTGTTGCAATGGACCGGAATACGGGAAAAGTATTAGAAGTTGGACAGGCGGCACGTCAGATGGTTGGACGTACACCTGGAAATATTGAAGCAATTCGTCCACTTAAAGATGGTGTAATTGCTGATTTTGATGTAACAGAAGCGATGTTACGTTATTTTATTGAAAAAATTAATGTGCGTGGTATGTTCTCGAAGCCACGGATTCTCGTTTGTTGTCCGACGAATATTACGAAAGTCGAACAAAAAGCAATCAAAGAAGCGGCTGAAAAGAGCGGCGGAAAACGCATTTATATAGAAGAAGAGCCAAAAGTTGCGGCGGTCGGTGCAGGAATGGATATTTTCCAGCCGAGCGGTAATATGATTATTGATGTTGGTGGAGGAACGACGGATGTTGCTGTATTGTCCATGGGCGATATCGTTACTTCGGAGTCCATCAAAATGGCTGGGGATAAATTCGATCAGGAAATTCTTCAATACATAAAACGCAAATATAAATTGTTAATTGGTGAGCGCACATCTGAAGACATTAAAATCAACGTTGCGACGGTTTTCCCAGAAGGACGCAATGAATCTATGGATATCCGTGGGCGTGATTTGATTTCAGGATTGCCAAGAACCATTACGATTAACTCAACAGAGATTGAAGAAGCATTACGTGAACCTGTCAGCATGATTACACAAGCGGCGAAATCTGTCCTTGAAAAAACACCACCAGAGCTATCAGCAGACATTATCGACCGTGGTGTGATTATTACAGGTGGAGGCGCATTGTTACACGGATTGGATCAACTAATGGCTGATGAATTGAAAGTACCTGTATTCATTTCAGAAGACCCAATGAGTGCGGTTGCGAAAGGTACAGGCATTATGCTTGGCAATATCGATAAACTACCGAAAAAGAAAATCGGTTAATCAAAATGGTATGAGGGGGAACGAATATGTTAAGAGGACTGCACACGGCAGGTTCAGGAATGATTGCGCAGCAACGATACCAAGATTCGTTGTCGAACAATATGTCTAATGCGTTAACACCAGGCTACAAACAAGACCGGGGAACATTCCGAGCGTTTCCGGAAATGCTCATTCAAAACATTCAATCACAGTCGCTTCCGACAAAGCAAAACGTGAATTTACCGAATAACCATATTGTCGGCTCCCTTCATACAGGTACATATATGCAGGAAGACGTTCCATTATTTACTCAAGGCGATGTCGAAGAGACAGGTATTTCAACAGATTTGGCTTTGATCAATCAGACGACACCAGATGATACCGGATTTTTGTTTTTCACGGTTACGAATGAACAAGGCGAACCACGTTTGACGCGGAATGGAAATTTCACCGTTGACGCAGAAGGTTACTTGACGACATCAGACGGGTATTACGTAATGGATACGAATAATGAACGGATTCAAACGGGGTCAGAAAACTTCGAAGTGACGGCAAATGGCCAAGTCATTTCACCAATGGCGAATACAGCTATTCAAGTCGCCTACCAAGAGAGCGCGAACGCTTTAACGAAAGAAGGCAATAACCTTTGGGCATTGGAAGAAGGCGCCGCGATTGGGGACGCCCGAACGACAGAAGGCGTGAATTTTTCCATTAGTCAAGGATCGCTTGAACGCTCAAACGTCGACCCACAACAAATGATGACAGAAATGATGCGTTCTTACCGGATGTTCGAAATGAATCAGCAAGTCGTTCGAATGTTTGACCAAAGCTTGGATTTAGCGGCGAACCAAGTTGGCCGTTTACGATAAGGTGAATAGGGGGAAAAGACCGTGAGAAATATGTACAATGCTGCCACGATGATGAACCAGCTCCAGCATCGGATGGATCAATCCGCCAATAATTTGTCGAACATGAATACGCATGGCTATAAAGCGCGACAAAGCAATTTCTCATCATTGATGTTTCAGCAAATCGACAATATGCTTAGGTTGGATTCCGATTCATCACGACTGACACCAGAAGGAATTCGGGTAGGTTCAGGAGCTAAACTGGCTCACACGAATATTTTGATGGACCAAGGAACAATCCAAGCGACAGACCGTCCACTCGACGTAGCGATTGAGCATTCAAATCAATTTTTTGTCGTCAATGCTCCGAATGCTAATGGAGAAACAGAACAGCAATATACACGTGCTGGGAATTTTTATTTACAGCCTGTAAACGATAATGAGCAAGTGATGCTGACCGATTCAAACGGGAATCCTGTCCAAGGGAACGACGGACCGATTATTATTGATCATACGTTTGACAACATCGAAATTACAGCAGATGGTCGTTTGGAAACGACAACTGGGGATCAACGCGAAACCGTTGCGAACATTCAACTCGTTCAAATTGACTTACCGCGTACGTTGGAAAATGTCGGTGGCGGAAATTACCGCCTGGATGCTGAAGGATTGGGTGTTCCGGCAGAAGAAATCGTTACAGCCATCCCAGCAGAAGCAGTAACTTTACATACACGCTCGTTGGAAGCATCCAACGTCAACTTCGCACAAGAAATGACGCGAATGATTGAATCACAGCGCGCCTATTCATTGAACAGTCAATCAATAACGCTTGGCGACCAAATGATGGGACTTATAAATAGTATGCGTTCATAATAACGGAAGATCGCAAGAGGAATTGAGGGGAAGCACATGTCTTCAGATGAAAAATACGAAAATCTAGAGAACAATAACGATCAATTGAATACGCCGGATCAAGAACCCCGTGCCGACTCCAATTCAACTGAAAAAAGTAATGCAGAAAAAATGGAAAGAACGGAACAGCACCCGATGAATGGTAATCTTGAAGCAAAAACGGACACCGAGTTGCCACCAAAACCTGAAGGCCAAGGTGAACTCGAAGCGAAGAAAGATGATGGATATGAACATGTCAGTGAAAGTGCCGTTAACTTAGACCATGCAGGCGAATTGCAACCAACGGATATACCTCCAAGCCTCGGTGGTGAAGCGGAAATTAATTTTCCGTGGGATGACGATGAGGGTACAGCACAAGAAGATTCACCAGCACTTACGCCAGATGCGAAACTTCCAGAAGAAGCAGAAGAAGATGCCGAGCTACCTGCATATAAACCAGACGCTGAGTTGCCGGCAGAAGAAATAGCGGTGCAGACACCAGAAGAGGCAGCGAAACTGCAGACGGAAGCGAAATACCTTGCCGAACTTCCTTTTGTGAAAGTTTTTCATCCACAAAATGCTGATGAAGAAACAAAAATCTTAACATTAGGTGAGCTGGAAAAAACACAAGAAGCAAGTGAAGATTCAACACTTGTTGCAGGAGAAGCGGTTAAAGAAGAGAAGCCGAGAGAACCACAGAATCGAAAAGAAGCAAGAAAAGCGAAACGGGAAGAACGAAAAAAGAACCCCCGTGGACCGATTCGTTATTTACCGGTTTGGTTACGTCTAATCATCGTCATTGCCCTTTGTTTCGCTGGTTTAATCATTGGCCTTGTGGTTGGCTACGGATTAATCGGCGATGGCGAAAACCCACAAGACGTCTTAAAGATCGAGTTTTGGAAAAGCATTTACGATTATATTCAAGGAAAGTAATCAATGAGGAGGAGTCTTCATGTTGGATATTGAGCAAATTAAAGAAATCATTCCCCACCGTTACCCTTTCTTGCTTGTCGACCAAATAGAAAGTGTTGAAGAAGGTAAAGGCGCAGTCGGTTACAAAAACGTCACAGCGAATGAACCATTTTTCCAAGGTCATTTCCCGAATTATATGGTGATGCCTGGCGTGTTGATCGTTGAAGCACTCGCACAAGTCGGTGCAGTTGCCATATTAAAAATGGAAGAAAACCAAGGTAAACTTGGCATGTTCACTGGAATCGATAAATGCCGATTCAAACGCCAAGTAAAACCAGGCGATCGATTGAAGCTAGAAGTCGAAATGGTGAAATTAAAAGGACCAATCGGCAAAGGAAAAGCAAAAGCAACCGTTGACGGCGAGCTCGCATGTGAAGCTGAGATTATGTTTGCGATTGTTGATCCAGAAAAATAATATGTAACTCAGATGACCAAATCATGCATTTGGTCATTTTTAATACCAAGAATCAGAACGACCATTCACGTTTCTTCAGTGTTAAATCGACTAGCTTCAGTGTTCGCTCGCGTACCTTCCGTGTTAATCCGCGTACCTTCAGTGTTAATTTCTGCATCTTCCGTGTTAATTCACGTAGCTTCAGTGTTAAATTCTACATCTTCAGTGTTAATCCGCATTCCTTCAGTGTTATTCAGCGTTCTTCAGTGTTAATCCGCATTCCTTCAGTGCTTCAGTCCTGAATCCTGTAAGTTCACTGTTAATCTGCATGCCACCAGGTTCGCTCGCGTACCTTCAGTGTTCCTCTGTATCACATACTTGAGCCATTCTATGACCGCAAATAATTGAATCAGTTACACACAAAAATTGTCCCTTAAAATACTTTTTCTTAAAAAAATTGATTAAAGGTCTCTCCTTTGGAAATACTACTGCTTGAGTAATCTTTTTAGGAGGGACATAATGAAATCATCACTCATGAAGTCGTTACTTGCTCTTTTCTTAGTAATCGGTGCGCTTGCCGGGTGTGCTGACGCTGAAGATGAGGAACCAACGAACCAAGAACAAGATAATATGGAAGAGCAAGAAAACGGAGATCAAGGTATGAACGGCGATAATGGCGACCAAGAAATGGACGGTGGTCAAGATAACGGTGACCAAGGCATGAATGGTGACCAAGATAGCGAAGATCCAATGCAAGATGAATTGGATCAAGAAGAAGACAAAGAAAAAGAAAACTAAACGAATGAATGGCTGGCCTTTGATTAAATCAACGGGTCAGTCATTTTTTGTGACTCCAATAAAACGAACAAAGCACATCTTTCCTAGTGAAAATCCAGCAATTTTACAGAACAATAAGTATATTGTTCTAAAAAAGAACAAAAATTTGTAAAAATAATTTGAAAATTATTGTAAGTTCATCTATATTAAAGAAGATTACTTCTTCATCTAAATTTTTTTAAAATCGTAGAAAGGAATGTGAAAAGAAAGTGACTAGTCGATCCATCCAAAAGATCCAGCATTACACTATCAACGCAAAAACGCTGATGATTTGTCCTGATGTCGACCCACACCAATGCTTAATTTACGAGGGAGAAGACCTTTACTTATGTGAATCTACATCATTCAACATTGTCGATCAATCATGTATGAGTAGAGGAACAACGTTAGACGGTAGAAGACAAGCCGTCAAATCGATCTTAGAGAATAAACATAAACCGCCCATTCCAATTGATACGGAAAAGGGACTTATTTTTATGCCGACAAAAATTATGCGAGATGTCGAATGTGCATGGATATCATACAATCACCTACATAAAGTTGATGCACATCCAAGCGACCCGTCAATATCAAACATTACATTTGCCAATGGTCTCACCTATGAGGCCATCGTCAGCAAAAAGCAGCTTACAAAGCAAATCGTTATGGCTGGTCACGTATTCGGTCATTTCAAAAAAGGAAGCTTTTTAGGATAAATCGTGAACACTTCTATTGAAGGATAGAACTGTATTTTTGTGAGCTACCGGTGTTTAGAGCGCTCCTATTGAAGCGGAGACATGAATGATCACTCGCTATCCGCGATTAGAAAGGAGAAGAAAATAAGACACGAAAAAGCTAGGCGACCAGCCTAGTTTTTTTCTTGGAATGTAACAACATTTTCACTTGCTATATGGCATCTATTTCTGTATCGTAGTGACTATGACTGACTGGTCATTCTAGTATTGGAGATGACAGAATTGAAGGATAAAAAAACAGAGATTATCGAAGCAAGCATTGAGCTATTTGCCAAAAAAGGCTTTCACACCACGTCGGTACAGGAAATCGTCAATAAAGCCAACGTGGCAAAAGGCTCGTTCTATACGTATTTTCAATCGAAAAATGAGTTGATCTTTTCAATCTATACGTATTATTCCAATTTGACGCAAAACAAAATGGATCAAGTAAAAGAGCGATTCGACGATCCAAGAGAAGCGTTCAAAAAGCAGCTTGAAATTTTCTTTGAGTTATTGAAATCGAATAAATCATTGATTGTGATGCTCATGCAAGGGCAAATATCAATCGATAAAGATATCGAGTCTCTCATTCAACAATCGAAACAAAGAAATTTCAATTGGGCAAAAGAAAACCTTGCAGCCATTTACGGTGATGACTTTCAGCCATACCTGAACGATGCCGCAATTTTGTTGAATGGAATCGTCAACGGGTATGCAAGTTGGCTCATTGGTGATAATGCTAATTTTGAAACTGATCGACTCGCGGCATTTACTGTCAGACGATTGGATGACGTTTGCTATGGAATGCAGCAACAAAATGAAGAACCGATGATACAAGAATTGCCCGATTATTTACAAGAAAGATCCCTGATTGCTCAAGAGATTGAATGGAAGTTATCCAATGAAGTCGAATCGAATGAAACGACTGAAAGAGCAATTGAGGCTATACAGGTGTTACAAGAGGAGTTCCAAAAAGAACATCCTCAATCAGTCGTCATTCAATCGATGCTGCAATTAGTCGAAGAAGTAGAAAGTACACGAGTAGAAACGAACCGCCTCAGGAGATTGATTGAATGATTTTCATAAAAGCGAATTCATGATCATAAAATGTCAACTTGAACTGAACGGCAGAACTCGAGTCAAACGCCATTACTCAAAAGGTGCGCAGGCCGTTCAAAGAAACCGTCTAACTTTCAAAAAGGCGCCGTGGACGTTCAATTGTAGCGTCTAACCGTTCAAAAACGCGTGACGAACGTTCAAATCCAGCGTCTAACCGTTCAAAAACGCTTCGCAACCGTTCATAAGCGCGTCTTAACCATTCAAACTGAGCATCCAACCGCTCAACCCAAAACGCACAACCGCCCATCGAAAACCACCGAAAGGGCATATCACCAAACATAATAAAAATAAACGAGGGAGTAAGGAGTGAACATCATGTTCAAACGAATTTTCATAACACTGATTCTCATGACAGCGCTCATACTAGCTGCATGTAATGATGAATCAAATGAAGACGAAAACAATGAAGAAGCAGCCGACATTCCAGTGGAAGTCGCGAAGACTGCTGAGAAGGACTTTACAAAAAAACACACATACATCGCACGAACAACACCGAGTGATCAAATGCCAGTTATTCCACAAGGTGCTGGTGAGGTGACAGAACTGAATGTGGAAGAAGGCGAGACCGTCGAGGAGGGTGATGTTTTAGCGAAAATCAAGTCACCACAATACGGAACAATTGAGTTAGAAAGCCCGATGGACGGAATGGTCCAAAGCTTGAATATGAAAGAAGACCGACCTGTTTCGACCGAAGACCCAGTAGCAGTGATTATCGCGGAAGACTCTGTGTTGTTAAATTTCTCGATTACCGCAAGTGACCGAGAATTTATCGCCAAAGACGATGAAATCAACTACAGCATGTCGGCGATTGATCAAGAAGGCAAAGCGACGGTCAACAGTGTAGCTGCAACAGCTGGAGAAAATGGATTATTTGTTGTTGAAGCAGAAATCGATACATCAAAGAACGATAACTTTCCAATCGGAACGACCGCTCAAGTTCAATTAGAAGAAATGATTCAGAAAAATGCACTCGTTGTACCAACTGCCGCAGTCGTTAATCAAGGGGAAGGGCAGATGCTTTTTAAAGTCGTCGACAATCAAGCAGTCGCGATTGACGTTGAATTGATCTCCATGAAATCCGAGGAGACAGCTGTCAAACCAGTTAATGAAGGTGATCTTTCTGCAGGAGACCAAGTCGTCATTACAGGGCAAACAGCTATTTCCGACGGCCAAGCGGTACGGATTGTTGGGGAGGACGAATAAATGTCTTGCCAATCAATAGAAAAAAAGAACAATCAAGAGGGGGGAGCGTAAATGAAAAAACTCATCGAAACGTCGATTAAACGCCCAGTCGGCGTCATCATGATTATTTTAGCAATACTCGCACTCGGTTTTATTTCATTCAGAAACTTATCCGTCGATTTATTTCCGGAAATTGATTTGCCGATTGCAGTTGTTGCGACGTCCTATGATGGCGCCGCACCTCAAGAAGTTGAAGAGCTTGTCACAAAGCCAATTGAATCATCTGTCAGTACAATAGAGGGAATCGAGCAAGTCCAGGCACAATCACAGCCGGGGAGCTCCCTCGTTATGATGATGTTTTCGATGGATACGAATCTCGATAATGCCTTACTCAATGTGCGGGAGTCTGTCGACAGTGTTAGTGGATTTCTCCCTGAAGGAGCAAATTCGCCGAGTGTGCTCCGATTCGACCCAGCGCAAATGCCAGTCATGTGGATTGGCTTAACGGGCTCCGATAAAGCCGAACTGCAACGCGTCGCAGAAAATGACATCCAGCCATTGTTCGAGCGACAAGCAGGCGTTGGTTCCGTGCAAATTGAAGGTGGAGAGTCAGAAGAAATCCAAGTTCAACTCGACCAACAAAAACTAACTCAATATGGACTGAACTCGCAACAGGTTATGCAAGCCGTCCAAAACGCAAACCAGTCGATGTCAGCCGGTGTGATCGAGCGAGGAAATCAGGAACTTCAACTGCGAATTCCTGGTGAATATGAATCGATTGATGAAATTCGTGAAACACAAATTCAAACACCACAGCAAACCTTTATCCGTCTGGACGATATTGCGACCGTCGAACGGGCAACAGTGGAGTCCAACGGCTTATCGATGGTTAGCGGTGAAGAAGCGGTTGTCTTAAGTATTTTAAAACAAACCGATGCTAACACGGTCTCTGTTTCTGATGAAATCCAAGCGGCGATCAAGAAAGCCGAAAAAGATCTACCTGAAGGCATTGAAGCACAAATCGTTTTCGATAATGCTGAGTTTATCCGCATGTCGATCAACTCCGTCGTTCAAAACTTATTACTCGGAGCGGCTTTTGCGGTGTTGATTTTACTTTTATTCCTAAAAAGCTTCCGGGCGACACTCGTCATCGGATTATCGATTCCGATTGCAGTTATTTCAACGTTTACGTTAATGTACTTTACAGGTGAAACGGTGAACATCTTGACGATGGGTGGGCTCGCGCTCGGAATCGGGATGATGGTCGATTCAGCAATCGTCATACTCGAACATATCGTCACCTACCGAGAACGCGGTTACTCGATGAAAGAAGCCGCCCGACTCGGGGCATCAGAGATTGCTCCAGCGGTCATTGCATCAACAACGACGACATTGGTCGTTTTCTTACCGATCATTTTCGTTGAAGGCATTGCGTCCGAAATTTTCGCGCCACTCGCGTTGACGGTCGCCTTTGCGTTAATTGCGTCCTTGATTGCATCCATTACGTTAATTCCAATGCTTTCATCGAAATTACTATCGAAAGCAATGCAAAACACCGGAAGACGTTATTGGTTCGATCGATTGATGGATAAAGTCATAGCCGTTTATCAAAAAATGCTTCGAGGCGTTTTACGTTTCAGAAAAACATCTATCTTAGGAACGCTCGTCTTAATTGTTGCAACCTTGTTCCTTATACCGCAGCTTGGAGCCGCCTTTATTCCAGAAGCGGATCAAGGACAAATTGAAATTTCTGTCGAAACACCAACTGGAACGACACTCAGTACAACGCGAGAAGTCGTTGACGAGGTCAATAAAATTATTGATAAAGATTCGGAACTCGTGGAATCTAACTACCTATCTGTCGGCTCTGAAGGACAAGGAGGCCCGATGGGGGGTGGCTCCAATGTCGGAAGCTACATGATTCAGCTCATTCCAAGTGGCGAACGTGACGAAACGACTGAAGACGTCATGAAACGTTGGAATGACCAAGTAGAAGATATTCCTGGCGCAGAAATTAACGTCGCGGTCATGGGAGCAGGCATCAGTGCAGGCAATCCGATTCAAATTCAAATGACTGGACCGGACTTCGACACATTAAAACGATTAGCGGATGAAACCGTTGCAGAGATTTCTGAAGTCGAAGGTGTGCATAATGCAGGTACATCTGCTGATGAAGGTCGTCCAGAAATGCAAATTAACATCGACCGGAACAATGCTGCCGAACTAGGCATGACGTATGACCAAGTGATGGGCCAAGTAAGCATGCAGCTGAATGGACGCGTCGCCACACAATTCCGGACAGAAGGGCAAGAACTCGACGTTCGCGTCATGACACCAGAAGAACAGCGCTCAACGATTGAAGATGTCGAAAACATATTGATTCAAACACCAACAGGAGCCATGGTCAGCTTGTCCTCCATCGCAAGCATTGACCAAGAAATCGGGCCAGCAAGCTTAACGAGACAAAATCAACAACGAACCATCACGGTCTCCAGCGAAATTTTAGACCGAGATCTCGCAAGCGTCACATCCGATGTAGAAAGTAAACTCGCAAACATGCACTTACCGGAAGGATATGATTATTCAATCGGAGGAGAAGCGGAAGATATGGCTGAAGCCTTTGGCGACTTAGCGCTCGCACTCGTCTTCTCGATTTTCTTAGTCTATGCCGTCATGGCCGTGCAATTTGAAAACTTCCTGCATCCATTCGTCATCATGTTCGCATTACCGACAACGATTGTGGGAGTCATTCTTGGCCTGTTTGTGACCGGCTTACCGTTCAGCATCCCAGCCTTTATCGGGGTCATCATGCTCGCCGGTATCGTCGTCAACAACGCCATCGTGCTCGTTGACTACATCAATATTTTACGAGAAAAAGGACAAGAGCGATTCAGCGCGATTATGGACGCAGGCGCAAGTCGTTTAAGACCAATCCTAATGACATCACTAACAACGATACTCGGGATGATTCCACTTTCCCTCGGACTCGGAGAAGGTGGAGAAGCCCAACAACCGCTCGCCGTGGTCATCATCTTCGGCCTGCTCGTATCAATGTTCTTTACGCTATTGCTCATACCGATCGTCTATACGTTCTTTGATGATCTGTCACAGAAATTTACGAACCGTAAAAGTAAAAAACGGAAAAAAGAAGTAAAAGCATAAATTAGGATGAACACCCAGCCGGATGGCTGGGTGTATTTTTATGTGGATCATTTTTGCTGAGGCAAAAATGAACCTTTTGATCGACTTCGTACGGAAACTGCTACCGTTTGGCTAGTCGTTGAAAAAAATTGCGAAGCCGTCGAATTCCTTTGTCGGGCCTTCGAAAAAGTGCTTGAAGCCATCGAAATCCTTTGTCGAGCCGTCGAAAACATGCTCCAAGCCATCGAATTCCACCGTGAAGCCGTCGAAAAAAATTACGAAGCCGCCTATAACTTCGCGGAACCCACCGATAAAAGTCACGAACCCGCCGATAAACTAAAGAAAGCCGCCATAAAAATGGAGAAAGCCGTTGATATCCTCGAGAAACCCGCCGAAAAAAATTGCGAAGCCGCTAATAAATGTTCTTTGAAAGATCAAGTAGACCATTTTTGCCGCGGCAAAAATGCACCGTTTAATGTTTATTAGGATTTTTCATGAGATTTTGCGGTTGAATGTTGGTGAATTGATTGCTGATTATCTGATTAAAAGGACAGCCACCCGACGATCGCCTCGAGCCGCTCGACAAACGTTTGTAACCGCTCAACTAGCGCGCCGATCCGCCCGACAAGCGCATGGAGCCGCTCGACAAACGCGTGGAACCGCTCAATGAACGCGCGAAACCGCTCGACGAGTGCGTCGAACCGCTCGACGAACGCGTGTAACCGCTCGACGAGTGCGCGAAACCGCTCGACAAACGTGTGTAACCGCTCGACGAACACGCAGAACCGCTCAATGAACGCGCGAAACCGCTCAATGAACGCGCGAAACCGCTCGACGAGTGCGCAGAACCGCTCGACGAACGCGCGGAACCGCTCAATGAACGCGCGAAACCGCTCAATGAACGCGCGAAACCGCTCGACGAGTGCGCAGAACCGCTCGACGAACGCGCGGAACCGCTCGATAAACGCGTCCCGCCATCCAACATCAGCCACCCCCACTATCGAAATTTGTCGAAATTTCGATTTTCTTAGTTTGCCCGGCATGGGTGAATTCTAACGGGTGAAAGTCCCGAGTGTGACCTGGTAGCGGTAAGCACATAGTCAAGGGCAAGGGTGTCCACGGTGACGTGGAATCTGAAGGAAGCCTTAGGCAAACCTCTGGTCTGACGAACAGAAACCATATAAGAGGCAGCGTATGAGGATAAGACTGCTAAAGAAGTCAAAGTCCAATAGCTACTATTTTCATACGATGTAAATATGGCAGATAGATGGAGTAAAAGAATTCACACCTTAACCGGGGAGGTCTCATCATCTGTCTCAAAAGCTTATAGCGATATAAGTCTGGGTGATGAG
>NZ_JAGSIE010000024.1 GCF_018138385.1 Allobacillus saliphilus
CAACGCGGAAACCACCACATCCTGTGGAAGTACGTCCTGTGGCCAACGTTGACACTAGCCCGTCCTGGGCGTCGGGAGCAAAAGCCTAGGTGAGACCTCGCAGTGCGTAGCACGAGGAGGCTCACCAGCTGCCCGCGATATAGAAGACACTGCGATTTATCGCAGATGTCGCCTTATGCCCTGTGGGTAAAAGTGAAGTATATTTCCGAAGCGAGTATTTCCACCGTACTGAATTAGAATGGTTCGTATCTGTGTCAACTTTAAAGATTTTGTCTCAGTCTCTTTTTTCATTTTTAAAATCATTTAAAAAATCTTTCTGAAAACTCGTTGATAAATTTGGACGAGTTCTCTCTTTTGGCTGAATGAACACATCGTCGCCGTATTTTTCTTTCATATCTTCAACCGTTTGATAAAGTTTTTCTTTTTCGGCTTCTTCTTGATATGTAAACAAATTTAATTGTTTGGACAGTTCATGCTTTGGTACAAGGTCTTGTGCAGTTATTCCTAGTAGTCTAATCGGCTCCCCATTCCAATGTTCATCAAATAACATCTTTGCATTTATGAAAACTTCATCTTTTTTTTCTACGAAGTCACGTAATTGTCTACTACGTGTGACCGTTTTGCGATCGTGATAACGAATCATAATTTGAATGTTCTCAGAAACTACATCTTTATAACGTAATCTGGCTGAAACTTTATCGGCCAATTGGTCTAATAACGAATCTATTTCTAGTTGGTCTGTTGTATCGTGTGGCAATGTTCGTGAATTCCCGATGCTCTTAAATTCATAAATGGCATCTGGATCGACAGGACGATTATCATGTCCATTCGCACGGACGTGAAGTCGCTCTCCATTAATTCCTAAAAGCTGCTTCAATGCTACAACATCATGGTTTGCTAAATCTCCAATTGTTTTAATTCCAAGCTTTTGTAGCTTCTCCTCTGTTCGTTCACCAACACCATACATTTCACCTATTGGCAATACCCATAACTTCTGCTCAATCTCTCGCTTGCGAAGGACAGTAATACCCATTGGTTTCTTCATATCAGATGCCATCTTGGCCAAAAACTTATTCGGTGCAATGCCAATACTACATGGCAAATTTAATTCATCATAAATCTTCTTTTGAAGCCATTCAGCAAGCTCGATTCCATTCATTCCGAAGTCATGGTCTGTCACATCGAGATATCCCTCATCAATTGATACTGGTTGGACAATCGGTGAAACCTCATAAAGAATTGAAAATATCTTACTTGAAGCCTCTCGATATTTCTCGAAATTAGGTTGTAATGCAATTAAATTCGGACATAACTCATAAGCTTTCCATAAAGGCATTGTCGTCTTGACACCTTTAGCCCTAGCTTCATAACTACTTGTTACAATAATTCCCTTTCGCTTTTCAGGAGCTCCAGCAATGGCAACCGGTTTCCCTTTCAGCTCTGGGCGATCTGCGATTTCAACGGAAGCATAGAAACTATTCATATCAACATGGAAAATTACGCGACCTTTACTCATTTTTCTCACCTACATAATGGAAGCCCCATTCAATCATTGAATGAGGCTAGTTTACAACGGAAATAACTATTGTTCAATCGATTAAGCTGAACCTTCTTCTGCAGCTTCAACCACAATCCCTGCAAGTAATGCAGAAATCTTCATCATTTCACTAATTGAAATTTCTTCTTCTGGAGTATGAATGTTCTTATAACCAACACATAAGTTTACCATTGGGAAACCATAGCTACTGATGACATTCGCATCACTACCACCGCCAGTTGCTTTCAGTTGTGGTTCCAATCCAACACGTCTGGCTGCTTGACTTGCCACTTTTACTACTTGTGTGTTCTCATCATGTTTATACCCTTTATACATAATGGTAACATCGACATCAATAGAGCCGCCAACTTCTTCCTCTGCTTGTCGGCAGGCATCCTTGATTTGTTCGATTTGGCGATCTAATTTTTCTGGAACAAGTGAGCGAGCCTCTGCAATAACAACGGCTTCATCGCTAACGATATTCGTTGCCTTTCCACCTTCAAATCGACCGATATTCGCAGTCGTGTCTTCATCAATCCGACCTAACTTCATTTTTGAGATGGCTTTTGAAGCTAGCGTAATCGCAGAGATCCCTTCTTCAGGTGCAACACCTGCATGAGCCGTTTTTCCATGGCAAGTAATTTCAAATTTTGCTTGAGTCGGAGAAGCGACGATTAAACCGCCTACATCCCCGTGACTATCCACGGCATACCCATATTTGGCATCGATGAGTGTGGCGTTCAGTGCTTTTGCACCAATTAAACCAGACTCTTCACCAACAGTAAGAACAACTTGAATTTGGCCGTGGTCAATATCGTAATCTTTTAACAGACGAACCATTTCAATAATCGCAGCAATCCCCGCTTTATCATCAGCACCTAAAATAGTCGTACCATCAGATCGAATGATTTCATCGTCTATTTGTGGCTTGATATTTTTCCCAGGGACGACTGTGTCCATATGTGAGTTAAAGAAGATTGGGTCGACACCTTCTTTGGTACCTTCCAAAGTACAAATTAAGTTATTTGCTCCGTGGCCTGTTTTTTCCTTGGCGTCATCCTCGACAACTGTAAAACCTAATGCTTCGAACTTTGCTCTGAGAACTACCGAAATTTTTTCTTCATTGCCTGTCTCTGAATCAATTTTGACCAGTTCAATGAATTCACTGACCAATCGATCTCGATCTGCTTGAATCAAATGATGACCTCCTTACAATGGAATGTTTCCGTGTTTCTTTTTCGGTCGTTCTTCCTGTTTATTTTGTAAAATATCTAATGCTTGGACCAGTTTTTCTCTTGTCTCCCGTGGATCGATGACATCATCGACCATTCCAAGACCGGCAGCAACATAAGGGTTAGCGAATTTTTCTCTATACTCATCAATCTTTTCTTTACGTGTCGTTTCAGGGTCGTCACTCTCGTTAATCTCACGAGCGAAGATAATATTCGCGGCTCCCTCTGGTCCCATTACTGCAATTTCCGCATTTGGCCACGCGTAAACCAAATCAGCGCCAATTGATTTACTATTCAAGGCAACATAAGCACCACCGTAAGCTTTACGTGTAATGACGGTAATCTTCGGTACAGTAGCTTCAGAGTAAGCATATAAAATCTTTGCTCCATGGCGAATAATTCCACCGTGCTCCTGTTTAACACCTGGGAAGAAACCAGTCACATCTTCAAATGTAATCAACGGTATATTAAAGGAGTCACAAAAACGAATAAATCTGGAAGCTTTGTCGCTTGAATCAATATCCAATCCACCCGCCATAAATTTTGGTTGATTACAAACTAAACCGACCGTCTTTCCTTTTACTTTTGCAAAACCTACAACAATATTTTTCGCAAATTCTTTATGAATTTCAAAGAAAGAATTTTCATCAACGACTTCTTCGATAATGACACGTACATCATAAGGTCGAATGGAATCAAAAGGAATAATATCTGTCATATTCGGGCGGTAATCATCCACTTCCTCCACTTCGGCTTCAGGAGGCTTTTCGTTATTGTTTTGTGGTAGATAACTAATTAAATCTTTTACTTGATCTAATGCCTCTTCCTCGGTAGCAGCTTTCAGATGCGCATTTCCGCTGATTGCATTATGTACATCCGCTCCACCTAAGTCTTCGGCAGAAATTTTTTCACCGGTAACCGTTTCAATGACTTTTGGTCCTGTAATAAACATTTGAGATGTTTTTTCAACCATAACAACAAAATCGGTAATTGCTGGTGAATAGACAGCTCCACCTGCACTTGGTCCCATAATAACCGAAATTTGCGGAATGACACCGGAATAGATGGAATTTCGGTAAAACACATGGCCATAGCCATCAAGCGAAGCGACACCTTCTTGAATTCGAGCGCCTCCCGAATCATTCAGTCCGATAAAAGGCGTTCCATTTTCCGCTGCTAAGTCCATGACTGCAGCGATCTTTTTACCGTGCATTTCACCAAGTGCTCCACCATAAACCGTAAAATCTTGAGCGAATAAGTATACGGGTCTTCCATTAATCTTACCGAATCCCGTGACAACACCTTCACCTGGTGCTTTTTTGCCGGCCATCCCAAAATCGGTGACACGGTGTTCCATAAAAGCGTTCAGTTCCACAAAAGAGCCGTCATCTAGCAAATAATCGATTCGTTCTCGTGCGGTCATCTTTCCTTTTGCTTTTTGTTTTTCAATTTTGTCATCTCCGCCGCCTAATTCAACCTCACGGCGCTTGTCGTAGAGTTCATTAATTTTATCGTAAATATCCATGATTAATCCTCCTGTTTCGGCTGACAAAGTTCTAATAGGACACCATTCGCTGCTTTTGGGTGTAAAAAGGCTACTTGCGTATCATGAGCTCCTTGCTTCGGCTGGTCATGGATCATACGTATGCCTTCGGATTTGAATTGTTCCAGTCTCGCATGGATGTCATCTACTTCTAGAGCGATGTGATGAATACCTTCGCCCCGCTTCTCGATAAATTTAGCAATTGGTGATTCTTCATGAAGAGGTTCCAACAACTCAAAATTACTTTCCCCAATTGATAAAAATGCTACTTTGACCCCTTCACTATCGACTTCATCAACGCCTCTAAATGTTAAACCGAGCGTTTCGGTGTAGAAGGGCAACGTTTCATCTATGTTTTTTACAGCTATACCGATATGGTTGATTTTCTTCATACGGAATCACCTTGTACTTTCTCCTCAATGAAGTCAGCAACAGCAGTCATTGGCGTACCTGGAGTAAAGATTCTTTGTATTCCATGATCCAATAAAAATTGTATATCTTCTTCCGGAATCACCCCGCCACCAATCACAGGAATGTCTTCCGCTTCCCTCTTTCTTAGCTCTTCCATTACTTTAGGAAATAATGACTTGTGAGCACCGGACAATGAGGATAGACCGATTACATCTACGTCTTCCTGAATAGCCGTCTGAGCAATCTGTGCGGCCGATTGCCTCAATCCCGTATAGATTACTTCCATTCCACGATCTCTCAATGTCTGTGCAATGACTAAAGCACCACGGTCATGCCCATCAAGACCAGGCTTAGCGACTAATACACGTATCTTTCTATTCATCTCTTCTTCACCTCTCTTAAAAACGATAAACTGTATTCATTAAGCACCTGTATATTCACCGAAGACGTCACGCATTGTATGACAAATTTCTCCGACTGTTGCATACGCTTTCACACAAGCTAAAATATGAGGCATTAAATTTTCATTTGGGTTTTCTGCCGCTTCTTTCAAATCTTTTAATCTTTCATCGACTAGTTGTTGATCTCGATTAGCCCGAATCTCTCCCAGTCGTTCGATTTGCTCTTGTTCTAACTTTTCATCGACTTTTAATAAATCTGCATGCGTTTCTTCATCCGTTGTAAATTCGTTCATCCCTACTATAATATCTTCTTTCGATTCAATTCGTTTTTGTGCTTCATAAGCTGCTTGGTGTATTTCTCGTTGCATATAACCCTCTTCAACAGCTTGTACAGCTCCCCCCATATCTTCAATTTTGTCTAAATACTCACGGATTTGCTTTTCTACTTCGTCTGTCATCTGTTCTACATAATAGGAACCAGCTAATGGGTCGACCGTATCAGCTACACCACTCTCGTGTGCGATGATTTGTTGTGTACGTAAAGCAATTCTTGCAGACTCCTCTGTAGGTAATGCTAGCGCTTCATCACGGGAGTTTGTATGCAAGCTCTGTGTGCCTCCCATAACAGCCGATAAAGCTTGTAAGGCGACACGCACGATGTTATTATCCGGTTGCTGAGCAGTAAGTGTAGAACCGCCAGTTTGTGTATGGAAACGTAGGCGCCAGCTCTTTTCATTTTGCGCTTTATATTTATTTTTCATCAAATCTGCCCAAACTCTTCTCGCAGCTCTAAATTTTGCTACTTCTTCAAAGAAGTTATTATGCGCATTGAAGAAGAATGCCAAACGTGGAGCGAATTCATCAATTTCTAAACCGCTTTCAAGTGCTGCATCAACATAAGCGAGTCCATCCGCAATGGTGAATGCTGCTTCTTGTACAGCGGTAGAGCCTGCTTCTCTAATGTGATAACCCGAAATACTAATTGTATTAAATTTTGGAACGTTGTCACGGCAATATTCGAAAATATTTGTAATTAGCCGCATGGATGGTTTCGGCGGATAGATATATGTTCCTCTTGCGATATATTCTTTTAATATATCATTTTGAATCGTACCAGTAATTTTTTCTTTTGGCACGCCTTGTTTTTCAGCAACAGCGATATACATGCATAGCAATACGGATGCTGGCGCATTAATCGTCATAGACGTACTTACTTTGTCTAGTGGAATTTGATCAAGCAATATCTCCATATCTTCTAATGAGTCAATTGCCACACCAACTTTCCCGACTTCACCTTCAGCCATCGAGTCGTCTGAATCATAACCGATTTGAGTCGGT
The DNA here is from genome assembly GCF_018138385.1 of Allobacillus saliphilus. Classification (GTDB taxonomy): domain Bacteria; phylum Bacillota; class Bacilli; order Bacillales; family Alkalibacillaceae; genus Allobacillus; species Allobacillus saliphilus. The sequence goes on from NZ_JAGSIE010000024.1 coordinate 6,463, forward strand.
AAATCGAATGCGACGGATAAACCTGTCTGTCCTTGATCTAATAAGTAACGGAAACGCTCATTCGTTTCTCTTGCGGAACCAAAACCAGCATATTGACGCATTGTCCAAAAACGGTTTCGATACATTGTCGGCTGGATTCCCCGCGTAAATGGATATTGTCCAGGAAAACCTAGTTTTTCTGCATAGTCATCAAAATTCGATTCATTTTCAGGTAGATATAAAGGTTCGATAGGAATTCCAGATAGATTTGTAAATGGATCTTTTCTTTCTGGAAAGCGTTCTTTAACTTTTTCACTCTGTTGTTCCCATGTCTTTTTTTGTTCTGTAAAATGTTCACTCATTCATAGAACTCTCCCTTCTAATAACCATTCTACTATAAATATAAGGAATTTTTAATCTTCTTCATATTTTAATGGAAAAAATACACTTGTCCAATAGCGAATTTTTCTATAAAATAAGAAGTAATGGATCAGAATGCAGGGAGGAATACACTTGGCTAATCAAAAAAAGAAAGCGAGAGCACCGTTTTCGTCAAATAGAAGAAAAAAAGCTAAATGGACGACTATTGTCATTTACGCAATGATTATCGCAATGCTTTTAAGCTCATTACTTGCTGGAGCAGCTATGTTCGTCTAATAAAAGAAAGCAACCACCATGTTCACTAGTTGTTCTGGTGGTTGCTTTTTATTTAAATTTCATGATTGTACCAATTATTTAAAGCTCTTAATCGATCGTTTCAATGTTAAATATTGTTCGATTTCATTTAAAAGAATATATAAATTAGCTTGTCTTTCAAACTCTTCTCGGCTGACAGGCAATTCCTCTTTGTTAAATCGCTGTCGAATATTACGTAATCGCTCCAAATATTGAATGGATGTATCCCCTGGATGTACATTTTTTGATAAATCTTCAAACAGCTTAGCAATATATTTATACTGGTTATCCGTTGCATTAAGGTGAGTAATAAAAGGCAGCATTCGTTCCAATATTTCAAATTGCTTCTCACGCATATGAAAATAATCAATATATGCATGTCGCGTGCGCAGAAGATGATTTTCAACATCTTTATTTGCTAAATCTTGTGCTTTCTCCAATAATTGCGCAGTTTCAGCTAATTCTTCGCCTGACCATGAATGGTCTCCTGTTTCAATAAAACGTGCCACTTCGTGTAATATTCGCGAAAAATTATTTTCAATTTCTTTTCGAATTTTGACTAAATCATCAGTTAAGCTAGGCATATATAAATTCAGTACAATTCCAATGGTAATACCAATGGAAAGCAAAATCACTTCATTAATAAACAAACCTACCGTTAACGCACCCGCATTATATATATGAAGGATAATCACCGTACTTGTTATGATTCCTTCTGTCGCTTTCAGTTTTACTGCTAAAGGGATAAATAATAGTAACGTCAAACTAAACGTTAGTGGTGAATAGCCGATAAATTCAAATACCAATCCACCTATTGTGACACCAATTAAAAATGAATAAAACCTGGACCACGCTTTTAAATAAGAGGCTCTGCGCGTTGTTTGAATACATAACATGGTTATGACTGCCGCAGAGATTGCATAATCCAGTTGAAGTAACTGCGCTATAAATATGGCTATGGGAGCGCCGATGGCTGTTTTGATCGTTCGGTAGCCTATTTTAAACATAATTTTTCCTCTCTTACTCAATTTAGTCTTAAACGATTACTGCATTAATGATTATATTAAAATAGGAATGATTTTAGTCGTTTACAGAAAAAACTGACGGGATAGAATGTCACCGTCAGTTATCCCTTTCTATTCATAGAAAGAATTAATATTCTTCACAATACTCATCAAACAATGATTGAAGTCGCTGAACAACTTCCATTGGTGTGGAACTTTCGATTTCTTCACGCGGAACCATTGTAAGAATTTTTCCATCCTTCAATAGTGCAAACGATGGTGAAGATGGTGGAAAGCCTTCAAAATAATCTCTTGCTCTTTCGGTTGCTTCACGATCTTGACCTGCAAAAACAGTCACTAAATGATCTGGTCTTTTATCAAAATGAATCGAATTTGTCGCAGCTGGACGTGCAACACCACCAGCACAGCCACACATTGAGTTAATAGCTACAAGTGTAGTTCCTTTTCGAGTAAGTGCCTGATCGACTTCTTCAGGTGTTTTCAATTCTTCATAGCCAGAATTCGTAAGCTCTTCACGTGCTTGCTTAGACATATCTTCCATATATAGGCTAAAATCCATCTATGTGTACCCCCTAATTTTCTAAGTGTCAATTTCATCCTATCAGCTTCGAACAAGCTTTTCAATTTATTTGCTATAGCTATTTAACTATAAGATCAAATGATTATATGCTTGTTTTACAAAAGAACCAGCAAAAGACGATAAGCTTTGCTGGTTCCTTTGCTGCGTTTTAATTAATAAATAGATGTGTTTTTCTCAGACATATTTTCTAAAATTTCTTTCACACGAGCTAAGAACTGACCACAAATCAAGCCATCAAGTACACGGTGATCTAATGATAGACAGAGGTTTACCATGTCACGTGCTCCGAACATTCCATTTTCCATGAAAACAGGTTTCTTCACAATGGATTCTACTTGAAGGATCGCTGCTTGTGGGTGATTAATGATACCCATTGATTGAACTGAACCGAATGAGCCTGTGTTATTTACGGTAAATGTTCCACCAGACATATCTGCGCTCGTTAACTTGCCAGATTTAGCTTTATTCGCAAGCTCTACAATCTCTTTAGCAATTCCCTTAATGCTCTTGTCGTCAGCATTTTTGATCACTGGCACAAATAAACGGTCTTCATGTGCTACGGCAATCGATAAATTGATGTCCTTTTTCTGGATAATCTTATCTCCCGCCCAAGAGCTGTTCAATTGTGGGTATTCTTTCAATGCTTGAGCGACTGCTTTTACGAAAAATGCAAAATAAGTTAATGAGAAGCCTTCATTTTGTTTGAACTCTACTTTTTTCGCATCTCTAAATGCAACAAGGTCTGTTACATCCACTTCGACTGTCATCCAAGCGTGAGGAATTTCAGTTTTAGACGTAACCATATTTTGTGCAATTGCTTTTCTAACACCCGTGACAGGAATCTCGATATCTCCATCTTGCGTTGGCACAGAAGGTGATTGAGATTGCGACTGCGTTTTAGCAGACATCGATTTCGTTTCATCTGCTACTTGTTGTGCAGGTGTTTCCTCTTGTGCAGATGGCTTTGGTATGTCACCAGAAGCAATAATTTTCTCAATATCCTTCCGTGTAATTCGTCCACCTTTTCCTGAACCATCTACTTGGTTCAGATCAATATCATTTTCTTGAGCCATGCGCATCACTGCTGGTGAATAACGTTTTTTCATTGATTGATCTTTGTTTTCTTCTTCGGTTGTTTCACTTTTTTCTTGTGTTGAGGTTTCTTTATTTTCTTCTGTTGATGAATCTTCACCTGCTGATTCGGTTTCCATATAACAAATGAGCTCACCGACTTCGATTGTTTCTCCTTCTTTAGCAACAATCTCTTTGATGGTACCTGTAAAAGAAGAAGGTACTTCCGCATTTACTTTATCTGTTTCGACTTCTGCAATTGGATCATATTTATTAACGTGATCCCCAGCTTTCACAAGCCAAGAACTGATTGTGCCTTCTGTTACACTTTCCCCTAACTGAGGCATCGTAACTTTTTCTACCGCCATGATTTTTACCTCCTTCGTTTAAAATTCAGCTAATTCACGCATTGCTTTTTCAACTTTATCTGGATTGATCATAAAGAATTTTTCCATCGTTGGTGCATAAGGCATGGATGGTACATCTGGTCCTGCCAAACGCTGTATTGGTGCATCTAGATCAAATAGACAGTTTTCAGCGATAATCGCTGCGACTTCACCGATGATACTACCTTCTTTGTTATCTTCTGTTACGAGTAAAACTTTTCCTGTCTTCTTAGCCGCTTCAATAATCGCTTCTTGGTCAAGTGGATAAACTGTTCGAAGATCTAGAATATGTGCTGATATTCCTTCTTCCGCCAATTTTTCAGCGGCTTGTAAAGCAAAGTGTACACTTAAGCCATATGTGATCACGGTGATGTCTTCACCTTCGCGTTTTACATCAGCCTTTCCAATTGGCAATGTATAATCATCTTCAGGTACTTCCCCTTTGATTAATCGATAAGCACGTTTATGTTCAAAGAATAGTACTGGATCTTCATCACGAATAGCTGCTTTCAACAATCCTTTAACATCATAAGGAGTCGATGGCATAACAATCTTTAAACCCGGTTGGTTAGCAAAAACAGCCTCAACAGATTGAGAATGATATAGAGCCCCGTGGACACCGCCACCATAAGGTGCACGAATGGTGATCGGTGCATTCCAATCATTGTTCGAACGATAACGAATTCGAGAAGCTTCGGAAATAATTTGGTTAACAGCCGGCATAATAAAATCAGCAAACTGCATCTCAGCAACTGGGCGCATGCCGTACATGGCCGCACCAATCCCTACACCAGCGATTGCCGATTCGGCTAACGGTGTGTCAATGACACGAGCTTCGCCAAACTGATCATATAGACCTTCAGTCGCTTTAAAAACACCGCCCTTTTTACCAACATCTTCCCCTAAAACAAATACTTTCTCGTCACGTTCCATTTCTTCTTTCATTGCGAGCGTAACTGCTTGAATATAAGACATTACAGCCATCTTATTCCCCTCCTTCTTCAGCATATACATATTTCAATGCATGCTCAGGCTCTGCATATGGTGCATTTTCAGCTTCGTCTGTTGCTTTATTCACTTCATCATCTAATTCTTTCATTAGCTTTTCTTCTGCTTCTTCTGTAAGAACGCCTACTTCTTTCAAATATCTACCAAACGCTAGTATGTTATCATTTTTCTTCATTTCTTCAATCTCTTCCGCATCACGATAAGCTTTATCGTTATCATCGCTTGAGTGTGCGGTCATCCGGTCGGTCATCGCTTCGATCAAAGTCGGACCTTCTCCGTTCGTTGCGCGCTCATGTGCTTCTTTAACGACCTTATAAACTTCCAGAGGGTCGTTACCGTTCACTTGATGTCCCGGCATTCCATAAGAGCTTCCTCGAATGGCTACAGACTCACTGGCAACTTGTTTTTCCAACGGTACCGAAATGGCATATTTATTGTTCTCAACCATTGTAATGACTGGCAATTTATGCACTCCTGCAAAGTTTAGGCCTTCATGGAAATCACCTTGGTTGGAAGAACCCTCTCCTAATGTAACAAAAGATACTGCTGGGTTCTTATCCATCCGTGCAGCTAGGGCTACCCCTACAGCATGCGGCAACTGAGTTGTAACAGGTGAAGATCCCGTTAAAATACGATTCTTTTTCTGCCCAAAGTGTCCTGGCATTTGACGGCCGCCTGAGTTTGGATCATCCGCTTTTGCGAATGCATGTAAAAACAATTCTTTTGTTGTCATGCCGAACGCAAGCACAACTCCTACATCACGATAATATGGAGCGACATAATCTACATCTCTGTTCAGCGCGAATGATGCCCCAACTTGTGCCGCTTCTTGTCCTTGACAAGAAATAACAAATGGGATTTTCCCAGCACGATTGAGTAACCACATTCTCTCGTCAACTTTTCTTGCAAGCAACATGGTACGATACATTTCAATGACTTGTTCGTCACTCAACCCTAACTCTTTATGACGATTCTTCTTTTGAGCCATACTATTTGCCTCCTTTAATTATCCATGAATTTGTTTTCCATCTACAGCTAAAGCTGCTTCACCTATTACTTCTGATAGTGTCGGATGAGGATGAATAGTCTCCCCGATTTCCCATGGTGTAGCATCAAGAACCATTGCAAGGCCTGCTTCGGAAATCATATCTGTCACGTGCGGGCCAATCATATGAACACCGAGTAAATCTTGATTTTCTTTATTTGATATCATTTTGACAAAACCGTCTGATTCCCCGTGAACTAATGCTTTTCCGACTGCTTTAAACGGAAACTTACCTACTTGCACATCATAGCCTTTCTCTTTTGCCTGCTTTTCTGTTAAGCCGACACTGGCAATCTCTGGGTTGGAATATACACAAGAAGCGACATGTTCATAGCGAATTGCTTCAGGTTCTTCATTTGTGATATGTTCCACGGCTAAAATTCCTTCGTGAGATGCGACGTGAGCCAATTGCATTCCACCGATCACATCACCGATTGCGTAGATATGACTTTCTTTTGTTTGGTTGAACTGGTTGACTTTAATAGCTCCCCGGTCAATTTCAATATCTGTATTGTTCAAGCCGATATTGTCCACGTTCGGTTTTCTGCCAACAGATACTAAGAGGCGATCCGCTTCAAACGTTTTCGTTTCATCATTGATTTTCGCTTGAATAGTTACGCCATTATCTACTTCCGCTGAATCACCAAGAACTTCTGCATCTGTGAAAAATTCGATCCCTTTCTTTTTCAATTGCTTTAAAGCTTCTTTCGAGATCTCTTCGTCTTCTGTTGGTAAAATTGTAGAAGCATATTCAAGTACTGTTACTTTCACTCCAAAGTCCGCAAGCATTGATGCCCATTCAATACCGATGACACCTCCGCCAACAATAATGATTGATTCAGGTAATTCATCCATTTCCAAGGCTTCCTCTGAAGTCATGATTGTTTGTCCATCAATTTCAAGTCCTGGAAGTGTGTTTGGAGAAGAACCTGTTGCGATAATGACATTCTTCGGTACGAGCATTTCATTCTCATCGCCGTTATTCATTTCAACTGAGATTGTTCCAGCTGTCGGTGAGAAAATACTTGGACCAAGGATTCTGCCATGTCCTACATAAACATCGATTTTTCCTTTTTTCATCAGTCCTTGAACACCTTTATGTAGTTGTTCAATGATGGATTCCTTCCGTTCCTGAACACGCGCAAAATTTACTGTTGGAGAGCCTGCTTCAACGCCAAATTCAGCGGCATTCTTTGTTTGCTTAAATATTTCTGCACTTCGCAGTAACGCTTTTGAAGGAATACATCCTCGGTGAAGACAAGTGCCACCTAGTTCTGTTTTTTCGACAATTGCTGTTTTTAATCCTAGTTGGCTAGCACGGATAGCAGCTACGTAACCACCAGTACCCCCGCCTAATATAACCAAATCATACTCTGTAGCCATCAGTTTCTCCCCTTTCTTCATTAAACCAATTTCGGCCTGCCAAATACATGAGTGAAGAGGAAACCAAATAAGTTCCCTCTTTCATGTTTATTTTAATCTAGACAATGGATTCATTTCATTCGTTAAGAAAGTACTTCTAGAACGCTGAACACTAGCAATTCTTTCTTCAGCCATATGATCCGCTGCAGCTTGTGTCGGTATATTTTTCTCTTTGGATATTTCAAAGATCTTCTCCAAGCTTAAACCAATGTTTTCAACTTGTTTATAAGCACGTTCTTTATTGTATCCATTCAATTCATCCGCAACATTTATGACGCCACCGGAATTAATGACAAAATCAGGGGCGAAAATGATACCTTTTTCATGGAGGATTTCACCATGTCGCTCTTCCTTCAATTGATTGTTTGCAGATCCTGCGATGACTTTCGCTTTTAACTTACCAATTGTTTCATCATTAATTGTTGCACCAAGAGCACACGGAGCAAAAATATCACAATCCACATCGTAAATTTCCTCAGTACCTACAGCTTTGGCACCAAAGTCTTCTACTGCACGATTGACAGCTTCTTCATTAATATCTGTGACAATTAGATTTGCGCCTTCCTCATGCAAATATTTACACATCGTATACGCAACACTTCCAACACCTTGAACGGCAATGGTTTTTCCATTGAGTGAATCAGAACCAAACGCTGCTTTCGCAGATGCTTTAATACCCAAATAGACACCATAAGCTGTTGCTGGTGATGGATTTCCAGCCGATCCGTGCTCTGGAGATTTACCGGTTACATAGTCTGTTTCCATATAAATAATGTCCATATCATCAGTGTTTGTGCCTACATCAACTGAAGTAATGTAACGACCTGCTAGTCCTTGAATATAACGACCGAATGCACGGAATAATTCAGGGCTTTTATCTTTTTTCGGATCACCGATAATAACTGTTTTACCGCCACCTAAATTTAAGCCGGCAGCTGCGTTTTTATAGGTCATTCCTCTTGCTAAGCGTAATGCATCTACTAATGCTTCTTCTTCAGATTCATATGTCCACATACGAGTACCGCCTAATGCTGGTCCTAATGTAGTATCGTGAATCGCAATGATTCCTTTCAAGCCTGAGTTTTTATCCTGGCAAAATACCACCTGTTCGTAATCATATTCCTCTAAGTATTTAAAAAGTTCCATAGTAATTCCTCCAATAATGTTTTTTTTATATTGAAAAACTTTCCATGAACCTAAGGATTGGGTCAACCATCCTCGGCTGAATTTAGCTGCTTTCCGATATTATATTTATCCATTTTGTAATACAGATTCCGAATAGATATGTTTAACTGTTTTGCGGTTTTCGATTTGATGTAATCATTTGCTTCCAAGATTTCCAAAATGAATTGTTTCTCGAAATCATCCATCGCTTCTTGCAAAGTCGCATATTCTTCATCTCGTTGATCATGAAGTAAATCCAACTGATCAAACGTGTGTTTACGAAGTCTAGGGATGTGCTGCTCTTGGATTACACGTTCATGTGGGTGCATCTTAATGATTGCCTGCGCAATAATGTTTTCCAATTCCCTAACATTTCCCGGAAAGCTGTACTTCTGAAGTTTGTCTAAAGCTTCTTCAGAAATATCATTAATATGCCGACCATAACTTTCATTTAAATAATTCATTAAATGTTTCGTTAAAGGTTTTAAATCATCCATTCTCTCTCGTAATGGAGGTAAATGAATCGGCAGTCGATTTAAACGGTAAAACAGCGATTCTTTAAAAGATCCGTTAATGATCGCACGTTCCAAGTTCACACTTGTTGCAGCTATGATTCGAACATCGACGGGTATACGTTCGTGTCCTCCAAATCGAACAACTTCTTGATCTTCGAGAACTTTTAATAATTTACCTTGCATTGAAAGTGACATTTCACCTATATCATCGAGAAATACACTTCCGTTTCTGGCCTCTTCGAATAATCCCTTTTGTCTTTCTGGAGGACCTAATTCATCACCGAAAAGTTCTTTCTGCAGCGTTTCATCATCCACCGTGCCGCAATTTACACGAATGAATTTATCAAACTTACGACGACTTTCATTGTGAATTGCATGAGCTAGCAATTCTTTTCCTGTGCCTGGTTCCCCTCTAAGCAGGATGGAAGTAGGCATTTTCGCACCGATTTTCGCTTGTTCAAGCGTTAAACGCATATCCTCTGAGTTGGCAATGATGTCATCAAACGTGTACTTTGCTTCAAGGTTACGAATAATTCGTTTCGCTTTTTTTAATTCTGCACTAAGGGATTCAATTTCTGACAAATCATGAATGACTCCTATGCTACCTTTTAATGCTCCATCGACGATGATCGGTGCTACATTGACAAGTACATCCTTGTTGAAAGGACCAACTTTCATCTTTCGCCCTCTCACAGGCTTTCTCGTTCGTAACACCTCATAGTGAACACTATCACCTTCAGATATATCGATGGTGGCTGGCTTCCCGATGATCTCCTTCTCATCAAGACCGGTTATCTTAGTATAAGCAGGATTAATCATTAAACCAACACCATTCTCATCGACTACAGAGATTGCTTCCTCACTAGATTGGATAATTGCTTCAAGCATCGTTTGTACTTCTTTTAAATCAGTAACTTCCTCAGCAAGCCCCACGACTTCCGTTATGTCTTTAAAAACTGCGAAAGCACCAATCAATTCGCCTGAGTCATCGATCATTGGAATTCTTGTCGTAATCACTTTCTTACCATTCTCAAGAGTTAATTGTTTATTAATTTCTTTCGTTCTCGTTTGGAGAATGTTTGGTAATGCTGAATCAGGAATAATTTCCCGAATGTTCTTTCCAAGCATCTCTGTTTCCTGCAGACTTAAAATATTTGCCGCAGACTGATTAACAAATGTGATTTGCTCATCTGTATCGACAACAATCATCCCATCGTGAATAGAAGATAGTAGGATTTCCCGCATATTCACTTCATTTTCGATTTGATTCATTAATCCTTCTTTTTCATACAATAGATCCGCAATGACATGTGCCACTGTTCCAGGAATTAATACGCAATTTGGGGGTTTCATTTGCCTTAATTCTTGAAAAACAGTCGCTTCACCAGTCGTTTCCACGATAATATCGACAGTGTCGTCAATTGCTTCATTGTAAGATAAGTATGTTGCAATACCATGCTCTCTTGCTTTAATCATACCAGGCGCATCTGGATCAATGTCTGCAACTTTTTGCACAGATAACAAATCAATATCTGAAAACAGATGTAAAATTGCAGTTCCGCCTTTTCCTGCTCCTACGATTAACACATTTTGCATCTTATTCACCTTTAACACTGCAATTTTTTGCATAGTTCTATCATATATGAAAACGCTTTAATTTTTCAAGTGTTTTCTCTGTGTTTTCGATATTTATTTGATATAATCATGAGGGGATATAGAGAAAAGAGGGTATGCAATGATTCGTTTAATTGCTTTAATTATTTTATTGATTCCCGGTATTTTAGCGGCTTACGGCATTAAATTACTTCGCGATTCTTTTTTTGGAGAAGTCGCTCCTCTATTTATTAATGTCATGATTCAATTTACAGCAGGTATACTGTTCATTATTATTGGTATTGGTTTTATTGGAGGGTTTATCTACCGGAGAGATCAGAAGAAAAATAAAACGAAAGACTCTAGGAATGATTGTGTGTTAGTCGACAATAAAAATAATGATTAAAAAGTAATGAAGAAAAAAATTAAATTTATTGGTTCATAATTTTCAATCTCTAATGAATGCAAAAACTGAGCAGTCGTTGACTGCTCAGCTTTTTTATTTATTTTCTTTTTCGTGCAAAATATTTCCCGCTAATGCGTACAGGATAATTGTTGATGCCAAATGTGAAGAAAAATCATTCGGATCTTGGATTGGATAAATCTCGACCAAATCCATGCCAATGATTCCCTTTTTAGCGAAAGCATGTACTAATTCAACTAACTCAAAAGAAGTTAGACCATTTCCATCAACTGGCCCGCCCGGATTGAAAGCGAAATCTAACACATCACTACAAATGGATAAATAAACAGCTTCAGTACCTTCGCTTGCAATTTGATATGCCTTATCTGCCATTGCTTGAATATCATTTGCATAACGAATTTCCCTCGACGTAATGGTTGTAGCACCTGCTTCAGCAGCAAACTTCCCTGTTTCTGGTTTATTTCTTGGTCCATGAATGCCCATATGGACGATACTTTCACTACGAACATTCTCATCTTCATACAAACGTTTGAATGGTGTTGACCGAGCATACATTTCACCTTGATAATCATTCATATTGTCATAATGCGCATCTAAGTGAATGATTCCCACTTTACCATCGATTTTTTTACCCAATGCACTGACGATCGGAAAAGTGATTCCATGATCTCCGCCAAATGCTACCGGAAACTTACCGGTGTCCCATACTTTGCCGGCAAAATTTTCGATTCGATTCATTGTGTCAGGAACGTCATGCGGAACGATATCAACATCACCTAAATCGCCTAGTTGATAATGAGCTAGTACATCAATCCCATCCAATTCAGGTAAATAACCGCTGTAACGAGCGGAATTTAAACGAATGGATTTTGGACCGAGCTCTGCTCCTGTATAGTCTCCCCAAGTCACAGCGCCCTCCCATGGCACTCCATAGATCAATACGTCTCGATCATTTACTTGGTCGGTTCCAATCTGAACTTTTTTACCCCCTAAAAAACATGGGGTGTTACCGTAAATTTTATCTGTCATCGAAATCACATCCTCTTCTGTATTCAAGAAAAGGCTTGGAGTGTACTCCAAACCTTTTCTGTCGTTCTATGTCTATTTTATATTTATTATAAGTTACTTACAACCTTATCATATTCTTCTGTAATCTCTTCTGAAGGGCCTTTGCCGATTACACTAACTAAGATAATCGTTAAACTACCGAACAGGAATCCTGGTACCATTTCATAAATTTCGAATCCGGTTAAGGACCATGTCATGACCGTTAACCCCCCGACAATCATACCAGCTAGAACACCGTTCCTTGTCGTTTTTCTCCAGAATAAAGAGAATAAAATTGGCGGTCCAAAAGTAGCACCAAAGCCAGCCCACGCATAAGAAACAAGATCTAGTACTGAGCTGCTTTCATTCCATGCCAGAATAACTGCAATCACTGCAATGAGTAATACAGAAATCCGACCGACCCATACCAATTCTTTCTCTGATGCGGACCTTCTGAAAAACCTACGGTAAAAGTCTTCTGTTAACGCACTAGATGAAACTAACAGCTGTGAGTCGACGGTACTCATGATGGCAGCCAATACAGCAGCTAATAAGAAGCCAGCAACCCATGGATTATAAGTCATTTGTACCAACACAATAAATACTTGTTCCGGGTCAGCCAACGGCTCTGAAATTGAAACAATTCCAATCATCCCTACTAGTAAAGAGGAATATAGCGGAATGACAACACCCATGATCATTGCAATAAGTCTGGATTTTCGGATTTCCTTGTGACTTCGAATAGCCATAAAGCGGACTAAAATATGCGGCTGGCCGAAGTAACCAAGTCCCCATGCTAACGCCGAAATAATACCCACTATACCGATTGCGCCTGCTGACTCCCACAATATGCCATTACCTTGGTCATATGCTGTACCGGCAAATGCGTCCGTTAAGCTTTCTCGGACACTGCCCATACTCTCAAATAAAGCACCAAATCCGCCAATTTCGTACACACCTACAATGGCTGTGATCGCTAAAGCAACGAACATTAAAAAGGCTTGAATGAAGTCCGTAAAACTGACTGCTAAAAATCCTCCAAGGAATGTATAAGCAACGATAACGACAGCACCAATTAACAGTGCATTATGGTAATTAAAATCAAATGTTCCTTCAAATAACTTAGCTCCTGCAACAAGTCCTGATGCCGTATAGAAAAGGAAGAAAGCTAAAATAAATAAGGCCGAGATGAGACGCAATAAATTTGAACGATCTCTAAAACGGTTTTCGAAGAACTCAGGTAAGGTGATTGAATCATTCGAAAACTGTGTATAAACGCGTAATCTTTTAGCAACGAATCTCCAGTTGAACATTGCACCAATCGCAAGACCGACAGCAAGCCATAAACTCCATTGTCCAAATCCTGCAGCATAAGCGGCACCTGGAAGTCCTAATAAAAGCCATCCGCTAAAGTCACTGGCAGATGCAGAAAAAGCCGTTACCCAACTTCCTAGACGACGCCCTCCTAAGATATAATCGGACATCGTGTTTGTCATTCGATATGTCGTAATACCAATCGCAAGGAGGACAATTAAATACAGGAGAAAAGTAATATAAGTCGGGTTCACTCTGAATCATCCTCCTTTGGTGCATCGGTAAAATAGGATATGACTGCCCAAATTGCCAATAATGGCATAGGCACAAGAAACCAGAACCAAGTCCAGTTTGTTAAGGTAAGTATTTCCATAGCCAAGTCTCCTCCCAATTATTTAGTCTTCTCTATTTTAGATTTATCAGATAATTAAGTCAACTTGATGTTGAATATTCAAAAAATTCACGATAAAGAGACTGAACGGTTTGCTGAAGTTTATCAGATTCTATTCCGAACATCATGGAAACTTCTGAAGACCCTTGATTGATCATTTCAATATTCGTTGTCGCTTCAGCAATCGCTTTTGTCGCTTTTGCTGCAACATTAATCCGTTGGCTCATCCCCTCGCCAACTAACATAATCATTGCTAAATCATGTTGAATGGATATTGTATCGACATTTAATTCAGCTTGAATTCGATTCAATACTTTCTCTTCTTTTTCTTTTGTCAGTTGGTGGGTTCGCACGATGACTGACATGTCGTCAATTCCAGATGGAGCATGCTCAAAAGATATGTTTTCATCCACTAAAATTTGTAATAATCGAAGTCCGAATCCTAACTCTCTGTTCATTAAGTATTTACGTACGTAAATGCTCGAGAACCCTTCATCACTTGCTATTCCCACTACTGGTTTTGAGAAATCCTCTTTTTCAGCTTTAATCATTGTTCCTGGTAGTTCAGGTTGATTGGTATTTTTAACGACGACAGGAATTTTCTTTTTAAAAGCAGGAATTAAAGCTTCGTCATGAAATACAGAAAACCCGGAATAAGACAACTCCCGCATTTCTTTATACGTGAGCATTGTAATTTCCTTCGGATGAGGTACAAGCTTCGGATTGACACAATAGACAGAGCTTACGTCCGTGAAATTTTCGTATAAATCAGCCTCAACACCTGCTGCAATAATAGAGCCCGTAATGTCTGAACCGCCGCGAGGGAAAGTTCTTAATTCGCCGTCTTTTGTATAACCAAAGAATCCTGGAATAACAATGACACCACGTTCATTTCGAAGTTGATGTATTTGCTCATAAGCTTCATCCAATATAGCGGCATTGCCATAATCATTGCTAACAATAATTCCCGCTTCTTTTGGGTTTTTATATGTAGATTCTATTCCTAACTTAGACAAATAATCACTTAGAATTCTGGCTAATGTATCCTCGCCGAAGGATTTCAATTCATCTACCAATTGTTCATGACTTTTTTTCATCGTAAATAATTTTTCAATCTTTTTCTTCAGCTCGTTTGGAATATCATCTGATAAAGACAATTCTTCTGTAATCATTCGGTAACGATCTGTTACTTGATTTAATGTGTCTTGATAGTCGACCCCGTCTTTGTATTGATTTAGGATTTGAATAAATAAGTCGGTTACTTTTTGGTCGCCTTCAAATCTTTTCCCAGGCGCTGAAACAACAATAAATTTACGGGTTTCATCCGTTTGAATAATATTTGCTACTTTTTTCAACATCTCTGCATTTGCTACTGAACTTCCGCCAAACTTTGCAACTTTCATGTAGACACCTTCTTTTCCTCACCTGAATTAAAGATGTTCTATTTTAACATGAAAGCAACATGATTAACATATCAGGATTTTCCAAACCAGGGTAAGACGTCATATCTGTGCGCTCCCTTTGATTAGAACACGCCTATTCAAGGGTAGCGCACGTTATTTGATCGCTACCTTTGATTAGAGCACTTCTATTCGAAGATAGCACACCATTTTTGTTCGCTACCTTTGATTAGAACACGCCTATTCAAGGATGGCGCACGTTATTTGATCGCTATCTTTGATTAGAGCACTTCTATTCGAGGGTAGCACATCATTTTGGATCGCTATCTTTGATTAGAACACTTCTACCCGGATAATTAAAATCAAAAAAGCGACCCGGAAGGCCGCTTTTGAATATTTTAGCTGACTTTATGTTCTAAACGAAGCTTATCCGCAATCATTGCAATAAACTCACTATTTGTTGGTTTCGCTTTGGAAACGCTTACTGTATAACCAAAAATCGATGACAGCGAATCAATATTTCCACGGTTCCATGCAACTTCAATAGCGTGGCGGATTGCACGTTCTACACGTGATGCCGTTGTATTGAATTTTTTCGCGATATCCGGATAAAGTACTTTAGTAATCGAACCGAGTAATTCAATATCATGATAAACCATCGAAATTGCTTCCCGCAAATACATATACCCTTTGATATGTGCTGGAACGCCTACTTCATGAATGATTGAAGTAATATTGGAGTCTAAATCAATTTTCTTTGGCTGTGCTACGCCTCCACTGTATGATTTAGCCCGTGTCATTGTTTGACCACCAGCCGCTTGAACAATTTGATCTCTCAAATGTTCCATGTCAAATGGCTTCATCATGTAGTATGTAGCTCCAAGATCAACAGCTTTTTTTGTAACCGACTCGTGTCCAAATGCAGTCAACATGATAACATTAGGTAATGTTTCAACATCTAATTGTTGCATATTTTCCAATACAGCTAAGCCATCGATATGTGGCATGATAATATCCAATACTAAAACATCAGGAATGGTCTCCTCCAGCATGCTTAAACATTCTTTTCCATTATAAGCTGTTCCAACAACTTCCATTCCTTCTTCTGTTAAATACTTCTCTAACATATGCACTAAATCTTTGTTGTCATCTGCGATTGCTACATTAATCTTTTCCATAATTACCCTCCAAATTTGTAATTTCCATTTCCTTCTACAGTATAACTTCTATAAATAACCTAAATCCCCTCTTTTTTCTTTAAATTTTTTTAAATTATCTATAAAAAGCGAGTTTTTCTTATGAATGCTCAAGAATTCGTTTAGTTTCAACAAATTATGATGTATTTTGTCGAAAATATTATGTAAATTAACCAGTCGGTACATCCCGACTGGTTAATCGTTAACTTGCTAATGCTGTTTGTTTATCAGCTATTTGTAGACCTGCTTCATTTAACATCCACTCAACATGTACACCATATCCGCTTTTTGAATCATTTAGAAACACATGGGTAATTGCTCCTACCAATTTTCCATCCTGTATGATTGGGCTTCCGCTCATACCTTGCACAATTCCACCGGTTTTCTTAAGCAATCGTTCATCGGTAACTTTAATAATCATTCCCTTTGTTGCTGCTTTCTGAGAAGGCTTAGAACTAATTATTTCTACATCAAATGTTTCAACTTCATCGCCTTCAATTACCGTATAGATTTTTGCTTTACCTTTTTTGACTTCATCGGATGAAGCTACAGGAATAGGCTTTTTTTGTGAAAATAATTCGGATCCTTTTGTAATTTTACCAAATATACCGAAATCGCTGTTCTTTTGTATTGTGCCTAAGCTTGAATCTTTCATGGAAAATCGCGCTTTTTTCTCACCGGGAACACCGTTTTCGCCCTTGTTTATAGATGTAACCTGCGATCGAACAATTTTACCATTATAAATATCCATCGGTTTTTTTGAATGTTGATCGGTTATCCTATGACCAAGTGCACCATATTTCTGAAATTTGGGATCGTAAAAGGTCATCGTTCCAATACCTGCTGTTGCATCTTTGATGAATAAACCTAATTTTAGTTCATCATCGATCTCGTATGGTTTTAAATTAATTGGAAAGATGTTTTCTTTTCTCTTGACCATTAATTCAACTGTATCGGATTTCTCGGTCATCCGTTCTAATAAGGAAGTGAATTCGCTCATGTTTTCAATTTTTGCTTGATTTACTCGGATAATGATGTCACCAACTTGAAGACCTGATTGCTTTGCCGGAGAAATTTCGCCATCTGACGTTTTAATTTCACTAAATCCTGCAACGACTACGCCAGAGGTGTGTAATTGTACACCGACTGATTGGCCACCAGGTATGACATGAGTTACTGTTGGTTGGTTTTCCGCTAAAATAATGGTGCCGGATGCGAATGGAGTGATGAACGAAACAAGGAGGATCATAAAAAAGGTTACGCGGGAACGGATCATATATTCAACTCCTCATTTCATGGTGTTTTCATCTTCTGATGTTTCACCATTAATTTGAGCTAAATCGATGTTTTTTAAACGACTTAATACCATGCAATGAAGTTTAACTTTTCCTTTTATGAGTGAAATTATGACGTATAGATCGTATTTTTGATGTATTTATGCTAAATCGAGAAATGATTGGACAATAAAAAAGCTATCCGTTTATTGGATAGCTTTTGAATTATGATTATGCTTTTTTTAACTGAATCGATTGGTCAATCAATTCTTTGGCATGTTGTTTTGTTGATTCTGTCATTGTTTCCCCAGATATCATTCGACCAATCTCCTCAACTGCTTGATCGTCTGTCAATAAATTGACAGTTGTACGTGTCGAGTCATCACTTTTTTGATGTTTTTCAATACGATAATGGTGATCAGCCATTGCTGCCACTTGCGGTAAGTGGGAAATACAAAGGACTTGCGATCCCTTTGAAATGTCGACAATTTTTTGAGCTATCGCTTGTGCAACTCGCCCACTGACACCTGTATCGACTTCATCAAAAATGACACTTGTAATTCCTTGATGTTTAGAGAAAATTCGTTTTAGCGCAAGCATGATTCTCGAAATTTCTCCACCAGAAGCCACTTTGTGGAGTGGTTTTAATGGCTCTCCAGGATTTGTACTTATTTTGAATTGAATCTGATCGAAACCTTCTTTAGTCAGTCTGATCGATTTATCTTTCCAATTCACATCACCCGAAGGCTGGGAAAAATCAACTTCAAAAACTGCTTTTTCTAAGTATAAGTCTTTCAATTCCTGTTGAATTTCTTTTGTGAGGTCAACACTAATTTTTTTTCGAAGTGTATGCAGCTGTTCTGCTTCAATCAGTGCATCCTTCGTAAGTTCGTCAATTTGCTTTTCATAAGACTGAAGATGGACTTCCCGATGTTGAAGCTGTTCAAGCTCTTCTTCCATCATTGCCATATGAGACATGAGGCCTTCTAGATCTTTATTGTACTTTCTTTTCAGTCGGTTTAATTCAAATAATCTCGATTCAATTTCATTTAAGCGATCTGGATGAAATTCCATCTGATCCAATTCGTGACGAATATCAAAGCTTAATTCTTCTAAAGCGAAATAATGCGACTTCATTTGTTCTGAAATCTTTTGTAATTGATCATCTACATCTTCAATTTGTTCGAGTGCGTTCATTGCATTAGATAAGAAATCAAGTCCTCTGTTTTCACCATATAGAGAACCATAAGCTGTTTGAAGTCCATCAAAGATTCGTTCATAATTTGCTAATTGATTCCGTTCTTTTTCCAATTGCGTGTCCTCTTCAGGTTCCAATTGCGCCTCTTGTAGCTCAGTCAGTTGGAAAGTAAGCAAATCTAAACGTTCTGTCGTCTTATGTTCGCTTTCGGAAAGCTCTTTCATTCGTTCTTTAGCTTTTTTCAATTCATTAAATATCATTAAATAATCATTTTTAGAAGAAGCAATTTTCTTTGCATCAAATTGATCCATTAACTCAATATGCTGATCTGGATTCATTAATGATTGGGTCTCATGTTGACTATGTATATCGATCAGTTTGCTACCGACTTCTTTCAATATCGCTAAAGTCACTAATTTGTGATTAACACGACATATGCTTTTTCCTTTAGCTGTTATAAACCGCTCTAAAATAATGTTTCCTTCTTCATCAATCGGTAAATTAAAATGTGAAAGAACATCATATACTTCATGCTTTTCATCATCAATAAAGAAAAGTCCTTCAATCCTTGCTTGGTCTTGGTTGTGACGCACGTAATCGACTGATGCTCTCGCACCAGCCAACAATTGAATGGCATCAATAATAATGGATTTACCGGCCCCAGTTTCTCCAGTAAGAACGGTTAATCCTTCTCTAAAATCCAATGTTATTTCATCAATAATTGCGAAATCTTTGATTGAAAGTTGACCAAGCATTGTGTCACCTCAATTAATAAATCATTTCCATAAACCGTTCATATACAGCCTCGCGACTTTCTTCCGAACGGCAAATGATTAAACAAGTATCGTCTCCACAAATCGTTCCCATCATATTTTCCCAATCCAATTGATCAATTAAAGCGCCAACAGATTGTGCATTCCCAGGCAATGTTTTTAAAACAATAAAACAGTTAGCGTGATCGATTGTCACTAGGTTATCCACTAACGACCGAGAAAGTTTTTCACGTGGATTTCCGGTTGGTTTAATCGGTAAACTGTATTTATAAGTTCCTTTTTCCGTTGGTACTTTGACGAGTTGTAATTCCTTAATATCACGTGAGATTGTTGCTTGTGTCACATTGTACCCTTGTTCATTAAACTGGCGAACGAGTTCATCTTGTGTCTCGATTTCATGCTTTGTAATAATTTCTCGCATTTTAATTAACCGTTGTGTCTTTTTCACTTGTCATTCCTCACTATTCCTAAAGGTTACGACATTTTAAAAAATAAAAGCACTTAAAAAGATTCATGAGCAGATGATATGACCTCATTAATTTTTTCGCTGACATGATCAATATTTCCTGTTGAAGACCACCTTGCGTGAATTAAATATTCAATATTTCCATCACCACCGGTAATTGGTGAGTAACTTAAATCAACGGCTTGAAAGCCTTCAGACACGATAAACTCAGTAAGCTCACGAATTACTTTTTCATGTGTTTTAGGATTGCGTACGATCCCCTTTTTTCCGACTTCTTCTTTTCCCGCTTCAAACTGTGGTTTAATTAATGCAATAATATCGGTATCGTCTTGAACAAGCTTTTTAATCGTTGGAAAAATCAATCGTAGGGAAATAAACGAAACATCGGTCACAACAAAATTTGGTTCACCGTATTTCAAATCTTCAGGTGTGACGTAGCGGAAATTCATTCGTTCCATGACATGAACTCGTTCATCACTTCTCATTTTCCAATCGAGCTGATTATAGCCTACATCGATGGCATATACTTCTTTTGCTCCGAAAGATAACGCACAATCGGTAAAGCCACCCGTAGATGAACCGATATCCATCACTAACTTATCCGCTATATTTACGTCAAATTCCTTTAATGCTTTCTCTAACTTCAAACCACCTCTACTTACATAAGGAACAGCTTTTCCTTTCACAGTAAGTTTGGTGCTCGGATCAATCTTCACACCTGGCTTGTCCAATATCTCACTTTCAGAGTGAACAAGACCGGCCATAATAGATCGTTTCGCTTTTTCTCTCGTTTCAAAGTAACCTTTCTCGACTAAAAGGACGTCTAATCGAACTTTTTTCATTCGTTAAGCTCTTTTCTTTTGTAATGGTACGATTTGTTTAATTTTCTTTTTAACATTTTCTACGGTTAAGCCAGTTTCTTCGAGTAATTCGCCGACACTTCCATGCTCAACAAAATAATCTGGAAGACCCATTCGATAAACATATGGATACAAATAGTCTTGTTGCTCAATAAATTCTAGAACAGCACTTCCAAATCCACCTTGTAACGCATGTTCTTCGATCGTTAAAATCGGGATATTTTCTTTGACGATATGATGGATCATTTTCTCATCTAACGGTTTAATAAATCGTGCGTTGACTACTCGGACAGATAATCCATCTTCCCTCAATTGTTCTGCAGCTTCCATTGCCAAGTCAAGCATGGTTCCAAAAGTT
This sequence comes from Allobacillus saliphilus, assembly GCF_018138385.1. Taxonomy (GTDB): domain Bacteria; phylum Bacillota; class Bacilli; order Bacillales; family Alkalibacillaceae; genus Allobacillus; species Allobacillus saliphilus. The sequence goes on from NZ_JAGSIE010000024.1 coordinate 27,627, forward strand.
AAGATGACGCTATCTTGTCCTTTTCTAAGAACTTCCCAAGAACCAATTGGAACTAGTTCAAATGCCACATCCTTAGGAGCTTCTTTTGCATTACCGCGAGGGTATCGAATAGCCATCGGACCATCTTTTTGACTTAATGCTGTATAAACCATGTTCTGAGCCTCTGTCGCATCTTTAGGCATCATAATTCTCATATTAGGCAAATGTCTTAAGAAGGAAATATCGAACACACCTTGGTGTGTTTCTCCGTCTGCTCCAACAAGGCCAGCACGGTCAATACCGAACGTTACAGGTAAATTTTGTCTAGCTATATCATGAACGACTTGATCAAATCCACGTTGTAAAAACGTTGAATAAATCGACAAGAAAGGTTTCATTCCAACAGCTGCCAATCCACCAGAAACAGTTGTCGCATGTTGTTCAGCAATCCCAACATCAAACAAGCGGTCAGGAAATTCTTTTTTAAAATCCTCTAATTTTGAACCAACCGTCATAGCAGGTGTAATCGCAACCACTTCTTCATCGTCTTTTGCGATTTTCATTAAGGAGTCACTGATTACCTTACTCCACGCAGGGCCAGAACCACTTTTTTTCAACGATTCACCGGAATCAATTTTATAAGGTCCAACACCATGCCACGTACCGATCTTATCGGATTCAGCCGGTCGATAACCCTTCCCTTTTTTCGTAATGACGTGAAGAATAATTGGTCCTTCAGTATTTTTCGCATAACGAATTGAACGGAATAAATCTTCATAGCTATGCCCATCAATCGGACCATAGTACGTAAATCCAAGCTCTTCAAAGAACATTCCAGGAACGACTAAATATTTCATGCTGTCCTTCAATCGCTCGGCTGTTGATGCTAGTCGACCACCGATTGCTGGAACTTTCTTCAATAAGTATTCCATTTCGTCTTTTACATAATTGTATCTTTGACCGCTACGAAGTCGTCCTAAAACATTGTGCAAAGCGCCAACATTCGGTGCAATGGACATTTCGTTATCGTTTAAAATTACAATCATATTTTTTTGTTCATGACCGATATGATTCAATGCTTCAAGTGCCATTCCACCGGTTAATGCACCATCACCAATAATTGGTACGACAGCGTGGTCTTCACCACGGATATCTCTAGCAATCGCCATTCCCATTGCTGCAGATAAAGAAGTGGAACTGTGTCCTGTTTCCCATACGTCATGTTCACTTTCTGAACGTTTTGGAAAACCACACAAGCCTCTATATTGTCTTAACGTATTGAAACCTTCCATACGTCCTGTCAGCATTTTATGCACATATGCCTGGTGTCCGACATCCCAAATAAACTTATCTTTTGGACTGTCAAATGCATGATGCAAAGCAATCGTCAATTCAACTACACCTAAATTGGGACCAAGATGGCCACCAGTCTTAGAAAGTTCCTGAATAAGGAATTGACGAACTTCTTCACTCAGTTTTTTTAAATCATCGATCGAGCATTGCTTGATATCGGATGGAGTCTTAATATCTTTAAGATCCATATGCGGATCCCTCACCTTATAATTATATTTCTTTTCGCTTCTTTTTCTTCAAATCGGGTAAAATTTTAATATGCAACTTTTTATCGAAAAAAGCAAACATTTTCCCCACAACCAAAATGATATTTGTTGATCGGTGAATGGCATATGTTTTGGCAATTGCCTTACCACCGACCGTCAATGCGGCGACAAAACTTGTTAATATGATATTCAATATGAATTGTAGGTTCGTTACATCAGACTGTAACACCACAGCCAATTGAATGACGACCAAAGTGGACGCTGCACCACTAATGATTCCCGAAATATCTCCGATTACATCATTACAAAACGTAGCAAATCTGTCTGCATTTCTGACGATGACAATCGCTTCTCGTGCACCATTCACTTTTTCAGAAGCCATTGAGTGAAACGGTTTTTCATTAGCAGCAGCTGCAGCTACTCCCATCATATCAAAGAATACACCAATCAATACAATAAATAAAACAATAAGTAAGCCTAGATACCAGCTTGTACCTTCTAATGAAGCGTTTGATATAACTGAAAAAATGGCCGCTAACACAGCTGTGATAACGGCAATTCCAATACTAAATTTAATTGATCGTTTCAACAAACTTTTTTTCATAAATAACCTCATCTAAGCTCATACTAACAAAATAATAACTATGTATAGAGGGAATGGACACTTAAATGGTAAAAATTGTGGCTTAGGTCCAGTAGGTTTTCCCAAGCTGCTACCATGTGTTGCCACATTGGCGGTTTCCCTTTAAAGCAACCTTAGCCGCGTCACCGCCAGCTAGACTGGATTACCACTTAGTCCACACCATAATCCCATTTAAGTGCATGTTACGACAGTCTAGGAGATTTCCTCAACAACCTTTGACCATTTCCTAGCCTCTTTTGCAGTACTTATTTCATGCAATTGTGCTCACACACTGGTAACGACGGCCGATCGTTGTAGTATGTTAAATTGCAATCCCCTAACTACCACTCAAGGCAGGCTACGCTGCCGATAGAGTTTCCCCTATCCAGCAGGTTCATACCCCACTTCATATCTCGGTAAGCGCAATCACCGAAACACAATAGTGGGCCTCCGCGGAAGCAGGGTCTACGCCCACATGCCTTTGTGGATCGCCCTACGACCTTAACTCCCAGCATTGACCCCAGGCTGGGCGCCTCAAGCCAACACAAGGAACTTCATCGATGTGCCCTTTGGCGGATTTTTAGGCCCGCCTTCAGAAATGGAGGGTCGACTAGAATACTGTTCCACTCCCTATTTAATTATATATTATCACAGAACGAACGTTCATACAATTTATTGAACCTAATTTGATCGGTTGCCAAACACATTAATAAGCTCTAAAAGACGCGGTTGATCAACATTAGAGGATAAATAGGCTTCCTTGGCCTTATCCATATATTGGTTTTTCTGATCTTTGGCACCTTGTAAACCGAGTAACTTTGGATAGGTACTTTTATTCCTAGCTAGATCACTTCCGGTTAGTTTCCCTAACTCATTTGAATCCCCTTCAACGTCCAATAAATCATCTTGAACTTGAAACGTTAACCCTAAATAGTAACCGAAAGTTTGTAATGATTCAATTTGTGGTGGAGTAGCTCCTCCTAAATAGGCACCGATCTTTATTGCCGCTTGTATAAGCGCACCTGTTTTCTTGATATGGATAGTTGATAATTCATGTTCTTCAATCTCTTCGTTTTCTGCTTTTAAGTCTAAGTATTGGCCACCGACCATGCCATTAACACCGCTCGCTTGACTTAATTGTTGGATGACATACACTTTTTCCTCTGCTTCAAGGAATGGTGAGGAAGAAATTAATTGAAAAGCATACGTTAATAATCCATCACCAACTAATATCGCCGTAGCTTCATCGAACTGACGATGCAACGTCGGTTGACCTCGGCGTAAATCATCATCGTCCATAGCCGGTAAATCGTCGTGAATTAACGAATACGTATGGATAAGTTCCAAAGCAACTGCTGGGTGAGTTGCTTTTTTAAGCTCTGTTGAGAATCCTTCATATGTCGACATCAATAATATAGGGCGAAGTCGCTTCCCTCCAGCTTTTATTGCATATTCAATGGCTTCTTTTAAAAGGCTCGGTGCTTCGAGTTCTTCAACCAACTCAATTAGCTTCTTATCAATCAATTTTTGTTTATTTAAAATAAAACGATTAATTGTCACCTGGTTCTTCCTCCATTGTGAAGTCTTCAGTAGCACCGTTTTCTTTCATAATCTGAGTCATCTCTTTTTCGACAGACGTCAATTTATGATTACATATTTTTGAAAGCTCCATACCTTTTTTATACAGTTCGATTGCTTTCTCCAAAGGTACATCACCCTCTTCTAGTGCTCGGACAATCTCTTCCAATTGTTCCATTGCTTGTTCAAAGTTCAGTTCCTCGTTCTCCATCTTGGTCTCTTCAGTCATCTAAATCATCCCCTTCTATTAATTGTTCAACTTTACAATCCATCATTCCATCCGATAAAGATACACGAACTTGATCGCCGACTTTAACTTTCTCAGTTGATTTTATGAGTTTTCCAGAAGGTTCATAAACGATTCCGTATCCTCTTTTCATGGTTTCAAGCGGGCTTAAAATTGTTAATTTCTCCAGCTGATTAAAGAAGCTAGTCGCTTTATGATCAAAAAGATTTGAAGCTGATTTCACAATTGATTGCGATAAATAATGCAACTCACTTTTTTTCTCCGCTACAAGGTGACGGGGTGAATAGCTAATCATTTGCTCTTTACGACGTTCAAAATGTTGCTCCTTTCGCTCTAAAAGGATTCGCATATTTCGATCCAAACTAGCGACAAGCCGATCAAAATCTTGTTCTTTCTGTTGGGTTAGCTGAACTGGATACTTGAATGCGTACGTATTTTCCAATGATCTGAGTTGTTCTTTTTTTCGTCTAATCTCTGCGTTCAAGTGGTAACTTAATCGATTTTCCAGATGATTTAATTGATTATGTAATTCAAGCATAGATGGAACAGCTAGTTCTGCTGCGGCTGTCGGAGTAGGTGCGCGCAGGTCTGCAACAAAATCGCTTATTGTAAAATCTGTCTCATGACCTACTGCCGAGATAATTGGTATCGACGATTTCGCAATGGCACGAGCAACCTGTTCTTCATTGAAGGCCCAAAGTTCTTCAATTGAACCCCCACCTCTACCAATGATCAGCACATCAAATGACTCTTCATTCGCTTTTTCAATTGCTTTTACAATCGACGGTGCAGCATCTCGACCTTGCACGTTGACAGGAAGTAATGTTCGTTTAATAAATGGAAAACGTCGTTCAATCGTTGTTAAAATATCTCGAATAGCGGCCCCAGTCGGTGAAGTAATGATACCAATATGATTCGGAAATGATGGTATTTGTTTTTTTCGTTCATCCTGAAACAAACCTTCTTGTGTAAGCTTTTTCTTTAATTCTTCATAAGCTAAATAAAGGGAGCCGATTCCATCAGGTTCCATCGCCTGTACATAAAGCTGGTACTGTCCTTGTGGTTCGTATAAATTTACTTCTCCTTTAACGAGAACTTTCATTCCATTTTCAGGTCGAAATTTCAAAAATTTATTTTGAAACGAGAACATTACCGCAGAAATCCTTGAATTTTGATCTTTTAACGTAAAATACATATGACCCCGTGAGTGATGATTGAAATTTGAGATTTCCGCTTGTAACCATACACTTCGTAAATGTTTGTCTGTTTCAAGTTTTCTCTTTAGATATTTTGTTAAGGCAGTAACTGTTAGATATCGTTTATCCATTCTTCTCCACCTTTTGAAGCAAAAATTTACTTATCTGCACTGTTCCGAACTTTTGCAGAAAGAACTGTATTGTACAAAAGCATTGTGATCGTCATTGGCCCTACACCTTTCGGGACAGGTGTAATAAAACTCGCTTTTTCTTTTACTTCATCAAAAGCAACATCCCCGACGACCTTTCCTGATTCAAGATAAGTATTTCCTACATCAACAATGACTGCTCCTTCTTTAATCATATCATCAGTAATTGTATTTGCCTGACCAACGGCAACAATCAATAGGTCTGCTTGCTTCGTCATCTCTTTTAAGTTTTTTGTCTTTGAATGGCAATAAGTAACTGTCGCATCGTTGTTTAATAAAATTTGTCCAATAGGCTTCCCGACTATGTTACTTCTTCCAACTATGACTGCATGTTTACCGGCAACTTCTACTCCATAATAACCAAGCATTTTTTCAATACCTAATGGTGTACAAGGAATAAATCCAGGTTGATTATTGGATAATCGGCCGACATTGATTGGATGAAATCCATCAACATCTTTCTCTGGTTTAATGGTTTCTAACACTTTACGTTCGTCAATTTGCGGTGGAAGTGGAAGTTGAACCAGTATTCCATGTATGTTTTCATCTTCATTGAATTCATTAATTTTATCTAAAAGTGTCTCTTCTTTTAGATCTTCTGGGAATTCTACTACCTTAGAATAAATCCCAATTTTTTCAGCTGCGTTTCGTTTAATTCGCACATAAGTTTTAGATGCATAATCATCCCCTACAATAATGACTGCCAACCCCGGTTGAATATTCTTTCTTGATAAAGCTTCTACTTCATCTTTTAAGTCGGAACGCATTTTATTGGCTAATTCTGTTCCGTACATAACTGTTGTCATCGTGCGTTCCCCCTTATTTTGTAGTAAATTTCGATAAAATACCGTTAATGAATTTTCCCGATTGTTCTTCATTAAATCGCTTCGCTAGATCAACAGCTTCATTAATCGAGACTTTGACTGGTACATTATCTATATATAATATTTCATACACAGCAATTCTTAGCACTGTTTTTTCAACAGTACCGATACGATTAAAAGACCATTTTTCTAATTTTTCACTGATTGCTGTGTCAATTTTCTGTTGATGTGTAAAGACACCTTCAATAAGTTCATGAGCATATAAATCCACTTCCTCCTCAATTGCTCGGAACAAATCCTTATAATTCACTGTTTCATTAATATCTAGTTGGTACAATGCCTGAAATGCTTTTTCTCTTGCGTGTTTTCTTGAAATCATATATAAACTCCTTAACTAACCACTATTTCACTTTATTATATACATAATATCCTTCGTTAGTTTACCATGAAACATGAGAAATAAAAAAGAATATATTGAACAAGTTGGTCTGATGGCAGACGACAATAAAAAAGCCTAACAATAGAAAGTATCCTTTCCATTGTTAGACTTTTTACATTTATGCTTTTTCTTCAGCTTTATCCTCGATTTGTACGCCTACCACATGAACATTGACCTCAAGAATCTCTAATGCTGTCATATTTCGTAGTGTTGTCCGGATGCTATCTTGAATTTTTTGAGCGACCGTTGGCACAGAAACTCCATAATCAAGAACGGTAAAGATATCAATCTTAATACCATCATTTTTCAATTCCACTTTAACGCCTTTTCCATGTCTTTTCTTACCTAGCTTTTCAGAGACATTGGATGCAATGTTACCGCGCATGTTTGCAACACCACTTACGTCATTGGCAGCAATTCCCGCAATGACTTCAATAACTTCTGGTGCAATTTCAACACGACCTAATGATTCGTCATCACTGACATTCAACAGTTGTTTATCGTCCATTATTGCTCACCTCTTTCTACTCTCCATCTTCTTCCATAACTTTATAATTTTCAAGGAATTTAGTATTGAAATCACCTGAAACGAATACAGAATGATTCATCATACGTTGATGAAAAGGAATTGTTGAGTGAATACCTTCAATCATAAATTCATCTAAGGCACGTTTCATTTTATCAATCGCTTCTTGTCTTGTCGCGCCATGTGTTATTAGTTTTGCAATCATGGAATCATAGTAAGGCGGAATCATCCAACCGGAATAAGCGGCAGAATCAACGCGGACTCCGAAACCACCAGGAGGCAAATACATCTCAATTCTACCTGCAGATGGCATAAAGTTCTTAAAAGGATCCTCTGCGTTAATCCGACATTCAATCGACCAACCCTCAAATTGAATATCCTCTTGTTTAACAGATAGCACTTCTCCACTTGAAACTCGGATCATCTCCTTGATTAAGTCAATCCCCGTAACCATCTCTGTAACAGGGTGTTCAACCTGGATCCTTGTATTCATTTCCATGAAATAGTACGTATTATCTTCCAAGTCATAAATAAATTCGACTGTGCCTGCGCCAATATAGCCAACAGCCTGTGCTGCTCGAACGGCCGCTTGTCCCATGTCAGCTCTTGTTTTCTCATCAATGGCAGGTGAAGGGGTTTCTTCGATTAATTTCTGCAAACGTCTTTGCACTGAACAATCTCTTTCACCTAAGTGAACGGCATTCCCATGACCATCAGCCATTATTTGAATTTCAACATGACGGAAATTTTCAATGTATTTTTCTAAATATACACCTGGATTACCGAAAGCTGTTTCAGCTTCATTTTGAGTAATTCGAATCCCTTTGACCAACTCTTCTTCGTCTTTAGCGACTCGAATCCCTTTCCCACCGCCACCAGCTGTAGCTTTGATAATTACTGGATAACCGATTTCTTCAGCTACTTTTTTACCTTCCTCTACGTCAGCGATAATTCCGTCTGACCCAGGAACGATCGGAACCCCTGCATCTTTCATCGTTTCTCGAGCAACATCTTTTGTACCCATTTTGGAAATCGCTTCAGCACTTGGCCCGATGAAAATGACATTACATTCTTCACACATCTCTGCAAAATCAGCGTTTTCAGCTAAGAAACCATATCCTGGATGAATCGCATCGCAATTGGTCAACTTCGCGACACTCATAATATTCGTCTTATTTAAATAACTATCTTTACTAGAGGCTGGTCCGATACAGTATGCTTCATCAGCCAATTGAACATGTAGTGATTCTTTATCGGCTTCTGAATATACAGCGACACTTTCAATGCCCATTTCTTTACAAGCTCGAATAATTCGCACCGCAATTTCGCCACGGTTGGCAACTAATATTCGTTCGATCACGGACAATCCCTCCTTACGCTTTTTTAATTCTAAACAACGGTTGTCCGTATTCAACCAACTCGCCGTCTTCAACTAATATTTCTACAATTTCTCCGTTTACTTCGGCTTCGATTTCATTGAATAACTTCATTGCTTCTACGATACATACGATAGAGCTGCTTTCGACTCGATCTCCAATATTTACATACGGGCCTTCTTCTGGTGAAGGAGCAGCATAAAATGTTCCGACCATTGGTGAGGTAATCTCATGATCATAATCTGTACGAGTGGCTGTCTCTTCTTGCTTTTCTGATGATTCGTCAGTTGCTTTTTCTGTTTGATTAGCAGATTCAGACTTTTCAACCGTAGGAACTGAAGCTTGCTGCTCAGTTCGCTGTGCAACAGATGGCTGAACGACTGGAGCAGCTTGTACTTCTCCTGTTGCTTTCTTTAAATGAACCTCTGCATTTTCAGTTTCATACTTAAATTCTGTAATGGATGACTCATCAATTAGTTTTATTAGCTCCCGAATCTCTTGTACCTTTAGCATATTGATTGGCACTCCTTTTCGATTTTAATCATGCGTTAATGATTTAATTGTACGATAAATGATGTTCCATGTTCAACTTAATTTTCACAACAATTTGCCAACAGTAAATATAATCGAATTCAGTTTGCCCGCTGATCTCTCTCATTCCAACAACTATCACACCACATTTTTTGGAATAACACATAAAAAACACCAACCAAGATTCAATAATCCCGATTGGTGATTAGTAGGTTGTATCAATTCTATTTTAAGCTTGGTCTTCTTGATTTTGTTCCTGGTCTTGTTCATCTTCCTCTTCTTGTTCTTGCTGCTGGGCATCATCCGATTGTTCATCATCATATTCTTGCTCTTGATTTTGAGCATCATCCGATTGTTCATCATCATCGGACTCCTCTTGCTGACTTACCTCTCCTTGGTACTTGACTGTAACGTCCAACATACCAAATTCATCACGTGCCATTTGCATAATGTGGTTGGCATCAGTTTTAGATAATTCATTAGCCATAACCGTGACATTTACTTTATCATCGGCTTTTCGAACAAGGACATCTTCATAATTTTTCTCTTGAATAATCATCTTCTCAAGCAGAGATTCTTTTTGAGACATTGTTTCAATCGAATAGATTTGATCCATCGCATCATTTTTTTCTTCACTAGTTGCTGTAGTGGAAGATATGACTTCTGATAGCTTTTCTTTCATTTCACTTCTAGAGTCTTCCGTCTCAAGACGAATCGTTTGAAAGTAATCTCCCGTAGGCAATTCAGATACGACAAAGTTCTCACTTTCAGCCCCGTCCCCTTCTTCTTCATCTGAACGTTCTTCCTCTGTTTGCTCATCCTCTAAATCGGTCATTGCCGCCTGATCATCGCCCGGAAGCATATAATAAACACTTAACACAATCAATAAACTCAACATCGTAATTAACCAGACTGTCTGTTTTTTTAAAACCATTTTATTCCTCCTGACTTTTTGGCATTACTGCTATTCGGTGTGTAGATACATCTAGTAAACGTGAAACTGAATCGATTACCATTTGCTTAACTTGAATTTGATCAACCCCCTCTGCAATGACTAACACCCCTCTGATTTCTGGGTTTCTTGTTTGTATCAACAATGGTTCTTCATTATTGTTTTTTCGGATAAGTACTGTTTGGTCTTCGACTGTCTCGTCATCAACGGTCCTTGTACCGCCATTTTGATCATTTTCATCTGTTTTTTGATAGCTAGTCGTTTGATTCTTTTCGTAGATTTTTAAATCCGACGCATTTAATTGAACGACAACTTGTACATTCGATACGCCGGCCAAAGAGTTCAACGCTTCTGTCAGCATATTTTCTGTTTCTTCTTGAATTTGTGTAATATTTCGTTCATTCGTTTCTTTTGTGGCTTCTTTCTTCAGAAAAACTTCTTGTTCGTCTGTCATTGGTTGCTCATCCTCTTTCGAAGAATCCGAGAAGATATTTGAAACGAGTATGAACAAAATTCCAACTAGCCCAATTAATAAAATATATGATTTTTTAGTAGGTTTTTGACCTTTTTCCGAGTCAGTTTGAAACCATTGTTTAAGACCCATCGGATCATCCTCCTTCCCATTCAATTTCAATTGCCTGAAGAGGAAGATCTAATAATGAAGAAATCGACTTTGCGATTTCTATATCACGATCTCTCCGGTCTGTATGGTTATTAGCAGGGATTGATATCGTTTTAACTGGTTCGACCATATCTTGTTGCTGTTCTTCAAGCTTAAATGTTATTTCATCCATTTGCGGTTCTTCTTCGGATGTACTTTCTTGCATTTGGATAGAAATGTCTTGAATATTCACACCATATGTAGCCATCAACTCCTCACCTACCGTATTTTCTACTTGCTTTTCTAGCTGTTCTAATATATATGCATCAGTAGAGGCTTGTATTTCTATTTTTTTATCAGAAATCTCTTCTTTTATTGCATCTTCTCCTTGCATGAATTGCTCCAACTGAATTTGAGAGATGATTTGATCAGGATTTACTTGAAATATCATCTTTAAAGGATGAAGAAATAATAGAAATACAATTAACCCAAATACGAGCTTTATCACTTTTTCATGCGAATTTTTTGGAATCAATAAGGAGACGATTGTCGCCAAGAATATGAATAAAACAATTTGTGAAACCCAGTTCATCAAAAATGACATCGCCATTCCCCCTTATCGGATCATCAGTGTCATGTTACTGACGATTATCAACATGACAATCGCAAAGAAAAACATAAGTGACATTAGTAATAGAGCTACTAGAATATAAAGAATATATCTCCCCATCACATCGATTAAATCGACGACTGGACCATCAGCAATTGGCTGAAGGACTGCAGAGGTCACTTTAAAAATCAATCCAATAACAAGCACTTTAATGACTGGGAATAAAGTAATTAATAGGATGATGATGACACCTGCTATGCCAATTGAATTTTTTAGTAATATGGAAGCGGATAACACGGTATCCGTAGCATCCGTGAACATCCGACCGATGACTGGAATAAAATTACTCGTTACATACTTGGCAGCTCTAATGGCAACACCATCAGTTACAGCCGCATTTACACCTTGCAAAGACATGAGTGAGACAAATAGCGTTAAAAATGCACCCATTATGACGAATGCAACATATTTAAATAAATCAGCCAGCCGTGAAACGTTAAACTCTTCATTAATGAAACTAGCAATATGTAAAATGGCTGAAATGAATAGTAATGGCAATACCAATTTACTGATCAACACGCCCGAAACTTGTGTAAACAAAAGAATTAATGGTTGGAAAAAAGCAACCGTCGCTATATTTCCGAATGAAGCCATTAAACTTAGCATGAGCGGCAATAAGGCAAACATGAAATGACTTAAGGACTCAATTGTTTCCGTCGTGTAATTAACGGCTTTATAAAAGCTGGAAATTGCTATTGTCAATAAAACTCCAAAGATTACTAAGTAACTAATTTTACTGACTGAACTATTTTCAAATGAACCGACAAGAATTTTCAAAAAAACACTCAATAAAGAGAGTAAAAAAAGCATGCCGATCAACTTGCCATTCGTTCGCCATTCTTCTAAAAAAAATAATAGAAAACCGTTAACCCAATCTTTAATTGAAAAAATTGAACCATCCTTTACAGCATCTAACCAATGTTCCTCTGCTGAAAATGGTATGAATTCACGGTATTGTCTGAGTGCATCCTGCCAATAGACTTGCATCTCACCAGTATCAATCCATTGCTCATTCAGTTCCAAGTCCGTTTGCTGTCCCTCCGCAGTTGTATATACAGGAATAAAAACGAAGAGCATAAAGACAACGACAGAGAAAGCGACGAAAAACCGCATCGATCTAAACTCCTTCTTATTGCGGGATAAATGACATCAATGTTTCAAGAACTGAGATGAAAATGGGTAAAGCAAGCAACAATATGAAAAGTTTGCCAACAATTTCAACCTTGACGGCGACTGAATTCAACTGAGCATCTTTTAAAAGTTGTGAGATAAATTCGGTTAAATATGCCACGCCGATTACTTTGATCATCGTATCTAAATGAAGCAGTGATACATCGAATTTAGAGACAATGGACTGAAATAAATTGAAGAGTTGTTCGACTTGTTTTAGCACAAACAGAAAGACAAAAATGCCAAGGAGCAAAACGAGCAAAAAACTAATAGACTCATTTTGTTCGCGTACGATGATGACCAACATTGCTGCAACCATGATGATAACGAAAAGCTGTAAAATTGACCCCATGTATACCGTTCCTTTACAAGATCATTTGTAAGATAAAGACGGATTTAATTTGATTGAACAAACGGGATAAGTAATCGATGACGATAACTAAGACGATAATAAACCCAATTAACGTTGCCCAGTGAGCAATATCTTCCTTACCCATTTGTTTCAGAACGGTATGAATGATCGCGACAATAATGCCAACACCTGCCACTTGAAACAAAATATAAATATCTTGCATCGATTCATCCCTCCTCTCCTATATCAAAACCAATACAATCAAAACGCCAGTCAGCAAGCCCAATGTTCGACTCATATTCGCAAAGCGTTTCTCCTCTTCAACAGACTCATTCAACTGTTTGTGTAAATGAATCGATGCTAACTCAATTTGTTTCTTTTGTTGTACTAGATCATGCAAACCTAACGTATTCCCAAATTGCTTCAATACATGAAGATCTTTTTTTGTAAGCGCCAATCGGTGGGAATGACTTTGGAGTGACTCCTCCCAGACTTCTTGAAGTGACTCATCAACGTGTAAAAGTCGTTTATTTAGATCATCGAAAAACTTGCTGACCGGCTGACTCAGTTGTTCAGAAAGTAACTGAAACACTGATTGTATTGGCAACTTTCCAAAAGTCATTTCTGCCTCCATTAGTTGCAACGCTTGAATGAACTCTCGTAGTTGATTCGTTCTACCTTTATATTTATTTGATTTATCTAGCCCTACCCACGTGCACGTGAACAGGATGAGCAGCATGCCGATCCATTTCATGCTGTACACTCCTTATCCTCTTGTCTCTTTTGATTTCTTCAAATCGATGGTCATATACACTTTTGACTGTACCTGGAGTCGACAGTCGATCTAGAAAAACAAAGCGTTCGATCGCTCTTTCACGAATCAATGTTTGAATAGAAGGGCGTTTCTGTACGTCCTCTATTGAATCTCCGTGAACAGTGCAAATTAACTTAACTCCTGCATAGATTGCTTCAAGCAGACCGCGTGTGTCTTTTTCATGGCCGATTTCATCGACAACAATCACTTCTGGTGACATCGATCGAATCATCATTAAGATTCCTTCTGCCTTAGGACAATCAGACATAACATCCGTTCGATTCCCAACAGGATGTTGCGGAATGCCGTTTAGCGTCGCTGCAATTTCATTTCGTTCATCGATTAATCCGACTCGATGATGACGAAAACCATTCTCAGCATCGCTTATTTGTCTGATGATATCCCGTAAGATAGTCGTTTTACCTGTTTTTGGCGGACCGACGATTAACGTATTCAACACGTTCGATTGGTTGTCCATAATCAAGGGGCTGATCATTTGAGCTGAACCGATGACTGCTTTCGCCACCCGGATATTAAAAGATGAAACATGACTAATGGCCTTAACTGAACCATCCTGAACATTCACTGAACCACTCAGTCCAATCCGGTGACCACCTTGCAACGTAATGAATCCTTTTTTCAACTCTTCTTCTAAGCGGTATACAGAATGTTGACTGATTCGAGCTAAAAATCTTTTCGACTCCTCTTGTGTAAGCTGAATGGAACGAATAACAATCGATTTGGACGTTAAAACGACTTCAGTCGGCCGATGTACGCGAAGTCGAATTTCTTCTAATTCTTTCAAATCTTTTTCTGAAACAGATTCTTTAATTTTACTTGCAATATATGGTGGCAATACGTTAAATATCTCTTCCAAAAGACTTCCCCCTTGCTTGTCTTATCTCATTCTATGAGTCCTCTGTTTCAGTTATGCGTTTGAAATCTATTAAGCGAAGTATAATATTTGAGTATTTGGTAAGATAGTTTAAAGAGGATTGGAAAAAACTTTTGTGAGGAATGATCTTATAAATAAAGGGATCCTAGAATTGCTAATTGAATTGATATCATCATTTTGAATATAAAAAAACCTGCTATGAAAGTTAACATTCAACTTTCATAACAGGCATATGTTGAAATCAAATTTTAGTGAGCTCTCGATACATATTTACCTTCGCTCGTACTGATGATCAATCGGTCTCCTTTGTTCACAAAGAAAGGTACTTGTACGGAATATCCTGTTTCCAATTTGGCAGGCTTTGTTCCGCCACTGGCTGTATCTCCTTTAATTCCTGGTTCAGTTTCAATAACTTCAAGCTCTACGTTTTTCGGTAATTCGATACCTAATGTTTTTCCGTCATAAATCATAACGGTAACTTGGCTATTTTCCTTCATGAAATTTAGTTCTTCTTCGATTATATCTCCTGGAATATCCAGTTGCTCATACGTTTCTGTATCCATAAATGTATGGTTGTTATCTGATGCATATAAATATTGCATTGGACGACGGTCCAGATGTGCTGTATTCACCTTTTCTCCTGCTCGAAATGTTTTTTCTTGTGTATTTCCGTTTTCAAGATTTTTTAATTTTGAGCGAACGAACGCTGCACCTTTACCTGGCTTTACGTGTTGAAATTCAAGAACTTGCCAAATGGAGCCATCTAATTCTATCGTTTGTCCTGTTTTAAAGTCGTTTACTGAGATCATTTATATTCCTCCTCTACTCTGATTTACAGAGTAATTAATTCTTTTGTTGAAAAGTTCAATGGTTCATTGCCATTTTCGGTAATAACAAGGTCATCCTCAATACGGCAACCGCCGACATTAGGAACGTAAATACCTGGCTCGATTGTTACTACCATGCCCGGCTTCAACTCGGTATCTGACTTCAATGATAAGCTTGGAGATTCGTGTACATCCATACCTAAACCGTGACCTGTTGAATGGCCGAAATAAGAACCATATCCTTTTTCTTCGATGTAATCACGAGTAAGTGCGTCTGCTTCTCTACCAGTAATACCCGCTTTAGTTCCTTCCATTCCTTTGAGTTGCGCTTGCAAAACCGTGTCATAAATCTCTTTTAATTGATCACTAACCTCACCAACAGCTACCGTACGTGTAATATCTGAGCAATAACCTTTATACAACGCACCAAAATCAAGCGTTACTAACTCTCCTGTTTGAATCTCTTTATCCGAAGCAACTCCATGCGGTAAAGCTCCTCGGTAACCCGAAGCAACAATGATGTCAAAAGATGAGGATGTCGCTCCTTGCTTTCTCATAAAGAATTCCAATTCATTCGACACATCAATTTCTTTGACGCCTGGTTTAATAAAACCTTGAATATGTTCAAAAGCAGCATCTGCAATTTTTCCAGCTTCTTTCATAATGGCAAGCTCTTCTTCAGATTTAATAATACGTAATCTCTCTACTAGACCATTAACCGGAACAAATTCACACGTTAATTCTTTTTGATACTGTTCAAAAATTGCGTAAGTCAGATTTTGTTTTTCAAATCCTAATTGTTTGATTCCAAGTTGATCAACTTGTGAAGCTACTTCAAGGTGAACTGGACCTTTATGTTCTACAATCGTAAAGCCCTTTACTTGATCCTTCGCTTGCACTGTATAACGAAAATCAGTAATGAAAACAGCATCATTTTCAGTTACTAGTACGACACCGGCAGTTCCTGTAAATCCGGTCATATAACGTCTGTTCTGTCCATTTGTAATCAACATACCATCAACATTTTCTTCTTTCATGATTTGTCTGAGCTTATGTAGTTTCTCCATGATTTTCTCCCCTTTATGATTGTTTGTTCAAGAATGAATAAGCAGCCATTAAGTATCCATCAATACCGAAACCAGTAATTTGTCCGGAGACGACAGGAGATAGATACGAATGTTGTCGAAAAGATTCTCTCGCATAAATATTCGAAATATGCACTTCCACGACAGGTGTCGCAATGGCCTCCACAGCATCTCTAATTGCAATGCTTGTGTGTGCATAAGCACCAGGATTAAAGATGATCCCTCCATATTGACCATTCGCCTCATGAAGCGCGTCAATGAGTTCACCTTCATGATTTGATTGAAAACTCACCAACGAAACATTGTGCTCAGCTAACAACTCACGCACATGTTTTTCAATCGAATCCAAATCAACCGTGCCATACACTTGAGGATTTCTTTTTCCAAGCATATTTAAGTTCGGTCCATTGAGAAGTAGAATCTTTTCCATGCCTATTCCCCTTTTTTTCTACAATAAATTTAGTTTATCATAAAATGTGCAGGCATGTTATTCATCCGATTATTGGCACCTTATTCTTGAAAAGTAATTCGTTCACCATTGGCGTCAAAGGCAATTGTATAGGCGACAAAAACACCGTACATAACAAATTGGCAAACTGTTGCCGTTATCGTATCCATCTCTAATTCATTAAAATTTGGAACATAAGAAAAATAAGGATTAAGAACAATGAAAAAGATTGCCCATAATATCAATCCATAGATTACACCATGAATGACTCGTGCAAACTTTTTAAAGAAATAATAATAAATAATTGCCGGTATTGTACCTAATAAGCCAAGAATAAAGAGGCTGATCAGTTCGCCGGTCATCCCTTCTGTCCAACTACCTGAGAAAAATGAACGTAGAATAAAACTCGCATGTGATACGGTTGAAAATGACATAAAATAACCAACCGAACTCATTGCTCCCCATAGTAATGCGCCCACAAAACCCGTTACCAAGCTTTTAACCAGTAAATTTTGGTTTTTTCTTGGATAATTCTCCTCAGTCATCAAATCACCTCGGTTTTAATTTGGACAAATTAGGGAAAATCATACTATGGAAATAAGTATATAGATATCTAAAAGTGGTATAATGATGATAAATAAAGTTCGGACCGAAAGGAGTGCCTAGTCATGAAGTGGGGTAAATGGATAGCTTATGGGATTGCCATTCTAGCTGTAATTGGATTAGTAGGTCAATTGATTATGAATCCTGGTGGCTTTATGCGCAACATGTTGATGATGGTCGGCGCTGCAGTTGTGATTGGATTTCTACTCTATTTCTTCTTAATTCGCAGAAGAAGCAATGTGAGTAGTGGTTATAAAAAGGCACTGAAACAATCAAAGCAAATGTACGGAAAGTCAGGCTCTAAAGTTAAGCCAAATATGAATGCGAAGACGAGTGGCCAACCGAAACTACAACGCATGCCACGAATAAGAAAGAAATCGGGTAATCAACCAAATTTACGTGTAATCGAAGGCAATAAAAAATAAAATTCGTTTCACGACAAACATCTATGATTAAATATAACCCCCCAGATTTGGATTATTGAAATCAAAATCTGGGGGTTTATTTGGATATCTAGCTACCTAAATAAGATGAAAAACTTAAAAAAGATGATCCCGCCTGAATAACGAGATCATCTTTTTGTTATTTCTTACAATCCACACTTCAACTGTGCACCACAGTTTGTACAAGTATTACATCCGCCGACGTCTTCTATACTTCCTTTACGACAAACCGGACAAGTATCACCGATTTCAGAACCGATGTTCATATTCGTCTTTTCCAATTCCTTAACAGTGTCGACAAGAACAACTTTCTTTTCTTCTTCCTCGAACAATTCTGTCTGCTCAGAGAAATCATTTTCTTCGGCTTTCAAGGTTAATACTTGGCTATCTCGACTACCGTCTACATAAACCGTACCACCTTTTGCACCGCCCTTATAAAGTCGTCTGTATACTTGTTCTACTTGATCAACACGGTATCCTTTAGGCGCATTGACCGTTTTTGAAATAGAGCTGTCTACCCACCGTTGAATAACACATTGTGTATCAGCATGTGCTTCTGGCGATAGACTCATTGCTGTAACAAACCATCTCGGAAGGTTATCTGGATCTTGCTCTGGGTGAAGTTCTAAATATTCATTCACGATATCCGCTTTAACTTCGATAAATTTACCGAGTCGTCCACTTCGATAGTAAGTGAAGGAGAAATATGGCTCCAATCCTGTTGACACACCGACCATCGTTCCTGTGGATCCGGTTGGCGCAACTGTTAATAAGTGCGAATTTCTAATTCCATATTGTAAGACACCTTCGCGAATATCTTTAGGCATCTTCTGCATATATCCTGTATTAATAAATCGCTGTCTAAGTTCTTTCGTTTCTTCTTCAGTTTCTCCGACTAAGAATGGGAAGCTTCCTTTTTCTTTAGCCAGTTCAATTGATTCACGGTAGGCAGTCGTAGCAATCGTTTCAAAAATCTCATCGACTAATTGATTGCCTTCCTCGGAACCATATTCAGTTTCACAGTAAATCAAGAGATCGTGTAGCCCCATGACGCCTAAGCCAATTCTTCTTTCCCCTAAAGCTTGTACTCTATTGTCTTCAAGAAAATACGGCGTTGAGTCAATGACATTATCTTGCATACGGACACCGACTTTTACAGTTTCTTTCAACTTTTCAAAGTCAGGTTTCGCTTGTTGCTTGTCAGCAATTGCTGCAAGATTGACTGCTGCCAAGTTACAGACGGAATAAGGTGCTAGTGGTTGCTCTCCACAATTGTGAACAACAACCCCATTCGCAATTAATGAATGAGTCTCTGGTTCTGTAATATCGTAGACAGTAACTAACTCGCCATCCTCAATTCGATTAACTGTTGTAATGAATTTTTCGTTTTTACGAGAGGATTTAGGGACAACTGCTAACAAATCTTCTTTTCGTTGAATGTGTTTGAAACCAATTTCTTTTTTAAACAATGACAAGTTGTTTCCTGAAATTATTAGTTCATAGAATGGTTTGCTCTCATAAACTTTTTCTTCATTATTTTTTGTTACATAACGGAATTGTGTTTGATTATTCTTTTTACGGAAATAGATTTTACTATGGATTCCATAATTTAATAAAAGTAATTGCGCGTCTTGTAATAATTCCTTAGACGAAGAAGTCAAACGAACCGTGCGATGGTTTTTATCCTTTGTATAAACTGTACCATCCGCACAGAATAGTCCGCGTAAGTAATTCGTTACCGTTGATTTGGAAGCGGTGAAAATCGCTTCTGGAACTCTTTTTTCGTGAGCCCGGCATGCTTTCATTCCTAGCGCTTTCATTTTCTCTGTGAAAGCCTTTCGGTTATAGCTTACTTGGAAAGTACCGTTTTGCCTCTCCATCACTTTTGGTGTGAAACCACTTAATTCACGTCCGATATCAAGTATTTCAGGAATGATTTCTTGATCGTCTTTACCAAAAACAAGTCCAACACGGTTATCCTTTGAAAGCCATCCATCGCCAGTTAACCACCCAAGGAATAATCCAGTTCTTTCACCAATCTCATCTGTTTCAGCGAATCCCCCTTCGCCGGATTGAATATAGACAAGATCTTCTTTCGTTAATTCCTGTGCTTCTTTCCATCCTTGGTCGGTATATATTCGATGGTCAGGCGTGACGTTCAACTCCATGCCATTTTTTAAGAGAACTTTTAATGTTTGTTTTTCTCCGGTTGGAAACACAATAGCTTTACGGTGTGCAATGCCTGATGCTTCGTATTCCCGTCCATTGACAACCTTTGCCTGTTCTATCAAACGATTGTCTGTCGCTGTCAGAAATGATTGCCCGCCTACTTTTTTATATAAATCTTCAATCGTTATTAATCCGAATTCTGTAGAGATTCGTGTAGATGGATGGAAACACGGATTCGTGGCGACTACTTTTTGACCATAAGCAGTAGCATTTGTTTCCTTATTCGCATTATCGATAAAGAAGATTCCTGGTTCTGCAGAATAAGTCGCACAAATATTAATTAGATTCCATAAATCGTTAGCTTTTATCGTTTTGTACGTACGTACCCCGAAACCTTGCTTTTCCCATTCACGAACATCTCCAACTTCATGCCAATTGTCATTGTAATAATCCATTTCTGAGTCTGTATAATTTTCAACATCTGGAAATCTTAATTCATACACATCATCCTGCTCGACAGCTTCCATAAATTCATCCGTTATACAAACTGAAATATTGGCTCCGGTCAAAAATTCCGGGTGGTGTACACTGTAAGTTCCTCCGTCACGAAGCTTTTCTTCGGCATCTTTTATGTTTTGGTCAGAAAAACCTCCCTGACCGGGAATGTGCTTATAATTGACAACACCTTGATACATTTGTGCTTCTGTTTCATTCAGCGGTGTGAATTTAAGCTTGTCTTTGGCCATTTGCTGGATGGTTTCATCTTCAATATTCTCAATAAGATATCTTAGAATTCTCGGATTTTGCATTTTAGAGATAATGAATTCAATAATGTCTGGATGCCAATCATTTAACATAATCATTTGCGCACCGCGTCTAGAACCACCTTGCTCGACCAAATGTGTTAGTTTAGCAATATCATCCAGCCAAGATACGGAACCTGAAGATTTTCCATTTACACCTCTTGCTAGTGCGTTACGAGGTCGAAGAGTCGATCCATTTGTTCCGACACCACCTCCACGTGACATAATTTCCATCACTTGTTTACGGTGGTCGCTAATCCCTTCACGTGAGTCTTTTACGAATGGCATGACGTAGCAATTGAAGTACGTTACATCTGTATTTGAACCTGCACCGTATAAAACACGACCAGCAGGAATAAAGTTCAAATTAGAAAGCTCATGATAAAATTTCTTAAACCATTCTTGCTTTTTATTAGGGTTGGTCTCTACTTCAGCAAGTCCCGTCGCGTTTCTCAAAGCAATTTGTTCATAAAAAACTTCAAGTGGTTTATCAATCGTACTTAATGGACGAACAATTTTGCCGCTTTCTCGCTCTTCTTCTTTTTCGAGAACGTGTAAAAATTCTTTCTCAACCTGTACAGTAGCCTGATTGTTATTTTTATTAATCTCTGTAATGAATCCAGTTCCTCTGGCAGGGAATTTCGGATCTTCTTTAATGGTTAGGACGACAAAATCGCCCACTTTCAATGTTTTTTTCTCCGTGTCTTTAAAAGCATATCGATCTAACATGACTAGACGGGATACACCTTGATGTGTCGTTTTCATATCCGATGTAATTGGATGTACCTGTGTGAATTGTTTAATATCTTCATTTAATTGTTCAATATCCAATGTAGCGGTTTTTTCTTTTAAACTTTGCATCCGTTACACTCCTTCATCCAAGAATTCGACAAAGATCATCGATTTCTGCTATTATTATATTGTTTTCACCATACCAAACCAGTTACAAAAAAGCAATACATTTTTCCATATATAGTTCTTTAATATCAATATTACCACTATATATGGTGTTCGAAACATTTTGATTCGATATAATAAAAAAATGTTTACCCATTGGGTTTAAGCCATTTAAAAAAATTCATGATATACCTTTGAATCTTATATAAAATCTATTTATAATATACAGTAGAGAAAAGAAAAGAGGGGAATTCAATTGGATATTTTATTTACAATCTTAGTCATCGCAGCGATATTGATTGTATTCGTTGTCATTCAAAATATACGACGTCAACGTTATTTGAAAACATTAACGGAAGATCAATTTATCGAGGGATATCGTAAAGCACAATTAATTGATGTCCGAGAACCACAAGAATTTGAAAGAGGACATATTCTTGGCGCTCGCAATATTCCTATGACACAAATGAAACAACGGTTGAATGAGATTCGTAAAGATAAACCCGTCTATTTATATTGCCAAAGAAGTTCACGTTCAAATCGTGCAGCAAGCCTTTTGCACAAAAGAGGTTATGAAGATCTGAATCAACTAAAAGGCGGATTCAGTAAGTGGACAGGTAAAGTAAAAACGAAGAAAAAAGGATATTAAATAAAAAGATGTCAGCCGAGGACAAAAACCCTGGCTGACACTTTTTTGTTTAGAGTTCAGCTTCCCATCTCTCTTGTTGCATTTCTTTCATTTTGTCTTCGGTTTCTTGTGGGAAAGCAGTTCGATATTTATGATGATCTTGGGGAATCACTTCAATCATTTTATCAATCATTTCTTTCGGATCGAATTGGTTATTTAAACCTTCTTCTTTCTCCTTCATATCTTCTGCATCACTAAAGTTAGTTTCTGGATCGAACCATTTCCATTGTTCTTCTGCAGCCCGATCATTAAAGCCGGTATTAAATGGACCTGGATTAATCGTGCCTACTTGCACGTTAAAAGGCTTTAACTCTTTTGATAAGCTAGACGCCATTGCTTCAATCGCATGCTTTGTTGCAGCATAAGGTCCGCCATACGGAGCTCCAAGAATCCCGGCAATCGAACTCATAAATAAAATTTTTCCTCTTTTCTTACCAACAAATTGTTTTGCTGCGAATTGGACTGATTTTAAAGTTGCGAATACGTTGATTTCAAAAATTTGACGGAAACGTTCCATAGGGACTTCAGCCAATGGACCACGTTCATTAATCGCTGCATTAGCAACAAATACATCAAAATCATATCGATTAATCTGATTTAAATCGATTTCATTCGTAATATCTAATTTAAAAACTTCGATTGATAATTTGTTATCATTTGCCTCACGGAGTAGGTCCGTTTTTTGTGAAGTTGTTTCTGTCGTTGCAATCACTTGGTGACCTTTTTTTGCTAAGCCAATTGCGGTTCCTCTACCTAAGCCGCTTCCTGCACCTGTAATGAATATCGTCTTGCTCATAAACGAAACCTCCTTCTTTTATTGCTCTACAATCATTTTCTTCCCTTTTCACATAGACATAAACGATTACTTGTTCGACACAATTCGGATTGCCATCAAAGATAAAAGAAAACCCGAACGTGCAATGATTATTGCTTCGTTCGGGTTACGTTCATTCATTATTCTTTTTCGTACTTCAAAACAGGTTTTCTTGCTGCCAATGTCTCATCCATTCGACTAACTACCGTCGTATGAGGTGCATCTTGGACGATTTCAGGTTCTTCTTTTGCTTCGTTGGAAATTGAGATCAATGCATCGATAAACTCATCCAAGGTTTCTTTTGATTCCGTTTCTGTCGGTTCAATCATCATAGCTTCCTCCACATTAAGTGGGAAGTAAATGGTTGGTGGGTGAAACCCAAAATCAAGTAGACGTTTCGCTATGTCCAGTGTACGAACACCCATTTTTTTCTGTTTCTTACCAGATATAACGAATTCGTGCTTACAATGTTGTTCGAATGGTAATTCAAATTCTCCCTGTAAGCGGCGCATCATATAGTTTGCGTTCAATACGGCATTTTCACTAACTTGCTTCAAACCATCAGGTCCCATCGAACGGATATACGTATATGCACGTACGTTAATACCAAAGTTTCCATAATAAGGTTTAATGCGTCCAATGGAGTCTGGACGGTTGTAATCAAAAGTGTATTGATTGTCTTTCTTCGTCAATACAGGTTTTGGCAAAAATTTTGCCATCTCTTCGGTAACACCTACTGGCCCTGAACCAGGACCCCCACCGCCGTGAGGACCAGTGAACGTTTTGTGTAAGTTTAAATGCACAACGTCAAAGCCCATATCACCTGGTCTTGCATATCCCATAATGGCATTTAAATTCGCTCCATCATAATATAAGCGTCCGCCAGCTCCGTGTACGACTTCAGCCATTTCAATAATTTCTTCTTCAAATAAGCCGAGCGTATTTGGATTCGTCAACATTAGTGCTGCTGTTTTCTCGCTGACGACCCGCTTTAAATCGTCTAAATCAACAAGACCGCGCTCATTTGTTTTTACAGTGACCGCTTTAAAACCAGCTACCGCTGCGGATGCTGGGTTTGTACCGTGTGCAGAGTCAGGAACGATGACTTCCGTACGCTCTGTGTCCCCGTTGGACTCATGATAAGCACGAATCATCATCAATCCAGCCCATTCCCCTTGAGCACCTGCTGCTGATTGTAGGGTAAATTGGTGCATACCTGTAATGTTTTCCAATGAAGTTTGCAAGTCGTACATCAATTCCATTGCTCCTTGAGCAGTCTCTTCGGCTTGATACGGATGTACAAAACTGAAACCAGGCAAGCGAACGATCTCTTCGTTGACTTTCGGGTTATATTTCATCGTACAAGAGCCCAATGGATAAAACCCTGAATCAATTCCGTGGTTTCTTTTTGATAGTGCTGTATAGTGACGAACGATTTGTAGTTCACTCACTTCAGGTAATTCTGGAGCTTCTTTACGGATATACTCATCCTCAAAATCTGCATCCAAATCTACATCCGGAACATCTAGTTCAGGTAATTGATATCCTTTTCGTCCTTCTTTACTCATTTCAAAAATCAACGGAAAGTCTTTTTCTTTAGCCATGGATATCACCCAATTCTTTAACAAATTGATCGATCTCTTCTTTCGTTCGTATTTCTGTGACAGCAATTAACATATGGTTCTTTAACGATTCATCTACTTTACCTAGGTCAAAGCCTCCGATGAAGCCTTTATCAATTAATTGATTATTCACATGGTTTACGTCTTGGTCCAGTTTTACGACAAACTCATTGAAGAAACGGTTACTGTATAACACTTCAAACCCTGCATCTTCCAATGCTTTTTTAGCATAACGGGCTTTTTTCATATTTTTTGTCGCCATTTCCTGAATTCCACGCTTACCAATCACACTGAGAAATACGGATGTTGCCAGTGCGTTTAACGCTTGGTTCGAACAAATATTGGATGTGGCTTTATCACGGCGAATATGTTGCTCACGTGCTTGTAACGTTAAAACAAAGCCCCGGCGTCCATCATCATCAACAGTTTGACCAACTAGACGACCTGGTACTTTACGCATTAGTTTTTTGTTCGTCGCAAAGTATCCACAGTGCGGTCCGCCAAACTGTGCTGGAATACCAAACACTTGTGTATCACCAACAACAATATCAACTCCAAATTCTCCTGGTGGAGTTAGATAGCCTAGAGCAAGTGGGTTGCTCGATACAATCGTCATCGTCTTTTTCTGTTCGCCAACCAATTCCTGGACCTCTTTTAACGGCTCCATTTGTCCATAAAAGTTTGGATATTGAACGACAACACTTGCCGTGTTATCATCCAACTCAGCTTTTAAATGATCTAAATCAGTCAACCCATCTTTGACGTCAATTTCTACAACTTCTACATTCGGTCCGGCTGTGTATGTTTTAATGACATCCATGGACTCAGGATGAATCGCTTTAGAGACTAATACTTTGCTTCTTTTCGTTTGACCTGCACTCAAATTCACCGCCTCAGCAAGCGCAGTTCCTCCGTCATACATGGATGAATTTGCAACGTCCATGCCAGTCAATTCACAAATCATCGTTTGAAATTCAAAAATAGCTTGAAGCTCACCTTGTGAGATTTCTGGTTGATAAGGCGTATAAGCTGTATAAAACTCAGAACGGGATATCATGTGATCGACAACGGACGGCATGTAGTGATCATACACACCCGCTCCCAAGAACGATACATGCGATTTTGTATTTACGTTTTTAGCTGCAAGTTGTGTCAGTTCTTTCGTTAACTCATGTTCGTCTTTGGCTGGTTTCACATTCAATTCGCCACGAAAGCGAACTTTTTCAGGTATGTCAGCGAATAGCTCATCGGTTGATGTAACGCCAACTGTATCTAGCATTTCCTTTTTATCTGTTTCTGTCATAGGAATATAACGATGTTGCATAGATCAATCACCTCTTACTTTCGTTTATAAAATGGAGTAGGTATAATTTTTGCTTTTAACGTTTTTTTGCGGACTTGAATGTCGATTTCTTCTCCTTCATTCGCAAGATCACTTGGAATGAGCGCCGTACCTAAATTTTTGCCGAGTGTCGGTGACTGTGTACCTGAAGTCACATGACCAATGACATTCTCGTTTTTTAAAACTTCATACCCATGTCTAGGAATCCCTTTATCAAGCATCTCAAATCCGACAAGTTTTCGAGAAGAGCCGTTCGTTTTTTGCTCGGTTAAGGCTTCTTTTCCGATAAAATCGGCTTCTTTGTCAATCTTTACTGCAAAACCTAAACCTGCTTCAATAGGCGTAATTTCTTCAGAGAGATCCTGACCGTATAGTGCAAGTCCTGCTTCAAAGCGAAGTGTATCACGAGCTCCCAAACCAACAGGTTGAATTCCTTCTTCCTCACCAGCTTCGAGAATCGCTTTCCAAAGAGCGGCAACAGAAGATGATTGCAAATAAATTTCGAAACCATCTTCACCTGTGTAGCCCGTTCTAGAAACAATCGCTTTACCTTCAATTCCGTGAAATTCCACGGAAGCATCAAATCGGAAAAACTTAATTTCTTTCAAATTAGAATCTGTTAGCTTTTGTAAGATTTGTTCAGCTTTCGGGCCTTGAAGTGCAAGTTGTGCATATTGTGGAGATACATCTTCAACGTCGACCCCATTCGTTTGGTGTCGCTTTAACCAATTAAAATCTTTTTCGGTATTTGCAGCATTCACTACGAGTAAGTAATCATTTTCATCCAGTTTGTATATAAGGAAATCATCAATGACACCACCATGCTCATTGCACATAAACGTATACTGTGCTTGACCGATTTTGATCTTAGACACATTGTTGGTGACCATCTTTTGTAAAAAGCTTTCGCTGTTTTCTCCTTTTACAGCGATTTCACCCATGTGAGAAACATCAAATAAACCAGCTTTCTCTCGAGTTGTGTGATGTTCTTCTTTAATTCCCGCAAATTGGACAGGTAATGCCCATCCCCCAAAATCAATTGTTTTTCCTCCATATTCCTTATAGACCGAATATAAAGGTGTTTGCTTTAACTCACTCATAAGTCCCCTCCTCCATTAAACATAAAAAAAGAGAATACCAAATAAAAGCATTCGGAATTCTCTCTGTCCTGTCACCTGAAAGTTTCACAGAAATCAATCACTGCTTACATCTTTGGTGGTCTATCGATTTAGACTCTCTCCAGAGGTGCGTCATACAAGGGTCTTTTTGCCTGAGAGATTCGTATTCCTACTTGCTCCGTCGGCGCTGGCTATCCCAGTCTCTCCCCTTATAATCATTCGCGTGTTGATATTCTATTTTTTGCACATACTACTCTTAGGATTCTTTATTTATATTATACCATAATAATCATTTGACTGTAAGCGATTTTAAGAACTCGTCAGAAAAGGAGGAATTGTTTGGCATGAAAGTTCAAATCAATCAACATCTCGTGTCAGAGTGTCAAGAACTAAAGGAACAGACAAGTTGTGATTGGCGGACATTCAAGCAAGCCTGTCAAATTACAAAGATGAAAAGCACCCAGGGTGAACGACTTGCATCCCTTTCTTTCTTGCCTGAACTACAACCGATGCCACACCAAAAAGAAGCTGCTGAGAAAGTCCTTCATGAAATGCACGGGCGTGCTATATTAGCTGATGAAGTTGGACTTGGTAAAACAATAGAAGCTGGCTTGATCCTAAAAGAATTAATGATTAAAGGTCTTGTAAAGAAAGTATTGATCCTGACGCCTTCTTCGTTAATTCGTCAATGGGAACAAGAAATGAATCAAAAGTTTTATATTCCCGCAAGGGCCAAGCACCGTTCCTACGATTGGACGTTATATGAAGTTGTAGTGACTTCTATTGATTTGGCGAAAAAATCACCTCATCAGGAAGAGATTCTCCAACAAGATTATGACATGTTAATTGTTGACGAGGCCCATCGTTTAAAAAATAGTCAAACGAAAAATTATCAATTCGTCAAAAAGATTAAAGCAACTTATTGTTTATTACTGACAGCGACACCTATACAAAATAAGTTGGACGAAATCTATAACTTAGTTCAAATTGTAAGACCCGGTCTATTGGGTGAGAAAAAGGCGTTTAAACAGCAATTAAAAAAAGATCCCGAAACACAAGAAGCAATGAAGCAATTAATACAAACATCAATGGTGAGAAACTTACGTAAAGAAACCCAAAACCAGTGGACTGAACGAAACATTGAAACAATATACGCTCAATTTTCTGATGAAGAACAAGCATTTTACAACTCGATTGATAATGAACAATCCAATCATGCATTGACACAATTAACGATGAAGAGAGGATTTTGTTCGAGTAGGGAAGCTTGCTTTCAAATGTTAGCAAAAAATCAAACGCAGCATGCGATTGATCGTATTAATGAATTAAAAGAGCTTCCTCAACATGCAAAAGCGATTCAAATGATGAACTTTGTAAAAGAGCTCGGTGAGAAATGCATTATTTTCACTGAATATAAAGCTACGCAAATATATTTACAATGGTTACTTCATCAACACGGTTTATTAGCTGTTACTTATAACGGTGATTTTCGGAAAAGCAAAAAACAATGGATGCTGCATTTGTTTGAGACGAAAGCCGATGTATTAATTACAACAGATGCAGGAGCAGAAGGTCTTAATCTACAACATTGTCGAAACATGATTCACTATGACCTTCCTTGGAATCCGATGAAATTAGAACAACGGATCGGAAGAATTCATCGATACGGTCAAACGAGAAACGTCCAAATATTTTATATGATTCTTAAAAACACAGTGGATGAAAAAATACTCAATCTTCTTTATGATAAGCTCGATTTATTCGAAGGTGTCGTTGGAGAGCTCGATCAAATTTTAAGCGATATCGGGGTAGGTAATTTTGAAGATGAAATGAAAGAAATTCTATCTGAGTCTGCAAGTGATCAAGAAGCATCCATCAAACTAGATAATTTAATTGAAGTGGCTAAATCGCATCAATCTGAAAGGAAGGCTATTAATGAAACAAGCTGATATTCAACCATTTTTAATAGAGTTCTTTACATCAAGACAAGCATCCATTGTAGAAAAATCGGACGGTATTTTAACGGTTAAATTAACGGAACAACTAGATGAGCAATTGATGAATCGACCTTTTTATTGGCAGTATGTAAAGAAACTCGGTAAAGTCGGCGAAACAATGAGTGTCACTTTCATTACAGATGAAGAAAAAAGAGATCAACAAAAAGGTGAATGGATTCATTTTGGTTCTCCTCGGCTGGACCAAATCTTCCACATTATTCAAAGAGAAGGTGCATATACCGTTCTTTATGAAGGTTGCCAGTCCAACAGTACAACGAAAACGCCACTGCACCCATGGTTAATATGCAATATACGTGTAAAATACCGTGGTTTTCTTTCCAAAGATGAGCTGGTGAGTGTGGGCATTCGGTTAATCGATGGAACAATGCGCTTTCAAATGATGGATGAGATTGAACACAAAAACTTTGTTTCATCTGTTCCAAATTTTTGTTTCACTTTACCGACGATTATTTCTACCGAACGAGCTGTTGAGCGAGTGACCGAAGAGCTTCAACAACGCATCAAACAAAAATCAACGCACTTTGTGAATAAATCCCATCGACTTTATGAACGTGAAATGGATATGCTGAAAAAATTGATCATAGATGACGAAAAAGACGATGCGGAACATCAACACGCAAAGGATCAAATATTTGAACGATTGTATCCACAAGTAGATTTAGAATGGATTAATTTAGGTTACTTTTATGTATCTGAGCAAATGTCGAAAGAATTAATTTCTTAAAAAGTGATAATGTGATTACCTTCGTTTTATTGTAGATTTTGTTAATATTAAGCATCATAATAAGAAGTACTTAAGGAGATAAGCTCATTATCTCCTTTTGACTTTTATTTTTCCGTTTTGTATAACTGTAATAGATTGATAATCTCTTGAGCTATTTCGTCTTGTGATCGACCATCTGTCGAAATGATGTAGTGAGCAACTTGTTTGTACAAGCTCTCTCGGTCTAAAAACAGCTGTCTTCTTTCTTTCACCGGCTTTCGCCAAAGTGGCCTCGTGTCCTGTTCTCCTGCTAACCGCTTCATAATCTCTTCAAAAGATGTTCGTAGCCATATTGTATTGAACTGTTCTTTTAATTGATTTCGATTTTGCTCTTTCGTTATAATTCCGCCACCTGTACTTACAATCACATTTTGATCAACCCATTTATTGAGTTCCTCTCCCTCTTTCTCTCGGAACCAATTTTCTCCTTTTGTTTCGAATATTTTTTTGATTGTCATATTGGTTTTTTTCTCAATCTGTTCATCTACGTCAATTACAGGATAAGTTAATTCTTTTCCTAATATCTGACCAATCGTTGTTTTACCCGATCCCATAAACCCAATGAGAGCAATTGACTTCATATTTATCATCCTTTCATAAGGAGGTTGTCATTATTGAAGCAACCTGAAGTGTTATCCAATACTATACTAACGGACGCTACAACGTATTTAGCAACAGACATTCACTTCTCTCCTGGACCAAATGAATGTCATATTTATTTTCGCATTAATGGCTATCGCTGGTTCTATAAAAAGATTCCTCGCAAACAATATCAATCATTATTAAGTTACTATAAGTTTCGATCAGGGATGGACATTGCAGAGAATCGTTTACCTCAAGATGGCACACTCTCTTCACAAGTAAAAGATAACACTTATTTCTTACGCTTATCCACTCTTCCTCTGAAAGACACAGAAAGTTTAGCTATTCGTGTGCTACCAGAGCAATATGAACCGAACATTGAAGAACTTTTTGTTTTTTCAAAACAAGCTCGACAACTAATGAAATGGTTGAAAAGCTCATCAGGCATCATATTATTCACAGGCCCAACAGGTAGCGGTAAGTCCTCGACAATGTATGCTTTACTAAAACAAGCAACGAAGGAATATGGGTATCAATCGATTACGTTAGAAGATCCGATTGAGCAATCCGTAGAAAAGATTTTGCAAGTTCAAGTGAATGAAAAATCAGGATTTGATTATGATGTTGGCTTGAAAGCAGCCTTGCGACATGATCCGGACATTATTATGGTCGGTGAAATCAGAGATGATAAAACAGCAAAATTTGCGATACGAGCAGCCCTCACTGGTCACCTCGTTTTATCCACGATTCATGCAAGGAATACATTCGGTACCTTAACTAGGTTAAAACAGATGGGCATTCCTTCGAGTGATTTACACGAATCAATTATTGGTATTGTTGCTCAGCAACTTGTTGAGTTATCACCGACCTATAAAGAAGTAAATCATTCCTCAAGATCTGCTATAGCTGAATTACTCTCAGGTCAGGCTCTCGAACGTGCAATTAATGGAATCTCACCAAACAATTCTAAAGAATTCCTTTCACTCGATCGAATAAGGAGGAAGGCTCATGCTGAAGGGATTATTCAGATCGAATCAGACCAAAAAGCTTAACCTTACCACCCAAGTGACTTTTTTAAATCGGATGGCCAAATTGCTCGAACGAGACCATTCTATGAAGCAAGCATTGGAATTTCTAACGTATGATCCACAGCTCGGACAGCTTGCTAAACAATTTGTCGGTTCGTTAGAAAATGGCACATCGTTAAAAGAATGTTTTAAACTATATGACTTCCAGCCGATTGTTGTATCTTTCCTGTTTTTCTCTAACGAATCCGGGAATTTAAGTGGGCATCTCATTCATTTGAACAGATTACTGACGATGAGACTGGAATTTCAAACAAAACTTAAGAAACTACTTAGGTATCCTCTTTTTCTCCTGACTGTATGTATTATTCTGTTAATAGCCCTAAATACATTTTTATTACCTATGTTTGAAAGGTCGTTCCGTAGTATGGGAACAGTTGGTTCACTACCAACTTACCAGTTAATTCTACAAGTTACGCAAACACTATTTCTTATTTTTCTAATTGGTGGTGTAATTACTGCGCTGCTTTTTTATAGATTTCACCGACAATCCACAGTCGAACAAAAAATTGCAATGTATGAAAAAACTCCACTTCTTCACGGCATTTTTAAGATGCTCATTACTGCACAGCTATCCTATCAATTAGCTTCACTATTACAAAGCGGCAAAACAATCAAAGAAGCTATAATGATTATTCAACAGCAAGACTATATGCCATCCATCCAATATTTCGCCTCATTGCTTACCGATCACCTGCAAACAGGAATGTCCTTATACAACGCTTTTAAAGATCTCCCTCTTATTGAGTCAGAGTTTAAATTGATGATCAAACGCTCTACTGAGCAAGGTACATTAGCGAAAGACCTTCAGAACTATACAAACCTTGCCATTGATTCGATGGAGGAAAAATTAAAAAGCGTGATGATGATGATACAGCCTGTTGTTTATATCATATTGGGACTGATGATTGTCTTGATCTATTCGTTCACCTTATTTCCTATGTTTCAAATGATTAACCAATTATAACGATAAAAAGGAGCTTAATGATGAAAAATATATTTAATCAAAAAGGATTCACGCTTATAGAAATGCTAATTGTATTACTAATTATTTCAGTATTAATTTTAATTACTGTACCTAATCTAACAAAACATAATGATACCGTAGACGATAAGGGCTGCGAAGCATATAAGAAAATTGTATCTTCACAAGTTCAATTATATAAACTCGAAAATCAGAAATTCCCGACTATTGATCAACTGGTCGACGGTGCTTATATTGAACAACCTGCATGTCCAAATGGATCTCATTTATCCATTAACACAACCACAGGTGAAGTAACAGAAGTAAGTGGGGCTTCCAGTGGAAGTTAAAGCCTCCAATCAAGAAGGTTTTACTCTAATTGAAATACTCGTTGTATTATCCATTATTTTAATCCTCTCTCACTTCTACCTGTTGGCTCACAGCCAAAAACCAACTAAACAAACAATGGATCAATTCCTGGAAACATTCGAAAATGATCTTTTTTACTTGCAACAATACACAATGACGTACCAAATTATTCCCCAATTGTTTTTCGACCCATCTAATCATATGTATACCATTCGCCATGCTTCCTTAGATCAACCTCTTCTAGAGAGGAAATATCGTAAAGACATACGTATTCAGCTCAATAACTTTAAAAATCCTCTTACATTTACTACCCGAGGAAATTTATCAAGTCCAGGAACTTTTTTTATCCATTTCGGTGAGCAAATATATGAATTAAAATTCCCATTCGGAAAAGGACAATTCCATGTTGAAAAACTCGAAGCTAATGTGCGTCCATATCACACGGTCATCTAAAGGATATTTTTTAGTAGATGTTTTGTTAGCGTTTAGTTGTCTGCTGATCATTACTACTTTTATTTTACCGGTGATACACCATGCCATGAACCATACCGAAACAATACGGCAAGCGATGATTGCAGAAGAACATATATCACGGTTGGTAATCCGTTCAATTGGCAGCAATGTGCAAAATGAAAAAGTGATAATTGATGGTTTTTATTTCACTTGGAATACAGAAAATCTTGAGAATAAACAAGTTGGATGTTTGTCATGGATAGATCGACGCAACAACGAAGAAAGTATGTGTCTTTATGTACCTATATACAAAGAATAATCAAGGATTCACGTTACTGTCCACTTTGATTGCTTTGACAATTCTTATGTTGCTTTCATCTCTTATCCTTCCACTATTGGTTACCGTACAAAAGATTGAGAGTCCATCTTATAAAAAAGATTACGAATGGAGACAATTTCATTTCTATTTAATGAAAGAGTTCAATGAAGCTCAGTTTGTAACCATTGAAGAACATGCCATACAATTTCATTTACCTAATGATGTTACTAACCGTTATGAATTGTATTTTGATAAAATCCGTCGTCGGGGAAACGAAAGTGGACATGAAGTTATCCTAAGTGATGTAATCGAATTTTCGGTACGAAGATTTGGTAACCACACATTCTCGATCTATGGTGAAAGGGAACATGGCTATGCATATACTAAATATTATTCATTTCCGATTAAAACGATCGATCACTAATGAACAAGGTTTTGTTTTTGTGTACTTGTTAACCATTTTGTTAGTCGTTACGACGGTTCTTCTACACCATCTTAGCTTACAACATATACAGACAGAGAACTTATTATTAATTCAAGAACAGCAGAAAATCCAACAATTAATTCAGATTGCACAGCATGATCTTCAAGATATTATTGACCAAACTTCAGAAACTGAAGGAACTGTTCTTTTGGAATATCTCGTTGGTTATGTAATGACTCATTATACACTTGAATCTCCATCGACTTATCGAGTACAATTAACTGTAGAAACACCACGAGGAACGACATATAAAAATACGACATTGATGAATAAAAGTGAAGCAATACGGCCAGAATAGTGTTGTATCAATTGGGCTGTAGCCAAGCGGTAAGGCAACGGGTTTTGGTCTCGTCATGCCCAGGTTCGAATCCTGGCAGCCCAGTTTGCTTTTCCGTCATAATTTATTCATTTACAATAAACATTGCTTCGTATATAATATGTCTGACGAGTTCCTATGAGAAGGAGGAATAGACATGGATCGCGTTTTTCGCGGAATAGCATTTTGGACGGGTATATTCGCCGTCATGTTCTATGTTGGTGACATGATCAACATGTCTCTATTATTCTTAGCACAAACGGTCTTCTTCTTGGGAATTGGTTACTTAAACCTATCTGAGCGTCTTTATATGTATATCTTTGGTGCTTATTTAACAGTCTTTATGATAGGTTTCACATACTATGTAACCTTCCTTTTAGAACCTGGATTTGCTTCTTAAATCAAAGAAAACAGAGACTAACTTGCACGAAAGCAGATTTGTATCTGCTAAATGAAAAAAGAAGGCAACCGACCAATAATCGGTTGCCTTCTTTTTTGTTCTCCGTTTGGATTCAAATTAAAAATGAATTGGTTCTCTTCTCTTCGCCAACTTGTGTAGCAGGTCCGTGCCCCGGATATACCGTTGTGTTCTCTGGTAGTGAAAGAATATGCTCTGTAATTGATTGAATCAATGTCGCATGATCTCCGAAAGGTAAATCCGTTCTACCGATCCCTTGGCTGAATAGCGTGTCCCCTGCAAATATGACAGCATCATCTTTAAACCAAAAAGAAACACTACCTGGTGAATGACCTGGTGTATGAAAAGCCTCGAATGAAAAGTTTCCAATTTTGTGCTGTCCTGGTTTGATTGAATAATCTGCAGGTTGTGACGTCGAAATAGTACCGACTTGAAAAAACTCAGAACCATTCAAAGATGGATCTGTTAACCATGAGGATTCTTCTTCATGTATGTATACAGGTGCATTTGTTTCTTCGCGCAATGACTCAACCCCACCGATGTGATCAAAGTGTGCATGAGTTAAAAGAATGGCTTGTAACTTGAGGTTGTTCTCTTCTATCGTATTTAATACGATTTCAGGGTCCCCTCCTGGATCAATTACAAGAGCTTCACCATCTTTTTCTAACAGATAACAATTCGTACCTAACAATCCCAGTTGAAATATTTGGATATTCATATCTTCTCCTCCTTGATATGTGTATTTTTGGTGAAAATACTCGACAGGATAGTCTTTTTCTTATAAAATAGATTTTAGCTTGTGAATACGTATATTTTTATCTTAATGGACTATGTTATCATAACAATAGGAACTATGGCATTCAAGGAGGACTATAAAATGGTATTGGCAATTATATTTCTACTCGTTGCAATTGTATGTATTTTTGGTACGTTACGTTCAATCAAAAACCGTAATTTCTTAGCAGTATTTTTTGCAGGTGCAACTACACTTTTATTTGGTTGGTTCTCAATTATGACAATCATCTCTGAGATCTCATCCATGGTATCTTAATCAACACTTTAGTGATTAAGTATTCTTTACTTAAAAAACTTAGTTGTAAACAAGTACTTATATCTTAACACGAAGGGGACAAATCTTAATGATTTGTCCCCTTTTTTACAGACTACTTTCTCAACGGCAAAACAAAACATACTAAGATTAGTGGGCAAGGTCATCGACGGATGATCTTGCCCACTATTTCTTTTTATACGATATAGTGA
>NZ_JAGSIE010000025.1 GCF_018138385.1 Allobacillus saliphilus
ACTATGTGCTTACCGCTACCAGGTCACACTCGGGACTTTCACCCGTTAGAATTCACCCATGCCGGGCAAACTAAAGAAAACTTGGCAATTTACCAAGTTCTTTGTTCGTTTACTTGTACCTTTGCAAGGTGAATATGAGCAAATTGACTTAATAATGCACTTAATTTCTCAAATGATTGGATTTCTTTCGTCGTATAGATAATCGGTTCTACAGGTGCATCCATTGGCTCATGCAGAGTGTTTGTATAAGCTAATATCGATCTTACTTCAGTTGCTGTTTCCAGTGCAGAGGACAAAACCGTTACATGATCGCCAACTACTTCTTCAATGATGTCTTGAATAATAGGATAATGTGTACACCCAAGAATCAGCGTATCCATTTTGGCTTTATCTTGAAAGGGTTGCAAGCTCTCTTTTACGATTTTTTTAACTGCTTCGCCAGTGACATTTCCGTTTTCAATCATCGGAACAAATTTTGGACACGCTACACTCAACGATTCAATAGCCGGATTTAATATTTTCAGTGTATTTGCATAGGCGTCGCTTTTAACGGTATTCGTTGTTCCGATGACCCCAACCGCATTCGTTTTTGTTGATTGAACGGCCGCACGTGCTCCTGGTTCAATTACACCAATCACAGGAATGGATAATTTATCTCGTAAGTCATCTAATAAAATTGCTGTAGCTGTATTACAAGCAATGACTAGTAATTTAATATCATGCTGGGTTAAATAGTTGACTAATTCCCACGTGTATTGAACGACTTGTTCTTCTGTTTTTGTCCCATATGGACATCTTAATGTGTCTCCTAAGTATATAAATTGTTCATCTGGCAATTGACGATGTAATTCTGTTAATACAGTCAAACCGCCTATTCCTGAGTCAATTACCCCTATTGGTTTATTCATTCTAGTTGCCTCTCTCTAGTATAGGATTAATTTTGTTGTTCATGATCAATCATGACTTTGTATAACTGAGCCATGGAGTCATGTAGACAGTCGAATTCATCTTTTGAATGAGTTAATAAGATCTCTGACAAATAATCTTGTCGTTTTTGAATCACTTCAGTAATAATGTCTTTTCCCTTATCTAATAAATGTATTCGTACAACGCGACGATCTTTTGGGTCTCTAATTCGAACAATCAATTCATTTTTCTCCATTCGATCGACTAAATCCGTTGTTGTACTGAAAGCTAAATACATTTTCTTGGAGAGTTCACCAATCGTTAAATCGCCCAGTTCTCTTAACCATTGAAGGGCAATAAATTGTGGTGGTGTAATGGGATAGTTATTAAGAATCTCTCTTCCACGTTGTTTAACGATGTGTGATATGTATCGCAAACTTTTTTCCATCTCCATAATTTTTTGAGCATGCTCTGTCGAATTCACACAATCTCCTCCTGTCCGACTGCTCCATATAACTATTTTCAGTGTTTTTTATCCAAAATTCAAGTCTAAATGTACAAAACATCATTTTAAACGTATATAAGAGTTAATATCAGTATATAAAATAAAAATTTGATTAGTAATGAACTCTTTTTATTATTTTATGCATTTTCAATGAAATGGTCATCATATCTCTTCTTAAAATTCGTTGGATGGGTGTTGGGTAGGCGGCTCTCTAATCTTGTGGGGCGTGTTAAATGATTTTATCGGGTGGTTGAAACGCTGTGTCAAGCGGTTGGAACGCTTTGTCGAGCGGTTGGAACGCTTTGTCGGGCGGCTTAAACGTTCTGTCGAGTGGTTGGAACGCTTTGTCGGGCGGTTGGAACGCTTTGTCAGGCGGCTAGACCGCTTTGTCGGGCATGGAAACACTGAGTCTCGTGGCAGTCAGCATTCAATACACTACTCTCAATCGCGAAATCTAATTAAAACCATAATTAACTTTCTTCAAATGAACCCGTTCAACCAGCTAGTTTCGTCAAACAAGTTTAAATATAGAATAGCAATCAAAAACAAAACAATAAACCGGCAATTATGCCGGTTTACAATTTGATCTCTCCGATGCGGATTAACTCGACAACGGCTTGAGATCGCCCCTTAACTTGAAGTTTTTGAATCGTATTCGAAATATGATTTCTGACCGTTTTTTCAGAAATGAATAGCTGTTCTGCAATTTCTTTTGTTGTCCGATCCTGGACTAACAGCTCAAAAACTTCTCTTTCTCTTTTGGTTAATATATTACTGGCTCGATATTTGTCATTATTCAAGCGGCAACCCCTCCTCTGTGTAAGAAGTGAGCTACTTCTTCATCTGAGGAAATAAACTAGTCATCATACTTTATGAATAAGAAGGGGTTTCTGTTCGTAATTCTTATAATATATGCTCTTATACGGTTAATCTTTTGTTGATTCAATAATTTTTAATTGTTCTTCAGAAAACGG
This sequence comes from Allobacillus saliphilus, assembly GCF_018138385.1. Taxonomy (GTDB): domain Bacteria; phylum Bacillota; class Bacilli; order Bacillales; family Alkalibacillaceae; genus Allobacillus; species Allobacillus saliphilus. The sequence continues at coordinate 2,386 of NZ_JAGSIE010000025.1, forward strand.
AGTTGATTTGCCTGTTTTTGCGTTAATTTGAACGACACGGCCTCTTCCAGTCAGACAAATATCACCCTTTTCGTCAGTAGCCATATAATGAATATCCATGGAACTGCGACCTAGTTGTTGGATCTTACAATATAGTTTAATGGTTTGACCAAAATACATTTGTTTCAAATAGTCACATTGTAAATCACTGACCACTGGTACATTTTCTACAGAACCGGTCAGTTCTCCAAAAATCTTATGTTCTTCAATGAATGATGTTCTTGCTTCTTCAAAATAAATAAACGTAGACACGTTGTTCACATGACCAAACATATCTGTTTCTGAAAAACGAACTTTAATGGGAATGTAATAAGTAAACTCTTTTTTCCATTCTTCAAAGTTTGGAATATAGGAAATTTGTTTCATTAATTTTTACACCTCATTTAATGATTTTACTAAAATGAATACTCATTCAGTTCTATTAAAAAATATAATGGTAGAAAAAAGGCCAACAAAATAAATTGTTGGCCCTTCCTTCACCATTAGTTGTGATAGTCACTTCCGAAGAAGCTCTTGAAAGAATGAATAGTAGCTTCACGGTTCACAGCTGCAATAGAAGTAGTCAAAGGAATTCCTTTTGGACAAACTTTTACGCAGTTTTGTGAGTTCCCACAGTCTTGAAGTCCGCCTTCTGTTAACAATGCATCCATGCGTTCAGCTTTATGCATCTCGCCTGTTGGATGAGCGTTGAATAAACGAACTTGAGATAATGGAGCAGGCCCAATGAAATCATTACGATCATTCACATTTGGACAAGCTTCTAAGCAAACACCACAAGTCATACATTTTGATAATTCGTATGCCCATTGACGCTTACTTTCAGCCATTCGTGGCCCTGGTCCTAAGTCGTATGTGCCATCAATCGGTACCCATGCTTTAACCTTTTTCAAGGAGTCAAACATACGGCTACGATCGACTGCCAAGTCACGTACAACAGGGAATGTTGTCATTGGTGCTAATTTAATTGGTTGTTCCAGCTTATCGACTAGTGCAGTACAAGATTGTTGTGGTTTTCCATTGATGACCATGGAACACGCACCACAAACCTCTTCTAAACAACCCATTTCCCAAAATACAGGTGTTGTTTTTTCACCTTTAGCATTCACAGGGTTTCTTCTGATTTCCATTAAAGCTGAAATTACGTTCATATTTTCACGATATGGAACTTCGAATTCTTCCTCATACGGCTTACCATCTGGATCATCTTGACGGGTAATGATCAACTTAATTGATTTCTTTTCTTCCGCCATTTTGAATTACCCCCTCTTCCATTTTGTAGTCCGTTCGACCTTACGATTTTGAGTAGTCACGTTTACGTGGCTCAATATAGGAAACATCTACTTCTTCATAAGAAAATTCTGGGGCATTTGTTTCTGGATTATAAGTAGCTTTAGTCGTTTTCAACCATTCTTCGTCATTACGCTCAGGGAATTCTGGTTTATAATGCGCTCCACGACTTTCGTTACGGTTATACGCTCCGATAGTGATTACACGTGCTAATTGTAACATATGATCCAACTGACGGATAAACATTGCTGTTTGGTTACTCCAACGGCTTGTATCATTGATGTTAATGTTTTTGGCACGTTCCATCAACTCTTGAATCTTCTTATCTGTTTCAAGTAGCTTGTCATTTTCACGAACAACAGTTACGTTTGCTGTCATCCACTCACCAAGTTCACGGTGAATATCATACGCATTTTCTGTACCCGTCGTCATGTTCATAATTTCATCAAAATAATCTTGCTCTTCTTTCAACTTCGCATCAAATAACTGAGAGCTCTGATCTGCTGCCAATGAATCTAATCCATTGATGTAATCAACTGCGTTTGGTCCAGCAACCATACCGCCATAGATACATGAAAGTAAGGAGTTTGCGCCTAAGCGGTTAGCACCGTGAATTGTAAAGTCACATTCACCGGCTGCAAATACACCAGGGATATTCGTCATTTGATCATCGCTCACCCATAGTCCACCCATTGAATAGTGAACAGCTGGGAAAATCTTCATTGGTACTTTACGAGGGTCTTCGCCAACGAATTTCTCGTAAATTTCAATAATTCCACCTAATTTAACATCTAGCTCTTTCGGATCTTTATGTGATAAATCAAGGTAAACCATGTTCTCGCCATTGATTCCAAGTTTTTGGTTTACGCAAACGTCAAAGATTTCGCGTGTCGCAATATCACGTGGAACCAGGTTACCATAAGCAGGGTATTTCTCTTCAAGGAAATACCATGGTTTTCCGTCTTTATATGTCCATACACGACCACCTTCACCACGAGCTGATTCACTCATTAAGCGAAGCTTGTCGTCTCCTGGAATTGCTGTTGGGTGAATTTGAATAAACTCACCGTTTGCATAATGTGCACCATGTAAGTATAAGCTAGTTGCGGCTGAACCAGTGTTAATGACAGAGTTGGTGGATTTACCAAAGATAATTCCAGGTCCTCCTGTTGCCATAATGGTAGCATCCGCTTTGAATACTTTGATTTCGTGGGACTGGATATTTTGAGCAACAATTCCTCTTGAAACACCATTCTCATCAATGACAGGTGACAAGAAGTCCCATCCTTCATATTTAGTCACGAGTCCGTTGACTTCATGTCGACGAACTTGCTCATCTAATGCATACATTAATTGTTGACCTGTTGTTGCGCCGGCAAAAGCTGTACGGTGATGTTGTGTTCCTCCAAAACGACGGAAATCCAACAAACCTTCTGGCGTACGGTTAAACATAACGCCCATACGGTCCATCATATGTATGATGCTTGGTGCTGCTTCACACATATCTTTAACCGGTTTTTGGTTTGCCAAGAAATCTCCACCATATACTGTATCGTCAAAGTGAATTGCTGGAGAATCTCCTTCACCTTTCGTGTCTACTGCACCGTTGATACCGCCTTGCGCACAAACAGAGTGGGAGCGTTTTACTGGAACAAGCGAAATCAAATCAACATGCACGCCTGCTTCAGCAGCTTTAATTGTAGCCATCAAGCCAGCTAAACCACCGCCAACAATAACGATATTTTTATTACTCATTGTGTTTGTTTCACTCCCTTATTATTGAACAGTTTAACGTGTTATGAAGCAAATGCGATTAGTGACGCGATTCCCATATAACCGAAAACGACAAATACGACTAGAACGACGTATGTCATAATCTTTTGGGATCTTGGTGTAATGATCAATCCCCAAGTAACAAAGAAAGACCATAGTCCATTCGCAAAGTGGAATACTGCTGAAAGGACACCAATTACATAGAACCAAAACATGAATGGTGATGATAAGATGCTCGCCATCATATCAAAGTTCACTTCAGTACCATAAATTGCGTTTGCTAAGCGTGTTTCCCAAACGTGCCATCCGATAAAAATAAGTGTAATGATTCCTGTAAGTCGTTGAAGCATGAACATCCAGTTACGGAACCACCCATACCTTCCTAGATTCATCTCAGATACAAAAGCGATATACACCCCATAAATTCCGTGGAAAAGAATCGGGATATAAATTAGCCCAAATTCCAAGACGATCCGAAGTGGCAAATTTTCCATAAAACCAGCAGCTGTATTAAAAGCTTCTTCACTATACGTGGAGAAGTGGTTGACTACCAAGTGCTGCATTAAAAATAAGCCAATTGGAATGACACCTAGCAATGAATGCAATCTACGCAAATTGTATTCGCGTTTTTCCTGATCCGCCATGTGTTACCCCCCTCATCTGATGAAAAATTGTTTTGAAAGAGTTTTCATACGACTCCCTAATAAAGTTACATGACAAGTTCAATTGTACTTCTAGGATGAAAAAGCGTCAAGAAAACTTGTCATTATTTTGACATGTAACGACAAGTTAATTGTCCTCTTCTTCCAATTCCAATTCCATGTTCTCTTGCTGAATATAATAATGACGAATATTTTCAGCAATATGATCGGGGATTCCAAGCTTTGTAAACGCTTCTTTTTCAGCTTGCTTAATTTTATCAATCGAACCAAAATGCTGTAACAACATCCGTTTTCTCTTTGGCCCAATTCCTTCAATTTCATCCAGACTAGACTGAATCGTCGACTTCCCTCTTACCTTACGATGAAATGTAATCGCAAAACGGTGAACTTCATCTTGGATACGCTGAATCAAGTAAAACGGTTGTTCATTTCGTTTGAGGGGTACCGGTTCAGGTGGATTCCCATATAATAATTCACTCGTTTTATGCTTGTCGTTTTTCGCAATTCCGCATAAAGGGATGCTCAAGCCTAACTCGTCTTCTAGTACGTCTAAAGCAGCCGACATCTGACCTTTTCCGCCGTCCACTAAAATTAAATCTGGAAGCGGTAATTTATCTTTCAACACGCGTGTATACCTTCTCCGAACGACTTCTCGCATTGTTTCATAATCATCCGGTTTTTCGACTGTTTTCACTTTGTATTTACGATAATCACTTTTTTTCGGTCGTCCGTCAATAAACGTAACCATTGCAGATACAGGATCTGTACCTTGAATATTGGAGTTGTCGAACGCTTCAATTCGATGTGGTGTTTCAATATTCAAGTATTCACCGAGCTCTTCGACAGCTTTAATCGTTCGATTTTCATCTTGTTCGATTAAAGAAAATTTCTCTTGTAAAGCAATTTGCGCATTTTCCATAGCCAAATCAGCAAGCTTTTTCTTCTGCCCTCTAAATGGTGTCTTTGCTCGGACATCTAAATATTCACCAATTAAATCGGCATCAGTACCAATCGGAAGATAAATTTCTTTCGGTTTTATATGATTTGAATGGGAATAAAATCGTGCAATATAACTAGTAAATGCTTCATCTGGATCTGTATAAAACGGAAATAAAGAAACATCACGTTCGATTAACTTCCCTTGTCGAATAAAGAATACTTGGATACACATCCAACCTTTATCGTATGCGTAGCCAAAAACATCTCTCTCCGTTAAGTCACCTAACTGCATCGTCTGCTTTTCCATGACCGATTCAATATGATCAATTAAATCACGGTATTCCTTCGCTTTTTCGAAGTCCAGGTTTTCAGAGAATGCATGCATTTTTTCTTTCAGTTCTTGCTTAATTTCTTTATGGCCGCCATTCAAAAATGTAGTGATTTTTTGGACAATTTCTTGGTTTGTTTCTTTACTAACCGGTAATTCACATGGACCTAAACATTGATTGATATGATAATACAAACAAACTTTTTTTGGCATGACATTACATTTCCGGAGTGGATAGAGTCGGTCTAAGAGTTTTTTCGTTTCTCTTGCTGCATAAACGTTTGTGTAGGGACCAAAGTATTTCCCTTTATCCTTCTTTACTTTTCGTGTCACGATCAATCGAGGGTGTTGTTCATTTGTAATTTTTAAAAATGGATACGACTTATCATCTTTTAGCATGACGTTATACTTCGGGTCATACTTTTTTACTAAGTTCATCTCTAGAATCAAAGCTTCCATTTCAGAAGATGTAACGATATATTCAAAGTCGACGATTTCATTTACAAGCCGCTGGGTCTTCAAATCATGTGCTCCGGTAAAATACGAGCGCACACGATTTTTAAGTAGTTTGGATTTCCCTACGTAAATGACTTCATCTTTATTGTTTTTCATTAAGTAGCATCCCGGCTTATCTGGAAGGACGGCTAACTTTTCTTGAATATTTTTATGCATATATGTACACCTCGATCAGTTTCTTTGTTCCTAGAGGAAGCATGTTAAAAAAGGCAAGAGCTAACTCAATGAGTCAGCCCTTACCCTATGATTTATGCATTTTTTGTAACGAATTCTTTTAAAGCATCTTTTGGTTGGTAACCATGTGCTTGATCTACTTGCTCACCGTCTTTAAATAGAATCAACGTTGGAATACTCATGACACCAAATTTTTGAGCTGTTTCTTGGTTTTCATCAACATCAAGTTTGACGATTTTTACCTCATCTCCCATTTCGGAGTCTAACTCTTCCAATACAGGAGCGATCATTTTACATGGACCACACCAAGTAGCCCAAAAGTCTACTAGCACGGTACCTTCAGATACTTCTTCGTTAAATGTTTGATCAGTTGCATTTACAATAGCCATTTTCTATTCCTCCTAACATTTCAAATTCAAACTAAGTATATCATGGCGTTATTCATTACTTCCAATACTTTGTTTATAAGTCGTCTGTGTGCATGTGTAAACGGTGACTAGTAGTTATTTTTACTGGAATTAGTAAAATGAAGTCTGATTGGGAGAGTAGCCTAAAAAGCTAGGAAGCTTGATTATTTTGTCGGGCGGCTCGACGCATTTGTCGGGCGGCTTGACGCGGTTGTCGGGTGGCTCGGCGCATTTGTCGGGCGGCTCGACGCGTTTGACGGACAGCTTGCACGACACGTTTAAGACCAAGAGTTGCTTTCCTATCAAAAAACCGGCTATATTCCCCTAAAGGAATTAGCCGGTTTTGACTTTAAATAATATTAACCTTTTAGCGCTTTAATTTCTTCCGTCAATGCTGGTACGACATCGAATAGATCTCCGACAATACCATAGTCAGCAACGTTGAAGATATTAGCTTCAGGGTCTTTGTTAATCGCAACGATAACTTTTGAGTTAGACATTCCTGCTAAGTGCTGGATTGCACCTGAAATACCGACTGCGATGTACAGGTCAGGTGTTACAACCTTACCAGTTTGTCCAATTTGAAGTGAATAGTCACAGTAGCCAGCGTCAGCTGCTCCACGAGAAGCACCTACAGCTCCGCCTAATACATCTGCTAATTCATACAATGGATCGAATCCTTCTGCACTTTTCACACCACGTCCACCTGCAACGATAATGTTAGCCTCTGACAAATCAACACCTTCAGAAGCCTTACGAATGACTTCTTTAATTACCGTGCGAAGGTTTTGAACATCTACTTCTACTTTTTGAACATCACCAGAGCGGGATTCGTCTTTTTCAAGCGGTGCAATGTTATTCGGACGAATGGTAATGAATGTCTTACCATTTGTAATGACTTTTTTCTCGAAGGCTTTACCTGAATAAATTGGTCGGATGAATTTTACATCATCTCCACTTCCTTCGATTTCCGTCACATCAGAGATTAATCCACTGTCCAATTTACTTGCAATTCGTGGTGACAAGTCTTTTCCTTCTGAGGTATGTCCCATAACAATGCCGTCTGGGTCTTCTTGCTCGATGACAGCCATTGCTGCTTGTACATATCCATCAGAAGTATAGTTTTTCAAGTTTTCATGCTGCACGACAACCGCTCGGTCCGCACCATATTGAATTAATTCCTGTCCAAGAGACTCAAGGTCCCCGTCGCCTAAAACGGCTGCTACAACTTCACTATTTTCATCGATTTGGCGAGCAGCTGCAATATTTTCAAATGAAACGTTACGCAACTCTCCGTCTCGAACTTCACTAATTACTAAATATTTCCCCATTGCTATTCTCCTTTCTGCACCTGTTGATTAAAGTACTTTTGCTTCAGTTTTTAATAAAGAAATAAGCTCTTTTACTTGCTCGTCTGTTTCTCCTTCTAACACTTTTCCTGCTTCTTTTTCAGGTGGAAGGAAAACTTCGACAGTTTCAGTTGCCGCTTCAACATCATCTTCATCTAAATCAAGATCGTCGATTTCAAGTTCTTCTAACGGTTTTTTCTTCGCTTTCATAATCCCCGGTAAGGATGGGTAACGCGGTTCGTTCAAACCTTGTTGGCAAGTAACGAGTAGTGGTAGTGATGTTTCCACTTTTTCAACGTCACCTTCTACGTCCTTGTCAATTTTCACAGTATCTCCATCGATTTCAAGCGATGTAATCGTCGTTACATATGGAATATCTAGCTTAGCAGCTAATCGTGGACCTACTTGACCACTCGCTTCATCAATCGCAACGTTACCAGCTAGAATAAGATCGACCTCTTTGTCTTCAAAGTATGCTTCCAAGATTCTTGTAGTCGTGACTTGGTCGCCCTCTTCAATGTCGTCTTCTGTGTTAATTAGAACAGCTTTATCTGCTCCCATGGCTAGCGCTGTACGTAACTGTGACTCAGAATCTTCGTCACCGATTGTTACAACAGTCACTTCACCGCCGTGTTCATCACGGACTTTAATTGCTTCTTCAATGGCATACTCGTCATATGGATTAATGATAAACTCAGCACCATCTGTATCGATTTTTCCACCATTGATTTGAATTTTTTCTTCTGTATCAAATGTTTTTTTCATCAGAACATAAATGTTCATTGGATTACCTCCTTCATTCTACTGGTCTTTGAAATTTGGTTTTCTCTTTTCGATGAAAGCTTGAATTCCTTCTTTTGCATCTTCATTACCAAACACTTTGCCAAACTCTTCTGCCTCTCGTTTCACACCTTCTTTAAACTGAGAAGTCTGAGTGAATGGTACTAACTTCATAACAGCATTGATCGAAGGGCCACTTTTTGTTGCGAATTTTTTTGCTAGATTCATAGAAAATTCTTCTAATGAATCCTCATACACAGCATGATTTGCGAGACCTAATGTTGCAGCTTCTTCGCCAGAGATTGGCTCTCCACTTAAAATCATTTCATAAGCTTTGGCCATACCTACATGCTGCGGCAAACGTTGTGTCCCCGCAAAGCCTGGTATAATGCCAAGATTCAACTCTGGCAACCCGAGTTTAGCACTCTTGGTGACAATGCGAACGTGGCAGGACATCGCCAGTTCGAGTCCGCCTCCCAAGGCAGCTCCGTGGATTGATGCAATGACCGGAATCTTAAATTTTTCAATTCTCCGGAATAAATTTTGACCTTGACTGGAAAGATCCTCGTAATCGTCGGCATTTTGTAAGGATGTAAATTCTTTAATGTCTGCACCGGCTGAGAAAAACTTGCCTTCGCCTTGAATGACTACCGTTTTGATCGTGGAATCATTTTCGACATCATCCAGCGCAGTCGCTAAATCTTTTAAAATCTGGGACGATAATGCATTAGCTGGTGGACTTTGAATGGTAACGGTTGCAATATTTTCTTTTTTCGTTAAAGAGAGTGCATCCATTTACTCAACCCCTTTACGTATGTTTTTTTAAGCCGTTGGAAATAAGGAAATGTACATCCTTTGCCTGTTTTTTCAAATCGTAGCGTTGATCCTGCATCACCCAATTGGTCACTACCTCATCAAGCATACCAAAAATCATCTGTCGAACCAACTTAATATTCAGATGATTGTGGAATATTTTTTCTTCCACTCCACTTTTGATAATTGAGTCAATAATGTGTAGATAGCCTTTCAGCACATCATTAATTTGCGCGCGTAATCGTTTATCGGATTGTCTTAATTCCAATTGGGTAACGACGGCTAGATGAGGATCTTCTGATAGTTGTCGAAAATGCGTATCAATTAATGCAAATAGTTTTTCATCTGCTCCCTCATCATTTTCAGTCGCTTTACGGATCCGCTCAATGAAGTTACCCATTTTCTCTTGAAATAAAGAGATGAGTAGATCTTCTTTATTTTTGAAATAAAGATAGATGGTTCCATCGGCTACCCCAGCTTTTTTAGCGATTTTTGATACTTGGGAACGGTGGTAGCCATTTTCTGCAATGACTTCCACCGCCGCATCTAATATTTGATTGTATTTTGGTTTTTCACTCTTCATAAATTCTGACTCCCTAGAATGAATGAATGGTCATTCACCTTTAATCATATAAATAAATCGTATTGCTGTCAACTACGATGCGACATTTTCAAACAATTAGTTTAATTTTTCTCTTTCCTCATCGACTAACTTACGTCGTAAGATTTTTCCGACAGCTGTTTTAGGTAATTCTGTACGGAATTCGTACATTCTAGGAACTTTGAAGGCCGCGAGATTTTCACGACAAAACGTATTTAATTCCTTCTCTGACACATCATATCCATCTTTCAATACAATATATGCTTTAACAGTTTCTCCACGATAAGGATCTGGTACTCCAGCTACTACCGCTTCTTGAATAGCTTCATGCTCATAAAGAACTTCTTCCACTTCTCTTGGATAAATATTAAATCCACCTGCAATAATCATATCCTTTTTTCGATCGACGACATAGAAATATCCATCCTCATCCATTTTACCCATATCACCTGTAAGGAGCCAGCCATCTTTTAAAGTCTTCGCTGTATCCTCTTCCCGATTCCAATAGCCTTTCATAACTTGTGGTCCTTTTACAGCTATTTCTCCGACTTCTCCTACTGGCATTTCTTCCATTGTTTCAGCATTGACAATTTTGGAATCCGTATCTGGCCAAGGTATACCAATAGTTCCTGAGCGTCTATTTTCCCAAACTAAATTGGCATGTGTCACAGGAGAGGTCTCTGTTAGTCCATATCCTTCAACTAATCGACCACCCGTAACCTTTTCGAATCGTTGTTGAACCTCACTTGGTAATGGAGCTGAACCACTAATGCACGCTTCAACAGAAGAAAGATCATACTTGTTCAACTTTGGATGATTGAGAAGTCCAATATAAATTGTCGGGGCACCCGGGAACATCGTTGGTCGCTCTTTTTGGATGGTTTTCAACACAGTATCGACATCAAATTTCGGGATAAGTATCATTTTCTGAGCCATCATGATCGATAAGTTCATTACAGTCGTCATCCCATAAACGTGGAAAAACGGCAAAATTCCAAGAATGCTTTCTTTCGCATACTCCGTTTTATATAACCAGTTCGAACACATTTGTGTGTTGGATACTAAATTGTAGTGTGTAAGCATTACCCCTTTAGGATAACCCGTCGTTCCACCAGTGTATTGTAACAAAGCCAAGTCTTCCACAGGGTCAATCTCAACAGGTGTATAATCCGTCGTGGAATCATCCATTACTTTTGTCCAAACATGCGTATCACCTGAATGCTCAGGTTTAACTACCATATTGTATTCACGTTTTTGAATGAATGGATAAATTAAGTTTTTCGGAAATGGTAAATAATCCTTGATACCGGTTACAATAATGTGTTCGATATCTGTTTCTGGCTTCACAGTCGTTGTTCTCGGCAACAAAATATCTAAACAAACGATAAATTTCGCGCCAGAGTCCTTCATTTGATATTCTAATTCACGTTCTGTGTACAATGGGTTTGTTTGCACAACAGTTGCTCCACCAAGCAATGCACCATAATAAGCAATTACTGCTTGCGGTGTATTCGGAAGCATGATAGCAACTCGATCATCCTTCTCTAACCCTAATGATTGTAAATAGGATGCGAATTTTCTTGCTGAATCGTAAACTTCTTGAAACGATAATTCTGTCCCCATAAAATGAACGGCAATTTTATCAGGAAAACGACTCGCAGATTCTTCCAAATATTCATGAAGTGGTCTTTTGTCGTATTCCATCGTTGGTGAAACTTGTTCTGGATAATGTTTAAACCATGGTTTCACTACGTCTACCCCCATAAATGATTCCTCCTTATTTTTCATCTTACCTTTATTATATACATTATTTCCGGAAATTTAAAATAGAATTTAAAATTGTCTGAAAATAAGTGAATGAATATTCATCTGTTCTTATTTAAATAACCTATATGTAAATGCTCCTAGTAGAAAAATGCTTATACAATAGTGCGGTTCCGGTGGATTAACTTTTAGCATGTTTCTAAATCCAAAAGGTTATGATAATGTAATAATAAGAAAATTCTAGAAATGAAGATTTCATTTGAAAGTAGGTATTGTTATGTGGATTATATTAGGTCTTATTGCTGTAGTAGCTACACTTATAAATATCTATATGTACATAGCTGGAAGAGATTATAAGCTTGCTATGGCAATTGGATTATCATTTACAGCATTTACTTTATGTTCAGAATACAGCCTTGTAGCTCAATGGGTAAAAGCGGAAGATTGGGCAGCTTTATCGGATGTAGTCTCAGGTATGGAAAGTGTGCTATGGCTATTAACGATTGCTTCAATTTTACTAAATATAAGCCCTATATTTCTTGAACGATTAAAAAATGACGCCCATTAGCCTGGACGTCATTGATTCATCAATTCATCACCATAAATACAACCCCGATAATCATAAACAAAACCGCCACAACAACTAACACTTTTGCTAATGTTTCCATGTCTAATCTCCTTGTTGTTCTATTTAAGCGAAAGGATTGTCACACCACTTCCACCTTCATTTGGATGACCTAAATGATAGCTTTTGATTGACCGATGATTTCGAGCGAATGCATGGACACCCTTCATTAACGCTCCGGTCCCTTTTCCATGAATAATTGATACTTGATGGTATCCTGCCAATAGGGCATCATCTAGATATTTTTCCAACCGATGTAGGGCATCCTCGTATCTTTCACCTCTTAAATCCAATTCTGTCTTCACGTGACTTTGTCTCCCGCGAACAGTAGCCATTGGCGTCGTCTTTTGCTCTTTTTCTTTTCGTTTAATGAGCTGTAATTGTTTTTTTGGTACCTTCATTTTCATAATTCCGAGCTGAACTTCATACTCATTGTCATTCAATTGAGAGACAATATGACCTTTTTGGTTGAAGGAAGATACATGAACTTCGTCGCCTGATTCAAATACGTCTGGTTGGTCTGTTGTCTCCATCTGTTGTTTTTGATCGGTCTCTTGTAAAGCTTCTTTTTGGTCCGAAATTTTCTTCCGGGCGTCAATTAATTGGTGTTCTTTGATTTCTGCTGAACTTTTCATTTGTCGAAGTTCTTGTAAAATTGATTCCGCTTCTTGTTCTGCCTGATCAACAATCTTCTGGGCCTTTTTCTTAGCCGCTTCTTGGTAATCCTCTTTCTTTGCTAAGTAGCGGTCATATTCCCGTTTCAATTCTTCACGTAGTCTCTCGGATTCTTGTAAAATTTCTTCCGCTTCTTCAAAGTCTTTCTCAGCTTGCTTTCTGGACGTCTCCAATGAAGCAATCATATTTTCTACAGATCGGCTATCCTCGTGAATCATCGTTTTTGCTTGTTCGATAATTTCTGGCTTCAAACCGATTCTTCCAGAAATCTCAAAAGCATTACTTCGACCCGGTACACCGATCAGTAATCGATAGGTAGGTTGTAATGTCTCCACGTCAAATTCAACGGAAGCATTGATGACTTGCTCTCGATTATATCCGTATGCTTTTAGTTCCGGATAATGGGTTGTCGCAATGACTCTGGCGTTAAAGTTGACGACATAGTCCAAAATGGACATGGCAAGACCTGCACCTTCTTGAGGGTCTGTACCTGCACCGAGCTCATCGAACAGGACCAACGAATTCGAATTAAACCGCTCAATAATGGATGCGATATTCGTCATATGACTGGAAAACGTACTTAAATTTTGCTCAATGGATTGCTCATCACCTATATCCGCAAACACGTGGTCAAATACAGCAAGCTGACAGCCATCAAGCGCAGGGACTTGCAAACCCGATTGGGCCATTAATGTACATAATCCTACCAGTTTTAATGTAACTGTCTTACCGCCCGTATTTGGACCAGTAATTAATATTGCACGATAGTCTTTTCCGATTTCGATATCATTACTGACCACTTTATTTTCAGGAATGAGTGGATGTCGAGCTTGGACCATTTTAATGTAACCGTCATGGTTCATTTCAGGTTTTGCTGCACGAATTTGCTGAGCATACTTCGCTTTAGCAAATAAGAAATCAATTTTTTGTAAAATATCCCCATTATGCTCTAACGGTTCCGCGTCTTGCTGAACTAATTCCGTTAACCGAGTCAAAATCCGTTCAATCTCTTGTTGTTCTTCCACCTTTGAAGCTTGCAACTTATTATTTAACTCAACGACCGCTTGTGGTTCGATAAATAGCGTCTGACCGGAGGAGGATGAATCGTGAACAATGCCACCAAAACTTCCTCGATGTTCGGATTTAACTGGAAGAACGTAGCGATCATTTCTAATCGTGACAATGGCATCTGATAACTTACTGCTAGAAGTTCGGGTATACCCTTCCAGTCGGTCACGTATACTGCTCTCCGACGAGCGGATTTGGCTACGTATTCTTCTTAGGGTTTGCGAAGCACTATCGATCACTTTGCCATCTTGATCGATGCACATATGAATCTCTTTCTCGAGGTTACTAAGCGGTTCAATTTGTTCAACTAAATTGATTAGAACCGGCGTATCCACTTCTTCTATATCTTGAACAAATATTTTCACCCGTTTACTCCCGCGCAATGTATCCGAAATCTCGAGCAGTTCTGTCGCACTCAACATTCCACCGATTTTAGCACGTTTTGTACTTCCACGAAGGTCATGAATACCACCTAATGGCATATGCCCTTGTGTTCGTAAAACTTGAACCGCTTCATCCGTTTCGTTTTGCCATCGAATGACTTCTTCAAAATCAGCTGAAGGCATTAACTTTGCAGCCGCTTCTTTTCCGCGATTTGTTTCCGCATGATCCACGATTTGCTTGATCAATTTTGGGAATTCAAGTTGTTTCATTATTTTTTGATCCATTACGCTTCACCTTTTTTCATTTTCAAAAATGATTGTAACTCCTCTGGGGTCCATGTATTGACTACTGTATGTTTTTCGATCCACCCTTTTCGAGCAGCCTTCACACCAATTGCCATATCATCGAGCATTTGATAGCTATGTGCATCTGTGTTGATCGCAATCCGTGCACCTTTTTCTTGTGCTTTTCGAAGTTCCGTCCAATGTAAGTCCAATCGGTTTGGGTTCGCATTCAGTTCGATAATCGTATTAGTTTCGACGGCCCAGTCAATGAACGTATTGATGTCTAATGCATAGCCTTCACGTCGTCCAATCAATCGTCCAGTCGGGTGAGCAATCATATCCACATATGGACTTTCCATAGCGGTCCGCATCCGCTTCATAATTTGTTCTTCTGTTTGATTAAAACTTGAATGAATCGATGCGATGACAAAATCCATTTCTTTTAAAAACTCGTCTGTAAAATCCAACATTCCATCTGGCAAAATATCCATCTCTACACCACAAAATATCTTAATCTCTGGATATTTCTCTTGGACTTCTTCAATTTTTTCGCGCTGTTGACGAAGTCGCTCTTCATCTAATCCATCTGCTACACGCAAAAACTTTGAGTGGTCTGTAATGGCTATAAATTGATAGCCTTTTTCGATATTCTTCTTGACCATTTCTTCGATCGATTGTGCGCCATCGCTCCAAGTCGTGTGCATGTGTAAGTCGCCTTTTACATCATCCAATTCAATCAATTTCGGAGATTGATTTACAGAAACTTCTTCACCTGTTTCACGTACTTCTGGTGGTAAATAAGGGACATCCAAAAACTCAAAAAATGCTCGTTCCGAATCAAATGTATGAATCTTTCCAGTCTCTTCTTCCTCGACTCCATATTCACTGATTTTCAAGCCTTTTTGCTTTGCTAATCTTCTCATTTCCACATTATGATCTTTGGACCCAGTGAAATGATGGAGTGTTGTGTAATACTCATTCGGTGCTACGAGACGAAAATCAACTGAAACATCCCATCTTGATTCTATTATTACCGTCACCTTCGTTTCTCCATGTGCAACAATTTCTTTTGCCATCGGTAACTGAACCAACGTGTCAGCTACTTGCTTTGGATTCGTCGTTGCGATAATATAATCCAAATCTTTTATCGTTTCACGGAGACGTCTCATACTGCCCGCTATTGAGTATTGTTCAATGCCGTCTATTTTTTCCAACTCGTCTTCAATCAGTTGTGGTAATACTAAAACATCAGAAAGAGGTAAACGCTCTGGACGTTTACCGATATCGTCTAATGCTTGTACTATTTTTTCAACGGATTTTTTTCCAAACCCACTTAACTTTTCTACTTCACCATTTTCACAAGCTTTACGTAATGTCACTGCATCAACTACACCGAGTTCTTTATAGAGCTTTGCCAGCTTTTTTCCACCTAACCCTTGTAGTTCTAATAATGGGATCAGGCCTTCAGGCACTTCTTCTTTCAATTCATTCAGCGTTTCCGTTTCACCTGTTTCGATGAATTCCATGATTACCGCATTGGTACCTTTACCGATACCATCCATTTTTGAAAAATCGTCAATCTCATCCAATGAATGTTCACTACGTTCCAATGCTTGTGCAGCTTTCCGATAAGCAGATATTTTAAATGGATTTTCACCTTTTAATTCCAAATAAATAGCAATCGTTTCCAAATGTTTAATGACTTTCTTTTTATCCATATAGAGCACTCCTACTCAGCAATTATTCATTCAATGACTGAAAAGAAAAGAGGCCAACTCGCATTGAGTGAACCTCTTCATTCGTTCATTCAGGAAATATTCGTTCTTTCAATTGCTCAGTCAAAACAGGTGTATGTTCAATCATAAATCCGGCAATTACGGAGTTTTGTATGAGATTTTGAATCATCTCTACCGAAACGAGCGACAAAATGAATAAGATCACGAATAATATTAGATACATCTCAATAAATCCTAGTATGGCACCCAATAGATTATTCACACTATGTAAAATCGGTAGGTTGGCTACAAAATCCAGTAAGTTCGCAATGATTTGCATGACGATCTTCACTAAGACAAATATCGCGAAAAAAGCTAACCCATTATAGAATGAGTTTTCTAGTATTGTAGAGTTTAACAATGCACCCCAAAATTGGTCTGTAGAAAAATCCGGATATGGAATCCATAATTCGATTTTGCCAGCTAACTGTTTGTAATATAAAACAGAGACGATAAATGCAACGATAAAACCGACAATGTGAAGGACTTGCATGACGAGCCCGCGTTTTAAACCAATTAAAAAACCAAAAATCAATAAAATCAATAATAAAATATCCAACATGTTACCTTTGATCCTCTTTCCGTCTATTTCCACGATTCACTCGGTTCAATAGTTCGTTATGTTCTTGTTTGAGTTTCAAGTAATCATTCATCGTATTCAAAGCTGTTAATACAGCTAATTGGGATGTATCCAATGAAGGCTTTGCGTATTGAATTTCATCCATTTTTTGGTCAACCAAGCTTGCTACCATTTTGATATGTTCTGAGGATTCTTGGCCAACAATGGTATATTTTTTCTTGTGAATTTCCACTGTTAATTTCGTTTGATTAGAACCATCCATTCAGTAGCCTCCTCCCGCGTTATTCTACTCCATATAGTAACACGTTTACATATCGCTTGGAAAGTACATTTACTTCCTGCGAATGTGAGTATCGCGTGATATACTAGGAGAAAATATGCTAATCCATAAAGGAGTTCTATTTTCATGGCACACGCTGTAGTAAAAGTAAACCAATCAATCATTCAACAGATGCAAAATACATACCAGTCGAATATTCTTCCAAAAACACCCCCTCACGCACATTTTTCGGCAAAGGTGAACGGATGCACCATCACGGCGTATCAGTCTGGAAAAGTGGTATTTCAGGGGAATGAAGCTGAGAAAGAAGCGAGCCGTTGGGGAAAAGCTGAAACCAATGACAAAAAGAAAAAGAATAAGACAAATCGAAGTCTTCCCGCTTTTTTAAACGATTCACATATGGGATCTGATGAGGCAGGAACAGGCGATTATTTCGGTCCCATTACTGTCGCTTGCGTTTTCGCTACCAAAAAACAACAAGAGCTGTTAAGAGAACTAGGCGTCCGCGATTCCAAAACCTTATCCGATGACACCATTCGATCGGTCATGAAAGACGTCTTATTAACCGATATTGTTTTTAGTTCCGTTGTTCTCGATAATCCGAGGTATAACCAATTGAAATCCAAAGGCTGGTCTCAAGTGAAAATGAAAGCTTGGATGCACCACCATGCGATACAAAACGTCCGAAAGAAATTAGGCAATTCATCTTTTGAAGGAACCGTTGTCGATCAGTTTTGTGAACCATCTACCTTTCATAAAGCCGTACGAGAAACAGGTGAGCAATCATTTGATGATTTGACATTCATGACAAAAGCAGAGAGTTATTCGACGCCAGTAGCTGCAGCTTCCATGCTAGCTCGCTATCGCTTTTTACAAGAGATCGATCGTATATCTGAAAAGGTTGGATTTTCGATTCAAAAAGGTGCTTCCAACATTGTCGACAAGCAAATTGCCCGATTGATCAAGCAAAAAGGTACCGGATATTTAGATCAAATCGCCAAAACGCATTTTGCCAACACACAGAAGGGTAAAAAGCTTTTGTAGGGGGATTTTCATTGGATGTACGTGAAGTTCAAAAAAATGATGCAGAAGCACTTATTCATTTGATCAAAGCAGTCGAGGATCACTCGAGATATATGCTTTTGGAACCGGGAGAAAGAAAGGTTTCCATTGATCAACAGCGAAATATGATTAGACAATTAGATGACCATTCAACCATTTTGGTTGCTGAAAAAGAGCAAGATCTACTTAGAAATTTAATGGTATTCGGTGGTAAAGCAAAACGGAATAAACATAGCGCCTATATTGTCATCGGGATTCATTCAAATCACCGTGGCCTAGGTATTGGTCGTTTATTATTTAAGGAAATGGAAGACTGGGCAAGAGATCGTGATATTCATCGATTGGAACTGACGGTTGTCAAAGAGAATATAGCAAGTGTTTCTCTCTATAAGAAGATGGGCTTTGAAATTGAAGGAACAAAAAGAAATTCTTTGTTGATTAACGGTCGATACGTGGATGCGTATTATATGTCAAGATTGATTTAATGATGGGAGAAGTTGAATAGACGTTCTGTTCAACTTCTTTTTCATGAATCTAAAAAAAAGATTGCTATCACTAACTAATTCGACTATAATCTAATTAGTTATCTATCTAATTAAGAGGTGTTTATATGCAACTGAACCGGATTGTCCGTTTTCACAAAGCCGTTGGTGATAAGACTCGTCTACGGATTATTGCCTTATTAAAGAATAGTCCGCTACATGGGCAAGCCATTGCAGGGAAATTGGGATTGACTCCACCAACCATTTCACACCATTTAACCAAGTTGAAAGAAATCGATATCGTCTATCAACGACGTGATAAAAATACAATCTATTTTCATTTGAACGAAGATAAATTAAACCGATTGGCCAGTGCCATCATGAAATTAGGAGATGATGAAATGAACAATGAATTAGAAGTGAGTGACGAAGAAAAATATAAGATTCTCAATAACTTCAAGGATTCAGAAGGTAAATTACGATCTATTCCTGCCCAGTTGAAAAAACGTTTGATTATCTTGGAACATATGGTTGAGGGGCTGGAACCCGGCAAGGTATATCCAGAGAAAGAAATCAACGAATACATTAAACAATTTCATGACGACTTTGCAACCATTCGAAGAGAAATGATTATGCACCACTTTATGTCACGGGAAAATGGAAATTATGAGTTGAATCCACGTGAATTATGGCTGATTTAAATCAGCTTTATTTTTCGGAAACTAATTAGATAGATATAAAATTAGATGTTTTCAAAATGAGGTTTTCGGTATGAAAAATTGGCGTGTTTGGAAAATGGAAAAGAATTATCAATTATTGTTTTTCTCTAATCTATTCAATGGAATGGGTAATCGGTTCACACAGGTTGCCTTGTTAGCATTAATTTACCAATATACCCAATCGGGATTCGCCTTAGGTCTCCTCTTTTTCGTACGACTCATTCCCTTTTTGATCATGGCCCCTATTGGTGGAATGTTGGCGGATCGCTTTTCCAAAAGGTCAATCCTACTATTCGTTGAAACAATCAGGGTACCGATTGTGCTGACTCTACTATTTGCCGAAAGTGCGGAACAATTATGGATTGTGTATGTCAGTTCATTTGGATTAGCGCTTGGCGAGGCGATTTACGCACCTACCCGAAAAGCTACCATCCCTGCACTCGTTCAGCAGGGACATTTGGTTCATATCAATTCGATTGAGCAAATCAGCATGGGTCTTGTCTTAGTCATCGGTTCATCATTAGGAGGATTAATTTCTTTCCTGTTTGGGATGAATTCAGCTTTTCTAATGAATGCACTTTGTTTTCTCGTGTCGATTTTCTTTCTGGCAAACGTTCAGGAGCCAAACGTGGAAATTTCGCATCAAACAGAGAGAATACCTCGTAGCTCTTATCGAATGTTTTTCAAATCCAAGCTGCTCATTATTTTTATCATTATTTCGTTTACGATGCCGATTGCCAATGGAGTCGATAATGTATTAATGAGCATTTATGCACTTGATGTGTTTTCAATGGCCGACCTTGGCGTTGGATTGATCTATGCTTGTCTAGGAATTGGATTTATTTTGAGTTCATTTTCATCAAACTTCATCAAGAAAAGATTAGTTTTCGTCATCATTTTATTTATTGCATTCGAGGGTCTCGGGCATATTTTTCTCAGTTTAGCCCCATCTTTTCTAACTGCACTATTGACGGTGATCTTCATAACATTCACCGGTGGAATCAGCGATATCGGCTTGAATACCTTGATTATGAAATCCGTACCAAGACACAAACAAGGTACGTTCTTCGGTTTGACCGAAATGATTACTAATGTAACATTAGGGATTATGATGGCAGTTGGTGGCCTATTTTTGGAATTTGCTGATCCTAGATTATTAGGAGCGGTTGTTGGTATGCTATATATCCTTTTTACATGTATCTACTGGATGATGTTTAAAAAGGTTGATTTTTACAAGGAGAAAAGAAGATTATTTTCATTATTTAATTGAGTATTACGCGAGATTTGATTTAATGGACGAATGTTGAGTGTCTTTTCTTTGAAGGTGGAATGTGTAGACTCGTTTGTTGGGCGTCTACGTTCATAAGTGAAGATTTCACTCAAAAATGCACTCCAGACTTTTATTGTCTGAAGTGCATCTTTTTTAACCACGAAATTCTGCGCTAAATGCCTCTTTTACCTTTTCGATGATTCGTTCTCTCGCCTCATCAACCTCTTCATCTTTCAACGT
Source organism: Allobacillus saliphilus (assembly GCF_018138385.1). Classification (GTDB taxonomy): domain Bacteria; phylum Bacillota; class Bacilli; order Bacillales; family Alkalibacillaceae; genus Allobacillus; species Allobacillus saliphilus. Next base: position 23,262 of record NZ_JAGSIE010000025.1, read on the forward strand.
TCGTTCATTGTTTTGGAAGGTTAGGTTAAATGCAATGGATTTTTTACCTTCTTCCATATGCTCACCTTGGTACACATCGAAAATTCGAATGTCTTTCAAATACGGCTGTCCCTGTTCATAAATGGTGGCTTCGATTTCTTTTGCCGCAATCTCGGCATTCACAACGAAAGCCAGGTCTTGTGAAACAGCTGGATATTTAGTGATTGCCTCATAATCCGGTGTTTTGTCAACATAATCAAACACTTTTTTTAAGTTCACATCAAATACGTAAGTTTCATCCAAGTCATGATCTTTTTGAACCGTTGGGTGTAACTGTCCGATATAGCCAATCGTTTCTCCATCGATTTTCAATAATGCTGTCCGACCGGGATGCAAGCCAGCTAAGCTCGCTTTTTCAAAGTCTACTGGGCTTTTCAGGAAGTGTTCGAAAAGACCTTCTAAAATTCCTTTTAGCACGAAGAAGTCAACCGGTTTCTTTTCTCCTTGCCACGGATGATTCTCCCAAATCCCCGTAATTGCAGCAGCAACGCGAAGCTCTTCTTTTGGCAGTACATCCTCGCCTGCATTCGGTAAATAAACAGATCCGAGTTCATAAAACCCGAGATTATATTGGTTTCTTGCCACATTATATTGAAGGCTCGAAAGCAATTCAGGTATGGCACTTAATCGCAAATGACTATGCAAATCGGTCATTGGCATCATTAATTTCACGGCCTCTTGATCGGTTTGAATTTCCGGACTGACAAAATGCTTTGATTTTTCTTCTGTCGTCAGTGAATACGTCAATGCCTCGTTTAATCCTGTTTTTTGTAAATAAGCATGTACTTCACGAGTTAATCGTTGACGTTTCGTTAAGCCACCTTTATTTGATTGACCTGTTGGCAATGTATAAGGAATATGGTCGTAACCGTATAAACGAGCAAACTCTTCAACCATATCTTCGAGAATACGAAGGTCATTTCTTCGGGATGGTGGCGTAACAGTATATTGCTCACCTTGCTGTTCATATGGCAAGCGCAAACGTTCGAGAATATCATTCATTTGATCAATGGATAATTCCGTCCCTATACGCTCATTAATTTCATGACGTTCAAAGGTGATTTGTACTGGTTCACGATCCGTTGAACCTTCCTCAACCATTTCACCTAAAATTGTTCCGCCTGCTAACTCTTCGTATAATTCAGCTGCACGCATTGCTGCTTCTTTCACACGTGCAAGGTCGACTCCTTTTTCAAAACGTGCGCTCGCTTCACTTCGTAAATTGTGTTGGCTCGATGCTTTGCGAACGGTTCTCGGATCGAAATAAGCAGCCTCTAAAAGAATAGTCGTTGTATCATCTTGAACTTCGGAATCTTGACCGCCCATTACACCAGCCAATGCATGAGGCTTTTCGCCGTTTGTAATGAGTAGGTGTTCTGGTTGGAGTGTCCGCTCTTTTCCGTCAAGTGTCGTCATCGTTTCACCTTCATGAGCTGGACGAGTGACAACTTCTTTACTACCAAAACGGTCGTAATCGAAAGCGTGAAGCGGCTGACCGTATTCCAACAAAACATAGTTCGTGATGTCAACTAAATTATTGATCGGGCGAATGCCTGCACTGATCAAGCGATTACGCAACCATAATGGAGACGATTTCACTTCTAAATCCTTGATAATCCACGCACCGTAATACGGATTCATTTCTTTGTTCTCTATACGAACAGCGATGTAATCTTTGGACGACTCATCAGCTTTCGTAACAGCCGGTGACGGCAATTGAAGTTCTTTATTATAAATAGCAGCGACTTCATAAGCCATCCCGACCATGTTTAGGCAGTCCGCCCGGTTTGGTGTTAGATCGAGCTCTAGTACTTGGTCGTTTAGATTGAGTAACGGACAAGCCGGTTCACCGATTTGTACCTCTTCATCAAATACAAAAATACCGTCTTTTTGATGATCGGGAACGAATTTTTCATCGACACCTAATTCTTGCAATGAGCAAATCATTCCTTCTGATGCTTCACCGCGCAGTTTCGCTTTTTTAATTTTCAACCCGCCTGGGAGTCTTGCGCCAGGTCGAGCGACAACAACATACTGTCCTTGCGCAACATTCGGTGCACCGCAAACAATTTGCGCGAGTTCTTCTTCACCAACGTTCACCTGACACAGGTTCAACTTGTCGGCATTTGGGTGTTGTTCACACGCTTCAACATATCCGACAACAATTTTATCATCATTCAAAATCGGACCGTGGATGCCGTCTACTTCGACGCCTGTTTTTGTAATGGCTTCAGCTAATTCTCCTGTTGGAATGCCTTCGATATCCACATATTCTTTTAACCAATTAATTGAAACTAACATCGTTCATACCCCCTTATACCTGGTGAAATTGCTTCAAGAATCTGACGTCGTTCGTATAGAAATGACGAATGTCTTCAATGCCGTACTTTAACATCGCGATTCGTTCTGGCCCCATTCCAAATGCGAAGCCGGTATATTTTTTGGAGTCAAAACCAGCCATTTCCAAAACATTTGGGTGGACGAGTCCTGCACCTAAAATTTCAATCCAGCCAGTATGTTTACAAACGGAACATCCGTCTCCGTTACAAACTTTACAAGAGATGTCCATTTCAACGGATGGTTCAGTGAACGGGAAGAAACTCGGACGCAGACGAATTTCACGATCTTCACCAAATAAATGTTTTGCAAGTACATTCAATGTTCCTTTTAAATCACTCATCGTAATATGTTCATCCACATAGAGTCCCTCGATTTGCGTGAACTGGTGGGAGTGTGTCGCATCATCCGTATCACGGCGATACACTTTTCCAGGACAAATAATTTTAACGGGCCCTCTTCCTTCATGTGCGTTCAATGTCCGCGCTTGAACCGGCGAAGTATGTGTACGCATCAACAGCTCTTCTGTAATATAAAGCGAATCCTGCATATCACGAGCTGGATGACCTTTTGGTAAGTTTAACGCTTCAAAGTTATAATAATCCGTTTCAACTTCCGGTCCTTCTGCTACTTCATATCCCATACCGATAAATAAATCTTCAATGTCGCGAATAGTTTTCATAAGTATATGAGGTCCACCAGTATGTGTCGGTCGACCTGGAAGTGTGACATCAATCGTCTCTGCTTTCAGTTGCTCTTCAATCGCTTGTTTTTCCAGTAAAGCCGCTTTTTCCTCGATCGATTCGGTAATCTGATCACGCACTTCATTGGCGAGCTGGCCAATAACAGGACGCTCCTCTTTCGATAATTTCCCCATCCCTTTGAGAACTTCTGTAATTTTTCCTTTTTTACCTAAAAACTGAACACGGACGTCTTGCAAAGATTTTTGCGTATCGGCCGCTTCAATTTCAGTTATCGCTTCTTGTTTAATGCTCTGTAGACGCTCTTTCATTTATATCCTCCTTTTAGTCAACAATCGCTTTCCTCAAGCAAAATAAAAAAACTCCTCCCTGTAAATAAGGGACGAGTTGATTTCCGTGTTACCACCCTCGTTGATTTGCTTCATCTTAATGCAAACCCACTTCATTGAATAACGGATCAAGGACCCGGACACCTCTGTGTCAGCTCCAGAGTGAAATTCGTACAATCCCATCGATTGGAGTATTTTCAGTCCAGGATACTCCATCCCTTTCAATCGATGATCGGGTATTGCCTACTTGGCTCCTTCAACGCTTTTATAACGATTTAATCTCCAATTATTATAGATAATTTTCATTATTATATCAAGTGACATATCGAAAATGATATAAAATCACACTGGCAGCAATCCCAACATTAAGAGACTCCGCCTTTGATTCTTGTGGAATATAAATGGTCTCATCACATCGTTCAAGTAATGATGATTGCACGCCCATCCCTTCATTTCCTAAAATAATCGCGAACGCTTCAGGCGGTTTAATCTCAGGTAACGCTTTCGCTTGCTCGTCTAAGGCTGTTCCATAAACAGCGATTTCTCGCTTGTTTAGCCATTCACCTAAGTCGGATTGAAGGACAGGCAAATGAAACAGTGCACCTTGTGTCGCACGAACGACTTTCTCATTATATAAATCAACGGTACCCTTGCCTAAAATAATGGCCTCCACACCGAAAGCCAAACCGCTTCGAATGATTGTACCTACATTGCCTGGATCTTGTATTTGATCGAGCATTAACACACGTTGAGGTTGATTGACCTTCCATTCTTTTTGGCGAACGACTGCTGCGATACCTTGTGGTGTTTCTGTTTGAGATATCTCCTTCATAACTGGTGAGCTCACCAACTCAATCGGTAAAGTGTTCCACTCATCAAAAACATCTATGCCTTCTTCCACAATTAATGTATCGATCGTCCAATCACTTTTTATCGCTTCTTCGACTAAGTGCCAGCCTTCCACTAAAAAGAGACCTTCCCGATCACGATGTTTTTTCTGACTTAATTTTTTCCATGCTTTGACACGTTGATTTTGTTTCGACTCAATCATGTTTTATACACCTCACACATTTCCTATACATAGTTTAAAAGTCTTTTGGCCAAACTACAACAAAATTCAATTATGAGGTGAGCTTATGGATTTAAATTTACGTAAAGCAATTAAAAACAATATTGCAGGCAATAATGAGGAACAGCTTGAAGCAACAATTGTAGATGCTGTCGAAAGCGGTGAAGAGAAAATGCTGCCAGGTCTTGGTGTGCTTTTTGAAATGCTTTGGCAAGGCTCCAACGAAAAGGACAAGAAGTATGTATTGGATATTTTAGAGCAAGAAACGAATCAGCTTTAAGGATAGCTATTGAGAGGAAGCTCCAATATTAATGACGCGAAACTCAGCATTAATATTAGCGACTCTTACATTTATTTGACGAGCTTCAACGTTCTTATAACGAACTTCAACATTCATTTATCCAGCTTCAACATTACTTCATGAAGCTTCAATGTTAATTCGCATGGCTTCAACATTAATTTTCAAATCATCAACATTAAATCACTGATCTTCAACATTAATTTTCGAAGCTTTAACATTAATGTGAAAACACTCATTCTACTACCTCAATGGTAAATAAAAGAGCAATCCTTAAGATAAGGATTGCTCTATTTTAATTTAGTTAAATGTCAATTTTTCAACTGTTTCACGGTCCATCTTCTTGATGACCGCAACGAGTAGCTTCACAAGGTTATCAAAATCATCGTAATGAAGCATTGCTGCATGGGAATGGATATAGCGCGTTGGTACAGTAATGGACAACGAAGGAACACCATTCGCAGTCAAATGGATTGAACCTGAGTCCGTACCGCCACCTGCCATGGAATCATATTGGAATGGAATGTCGTTTTCTTCTGCAGTTTCAACAACGAAGTCACGTACGCCTTTATGAGAAACCATGGATGCATCATATAAAATAATTTGTGGCCCCTCACCCATTTTTGCTGCAGCATCTTTATCAGAAACTCCTGGCATGTCTCCAGCGATACCGACGTCCACACCAAAACCGATGTCCGGCTTGATCGCATGTGCACTTGTTTTCGCACCGCGTAGACCGATTTCTTCTTGAATCGTTCCAACACCATAAACGACGTTTGGATGCTGTTCATCTTTCAAACGTTTCAAAACTTCGATTGCAATGGCACAGCCAATACGGTTGTCCCAAGCTTTTGCAAGCAATAATTTTTCATTGTTCATTTGTGTAAATTCAAAATATGGAACGACAGAATCTCCTGGACGAACACCGAATTCCTCTGCTTCTTCTTTACTAGCAGCACCGATATCGATAAACATATCTTTTATATCAACTGGCTTTTTTCGCTGTTCAGCAGACAGAATATGAGGTGGTTGAGAGCCAACGACTCCTGTTACGTCACCTTTTTTCGTCATGATCGTTACACGCTGTGCTAGCATGACTTGGCTCCACCAGCCACCGACAGTTTGGAAGTAAAGGAAACCATTATCGTCGATGCGCGTAATCATAAAACCAATCTCATCCAAGTGACCTGCAACCATAATTTTTGGACCATTTTCATCGCCTGTTTTCTTGGCAATCAAACTTCCTAAATGATCTGTTGTCACTTCGTCCGCATATGGAGCTATGTATTTCTCCATGACTTCACGAGGTTCTTTCTCGTTTCCTGGGATACCTTTTGCATCTGTTAAATCTTTTAACATCTGCATATTGTCTTTTTGTGTCATTTTTGAATCCTCCTTATTTTCTGACTAACCCGTTTTTAATTATAACGCTAATCGTTTTCGAGGACAAAAGTTAGTACCCCGTTTTTTGCCTTTCATGATTTACTTCGTTTTTATCTTGATAAGCTCGAAAAATATCCGTTTCATTGAAGCCTAAAGTGTCGCCTAAACTTAAATAATCGGACAGTAATTGATGATAAAGTGTTTCGCTCGGATTTGATTTATACTGAACAATCCCTTCATAAATGACATGAAATTGCTCCGTTAATGATTTTGTCGATGGTTTTATCGTTGGCTGGATTGTATATGTACGATCTAATCCAATCGATATGAGAAAATGAATTCCATCTACATACTCTTCTAAAATATCTTGTCGGTCATTCGGTCCTTTCTCGCTCCAATACTTAAAGCACCTTGTTTCATTTGCCAATTCGCCCACTTCAACCAAAAGTGCAAGTAGTTTTTCGTCTTTTACTTCAGCGCGTGTTCGATTAATTTTATCCATAATTCGGTCGTCTAACACTTTTTGCATATCCATAATCATATTCCAATCCATCAAAAAACCTCCTCTGTTAGTTAGTATAACAAAGAAGGTTTAGCCTCCACATAGAAAAATTAATTTTCTAGTCGTTCTACCGCAAAGAAATCTTCCCATTTTAAAATGATTTCTTTGCGACGAATCAAATACATCAAAACTAATATCAATAATAAAAACAATATCAGGTGAACGACTCCTAATGATTGAAACCATTGGCCAAATGTTGTGTATACAAAGGCTAACGGCAGATTGGAAATGATCGACATTCTCGCGTACTCTTTGAAATTGCGGGTCATTTCAATCAGAATCAATGATATTAAATGAAAGTGAATAAATGGTGTGATCCGTAACAAAACGACTTGTGGCATGTTTAGTTGTCGATGTTTGCCAAACATTTTTTCTTTGAGCCTTTCAAATCGTTTAAATAAGCTCGGTGTTTGCTGAACAAACATATAAAAAAGAAGACTAGAAAGTGTGACACCAATCAATGAATAGACAACCCCATACGTCATCCCAAACAACAATCCACCCGTTATACATATGAATGCAACCGGAATAAATAGAAAAGGACGGATAATATGAAATGCAATAAACAAAACTGGCGCAAGCATCTGGTGGGAGTCAATTGACTGTTGGATCCAACCGATAACACCCTCCATGGCAGTCTCCTTTCAAATAGGCTTACTAAAGGATATGACAATAGACGAGCCTTTATGACAAGGTGACGAAAAGCTTAGCCCCATAAAAAGACTGCAGCCCATACCAATGTAATCAACGGTAGCCCAAAAGCAAATTGGATATGTTTTGTTTTATGACGAAAAACATTCATACCAGCCCAAGCACCGAGCGCGCCTCCCGAAAGAGCAATCGCCCAAATCCGCGATTCTGGAATGCGGTACTGTTGTCTACGGGCTTTTCGTTTATCCCACCCCATAACTGCAAATCCGATTATATTGATCATGACCAACCAGCTAGTTAATAAATACATACAATGCCTCTTTCTTATAAATGTTTATTGATTGATTATAATTTACTTTGGGAATAAAAGAAATTACATTGATATAGATTTCAATTAACTATCGAGCTTAGCCACAAAAAACCCCAACGAGCTTACGCTGGGGTTAAGCATTCTTATTGTTCCTGTAAATAATAATCGGAAAGCTGATCTCGTAATGCTCGTTTCAAAAACTTGCCGACGGATGTTTTAGGAATTTCATCGACAAAAACGATGTCATCCGGGAGCCACCATTTCACAAACATTGGTTTGATGAACTCGAATAACTCCTCTTTTGTTACATCCGATCCTTCTTTTAATACGACAACGCCAAGCGGTCTTTCTTGCCACTTTTCATGAGGGATACCAATTACACTCGCTTCAGCAACGGCTTCGTGAGCCATCAAACCATTTTCAAGTGCAACGGTTGAAATCCATTCTCCACCACTTTTAACCAAGTCCTTCGTTCGGTCCACAACTTGTATAAAGCCATCTTCATCAATTGTTGCTATATCGCCTGTATATAACCAACCATCCTTAACGGACTCAGCTGTTTTATCCGGTGCATTATAATACTGGTCTGTAATCCAAGGTCCACGAATGGTCAACTCGCCCATTGTTTCACCATCTGCAGGTACTTCACCGTCTTCATTAACGACTTTCACTTCGAGGCCTGGTACAACACGACCTTGTGTTGCTTTTATATTCAACTGCTCTTCACGGCTTAATTCCTTATGTTTGCTGAGTGGTCTGGAAAGTGTAGCGACAGGACTTGTTTCTGTCATGCCATATGCGTGAATAAAAGGAATATTAAAACGATCTTCATATAGTGCAATCAGGCTTTTCGGTGCAGCGGACCCTCCACATATGACGGCTTTTAAGCTCGATGTATCATAGTCCCCTTGCTCCAATGCTTGAGCGACACCTAACCAGATTGTTGGCACTCCAGCTGACATTGTCACTTTTTCTTGCTCGATTAATTCAAGAATCAATTGTGGGGTAACATTCGGTCCTGGTAACACCTGTTTTGTACCAAACCATGTAGCTGCATATGGGAATCCCCAGGCATTTACGTGAAACATTGGTACAAGTGGCAACGATACATCTTCTTCTTGTACACCTGTCGTTTCTGCAAGCCCTAACGCCATAGAATGTAAAAACGTACTTCGATGTGTGTAGATAACACCTTTTGGTTTTCCTGTTGTCGCAGATGTATAACACATACCTGCCGGATCATTTTCTTGTATGTTTTCTGGATATTGATAAGTGGGATTACCTTGTTCAATAAGTGATTCATAGAGATAAACAGAAGGGAGGGATGTTTCCGGGATGTTTTCTTCGTCCGTCATTAAGATGACGTGCTGGACTGAAGGGATTTCATCTTTAATCGCTTCAATTAAACCAATAAACTGTGCATCGATAAGCAACACTTTATCTTCAGCATCATTAATGACGTAAATTAAGTGCTCCTGTGGTAATCGGAAATTAATCGTATGCAATACAGCATTCATATTTGGAACCGCAAAATAAGCTTCTAAATGTCGATGATGATTCCAACCTAGCGTCCCAATTCGATCGCCTTTTTTTATGCCAAGTGCCTCTAATGAATCAGATAAAGATCTGCACCGTTGTCCAATTTCTTTGTAATTTAATCGATGAACCTTTAAATCCGTCCTAGACACAACCTCTTTTTGCGAAAAGTATTTCTCAGCTCGTTCTAGCATTTGAGTCGTCGTCAACTGAAAGTTATTCATAACTACTCCTCCTTTTTTAAATTATGTAGAACTCTTGATAGTATATCTTTAAATTTAAATTATTATGATAATTTTGTCAATTACTAGATGACTCAATAATTAAGCGCTTGATCACTAAAAGGATAAAACATGTCCATTAGATTACTGATCCGATAATTATGTCGAGGTTTTATTTGTTAACACTGAAGGTTTGCGTATTAACACTGAAGGTTTGAAAATAAACACTGAAGCTTCACTAATTAACGCTGAAGCTTCGCGGATAAACCCTGAAGATCTTCAAATTAACACTGAAGCATTTCGATTAAACACTGAAGACAGGATGTTTAACGCTGAAGGTCTGAAATAGATCCCGACATATAAAAAACCTTGATTGATGAGTATTCTCTACTCACCAATCAAGGTTTCCTGGGTCTATTATTTAAGTGCGTCTTTTGCTTGGTTAACAAGGTTTGTAAATCCTTGCTCGTCACTTACAGCTAGATCTGCTAACATTTTACGGTTAACTTCGATTCCTGCAAGTTTCAAACCGTGCATTAAACGGCTGTATGAAATGTCGTTCATACGCGCTGCCGCATTAATACGTGCGATCCAAAGCTTACGGAATTCACGTTTTTTCTGTCGACGGTCACGGTATGCATACTGACCTGATTTCATTACTTGTTGTTTTGCTGTTTTAAATAACGTTCTTTTCGAACCGTAATATCCTTTTGCTAGTTTCAAAACGCGTTTGCGTCGTTGGCGTGTAACTGTTCCACCTTTAACACGTGCCATGGTAATTCCCTCCTATTTATATCAAATCGTATAGTTTTTATTTGTTTGGTAGCATTTTCTCTAAGCGACCTTCGTCACCTTTAGCAACGATTGCGCTTTTACGTAGTTTACGTTTTTGTTTCTGTGTTTTGTTTCCGAACATGTGGCTTGTAAACGCATGAGCGCGTTTAAATTTACCGGTACCTGTTCTTTTGAAACGTTTTTGTGCACCTTTATGGGTTTTCATTTTTGGCATGATTATATCCTCCTTAATTTACGAACGAATTATTTTTCTGCTTTAGGAGCAAGCATCATAAACATGCTGCGTCCTTCCATTTTAGGCTTTGATTCCGCGTTGCTGATATCATTGGTTTGTTCAGCGAATCGGTCGAGCACTTCACGACCTAATTCTTTGTGGGTAATCGCACGCCCACGGAAACGTACGCTAACTTTGACTTTGTCACCTTTTCCAAGGAACTTGCGAGCATTACGTAATTTTGTATTGAAATCGTGTTCCTCAATTACTGGAGTCAGACGGATCTCTTTTACGTTAATAACCTTTTGGTTTTTACGTTGCTCTTTTTCTTTCTTTTGTTGTTCAAAGCGGTATTTTCCGTAATCCATAATACGAGCAACTGGTGGTTTTGCTTGTGGAGCAACCAACACGAGGTCTAGGTTCGCTTTTTCAGCGATCTCCAAGGCTTCGTTTCTGGATTTTACTCCTAATTGCTCACCATTGACATCAATCAAACGTAGTTCCTTTGCTCGAATGGATTCATTCACAATATCTTTGCTAATCGTTAGCCACCTCCATAATTTTTTAAATCAAGGCATTATCCGACAAGTGATTTCCTTCGAAAGTAGTTCAACCACTCTCAGGTAAAAATAAAAATGTGGGCACCTTGGCACCCACATTTAAACAGTTCGTTCTACTGAAGACTCAAAACGAGCCTTCTTCAACGGTTTTGGATCTGTTCAGACCTGTTAACTGCCCATTGCAGGCGTCAAGCAGGTGAGAAGCGGGTGCTTCTACTTGTCAGTCATGACCTTATTCAATTCACCTTACCTAGTATATGCATGATCGCTATAATTGTCAAGTCATAGATTTAATCTTAACTCTTTTCATTGACTTGATTTTTAATTTGATCGATAAATTGGCTCAAGCCGATTGTTTCAGTATCTTTTTCACCATACTTACGAACATTCACTGCATCCTCAGACATTTCTGCGTCACCTAATACTAACGCATATGGTACCTTCTTCGTCTGTGCTTCTCGAATTTTGTATCCGAGCTTTTCATCACGCACGTCCAGTTGGACCCGAAGTCCTTGCTCTTGCAGCTGTTCCTCAACTTTTTTAGCGTAATCCATATGTGCTTCCAACGAAACTGGAATAATTCTAACTTGCTCTGGTGCTAACCAAACTGGGAAGGCACCTTTGTACTCTTCAATTAAGAAAGCGACAAAGCGTTCCATTGTTGAAACAACGCCACGGTGAATGACGACAGGACGATGCTCTTTACCGTCTTTACCGATATACGTTAAATCAAATCGTTCTGGTAAATGGAAGTCGAGCTGAACAGTTGATAGTGTTTCATCTTTTCCAAGCGCAGTCTTCACTTGAACATCTAACTTCGGGCCGTAAAATGCCGCTTCGCCTGTCGCTTCAACGAACTCAAGCTCCATTTCTTCCAATGTTTCTTTTAAAAGCGCTTCTGCTCTATTCCACATTTCATCATTATCAACGTACTTCTCTTTATCTTCAGGATCACGATACGATAAACGGAAATAATAATCATCAACACCGAAGTCTTTGTATACGTTTTGCACCAACCGAACAACACGCATAAATTCATCTTTTAATTGATCTGGGCGGGCAAAGATATGGGCGTCATTCAATGTCATTCCTCGAACCCGCTGCAACCCAGCAAGTGCTCCTGACATTTCATGACGGTGCATCGTACCGAGTTCTGCAATACGGACAGGTAGATCACGATAACTGTGCAAATTATTTTTATAAACCATCATATGATGTGGACAGTTCATCGGACGAAGAACTAAATCTTCATTATCCATTTCCATCGCAGGGAACATATCTTCCTGGTAATGATCCCAGTGACCACTCGTTTTATAGAGCTCGACACTACCTAGTACTGGCGTATAGACATGGTTATAGCCTAATCGCTCTTCCAAGTCGACAATATACCGTTCAATGATGCGGCGAATCGTTGCACCATTTGGAAGCCATAACGGAAGGCCCTGGCCAACTTTTTGGGAAACTGTAAAAATATCCAGCTCTTTGCCTAACTTCCGGTGATCCCGTTCTTTTGCTTCTTCGCGTTGTTTTAAGTATTCATCTAATTGGCTTTTCTTCTCGAACGCTGTTCCATATACACGTTGTAGCATTTGATTTTTACTATCGCCACGCCAATAAGCACCTGAAATTGAAAGCAATTTAAACACTTTGATTTTACCTGTGTGAGGAACGTGAACACCGCGACAAAGGTCAGCAAACTCCCCTTGCTCATAAATAGTCACTGTCTCCCCTTCAGGAATGGCATTAATTAATTCTTGCTTCAGTTCATCATTTTTGAAGCGCTCTTTTGCTTCTTCTCGGCTTACTTCAACCCGGTGAACTTCAAGTGCTTCATCGGTAATTTTTTTCATTTCTTTTTCAATTTTAGGAAGATCATCCGGAGTAATGGACTCTTCCATATCCATGTCATAGTAAAATCCATCTTCAATGACTGGACCCACACCGAATTTCACGTCTTGACCGTAGAGACGGCGAATCGCTTGGGCCATTAAGTGTGCTGTTGAATGGCGTAATACTTCAAGCCCTTCAGGATCTCTGTACGTAATAATTTGGATCTCGCCATCATTTTCAAGTGGCTTACGAAGATCAACCATCTGTCCATTGAACTTCCCAGCGAGTGCTTGCTTCTTCAAACCTGAGCTAATGGATGAGGCTATATCTTCTGTTGTGGAACCTTTTTCAAATTCCTTCTGATTACCATCTGGGAAAGTAATTTGAATCCTTTCTGCCATGAAATCATCTCCTTTTATTGAAAGTACGAACTAATGATCGAATGCTTTCCATAAAAAAACACCCATCCCTAAATACATAAAAGGGACGAGTGTTTTAACCCGTGGTTCCACCCTGATTCTGTCAAGTGACAGCACTCAAGTGACATCGTAACGTTGATGTACCGTTCAATATTAATCACCGAATAGGTTTTCACATTGAATGCTCAAAGGTGGTAGATTCATTGGCATACCCGGAAAACTTACAGCCAAGGCTTTCCTCTCTGTTTGAGCTGTGTCAAATGAATCCATGTCCTTTTCAAAGCAGTTCGATCATTATTTATATCTGTATTATATCGGTAAGATGAAGGAAAAGCAAGAAAGAATGTACTTAGATTAAAACAGAGGAACGATTGCTCTTTCAAAAATTGTTCTTACAGCTTTCACTTTTTAGCTTGTTTAAAAATCCTAAGCAAAAAGCTATCAACAGCACAAACCTAATGATAATCCGGTGAATTACTTTTTCACATGCAAAAACGGAAACTTTCCAAGTGAACGAATCTCCACCTTTTCCTGAAAAACATTCATAATCGCATATAAATTATGGGTTTGATTTTTTGCTGTATAGACTATAATTTTTTCCGGATTGATCAATAATAACTTTCGCAATACCTCGGCATGCTTCAACATGTCTTCCGTTTCTTGTGTAAACCGGTACTTACTTTCCAACAATACATCATTCGAAATCAACCGAGCATGTTTGTCCATTACTACCGGCTCCTGTTGATGATCTAACACAACAATTACCTTGTCATGAACATTTGCGTAAATATCCAGCTGACCTCTCAACTCATTCATCTTTTCTTGATAAATTAATTCTTGTTTCCACTCCTCGATACCAAAACCGACAAGTTCGACCCAGTTATGATCTTGAAGGAATAGTTGCTGATACATTTTGTCGAAAGATATCAATTCATTGGATTCTTCGTACAAAAACTGAACCAACCGCTCATACAAAGAGTATTGAAATTGACTATGTACGAACTTCGGCGTAGCACTGAGTGTAACAATGTAAGGAATGATTTGATCTCGCTCTTCTTTTTCGAAATAAAATTGTTTTTCTAAAATGAAATGTGAAATTTTTGTTCCGTAATGCTCGAGGACAAATGGATAAATGAGTTCAACGAGTTCGACTGGCGAAGCGGTGGTGTCAGATTGAACTGTGATGGTTTGATTGGACATGGTTAGTTGATCTGTTTGGAGTTTACCGAGTAAAAAAAAGTAAAACTGTTTAGCTTCTTTCAGTTCACGAAATAAAAAAGATGTCTCTTTCACATAGATCCCTCTTTCATTGAAAAACTAAGGCTTATGCTTGAATAGCGGTGCTACAAACAAAAGCCTAAGGTTGTCTAACTGTATTCCTGTCTTGCTGGTCTTTGCGCATTGTCTCAGGTAATACATTGTATGAAATAAGGATTAAAAAAATGTGAAAGGACATTAATTTTGAAAATCTCGATAATTTTTCCCGTTCATTTCAACGGGTTCACTCACTTGGCGAATACGTTCCATGATCCGTGCACTTTTCATTTGTTCCATTTTACCTCTACCTGATTGAGATAGCATTGCTTCTAACTCATCTGGTGTATAGTTCGAAGTAAAAAATACGGGTAACCGTTCCATCATGCGGTATTGCAAGATTGCGCCTAGAATTTCATCTCTGAACCAAGGTGATAAAAACTCTGCACCAATATCATCCAATACTAGAACAGTTGCATTTTTGAATCGCTCAATTTTTTCACTAATTGTAGAGTCTGAAATAGACGATTTCATTTCGCGTACTAATTCAGGCATATAAATAAAATACGTATCAATTTTCTCTTCAGCTAAATGATTGGCGAGTGCAGCTAACATATACGTTTTACCGACACCAAATTGCCCATATAAATAAAGGCCGCGTGAAGGTAAATTCGTTTTGCTATCATGATAAAACTTTTGCACCTTTTTGAATGCTTCCACTCGCCCATCGTCTTGAAGATGCACTTGGTCAAAAGATGCTTCATGTATCTCTCTTGGCATATGAAGACTTTTAACCATCGCACGTTGTTTCTGTTGTTGAATGGCTTTTTCTTTTCTTGGACATTCATGATAAATCAATTTAATTTTCTCATTTTCAACCAAAATTTCTGGCGCGTAACCTTGGACGACATTCACACAACCATCCAATGAAGGGCAATTTTCACAAGCCTTCGATTGATAGTCGAACTCATACAATTTAATTAATTGTTTTTCGATTTGTTCATTTGTAATCTGTGGATGCTGAGCAAGGAACGCTTGAATCTCCGGAGATGATAAAATCTTAGATTTCATTTCATTCATCGATGCCTGATAATTCTCTTTTCCTTTTAACCACTGACTTAATGCCGTTTGGATTGGTTCCATCCGATTTCACCCTTATTGTCTAACGTTATTCATCCAGCTATTTTTGAAAGCTTTTTATAAATTGTTCCAATTCTTGGCGATCTTTCTCTAACTCTTCCGCTGACTTCTCTTGCTTTACTGGTTGTTTTTTCTTCGATTCTTTTTGTTCTTTAAACCATTTTGGTAAAACTTCATTCGATTTTTTCGTTTGTGTTTGTTTTTTCTGTTGCCATTTTTGATACATATGATGTTCCCGTTTCGCTATATCCATTGCTTGCTCAGCAGTCGTAATTTTTTCACGACTCCAATGGGCAGCAATCGTTTCTAAATAATTTTTGGCTAATTTATTTTGATTTCGTTTTAATACATAATCCACTAAGACGTTCATCACCGGTTGTTCAAGTCCATGTGTTTCCATCATTTCAGTAATCATATCGATCTCTTTCATGGAAGCTACGCCGGAACTTGATTGGTCTTCCAAAAGTTGACGATGGGTGATCGTTTCAAAGTGATGAATTAATTTATCCTTTTTTGAAAGGTTTTCGCTTTGATTGGAAGTATTCGTGCTTTTATTTTTATTAATTGGTGGCTTTTCCGTAGACTGTTCGTTTTGTCGATATAATCTTGGTGGGACCGTTCCATGTTTTTTATAATAAATATCTTTACACATCGCATGAAACTCTTTCCGGTCAAGTGTTGATGCTTCAGTCACTGCCCACATGACTGCCTTTTCAAGCTCCAAGAAATTCACATCATAGATTTTGATCATTTTCTCCATAAAGATTAAATTCGATTGAGTTAATATTGAATCAGGTTTAAGCTGTTGCTGTGAAAGCATTTTTTTCAACCAATCTACCGGCAAACTTGATTCTTCAATTTGTTTTTCTTGTTTAACTGAATGGCCTTCCGCTTCTTCTTTAGGAGCAACAGTCGTAAACACTTCATCGAATGACGTCGTTATCTGTTGTACGGAGTCCGGCAATTGTTTTGGTTGTATTAACTTTCTTTTCAATTGATTGGCAACATCTTGTCCAACTTGATGTTCCAATAAGACAGCATACATCGAATCAGCGAAAAATCCTTTAGCGGAAAATGGCGGCTGTAATAAATAATAAAAGGTCGTGTAGCTTAATGACTCTTTGTATGTTTTTAACAGTCCGATTGCTTCCAGTCTCTTCCTCGCTTCATAAAACTCATCCAAGTCCATGTTTAGCATCGTCATCACATAATGATGAGACGTTGATGCGTCAGCGGCTTGTTTCGCTGCTTCTTCTTTTAAAAATTGAAACAACGCAACGGCTTCTCTACCGATTAAAGGTTGATATAATAAGGTTAAAACGGAATCAGCATCCGTGAAAAACACTTCTTGTTGCATAACTTTCATACGGTCATTCGGTAATAAATGCTTCATCCGTTCCATTGTCATTTTATATAACCTCCAAACCTACTCTTTCTTCGTTCGGTGTATCATCTCATTCAGTTCATTCATAAAAACGTTAATATCCTTAAATTGGCGATATACAGAAGCAAAACGAACATAAGCAACTTCATCAACATCCGCTAATCGTTCCATAATCATTTCACCAATATCATTACTCATAACTTCCGAATTTCCTTGATTGCGTAATTCTCGTTCAACATCGAAAGCAATCTTTTCGACTTGATCGACAGACACCGGTCTTTTCTCACAAGATTTCAATAAACCTCTTTTGAGCTTCTCACGAGAAAACTCTTCTCTCATACCCTCTTTTTTTACAACAATTAACGGAATCTCCTCAACGCGTTCGAATGTAGTAAAACGATAGTTACATTCATCGCATTCTCTTCTCCGACGAATTGTTTTACCTTCATCAATCGGTCGGGAGTCCAGTACGCGTGTGCTTTTATAATCACAATTTGGGCATTTCATCGATAGCCACCCCAATTTATTCTTCTACTATTATTCTTCTTATTATAACAAATCACTTTGCTAAAGTTTAGTGTTGTTTTTTAACACTTGACTAGTTGCAGAACTCCAGCAATCCATAAATCTATCGACTCTTCTTTCTACCTACTTATCCCATAGGATTGACATGGTGTCAAATTTGGAAAAGTTACTTATCATGCGGTCATTAAATGAATAAATGATTTATATATACCGAATCGAATAGAATTAAGAAGATTTTCGATTTTTCTCCTTAGATGCAAGTGGTGTTTTCTTTTCAGCTCGGACGTAGCGAACTAGCGTGTAATTTGGTATCGACTTCGGTTAAGGAGCTTTCTAATCAGGGGTAACAGGCAGAAATTATGCTCTATCATCGATTAGAAGCGCTCTAATCAACGGTAGCATTCAAATATTAGGCTCTACCATTGATTAGAAGTGCTCTAATCAACGGTAACGGGCAAAAATTAGGCTCTATCATCGATTAGAAGCTCTATAAAAGAAAAAACCCGAACGATTTACGTTTAAATCGTTCGGGTTTCCTATTTTGCTATTAGCAAATGTTTAATCTACTTATTTAATTTTGTTAATTAAATATCAACATTTTCTTTTGTTCTAGTGTCAAGTGAATTCAAAGGCATTTCGTCAGCAATGTATTTAACAAGATCTACTACCCGGCAGGAGTATCCCCACTCATTATCATACCAAGCAAGTACTTTCACTTTTCTGTCTTCCATCACAATTGTTGAAAGTCCATCTACAATCGAAGAATGAGCATCAGTCATATAATCCATCGAAACTAACGGTTCTTTATTAATAGAGAGGATCCCTTTCATTGAACCTTCCATTGCGTCATAAAATGCTTGATTCACTTGTTCAACTGTAACATCTTGTTTGACGTCTACAACCAAGTCTACAAGGGAAACGTTTGGTGTTGGAACGCGAAGTGCCATTCCGTGCAATTTCCCTTGAAGTGTCGGCATCACTTCTCCAAGTGCTTTCGCTGCACCAGTTGAAGTAGGGATAATTGACTGAGTCGCACCACGTGCACGTCGTAGGTCTTTATGCGGGTTATCTAAGTTTTTTTGATCATTTGTGAAAGCGTGAACAGTTGTCATTAAACCATTCTCAATTCCAAATCGATCTTCCAAGATCTTCGCGACAGGTGCCAAACAATTCGTTGTACAAGAAGCATTCGAAATAACATGATCTGTTTCAGGTTGGTAATCGCCTTCGTTAACTCCCATGACAATTGTTCGATCAACTCCACCTTTACCAGGTGCTGTCAAAACTACTTTCTTAGCACCTGCATCGATATGGGGCTGTGCTTTTTCTTTTGAGTTAAACTTCCCAGTCGCTTCAATAACTACATCAATACCTAAATCTTTCCAAGGTAACTCCGCAGGATTACGATTGGAAACTGTTCTAATCAATTGGCCATCTATTACTAATTTATCATCTTCAACACTTACTTCACCATCATATTTTCCGTGATTTGAATCATACTTGATTAAATGAGCTAGTGTCTCAACAGGATAACTCGCATTTATTGCCACTACTTCTAATTGATCTTCTTTCATTGCACGGCGAAAAACCATGCGGCCAATCCGGCCAAAACCATTGATTGCAATACGTGTTGTTGTCATATTACATCCTCCTAAGGCATAAACGTTATACATATTTTGAAAATCCCACAAATAGTATAACACATTTGTGTCGAAAAGGAAGATGGATTTTAAATTGTTTTAAGAAAATGTTAGTTTTTGAGTAAATTGGGCACGTTCCAATTCGTTAAAATGTCCCTAAGTTGCTGCTTACTTTCATCAACTGTGCCACTATTATTAATGATTGCATCGGCTTGGTTTTTCTTCTTTTCAATGGATATTTGTGCATCTATGCGGGATTTTGCTTCTTCCCTCGTACTTCCATCCCTATCCATCAACCGCTCCAATTGTAACTCCTCCGGGATATAGACGACGAGCGTACGATCGACATAATCAAAGAGCTTGCTTTCAAACAATAAAGGAATGTCCATGACGACTAATGGTACATCCTGTTTAATCAATTTATCTCGTTGTGTAAGCATTTCTTTCCGAATTTCCGGATGAATAATTTGGTTTAATTCTGTACGTTTTTGTTCATCATTGAACACGATATTCCCTAATCGCTTCCGATCAAGTGTGCCGTCTGTTCCAATGACTTCATCTCCGAAATGCGCCTTGATCTTTTCAAAAGCGGGCTCACCCGGCTCAACTACATCTCTTGCAATTGCATCAGCATCAATCACTGGGATTTCTGCAACTTTGAACATATTGGATATTGTTGATTTGCCTGTTGCAATGCTACCTGTAAGTCCAACCACTAGTGTCATCATAATCCCTACCCTATAAAATATAAAATACCTATTCCGATTAAAATGATTCCTGGAACCCATGCAAATAAATGTGTTGCATGAAATTGTTTGAACCATTTACCTGTCCATGCACCGACATGTAAAAATAAGCTTGAAAAGATTCCTACTAAAAGGCCGAGCAGATAAAACGGTAACTCGGTAAATGTAGTCCCAATACCTGTCGCGAAGGAATCAAGTGATAATGCTAACGCAACAACAAACACTTCGACTCCTCGGATGGAACCAGAACGATCGATATCCGCTTCTTGCGGCTCTTTTAATACTCGCCATAGATCAACGATTGTCCATGGTGGTTCAACGGATTTCAATTTTTCCTTTTGTTCAGTTGCCCATTGGTAGAGCACCCAAAGACCAATAGTGATAAAAATTATTCCACCAATGGATTCAGACGAAAATGGAAGCACATATAACAAGTAACTTCCTAGCCAATTTCCGATAATGAAGCAACTACCAGTAATTAAGCCAATCAGCCAAACAAAACGAAAACGTAGCTGAATAGAACGTAATTGAAAGGTGAAACCGAAGAAGAAACTATCGAAGCTTACGGCAAAACTTAGTAATATCATGATGAAATACGGGCTCATGTAAAAGTAGCTCCTTCCATAAGCGGTCTACCTATCTTATGAAAAGAGCTTTATTCATGTGAGTTGCTCATTTATCGGGTCGCTAATTGACCCGGAATTAAAACTATTTATGGAGTTGGTTGGCAGACTGGGCAAAAATGCGTCCCACGTCCACCAACTTTTATTTTTTCAATATCAGTGCCACATACTTTACAGGCTTCCCCTTCTTTACCGTAAACAGCAATCTGAAGTTGAAACATGCCTATTTCACCAAGTGAATTTAAATAAGAACGAATAGATGAACCACCTACTTTGATGGCATCATCCAATACCTTTATAATCATTTCATGCAATTTTTCACACTCTTGCATAGTTAGTGTATTGGCAATCCGCTCTGGATGAATATTACTCCAAAACAATGCTTCATCAACGTAAATATTCCCTAATCCTGTGACGATTGATTGATCGAGTAAAGCTGGTTTTATTTTACGTGTTGTTTTTAGTAATTTAGCATGCAAATATTCAGACGAGAACCCATCGTCAAATGGCTCGAATCCGAGTTTGTTTAACGGTGCAGTCGTTAGCTCTGTTCCATTTGGCTTCAAGTGCATCGTGCCGAATTTACGAACATCACGGTACCGAAGTTCTTTCCCATTCGATAATGAAAAAATAATATGTGTATGGGCATCTTTAGGTTCATTTGCTTCATGAATGCCATATTTTCCTTCCATTCTTAAATGGGAAACAAGTGTGTAGTCTTTTAAGCGAAATAATAAAAACTTCCCCAGTCGATCGATCTGCTGAAAGGCTTGTCCAATAAGTAAATGCCTGAATGCCTCTGTATCTTCAGGTTGTTTGACAATTCCCGCATAACGAATTTCGACGTCTATGATCGTCGTCCCACTAATTAACGGCTCCAGCGTACGACGAACGGTTTCCACCTCTGGTAATTCAGGCAATTGTTATACTTCCTCTCTTCCACGATCTCTTTTAACTTATTTTTTTAAACGTTTAACTTATTTAGCATCATACCATGTGTCGCCATAAGAGGCATCGACACTTAATGGTACATCCAATGTAATTGTGTTCTCCATTGCTTCTGTTACAAGCTTCTTCAATGCGTCGACATCCTCTTTTGCCACTTCAAAAATCAATTCGTCATGAACTTGTAATAGCATATTTGCGTTAATATCGGATTCTTCTAATGCTTGTTTCACATCAATCATCGCTTGCTTAATGACATCGGCCGCACTCCCTTGGATTGGTGAGTTCATTGCTGTCCGTTCGGCAAAGCTTCGACGGTTAAAGTTACGCGCGTTAATTTCCGGCAAGTAGCGGCGTCGTTTCATAATTGTCTCAACATATCCGTCCCGTTTCGCTTGATTGACGATTTCCTCCATGTACTGCTTAACACCTGGATAGCTATTCAAATACGTGTTAATGAACACACCAGCTTCTTTTCTAGAAATTCCTAAACTTTGGCTTAAACCATAATCACTAATTCCATAAACGATTCCGAAGTTAACCGCTTTTGCATGACGTCTCATGAGCGATGTCACATCTTCTTCTTTGACATTAAACACTTCACTTGCTGTTTGCGTATGGATGTCTTTTCCTTGTCTGAATGCTTCGATCAATTTTTCATCTTGAGAGATATGAGCTAACACACGAAGTTCGATTTGTGAATAATCGGCTGCCAACATTACCCAATTTTCTTTAGACGGAATGAATGCTTGGCGAATTTTCCGCCCTTCTTCCAAGCGAATCGGGATATTTTGTAAGTTCGGGTCTACAGAACTTAGTCGGCCCGTTTGCGTTAATACTTGATTAAAACGTGTATGAATTTTATTCGTATCTTTGTATACGACTTTCAACAAGCCTTCTAAATAGGTTGATTGTAATTTACGTAACTGTCGGTAAAGAAGGATTTGGTCGACAATCTCATGCTCATGTTGTAATTTCTCAAGAACATCAGCCGCTGTAGAATAGCCTGTCTTCGTTTTTTTAATGACTGGTAAGCCTAAATCTTCAAATAGAACAACACCAAGCTGCTTCGGTGAGTCAATGTTGAATGTTTGTCCTGCCAATTCATGAATTCTTTTCTCAATCTCTTGTAACCTTAAGTCTAGGTCATCCTTCATTTCTTTCAAACGGTCGACATCTGTTCGGACTCCGATATATTCCATTTCACCTAAAATAATCGATAGTGGCATTTCCAATTCATGAAATAAATTTTCTTGTTCATTTTCTTGCAGTTCCTTTTGTAGTATTTCATACAATCGATGACCTACATAGGCTTTCCGTACAATATGTTCAGCATATACATCTTCTTCTGGAAGCTTTCGTTTAGCACCTTTTCCATAGATCTCTTCGTCAAAAGACGTATCATGTATGCCATAAAAGGTTGCAATACCCGGTAAGTCATGTGCAGAGTTCTGCGGATTGACGATATATGAAGCCAACAATAAGTCGAATGTTATACCTTCTACTTCAATGCCCTTCCAAGCAAGTGCTACTTTCATCGCTTTTGAATCACTGACGATTTTTTTCTTTTGTGAATCTTTAAGCCATTCGATGAATTTCGTTGATTCAAGTGCGACATCTGTTGGTATGAAATAATGCCCGGTTTCATTAGATAACGAAAAACCGACGATGTCGGATGAATGGTAGTTTTCTTCCCATGATTCCATAATAAAAATATTTTCTGTCGGGCTAAGTATCTCATCATCAAACTCACTAATTCTCTGAAAGCTCACTTCAGCACGCTCAACCGGCTCTTCGCTTGCTTCCCCGTCAATTCGGTCCATTAATGAGTTAAATCCGTAAGCTTTAAAAACTTCAATTACTTTTTGTGTCTCATAGCCTGGATAAACGATGTCATCGACACTGATTTCAATCGGTGAATTTCGATCAATCGTCACTAATTCCTTACTCATGAACGCATCTTCTTTATGATTCGTTAGATTTTCTTTTAATTTTTTACCGCTTATTTCTTCTAGATTTTCATAGATGTTTTCGAGTGTGTCAAACTGGTTCAACAGTTTTGCCGCTGTTTTCTGCCCGACACCAGCGACTCCTGGGATATTATCTGAAGGATCACCCATTAAAGCTTTGAAGTCGATTAACTGTTCTCTAGAAACACCCATTTTTTCAGGAATTGTTGCTGGTGTGTAGGCTTCTAAATCAGATGTTCCTTTTTTAGAGATCGATACGGTTGTATAATCATCAGCTAACTGCAATAAGTCTTTATCACCTGTAATGATGTTCGTATGCTTTTTTTGCTCGGATGCTTGCTTTGATATCGTTCCGATAATATCATCCGCTTCATACTGGTCCAATTCATAATGTTTAATTCCGAACGCATCTAATAGCTGACGCACAATCAAAAATTGCTCTGAAAGCTCTGGTGGCGTTTTTTGTCGTCCACCTTTATACTCTTTGTACGTCTCATGACGGAAAGTCGTTTTTCCTGCATCGAAGGCAACCAATATACTCTCTGGCTTTTTTTCCTCTAATACCTTCAAAAGCATCGTCGTAAAACCATAAACGGCATTCGTGTGAACCCCTTGATCATTACTCAAGAGAGGCAACGCGAAAAACGCCCGATACAAGACACTGTTCCCGTCAATTAATATAACTTCATCAGCCATTCAAGCACCTCATTTTCTATTTCTCAATTCTTACTTGTTTTTAGGCAAGTGAACAGTAATTTCCGTTCCTTCACCGAACGAACTATCAATCTCAATCTCGCCCTCATGTACTTCAACGATATGCTTAACAATCGATAATCCTAAGCCAGTCCCGCCGGATTGTCGGCTTCTTGCTTGATCGACCCGGTAAAACCGTTCAAAAATGCGGTGAAGTTTTTCCTTTGGTATACCAATTCCATTATCTTTAATTCTTAAGATGATTTCTTCGTCCGTTTGATCGATCGTCCATTCAATAGATCCACCTTCATCCGTATATTGAACAGCATTTACATATAAGTTCAATACTAATTGATACCAACGATGGTAGTCTGCAAAGACCGTTAAATCCTCCGGTACATGAACCTCTGTTTTTATATTTTTTTCCACTATTTTTTCTTCAACAACTTGATGAACTTCATCCATTAACATTTTTAAACGAAATTCCGTTTTCTCCAGTTGAAATGAATCTTTTTCGAGTAAAGCTAAATCCAATAAATCTTCAACAAGATTATTCAAGCGCTTGCTTTCTTTTTCAATAATCTTCAAAAATTCATTCGCTTTCTGTTCATCCACTTTCTGTTCTAACAATGTTTCTGCAAAACCTTGGATGGAGGTCAATGGCGTTCTCAATTCATGTGAGACGTTGGCAACAAAGTCTTTCCGTACATTCTCAACTTGCTTTATTTGTGTAATGTCATGACAGACGACGACAATACCTTTCCACGTATCATCTGCATTCTTAATCGGCGCGACATGTACGTCAAAATAATGGCCTTGTGTTTTAATTAGCGCATGCTTTTTCTCTTCAGTAAAAATAGCTTCTTGGATTAATTCATTTAATTGCTCATGATCAATGACTTCGTAGTAAACCTCACCAATAATCTTTTTCTCTTGAACAGAGAAATATTCGATGAACGCGTCATTAATCAGTCGAGTGATGCCTTTATCGTTCACTAATAAGACTCCGCTCACCATATTATTGACAACTGTATTCAAACGGTCATTTTGATTCTCGTATTTTCCTGTAATGTACTCCAGGTTTCGAGCTAATCGGTTAATCGAATGACTCAATTCAGAGGCAATCCCATAGGGAGCATCATGAATTCTCACTTGATAATCTCCTTCGACTAGCCGTTCCGCTGTATCTGCCGCTTTTCGAATCGGCATCACATAGCTATCATACAAACGGTTTCCGAAACTCCATAAAAATGCAATAACTAACGCAGCTAATATGCTAACAAGTAGCCATACGGTCCACTGCAGTTCGCGGATAGGTAATTCTTCGCTAACGACAACAAGCGTTGTGTTGTCAGAAACAGCATACCGATAAATTAATCGGTCGTTTTCCAACAGATACCCAGCTTCAGATGCCTGGCCACGAAGAATTTCCAAAAAGTCGTCGTTATTAGGTACGAAAGTGGACAATTCCTGTTGGTGATCTTGGTAATATAAATCTACTTGAAAGTACTCGGCATAATAATTGAGATCCTCACTGTTCAAGCTCCGTCGATCTGCTTCATCCTCGAGTTGCTCTCCGATGAAGTTTGCATCATTATTTAGTTGTTGCTCGGTTGACTGAACGACATAGTGCTGTGCAATTTGAGAGAATACATAACCAAGCACAGCAAAAAAAGCAATGATTAATAAAATATAAATATATAACGTATTTCGGTTTCCAGCTTTTCGGCTTTTCGTCATGTTTTATCCCTCAATTTTATAGCCAATTCCTCTGACCGTTTTTATCAATGTTGGTTTTTTAGGATCTAACTCCAGTTTTTCACGCAGATGGCTAATATGTACATCGACGATTCTAGTATCTCCAACGAAGTCAAAATCCCAAACATCTTTTAGCAATTCGGCACGCGGAACCGGTTTGTTTTTTCGTTTCACTAAATAGATTAGTAAATCAAACTCTTTTTTTGTAAATTCAACGAGTTCATCTTCTTTAAATACTTCATATGTTTCTGGGTCTACACGAATATGAGCCAGTCGAATTTGTTTTCCTGACTCCTCCACCGGCTGCGTTCGTCTCAAAACAACTTTTACGCGGGTCACCAATTCTTTAGGACTAAAAGGCTTCGTCATATAATCATCTGCACCATATTCAAGTCCAGTGATCATATCCTGCTCATGACGCTTGGCCGTTAACATAATGATTGGTGTGTGAATATTATCCTGCCGTAACTTTTGACAGATCTCCATGCCGTCCATCGACGGAAGCATCAAGTCCAATACAATGAGATCATAGTCTTCATTTTTCGCCGCTTCGTATGCTTGCTTTCCATCTTGATAGACGACAGTTTCAAATCCTTCTTGCTCTAAATTATATTCAATTAATGTAGTGATCGAAACCTCATCATCGACAATCAAAATACGCTGGCCCATCAAGTCAACCCCTACTATTCTTTTATATTTATCATATCGATAATTCACTAGTTTGAAAAGTAATAAGAAGTCGGGTCATCCGTGACAAAAAGAAACGAAAATGGAACATCCATGAACACGATGCTCCATTTTTTATTTGAAATGAATGAGGAACTATTTTCCAAATAACTGATCAATGACATCCATATAATCGGTCGACGGCGCTTGACAGGAGAAGTTTTCACACACAAATATTGTCGTTTGACCATTGAACTGTCTATAACCTTCCGCAAAAGGTGCCACTTTCGCTAGCTCTGTTGCATCACCAGCAATCAATGTTAGTTGTGGGCTGTAGCTTTGTTGATAATGCTGAATGAACTCATTGAAACTATCTGCTTCCTTATTCCCTAATAAAACTACTTCTTTTGAAGGAAAATCAGTCATAAGTAAACTTTGCAGGAAGAAGCTTGTGACATATGGATGCTTTTGAACGATGGGATAAAATAAATGATACATCGCTTCCAGTTTTTCAATATAATCAGACTCACCCGTCAAGGATCCTAAGCGGGCTAATAGTACGCCTGCAACACTGTTTCCTGATGGGATGGCTCCTTCTTGGATTTCCTTTTCACGGTCGATCAATGTTTCACCATCGTCACCATAAAAGAAAAACCCGCCTTCTTGGTCATCCCAAAACAACGTGAATAGTTCATCCATCAATTGCTTCGCTTTTTGTAAATACGTCAAGTCGAAATCAATTTCATAGTATTCCAAGTAGGCCCATGTTAAATAAGCATAGTCATCTAAGTAAGCCTTGTATTTAACATCTTTTTCTCGGTATCTGGCCATTAAACGACTATTTTGATACATATTTTCTTCAATGAACGTAAGCGCTTGAGATGCCATGTCGGTATATTCAGGTTGTTGGTATGCCTTTGCTGCTTTAAGTAACGCAGTAATCATCATCGCATTCCAGGAGGTTAGCATTTTATCATCCACATGCGGATAAATTCGTTTTTCTCTTTCATTTAAGAGCAGATTGCGTGCTTCCTCCAATTGTTTACTTAGTTCATGAACCGACAACTGATGACGTTCAGCGACTTGTTTTAAATCTACGTCAATCAGATGAGGAATATTCTTTTCTTCAAAATTACCCTGTTTCGTTATTTGGTAAGCATCTGTATATAAATCACCTAGCTGCTCGCCCAAGATTTGATATACCTCTTCATAAGACCAAACGTAATATTTTCCTTCTTGTCCTTCTGAATCGGCATCAATGCCTGAATAGAAGAAGCCTTCTTCACTCGTCATTTCTCTTTTTACAAATTGAATAACCTGCTCACTAATTTGTTGGTAAAAAGGATTACGTGTTACTTGATAAGCCTCCGTATAGGCCATCAACAAAAATGCCTGATCATACAGCATTTTCTCAAAATGTGGAACGAGCCACTTTTCATCTGTCGCATAACGTGTAAAGCCAAAACCGACATGGTCCCACAAACCACCATTAGCCATTGCTTGAAGCGTATGTTCCGCCATATGCAATGCCTGTTCATTATTCGTTTGATTATAATAGTTAAGTAAAAACAAGATGTTTTGTGGTGCTGGAAACTTAGGCGCCCCGCCGAAACCTCCATACGTTTCGTCATACAATCGAGTAAATAGTTCATATCCTCTGTGCACAGCGTTTTGATCCAATCGTTGTTCAGACGCTTTCAACTGAGAGCGTTCAATCGCTCGTTCAACACTTGTGGTAACATCCTCAATTTGCTTAGGATCATTTTTATAAGTTTCGTATAATTGCTTAACGACTTCTTGAAAGCTCGGTAGTCCATATCGTCCTTTTGGTGGAAAATATGTCCCTGCATAAAATGGTATATGGTCTGGTGTCATAAAGACGGACATAGGCCACCCACCATGCCCTGTCATCTGTTGACAGATTTTCATATAGACCGAATCAACATCTGGTCGTTCCTCTCGGTCAACTTTAATAGAGATAAATCGATCATTTAACAATGTAGCCGTCTTTTCATCTTCGAAACTTTCATGCGCCATGACATGACACCAATGACAGGTCGAGTATCCAATTGATAGAAAAATGGGCTTGTTTTCTTTTTTAGCTTGATCGAATGCTTCTTCACCCCACGGATACCAATCAACTGGGTTATATGCATGTTGTAGGAGGTAAGGTGATTTTTCATTGATTAGACGATTGGGTTTATGCATATGCTGACACTCCAATAATTTATTTTAGCGAGTCGTTTCTCTTCTCCTATTATCTTATCACGTTATAAGGACACCCAAACAACCGATAGACTTAAAAATAGAAAACAGGCATTCACCCATCAGTTATAATGGTGAATGCCCTAACCAACAAAGCTATTCTCTTTTTTAAACCTCTTCCAAAAAGTTAACGTGTGACACGATTTGTTCTACTGCTTGTTCGCCATTTTCTTCCCACTCATTTTTATCATGAATCTTTCCGTCCGTGTCTAGAGGTTTTTGAAATTGACCCAAACCTGAAATAGTTGCCAAAGCATTGGCATCTTTCTCCAAACCGATATTGACAACATGTTTAATGACATACGGTTTTTCAAATTCAATTAATGCATTGGGGCGATCGAGTTCTCCATCAATCACTTGAAAAGGCATACGCAAGTAGATCGTTTCACCAGCTTCTCGCCATAAAATCGAGTCAATGCAGCCACGGTCATAGTCCCAGCAACCACCGAGTGTATACTTGAGCCTTTTCGCTTCAGAAAGCATGTTTCCAAAAAACGTTCGCTTACCTTCCAGCTGAGTATCCAGTTCAATCATTTGAATCCACCTTTACCATATAGTTTATGATAGTCATAGTATTGGTTGATTCAGTTGGAAACATACCGGAATTCATGAAACTTTTGGTATGTATTAAATGTGTCTCAGTAAAGAAAACAACTCGGGAAAATATATTTTTTTCAAGTTAGTTTAACTCGACTCTAACTGCCATATATTTCCCGAGCAATAACGATTTCATTTTAACCCTTAGAATACTATTCTACTTTGTTTCATAATTATATTGCTCTTCAATCTCTCCTGAAGAACTGTGAACATAAGCAATTGTGTCATTTTCATCAGCAAGTTCAATTGCTTTTTCAATCGCCTCATCTTTCGAATCTGTGGTATATTCTGGTTCTTCCTTGCCGTCTTCTTTTACCGCCCATTCTTCTTCAGACGGTACAACGTGAAACCTTGCATCTTCAGTACCTGCTCTTTCTTTAAAAAACTCTTGACGTTCTTGTTCGGACATATTTAAAACCTCCTTTAGTTGATTGAAAATTCATGTTGCATTAGTCGATACCCGAATCACAATTTGGAAAACATAAAAAAATCCACCTTGGAAAATTCATTCCAAAGTGGATCATATGACGATTAATTATCTTTGTTTAATACGTCCATTACTTGCTGAACGGATTGTGCTGATTGATCTAATTGAGTTTTTTCTTCATCTGTCAAATCAAGCTCTATAATTTTTTCGAGTCCGTTACCACCGAGAATTGTCGGCACTCCTAAATACATATCTTTGTAGCCGTATTCTCCTTCGAGATAAGCGATCGCAGGTAAAATTCGTCGCTGATCTTTCAGAATTGCTTCTGTCATCTCTGTCAACGCAGCAGCAGGGGCATAATATGCTGAACCATTTCCGAGTAACCCTACGATTTCACCGCCGCCTTTTCGTGTACGTTCCACAATCTCATCAAGGCGTTGTTTTGAAATGAGCTTCTCTAATGGAATCCCTCCTGCATGAGAGTAGCGAAGCATTGGCACCATGTCATCACCATGTCCACCTAGAACGAATCCAGAAACATCCTTTACGGAAATATCCAGCTCTTCAGCGATGAATGTGCGAAAACGCGCTGTATCTAACACACCAGACTGACCGATGACCCGGTTTTTCGGTAAACCAGCTGTTTGGTATACCGTATAGGTCATCGCATCAACTGGGTTCGTTAACACGAGAATAATCGGCTCCTTGGAGTACTTCATAATTTCTTGTGTTACAGATTTCATAATTTTAGAGTTTGTCGCTACAAGATCATCTCGGCTCATTCCAGGTTTTCTAGCAATCCCTGCAGTAATGATGACGACGTCAGAATCTTTCGTGTCAGCATAATCCGATGTACCAACAATTTTTGCATCAAATCGTTGAACAGGACTTGCTTCCAACATATCAAGAGCCTTGCCTTTAGTCGGGTCCTCCATATCTGGAATATCAACTAAAACGACGTCAGCTAATTCCTTCTGAGCAACCATTAAAGCAGCCGTTGCACCTGTGAATCCGGCACCGATGACTGAGACTTTCCTACGCTTGATTGTCATCTAAAGCCTCCCTCAATTTGATTTTCAACCAATTGATTCTAGCTTTCCACATTCAAAGAAACATTAACCCATGTTTTTGATTAGTTCATCAGCGAACTCAGAAGTTTTAACTTCTGTTGCGTTATCCATCAAGCGAGCGAAGTCATAAGTAACGACTTTGCTTGCAATCGTTTTATCCATCGCTTTTGCGATCAGCTCACTAGCTTCTCTCCAGCCTAAGTGGTCAAGCATTAGCGTACCTGACAAGATTACTGAAGATGGGTTTACTTTGTCCATGCCAGCATATTTTGGAGCTGTACCGTGAGTCGCTTCAAAGATCGCATGGCCAGTATCATTGTTAATGTTTGCTCCTGGAGCAATACCGATTCCGCCAACTTGAGCAGCTAGCGCGTCAGAAATGTAGTCACCATTTAAGTTCATTGTCGCAACTACTTCGAACTCTTTTGGACGAGTAAGGATTTGCTGCAAGAAGATATCTGCAATTGCATCTTTTACAATGATTTTACCTGCATCTTCTGCTTCTTTTTGCGCTTTATCAGCTTCTTCGCGACCTTTTTCTTCAACAATCGCGTCATATTCATTCCAAGTGAAAACTTTGTCGCCGTATTCACGTTCAGCTAGTTCATAACCCCAGTTCTTGAAAGAACCTTCAGTAAATTTCATAATGTTTCCTTTGTGAACGAGCGTAACGGATTTTTTGCCTTCGTTTAATGCATACTCAATCGCTGCACGTACTAAGCGCTCAGTACCTTCTTTGGATACTGGCTTAATTCCGATACCAGAAGTTTCAGGGAAACGGATTTTGTCTACACCCATTTCGTTTTGGATGAAGTCAATCACTTTTTTCACTTCGTCCGTTCCTTCTTGCCACTCGATACCCGCATAAATATCTTCAGTATTTTCACGGAAGATTTGCATGTCTACATCTTCAGGATGCTTAACCGGAGAAGGTACCCCTTCGAAATAACGAACAGGACGTAGGCAAGTAAATAGGTCAAGCTCTTGACGTAGTGCAACGTTTAGAGAACGAATTCCTCCACCAATCGGTGTAGTCAATGGACCTTTAATCGCAATTTTATAATCACGAATGGTTTCTAATGTTTCGTTTGGTAGCCACTCACCAGTTTTGTCATATGCTTTCTGACCAGCAAGTACTTCTTTCCAAACAATTTTCTTTTCGCCGTTGTATGCTTTTTCAACAGCTTGCTCTAGTACGCGTGAAGCTGCAGCCCAAATGTCTGGACCAGTTCCATCTCCTTCGATATATGGAATGATTGCATGATTTGGAACATTCATTTTTCCATTTTCTACTGTAATTTTTTCACCTTGTGTCATTGAAATACCTCCTCATTTTTTACATCCGTTTTTGTTATCTGAAAATTGTTGAAAAATCCAGACAACATCACAAAAGCCGGAAAGTCCGGCTTTTGAATAATCTATAGTACCTTAATTCGATCGCTACTTAGCGCTCATTAAGTGGTACATACTTCTGTTTGCTTGGACCTACCCATTCAGCTCTTGGGCGAATCAAGCGGTTATCAGCATACTGTTCAAGAATGTGTGCCAACCAACCAGATACGCGGCTTACTGCAAAAATTGGTGTGAAGAGATCATGGTCGATCCCAAGACTATGATATACAGACGCAGAATAGAAATCAACGTTTGCAGGTAATCCTTTGTTTTCTTTAATATAGTCTTCAATCTTAATAGACATTTCGTACCATTTCGTTTCGCCAGCAATTTCTGTCAATTGCTTGGACATTTCTTTCAAGTGCTTGGCACGTGGATCGCCATTTTTATATACTCTGTGACCCATTCCCATAATTTTTTCTTTGTTCTCAAGTTTTTTCTCAATATACGGAATGGCATTGTCAACTTCACCAATCTCAGAAAGCATCGCCATAACACGCTCGTTCGCACCACCGTGAAGTGGTCCTTTCAGTGCACCGATTGCTGCCGTAACACCAGAATAAACATCTGAAAGTGTTGCTACACATACGCGTGCTGTGAATGTAGATGCGTTCAATTCATGGTCAGCATGTAAAACTAATGCTTTGTTAAATGCTTCAACTTCAATGTCTTTTGGCTCTTCACCATTTAACATATATAAGAAGTTTTCCGCATAGCTGTATTCTTTCTTTGGTGCAACCGGATCTTTACCATTACGAATTCTTGCGAAAGCAGTTACAATTGTAGAGATTTTTGCTTGTAAACGAATAGCTTTACGACGGTTTGCTTCTTCATCCATCGTATCTGCTTCCTCGTCATATAAACCAAGCATAGAAACGGCTGTACGCAATGCTGCCATTGGATGAACCGTTTTCAAGTCATACGATTTCAAGTGATCAACGATTTCAGAAGGGATATTCATATTCTCTGCTAAATCGTTTTTGAATTTGTCTAATTCATCTTTTGTAGGTAATTTTTGATTCCAAAGAAGGTAAACTACTTCTTCGAAACTTGAATTTTCTGCAAGATCATCTATATCGTAACCCACATAGGTAAGCTTATCATCGATGATCGAGCTAATAGACGACTCTGTTGCTACAATTCCTTCAAGTCCCTTTGTCTTTGACATCGTATCTCTCTCCTTTTTACTTTTTCTCAAAATGTGTATGAACACATTTATTTTCTATCGGAATGCTAGTATATCTTCCACATCCCATTATAAACAAATTCCGACTGAATGTGAAATTTTTTAAAATACTTAGAAGTATTTAGCTTCATAGCTTGGACATTTGGCTCATACAATGATGTATGAAGGCGTTATTTAATTGGACACCTGCTTCAACTGAACAATCCAACCATAGAATCGACAACGCGCATAGCGAGGTATGCGATCCCTGCTCCAATTAATGGTCCAACAGCGATTCCTTGGAAAAACACAACAGCAAGAATCGTTCCGAGAATCAGCGCTGTTGTCAAGTGCGGTTCATTCGCTAACAGCGTCAATCCGTCCTTTGCAACATAGGCCACAAAGATCCCTGCAAGAACAGCAATCCATGCATAATACGATTTAAAACTACTCGCTAGATCGGCAAACCCAATTTCACCTGCTGCAATCGGAACGAGTACAGCAACTGTAATAATGACAACGCCGATAAACATACCTTTCGCTTCTAGAAAGGGAAAAACACGGTCTTCTAATTTGAACAATTTAATGCCTAACAAAATATAAACAGCAATTAAAATCGCTTGGTTTTTAGCGATAAATCCAAGCGCTAATAAAATAAGTAAAAATATTGTTGAAGATGAAAACATTATCAATCACCTCTTTATTGAACCTTCACTTTATCCATTTGAATCCGAACTTTTCATCAAAAGAACATGAGCACGGATGAGAGACCTTCTCTCATTGTAGCAGAAAGGATTACAGGAATGAATATTGATTGGATAAAAGCTTTACAACTAACTGTCATTTTCATTGTGGCATTCACGTTATTTTACGTTAGCTTACCCATTTTATATCCGTTTTACATAAGTATCGTTCTCGCGATTGTGATCCTTCCTCTCGCTAAGTTGTTGGAAAGAAAGTTATATTTTCCTCGCGGACTAGCTATATTCACAATGATATTTATTTTATTAGTTGTGTCAGTTACAGTCATTTCGTTAAGTATGATTGAATTGATTCATTTTCTCCAACAATTCTCTTATCTCTTACCTCAGATATTCGATACAACATTACAGCAGTTTTATGAAACGATTTTTCCTTGGACAGAAAAAGTGATTGGAACATTATCTAATTTACTAAGCAAGTCTCCAGATTTTTCACAGGATTACTTCACACAGCTTTTGAGGAATTTTGCAAATTCACTTCGGGAGTATAGCCAAAACTTTTTATTAGACCTTGTCCAATCACTCATTTTGTTATTCACGAACACGTTACAGTCGAGTTATATTTTTATACTCATTTTATTAAGTACTTATTTTTTAGCGAAGGATGGTCCTAGATGGGCAGCTACTTTATTATCAAAGCTTCCCGCTCCCGTAAAAGATTTTGTATTTGATCTTAGGACGCAAAGTTATCAAGTGATTAAGAGATATTTTTTCGCACAGCTTTTGATCATTCTAAGCTCAGGTTTACTGATCTGGATTGGCCTAACAATTTTAGATGTGAAGCATGCACTTGCAATCACTTTTTTTAGTATGCTTTTGGATTTCATCCCTTTGATCGGTGTCAGTGTCGTGTTTATTCCTTGGATTTTATATAGTTTTCTGACACAGCAATTTTGTATGACCATCGGATTAAGCATCCTTTTACTAGTCTTGATCATATTTCGTAATATCATTGAACCAAAACTTTTAGGTACATCCCTTGGAATTCATCCTTTTGTGATGATCATATTGTTATTTTTATTTTTTCAATGGTTTGGTGTGATGGGTGTGCTTTTAACTCCTTTGTGTTTAATTTTATTGATAACCATTAAGCAAACGGGAATTTTGCGGGATATTCAAGCGTATTTAACGAAGTAGGTCGAATGGTTCGGGGACGCAACTGGGAAGCGTGAGTTTGGCTTTCGTGCTTGAGGTGCTGTCAACGACGGAAGAAGGAGAAATTGGTTGGCTTCCGTGTTTGAGAGGCGCTGTCAACGACGGAAGCGCTAGAAATCGCTTGCCTTCCGTTCTCGAGAGATGTTCTCAACGATCTTTTCACGAGGTTTCGATGTCGATTAGGTGTCGAGGTTACTTCTCGATGACATTACCGCACGAGAACGAAGCCATTCGAGTATCGAGAGCACTTCTCAATGACATTTCAACACAAGAATGAAGTCATTTGGGTATCGAGAGCACTTCTCAATGACATTTCGACACAAGAATGAAGTCATTTGAGTCAAGTCCATTATTATGTGTAAATTCTCTCAAGTGATTTCAGCGGGTAAAACAGCATATTCAATTTTGACA
>NZ_JAGSIE010000026.1 GCF_018138385.1 Allobacillus saliphilus
TGAACCGCCGTATACGGAACCGTACGTACGGTGGTGTGAGAGGTCGGAGGTTAACTACCTCCTCCTACTCGATTTTGTACATACTCCTTTAACAATGAGGTGAATTGAGTGATTGTAACGAAAAATGATCAATCTTTTCGGATGTTTACACAGCATGATCATGCAAAGGTAAGTGGAGAAATTGCGAAACATTGGCCGAGTGAATTGTTTTTATCAGAGCAATTGCGTGAAGAAGTGGAGTTTGCCATTACGCAACATGATCGAGCTTGGATTCCGTTGGATGATCAACCAACGTGGAACGAAGAAAAACACGAACCGCACTCTTTTATGAATTATCCGATAGAACCAAAGATCGAACATTACCAAAAGGGTGTAGATGAAGTGCGAAGCGAGTCGAAATATGCGGGTTTACTTTGCAGTCATCACTATTTGTCGTTTTTTGATCATTCAGCTGAAGATCCAGTAATTCAGCAGTATATTTCCCGGGAAATGAAAAAGAATGATCAAATTAAAGAGGAACTCGGTGACCAGTTTAACGAGAAGGCATTTGATTTTCACTTTCATTTATTGCAGTTTTGTGACGATTTATCGTTATATTTTTGCCTGAATGAACCGGGAATCGACAAAGAAAATGAGACGAAAATGTTTAAACATGGTTTTCGTCAACAGTTTAAAGGTGTCGAGGAGAAAATCATAGCTTATTGGGAAGAACCTAATCGAATTTTATTGAACAACGGACCATTTAAAGAAACATTTTCATTAGAGGTTCCTTATAAGGAAATCTCAAAAGCTGAGATTAATCAAAATGGATTGAAACAAGCGTATGAATTGGCAGAGACAAAGGTTAGGGAAGCGAAAATTGAATCTGATTGATGAAAATTTTGATATGTAAGCATTAAAAACACCCAGACTTTCATTCCGTCTGGATGTTTTGACTGTTTATTAAACATTTTTAACGATCGCAAACTGATCTTGAAGCAACAGCCAATTTTGCGGGAAAGCCAAGCCTAGCTTCCAATAACTAATGCCACGGAGGTTCAGCTCTCTGATTAAGTCAAATTTAGCTTGAATCGAGCGTGCATCTTCAAACCAAACTTCGTGTTGATTTCCTTCTGCGTCCCAATACGTAAAGAAAGGTGCCTGAGGTTCCTCATCGTATTGAATGGCTTGATTCATAGAACGTGCGAGTTGGATTGCCTGGTTTGGACTAAGTGCCCGAGCATATTCCCCGCCAGGTTCATAAGGAAGCGTCCAATCATAACCATAGAGATTTTGTCCGAGCAAAATTTTCTCAGCAGGCATTTCAGTAAGTGCATATTCAACGACTGCACGAACCGGACCGATTGGACTGACAGCCATTGGTGGGCCCCCACTATATCCCCATTCGTAAGTCATTAGTACAACCATATCGGCGATCTCGCCATGAGCTTTGTAATCGTGCGCCGCATACCATTGTCCAGGCTGGTCCGCTCTGTTTTTCGGTGCTAATGCTGTAGATAATAATAAATCATTGGCTTGTAATCGTTGTTTCGCTCGCCGCAAAAAATCATTATAGCTTTCCTTTAGCTCTGCAGGCAGGAATTCGAAGTCAAAATGAACGTCACGATAATTCATTGCTGTCGCTGTTTGGATGATTTCATCCAAAAGCGTTGTTTGCACCGTATTATCGGTTAAAATGAGACGGCCAAGCTCCTCACTGAAAGCCCCTTCTTCTAGGTTCGTTATAACCATCATTAAAGCCGCTCCGTTTGCTTCAGCAATTGCAGGAAAATCATCAAGTGGTGGAGGATTTAATGTACCATCTCGGTTCACCCGATACGTAAATGGTGCCAGATAAGTTAAGTACGGAGATTTTGAGCGTGCAGATTGTTGCAACCTTTCACTGACGACTCCTCCAGAAGGCTCGATGTACGCATTGGAAACAATCGGTCGCTCAGCAGGTTTCGGAACTGCCAGCACCTGCCCGATTAAAAGAGGTGCTTCTAAACTCAAATCATTATAGGCTGCAAGTGTTTGATAGGTTGTATTCAGTTTTTGTGCAATCAAATATAAGCTTTCACCTGGCTGGACGGTATAAGAATCAATCGGAATCACTAATGCTTGCCCAACCACTAAGTCTTCTGGTTGATCCAATTCATTTGCTTGGACAATCAAATCAACAGCAGTTTGATAACGTTGAGAAAGTAAATAGACGGAGTCTCCTCGAGAAACGGTATGAATGATCAATCACGTACACTCCTTTTTGCACAGTATATGTTATATTTATGTGTACGAATAGAAGTTATGACTTGGAGATTCAGCCATAAAAAAGCTAAATAAAGGAGCTGGCCGCCAATGGACATTTATTGGATGGAAAAAGCAATAGAACAAGCAAAAAAAGCTGAAGCAATCAATGAAGTACCAATCGGGGCAGTCATTGTCCATGACGGTGAAGTGATTGGAAAGGGATATAACCGGAGGGAAACAGACCAACATAGTTTAGCTCATGCTGAAATGATGGCTATCCAAGAAGCGAATCAAACGATAGGGAGTTGGCGTTTAGAAAATAGCACGCTCTATGTAACACTTGAACCTTGCCCAATGTGTGCTGGAGCAATTGTTCAATCGAGAATACCACGAGTCGTCTATGGGGCAGCGGATCCGAAAGCAGGATGTGCTGGTACGTTGCTGAATTTATTGGATGAAAAGCGTTTTAACCATCAATCAGAAGTCATATCAGGAGTGCTGCAAGAACAATGCTCAGAACTGTTGAAAACGTTTTTTAAAAACTTAAGAAATCAAAAGAAGAAGAATGCGGATAAGTAAGTTTTACCGATTGCATTTTTCCTCAAATCGCTATATACTAGGTAGTGCACTTCAATTAGGAGTGCATATTCAATACTTGCCGTGCTAGGTGGGGAGGTAGCGGTGCCCTGTAACCCACAATCCGCTATAGTGGGGCTGAACTCCCGTTCGAGGCCAGGTCATTGTATGGCCTGCCGCAAGGGCGCAGTGTTGACGCTTGGGTCCTGCGCAATAGAAACTCGCGAACCCTGTCAGGTCCGGAAGGAAGCAGCAGTAAGCGAACCCTTCTATGTGACGCAGGATCGCCTGGGCCGAGCTGCAAACTTGCGTAACGCATATGATGGCCTGGTCGACAACGGGTGCACGGTGTTACATACAAAAATCAAGGCTTACCTTAATCGGTAAGCTTTTTTTATAGGGTGAGTGTCAATGAGAGTAGGTTTAATTGGTGCAGGAACCATTGGTACGTATTTACTTGATGAGCTTTCCAGAAAAAAGGATCAAGATATACGAATTACTAGTGTGTTCGTCCGTAACTTAGAAAAATATCAATATCTAGAGGAACGGTATGATGTGGAATTATACACATCTGTCGATGAATTTTTAGATTCATCAATCGACGTCGTTGTGGAAGCTGCAAATGTTCAAGCGGCTAAAGAAGTGCTACCAGACGTTGTGAGCGAGAAAGAAACCGTATTAATCAGCATTGGTGCGTTAGCGGAAGAGACCTTCTTAAATGAAATAACAGAGATTATCAAAGCAAAGAATCATCGAATTCACTTACCTTCAGGAGCTATCGGTGGTTTAGACCTCATTGAAAACGTTACTGAAGCGGGAGTCATCGAAACTGTATCTCTAGTGACAAGAAAACCAGCCCATACGCTGTTGAGCGAACCGACCGATGAAACAAAGGTTGTTTTTGAAGGGAATGCAGCGGAAGCAATTAAACAATTTCCTAAAAACATCAATGTATCGATTGCATTAGCACTAGCTGGAGTTGGCTTGCGACAAACGAAAGTAACTCTTTTGGCGGATCCGAATTTGGATAAAAATATACATTCTATCCAAGTGAGCGGTGATTTTGGTACAGCTTCGTTTGAGATAAAAAACAATCCATTTCCATCAAACAAAAATACAAGTTACCTTGCTGCTGTAAGTGTCCTTGGTACATTAAAGAAAATGACCAAAAAGATCAATATCGGTTAAGCTTATAAAATTATTTAATCAAAAACAGTTAATGAAAAATTTGTTCATAAAAAAGGAGCGTCCAGGCGGAATTAAAACCGGATGCTCTTTTTTTGGCTTATTTTTGGTGAAACTTCGTTCTATTCAAGAAATGAAACAATATTAAAATCCTGTCCGATTCGAGCAAAATCAGTTATAATAAAGAGAGAATTTTAAAGGAGAAAAACTCATGGCATATCAAGCGCTCTATCGCGTATGGCGACCAACAGATTTCCGCGATGTCGTCGGACAAGAGCATATTACCCGCACCCTGCAAAATGCATTATTGCAGAATAAAGTTGCGCACGCCTATTTGTTTACTGGCCCTCGTGGAACCGGTAAAACAAGTGCTGCAAAAATTTTCTCGAAGGCCATCAACTGTGAACGTTCACCAGTCGAGGAACCTTGTGGAGAATGTTCAGCTTGTCAAGGCATTCAAGATGGAACGGTTTCCGATATTATTGAGATTGATGCTGCATCGAATAATGGTGTGGATGATATCCGGGAAATCCGTGACAAAGTGAAGTATGCACCGACGTCTGTCAAATACAAAGTGTATATTATTGATGAAGTACATATGCTTTCACAAGGTGCGTTTAATGCGTTGTTAAAAACATTGGAAGAACCGCCGGAGCATGTCATATTCATTTTGGCGACAACGGAACCGCATAAGATTCCGCTTACGATTATCTCACGTTGTCAGCGATTTGATTTCAAGCGGATTTCACAGCAGGCCATAACTGACCGATTGAAGTATATTTTAGATGAAGAAGACGTTCAATATGAAGAGAATGCGATGATTCATATCAGTTTGACTGCTGAAGGTGGTATGCGTGACGCGCTCAGTTTACTCGACCAAGCGATTGCCTACAGTGATGACTCGACGATTTCAATGGATGATGTACTTGCTGTGACAGGGTCAATTGCCCAAGAGCATCTATTTACATTAACAAATGCATTATTAGAGCATAATGCAAAAGAGACCTTGCAACTGTTAGATCATCAACTGCAATCCGGTAAAGATCCAGGTCGCTTTG
The DNA here is from genome assembly GCF_018138385.1 of Allobacillus saliphilus. Classification (GTDB taxonomy): domain Bacteria; phylum Bacillota; class Bacilli; order Bacillales; family Alkalibacillaceae; genus Allobacillus; species Allobacillus saliphilus. Next base: position 5,046 of record NZ_JAGSIE010000026.1, read on the forward strand.
TCTTTGACTTTATCCACTACCTTCGAGACGTACTGATGTATAAAAGCTCTCGGGGACAAGCTGAAGTACTTGTACGAGCCATTCCAAACGATGAATTCAAAGAGCAGACGGAAAAAGTTTCTCGACATTGGCTCGAGACAGCAATTGGAATTTTAAATAAAACGCAGCAAGATATGCGCTGGACCAATAGCCCGCAAGTTTTGCTTGAAGTTGCACTATTGGACCTGCAAGAAATTGACCTTCATACGACGGAAGATCGACCAGCGGCACCTGCAGAAGATACAGCTGTTCTACAAAGACAAGTTGCCCAGCTTGAAAAAGCATTGAATCAGTTGAAAGAACAAGGTGTTCAGGTGAAACAAGAGCCTTCGCCTGTGAAGGAAACCAAGCGGAGGACGAATCGAGGCTCTGGTTATAAAATTCCATATGAAAAAATCCGACGAACACTCACGGAAGCGACGAAGGAAGATATTCAAAATGTGAAACAAAATTGGGCGAACTTCATGGACCAGCTGAAGCGGAATAGTCCGCCAGCTCACGCGAAATTGGTCGATAGTAAGCCGCGAGCCGCTTCAGGTGACTCGTTGATTATTTCTTTCCGTTATGAAATCCATTGTTCATTAGTCATGGAAAATCAAACTATGATAGAATCACAATTGAGTGAGTATACTGGAAAGCATTTAACGATTATTCCAGTACCAGAAACAGAATGGACAACAATTCGAGAAGACTTTTTAAACCAACAACAAACGGATGAACCAGCAAAACAAGAAGAAACTGAAGAAGATCCTTTAGTCGCTGAAGCCCGAAAGCTTGTTGGAAACGAACTACTTGAAATAAAAGAATCTTAAGGAGGCATTTATATGCGTGGTGGAGGAAACATGAATAATATGATGAAACAAATGCAAAAAATGCAAAAGAAAATGATGGCGGCTCAAGATGAGCTACATGAAATGACATTTGAAGCAACAGCTGGTGGTGGCATGGTGAAAGTCATCGCCAACGGTAAAAAAGAAATTACAGATGTTGAAATTAATGAAGAAGTCGTTGATCCAGATGATGTAGAAATGCTACAAGACTTAATTCTTGCAGCAACGAACGACGTCATGAAGCAAGTGGAAGACACGACGAATGAAAAGATGGGTCAATTTACTAAAGGTATGAACATACCAGGCTTCTAGGAGGCACGCTTCATGTATTATCCAGAACCGATATCAAAGCTCGTCGACAGTTTTACAAAACTGCCAGGCATTGGTCCGAAAACAGCCGTCCGCCTGGCTTTTTTCGTGTTAACGATGGAAGAAGATGATGTGTTGGAGTTTGGGAAAGCACTCGTCAATGCGAAACGTGAGTTAACTCATTGTAGTAACTGTGGGCATATAACCGATAAGGACCCATGTAATATTTGCACGGATCCAAATCGAGATAACACGCTTATTTGTGTCGTTCAAGATCCAAAAGACGTGATCGCGATGGAAAAGATGAAAGACTTCCGAGGGAGATATCACGTATTGAACGGTGCGATTTCACCAATGGACGGAATTGGACCGGAAGACATTAACGTCACATCGTTGATTGAACGCTTAAAAGATGAAGAAGTAGAAGAACTGATTTTAGCGACAAATCCGACAGTTGAAGGTGAAGCGACAGCGATGTATATTTCCCGGTTAGTGAGACCGTCTGGAATCCGTACAACCCGAATTGCCCATGGATTACCAGTCGGAGGAGACTTGGAATATGCGGACGAAGTAACATTGTCCAAAGCTTTGGAAGGTCGACGGGATTTATAAAACAATCCGCACTGTTCCTTTTTATGGGAGCGTGCGGATTTTTTCATAGGTGGTCATTCTAGCTCGCGTGGCAAGAAAATAAGCTAGAAAGATCGAATAGAAAAGTTCTATACGCCCGATCGAGCAAGAAAACAAGCTGAAAGGTCGAATAGAAGTGCTCTATACGCCCGAATGAGCAAGAAAACAAGCTGAAAGGTCGGATAGAAGTGCTCTATACGCCCGAATGAGCAAGGAAACAAGTTGAAAGGTCGAATAGAAGTGCTCTATACGCCCGAGCGAGCAAGGAAACAAGCTGAAAGGTCGAATAGAAGTGCTCTATACGATCGAATGAACAAGAAAACATGGCAGAAAGTCTTATAGAAAACACACTAGACTATCCCTCATTTTTATTAACATACCGGTACCATTGGATGTCCTTGAATTCATGAACAGGAACGTACTCACTATTTAAAATCAGTAGATTATAGCTAGCATCTTCCCCTGAAAGGTTTTTCATTAAGCTTGCTGACAATTTCTTGTTCCATTTGGTGTGGATGTTCGTTTGATAAGAGAGGTTTTTGTTGGCTGGAATAGGACCTTTTACAGGTTCTGATATGTAAATTCCCGTATATTCACGAAAAACCTCTGGATATTCAATAGCAAAGTAATAATCTTCATGCTGACGAAGTAAATCATAGAGGTTTTGAGAAAGTGTGAAATAAAGTTGGATGATCAGTTCCTTCTCTTGTACATCCATTTCTAGCTGATTGATTGTAAAGTTCGGAGGTATGAATTGTTCTTCTAAAGAAATGTTTTCTTCATTAGGCGTCTCTTCATTTTGCTTTTTCGGTACGTCTTCTGGCTGGCTAGACGTTTCTAGGTCTACACTTTGGTTACATGCAACTAAAAATATTAAACCGACTATTAAAAAGCATCTTTTCTTCATATGTTCCTCCTTATCATATTAGAATATAATGCTAGAAAGTTCACGTTAAACTTGTAAAAATTTTCTACATTTACTATATCACAATCAATATATTTAAAAAATTACCAAATTGAAAAATAGATAAACAATCTGTTCTACTTAAAATACACACAACATAAAATGACAATAGAGTAATTGCAGAAAGGGGATGTCAGATGGATCCTATCGTTGTCATTTTAGCAATTGTTGCATTGATTGTGCTTGTTCTGTTTTTTGGTCCGCCGTTGAAGTTGATGCGTTTTGCTTCCAAAGGAGTCGTACGGCTGGTTATTGGTGCATTGTTTATTTTCTTTGCCAATGTATTTGGGTCGATGTTCGGTCTTCATATACCCATTAATATTTTCACCTCATTGTTTGTTGGGTTTCTCGGTCTATTTGGTTTAGGAAGTTTAGCAGCCATTCACTTTTTGATTCTTCCTTAACAATTTCTATTAAAAATTTCATAGATTTATGTATAAATGCTTCTCGTCCTGGACAAGCTAGTAGATAAAGAGGAGGGGAAGTTATTTATGAGAGAATCTATGAAAGTTTGCAAGGTTTGTGATCAGCCGAAGCATGAAGGATTACAGCTGTTATATGCGTTTATATGTACGGATTGTGAGAAGGAAATCATCAATACATCGCCAGAAGAAGAACGTTATGATTACTATGTTGAACGGTTAAAAGCATGCTCCTACCAAAAACAGTAGGAGTTTTTTTCTTTATATGTACCCTTATATGAAAAATATGAGACTACTGTTGGCGTTTATAAGCCCGTCTGAGATATTTATGTGACCAATAGAAGAATTTATAATACTTAGTTTGTGAATTATGTTCCCAAATTGAAAATATATGGTCCCTTGATTGAGTGAGAGTGGCCCAGTGTCCCAAGATTGAAGTATATGCACCGCCATTCGATTAAGGTAGTAGCTTTTCAATTGTGGGTGGCTCTGCTATGCTCGATATAAACGAGTGTGAAGAGGAAATAATCATGAATCAATATCAAACCCCTTTATTTGATAAATTAATAGAACATACAAATGAGAACCCTGTCTCATTTCATGTTCCAGGACATAAAAATGGACGTGTGTTTCCATCGCAGAAGATAAATCCATTCCAAGAAATGATGACGTTTGATTTAACGGAGCTATCCAACTTGGATGATTTGCACCAACCTGAAGGTGTCATTCAGGAAGCAGAAGAATTGGCAGCAGAATACTTTCAAGTAGAACGGACGTTTTTTCTCGTGAATGGTACGACTTCTGGGAATCTAGCGATGATTTTAGCGACTTGTTCGCCAGGGGATGAAATTCTTGTTCAGCGAAACAGTCATAAATCAATCATGCATGCCCTGGAATTAGCAGGGGCTCAGCCAATTTTCGTTTCACCAGATTATGATGAACAAGTGGACCGTGTATCGATTATTTCACGTGAAACAATCCGAGAGGCTATTAACCGCTATCCTTCCATTAAAGCGGTTGTTTTGACGTACCCGGATTATTTCGGGTCGACATATGATCTGGAAAAGATTATTGAGCTTTGTCATGAAAATAACCTCCCCGTAATGGTCGATGAAGCGCATGGAGCACATTTACGGTTGGGTACTCCGTTTCCCAAATCGGCTATTGATTGTGGAGCAGATGTGGTTGTTCATTCTGCTCATAAAACGTTACCGGCGTTAACGATGGGGTCCTATTTACACGTTTGTAGCAGCAAGCGCATTTCAACGAAACGGATTGCGCATTATTTGCAAATGGTGCAAACGAGCAGTCCGTCGTATGTTGTGATGGCTTCTCTTGATTTGGCGCGGTACTTTTTGGCGACATGTACGAAGAAGGACTTGGAAGCAACGTTTACGCAAATCCAAAAGATTCGGGAACTGCTCAGTTCGTTACAAAACGTATCGATGCAACCGATTCGTCCGGGGATTGATGATCCGCTGAAAACAACATTGCATTCAAATGACATCGATATGCGAGAGATTGATGCTCAACTACAAGCGAATGGCATATACGCTGAGATGGTACAAAATAATCAATTATTGTTGATTCATGGCTTCTATGATGAACAATTTGATTTTTCTCGTCTACAACAGGCAATAAAGTCGGTAAATACGCTCAAGTTAAACGATTTTCATGGTAAAATAACAAGTAGACATGCAGAAAAAGATATTCAGCGATTGGAATTGAGTTATCAAGAGCTCCACCATTTGGAAACGGAATGGGTTCCGTGGTCAAAAGCAGTCGAACGATTGGCTGCGGAGACCATCACACCCTATCCACCGGGGATACCATTGATTCTTCGGGGGGAACGGATTCGAGAAAAAGATCTCGAGGTTCTCCATTCAAAAGAACAGCTATTCCAATCAATTCAATATGACGGATATGATTTAACACGTGGAATGACAGTTTATCGAGAACAAATATAGAGGAGTTTATGTGCGTGAGTGGATTATTTATTACATTTGAAGGCGTTGAAGGGGCAGGAAAAACGACTGCTCTTTCCTATATACATAACCAATTGACTGAAGCGGGCTATCAAGTGATTCAAACTCGTGAGCCAGGTGGAATAGAGATTGCTGAAAAGATTCGGGATGTCATCTTAAACCCTGAACATACAGCAATGGAGGCTCGTACCGAAGCTTTGCTGTATGCTGCAGCCCGGAGACAACATTTAGTCGAGCGTGTTTTGCCAGCATTGGAAGCAGGAAAAATCGTCCTTTGCGATCGCTTCATCGATAGTAGTCTTGCGTATCAAGGCTTTGCGAGAGGCCTTGGCATTGACGAAGTATACGAAATGAACCGGTTTGCCATTCAAGATTCAATGCCTGACTTAACCGTTTTATTTCGAATTGACCCTGTGAAAGGATTAGAACGAATCGCTGCGAATAAAGATCGCGAGCAGAACCGATTGGACTTAGAGAAAATTGAATTTCACCAAAAGGTTTTTGATGCTTATGAATTGTTGATCGAGCGCTTTCCAAATCGTATTCAATCAATCGATGCTAGCCAATCAGCCGAAGTTGTTCAAAATGAATGTTTAAAATTGATCAAAAACCAATTAAATGTGCGTTAAAAGTATTTACTAGTGATAAAATCCCCTAAAGCTTGTTATAATGATAGAAAAGGATCTGAAGGAGGTTAAGGATGAAACTAGTCCTTGCTGTAGTCCAAGACAAAGATGTGAGCCGGTTACAAGATGCGTTATCGGAAAAAGAGTTCAAGACGACGAAATTAGCATCAAGCGGTGGTTTCTTAAAAGAAGGGAACACGACGTTAATGATCGGTTGTGACGACGACCAAGTTGATGCGGCTCTTGATATTATCCGTGATAATTGCAGTCAACGTGAACAAATGGTTGCACCAATTTCGCCGATGGGTGGAAATGCAGATTCCTATATCCCACGACCTGTTCGAGTGGAAGTTGGCGGAGCAACGGTGTTTGTATTACCTGTAGAATCGTTTTTTAAATTTTAATTGCCTCATGTAAAGGTAGGTAGATCGTTATGAAGATCACTCAAGATCTCCAAACCAAAATCGATACGAATCAAACGAAACGTGTGAATACTTCACAATCTTCACAAGCTTTTTTATCGATGGTTGGACAAGAACGAGATAAACTACAGGGAGAACAGCTGACGAAGTTTCTTAACCAAATACAATCACAAGGTGAGAAAATCGCGAAATTCCGTTCGTTTAAAGATTTAGCTAAATATAAACGAATGATTCATGAATTTATCGACGAAGCTGTCAAGCATGGTATGACGTTGAAACAGTCGAGAAGCTGGGACCTGACAGGCGGAAATCGACAACTTACATTGGTCGAGCAAATAGACGAGAAGTTGATGAACTTAACCGACCAGCTTTTAGATCAAGAAAAAGACTCGCTCGATTTGTTGAAAGTAATCGGTGAAATTAAAGGATTGCTAGTAAACTTATACGCTTAAATCGATTTAAATAGATAGGATGGGCATGATGAACTGGTCAACACTAGGCGAAAAACAACCTGTCGCAACGAAAATGTTGCAAAACAGTATTCAAAAAAACCGAATAGCACATGCCTATTTGTTTCATGGGCCTAGAGGGACTGGCAAACGGGAGGCCAGTCTTTTATTTGCCATGCGCTATTTTTGCGAAAATCCGCAAGAAAATGAAGAACCTTGTGGTGAGTGTGTGGCTTGCAAACGAATTCAATCGGGAAACCATCCGGATGTGCATTGGATTAAGCCAGATGGTCAATCCATCAAAAAGGAACAGATTGAGTTTTTGCAAAAGGAATTTACATATTCAAGCTTTGAGTCTGATTCAAAAATTTATATTGTTGAAGAAGCGGACAAAATGACCGTTAACGCAGCAAATCGGTTGCTCAAATTTTTAGAAGAGCCGAGCAGGCGAACATTGGCCATTCTTTTGACAGAGCAGGTAGACGCGTTGTTGGATACGATTTTATCCCGTTGCCAGCGCATTCATTTTTATCCGCTCGCACAAGAGGCTTATTTACAACAATTGCGTGAAGAAGGACTCAGTGAAGCAAATGCTCGATTGGCATCAGCGCTACGTTTTGATTTAATTGAGGCGAAAGAAATACAAAGTGATGAGTGGTTTGCGAATGGCCGAAAAATAGTGGTACAATTAATGGATAGGATTGTCCAGTCTAATGAGGAATCCTACATATATCTCCATCAAACATGGATGCAACATTTCGATGGTCGACTGCAGCATGAAAAAGGTCTTGATTTGTTGCTTGTATGGTTGAAGGATCTCGTTTATTTACACTTAGATGAAAAGGAACAACTAGTCTTCATTGACCAAATGGATCGACTGGAACAGCAACAAGCTCATTTGCCGTTACAGCGGATTAAAGCGGCAATTTATGAAGTGTTGCAAACGAAACGAAGATTGGCGATGCATGTCCATCCAACATTGGCAATGGAGCAACTAATCCTCAAAATGGAGAGGTGAATATAGGTTGATTGAAATAATAGGTGTCCGCTTCAAAAAAGCGGGTAAAATATATTACTTCGATCCAGGCGACTTAGCGATTACAACAGATCACTGTGTTATTGTTGAGACAGTTCGCGGGATCGAATACGGTGATGTCGTCATAGCGAAAAAGCGTGTCGACGAGGAAGATGTTGTCCTTCCGTTGAAGAAGGTCATTCGGATTGCTGATGAGCATGATCATCAAACCGTTTTGGAAAACCAACAGCAAACGGAAGAAGCTTTTGAACTATGTGCTCGGAAGATTCTAGAGCACAAGCTAGATATGAATTTGGTCGATGTGGAATTCACTTTTGACCGAAACAAGATTATTTTTTACTTTACAGCAGATGGCCGTGTTGATTTCAGACACTTGGTTAAAGACTTGGCATCTGTATTCAAAACGCGAATCGAGCTACGCCAAATCGGTGTGCGCGATGAAGCGAAAATGTTAGGTGGAATAGGACCTTGTGGTCGAATGCTTTGCTGTTCAACCTTTTTAGGGGACTTTGAGCCCGTTTCCATCAAAATGGCGAAAGACCAAAACCTTTCATTGAATCCAGCGAAAATTTCTGGATTATGCGGTCGACTCATGTGTTGCTTAAAATACGAGAATGATATGTATGAAGATGCAAAACGAGAACTTCCAGACATTGGAGAGCGATTAAACACTGCGCAAGGTAAAGGGAAAGTAGTTGGACTTAATATGCTTGAACGACTTGTCCAAGTTGAATTGACTGAATTGGAACGGGTTGTCGAATATACCATCGACGAACTGATTGAAGAGGGGGCCCTTTCAGTTCCAGCTGTTAAACAATGAGGTGGGTAACGTGAACAAAAAAGAAATGTTAGAGCATTTCTCGAGCTTTGAAAAAAAGTTTACCGAGTTACAAGAGGATTTGGTGAAATTAAAAACCAATCTCGTGCAATTGGTTGAAGAAAATCACCAGTTGGCCCATGAAAACCACCATTTACGGCAACGTCTTGATGATTTACGGAGTGAGAGTGAATCCGAATCAGAAAAGACAAATGGAGAAAACATGCAAGCCGTAGGAGAAGGGTATGACAATCTAGCACGAATTTATGAAGAAGGTTTTCACATCTGTCACGTCTATTTTGGTACGCCAAGAGGCGAAAAAGATTGTATATTTTGTCTGAAGTTTTTTGAGTGAAACAGTGAAACATCCTTTGTTGTGAAAGCGACAGAGGGTGTTTTTCTTCAATCAAAATCTCTTTGGAGCCGTCGAAAAATCAATCGTAGCCGCTGATAAATTGGATGAAGCCGCCGATAAATCGCTCGGAGCCGTCGATAAAATGGGAGAAGCCGCCGAATAATCGCTCGGAGCCGCCGATAAAATGAGGGAAGCCGCCGAAAAACCATCCGAAGCCGTCGATAAATCAGATGAAGCCGTCGAAAAATCAATCGAAGCCGCTTAATCAGCCTTCTCTCCAATTTTAAAAGGCGACCAACCTTAGTGGATTATGAAATCTAACAAATAATGAAGCAATAAAACATTAAACATAGCAACGAAGAAACGAGGAAAGCTTATGGTGGAACTTAAAGGTGATGAACGAATAGATTATTTGCTAGCTGACCAAGAACGTCGAATTATTCAAAGTCCGACCGTATTTTCATTTTCGATTGATGCCGTATTGCTAGCCAATTTCACTTATTTACCGATAAAAAGGGGGAAGATACTTGATTTGTGTACAGGCAATGGAGTCATTCCTTTATTTTTATCAAAGCGAAGCCATGCGACCATTTATGGATTGGAAATTCAAGAACGGATTTTTGATATGGCCACACGGAATGTAAAATTAAATCAACTTGAAGAACAACTTCAGGTCGTCAAGGGTGATTTAAAAGAGCCGCCTGCAGAAATTTCCAGTCAGCGGTTTGATGTCGTGACATGTAACCCACCTTATTTCCGCACGGATGATGGACAGAAAAGAATCAATGAAAATGAATTTCTCGCGTACGCCAGACATGAAATTTTATGTAATTTAGATGATGTATTAAAAGCATGTAGCTCCTTAGTGCGTTCAAAGGGTAAAGTGTCGATTGTTCACCGGCCGCAACGTGTGGCAGATTTAATGACGATTGGTAAGAAATATAATCTGGAACCGAAACGTCTTCAATTCGTCCATCCAAAAGAGGGTCGTGCAGCAAATATTGTGCTCATTGAATATTCGAAGGATGGTAAACCGGATCTCGATGTCTTGCCACCGATTTATATTCATGACGAAGATGGTCATTATACAGGTGAGGTTGCAAAGATTTTATACGGTGAAGAGGGGAGCCGATTTCATGGTCGACGTCCAGAAGAGTTTTCAGAATGAATCGGAAGCGAAGTTATATTTAGTACCGACGCCGATTGGCAACTTGGATGATATAACGTATCGAGCACTTTCAACACTACAGGAAGTTTCTTATATTGCATGTGAGGATACGCGCCAAACAAAGAAGCTATTGAATCACTTTGATATTCACAAACCATTGATCAGCTACCATGAGCATAGTAATCGTCAAAAAGAAGATGAGCTCATGTCGAAATTGCGGAATGGCGATTCGATTGCGCTTGTCAGTGATGCAGGAATGCCAGTCGTGTCAGACCCAGGCTTTGGACTGATTCAGCGAGCGCGAGAAGAACATATTGATGTCGTGAGCCTTCCAGGGGCCAATGCAGCGCTTGTTGCCTTGGTTGCTTCGGGTCTCCCTGCCAATACATTTACGTTTTATGGATTTCTTCCTAAAAAGAAAAAGGAAATCACAGAAATTTTGTCTAGCTTAGATCAGATCAAGCAAACAGTAATTTTTTATGAGTCACCGTATCGAATTAAACAAACGGTAGAGGTCATGGCGGAATATTATCAGACTGATCGGGAAATTGTTTTAGCGCGCGAGTTAACGAAGAAATTTGAAGAATACGTACGTGGAACAGTTCACGATGTTAAAAATTTCATCGATCAAGGTAAAGCGACGTTGAAAGGGGAATTCGTTCTACTTGTCGGTCCAGGAGACGAAAGCTCTGTTGGAGACTCTTGGTGGGAAAGTTTAAATTTAGTGGATCATGTCGAGACTTATATCCAAAAGGGACTTTCTTCAAAGGATGCGATTAAACAAACAGCGATCGATCGGTCTATACCGAAACGAGAGGTTTATCAAGCATATCACGTAGGCGATTCATAGAAATCAAAGAGCATCAAAACGATGAAATTCTATGTAAAAATAAAAATAGACTGCAGCTTTACGCTACAGTCTATGATGTATTCATAGATTTATTTACTGTCAAACTTTTTATTAATCTCAGAGATTAATTGTTCAGCACCTTCTCGGCTTAACACAATGGAGCCATCGCCAACAGTGATATTATCATTGGAAACATCACCAGTGATTGCACAAGCCATGTTTGGTCTGTATTTCTTTAAGATGATTTGATCGTCATCCACGTAAATCTCAAGTGCGTCCTTAATGTTTATGTCTAGAGTACGACGCAATTCAATTGGAATAACGACTCTACCAAGCTCGTCTACTTTTCTTACAATTCCTGTTGATTTCATTGTTTCTTTCTCTCCTCTCTCGATCATATATATAAGATTCGCTATCTTATGACATTAATGTACCACTATTATTTTTAACCGTCAATTAAGTAAAGGAAGAATTGTCAGAAAATGTTTCAAACAATCTTGCCTGTTTCTCTGTGGAAATTAAACTATTAAATGGGTACAATAATATCTAGTTGATATTTTACCAAACTACTGCTAAATAGAGAACATTTTTTTATAATTTAAAAAAATTTGTCATGGAATGTTAACATTTTGTGAAAAGATATGTTAAAAAACAGGAGGTTCTAGGATGCCAGAAGAAAAAAATACGTTTTATATAACTACACCTATTTATTATCCAAGTGGCAATTTGCATATTGGTCATGCATATACGACCGTTGCCGCTGATGCGGTTGCTCGCTATAAACGACTTCGCGGGTATGAAGTAATGTTTTTGACCGGAACGGATGAGCACGGACAAAAAATTCAGCGCAAAGCAGCAGAAAAAGGTGTTGAGCCGATTCAGTACGTTGATGAGATTGTTTCAGGCATCCAAAAACTTTGGAGTCAGTTGGATATTTCTCATGATGACTTTATTCGGACAACAGAGAAGCGCCATAAAGATATTGTCGAAAAAATATTTGATCAGTTGTATCAGCAAGGCGATATTTACTTGGACAAATATGAAGGTTGGTACTGTACGCCTTGTGAATCATTCTTTACCGAACGTCAATTAGATAATGGTCGGTGCCCTGATTGTGGCCGTCCGGTTGAAAAGGTAAAAGAAGAGTCTTATTTCTTTAAGATGAGTAAATATGCTGATCGTCTCGTTGAATTTTACGAAGAAAACCCGGAATTCATACAACCAGAAAGCCGTAAAAATGAAATGTTAAACAACTTCATCAAACCGGGTCTTGAAGACTTAGCCGTTTCCCGGACGACATTTGATTGGGGCGTTCGCGTACCAGGAGATCCGAAACACGTTATCTATGTATGGATTGACGCATTGTCGAATTATATTACAACATTAGGTTATGGAACGGAAAATGACGAGCGTTTTCAAAAATTCTGGCCGGCAGATGTTCATTTAGTCGGAAAAGAAATTGTTCGTTTTCACACGATCTATTGGCCAATTATGCTCATGGCATTGGATTTACCACTACCTAAAAAAGTTTTTGCTCACGGTTGGCTATTAATGAAAGACGGAAAAATGTCCAAGTCTAAAGGGAATGTGGTCGATCCGGTTACTTTGATCGATCGCTATGGATTAGACGCATTACGTTACTACTTGCTTCGTGAAGTGCCATTCGGCTCTGACGGCGTTTTTACACCGGAAGCTTTTGTAGAGCGTACAAATTATGACTTAGCAAATGACCTTGGGAATTTATTAAACCGAACGGTAGCAATGATTAATAAATATTTCGACGGTGAAATTCCAGCAATTCAGCTGAATGAAACAGAATATGATCAAGATTTGATGAAAGTCGCCTCGTCGACAAGAGAGCAAGTGGAAGAGGCGATGGAAAATATGCAATTTTCGGTAGCACTGTCTACACTTTGGCAGTTCGTCAGCCGTACGAATAAGTATATTGATGAAAATGAACCGTGGGTATTGGCAAAAGATGAAGCGAAAAGAGAACGCCTTGGAAATGTCATGGCTCATTTAGTGGAATCACTCAGACAAATTGCCGTTATGCTTCAGCCATTCTTGACGTCCACACCGCAAAAAATCTTTAGTCAATTAGGTGTAGAAAACGAAGAGCTGCAAGGCTGGGAAAGCTTGCATACATTTGATGACATTCCGACAGGGACAAGCGTCCAAAAAGGAACTCCAATCTTCCCTCGTTTGGATAACGACGTGGAAATTCAAGCGATCAAAGATATGATGGCGCCACCAGCACCGAAAAAGGAAGAAGAGAAAGAAGAGGCGAAAGAGCAGGAAATCGCTCCCGAAGTGGCCATTGATGATTTTCTAAAGCTAGATTTTCGTGTTGGTGAAGTCATCGAGGCAGATCAAGTGAAAAAAGCGGATAAACTGCTCAAGTTACGTGTAGACCTCGGCTATGAAAAACGTCAAGTTGTTTCGGGAATTGCTGAACATTATAAACCAGAAGAGCTCGTAGGGAAAAAAGTGATTGTCGTTTCGAATTTAAAACCGGTCAAACTGCGTGGTGAACTATCTCAAGGCATGATTTTAGCTGGAGAAGACGAGGAAGGTACTCTCTCTTTGGCTACGATAGATCAAACATTACCAAACGGAACACAAATCAACTAATTCGAACTGTTCAAACGAAAGGATGAGTCTGTGTTATTTGATACACACGTTCATTTAAATGCCGATCAATTTATGGAAGATCGTGATGAAGTCATCGAGCGGGCGAAAGCGGCAGGTGTGACCGAAATGGTTGTCGTCGGCTTCGACAGAAAAACCATTCCACTAGCGATTGAAATTGCTGAAGCTTATCCGTTTATTTATGCCGCGGTTGGCTGGCACCCTGTTGATGCGATTGATATGACGGATGATGATCTGAAATGGATTGAAGAGCTTGCGGCCCATGAAAAAGTCGTTGCAATTGGAGAAATGGGTCTGGATTATCATTGGGATAAATCACCTGTAGACGTTCAAAAAGAAGTTTTTAGAAAGCAAATTAGACTTGCAAAAAAGTTGGCGATGCCGATTATTATTCATAACCGGGAAGCAACTGAAGATATTATTGACATTTTGAAGGATGAAAATGCACAGGAAATCGGTGGGATTATGCATTGTTTCAATGATCGAGCTGAATACGCGATGGAATGTATCGATTTAAACTTCCACATATCATTAGGTGGTCCAGTAACTTTTAAAAATGCAACGGATCCCAAAATTGTTGCCGAACAAGTACCACTTGATCGATTGTTGATTGAAACCGATTGTCCATTTCTTGCTCCACATCCGAACCGAGGAAAACGAAATGAACCTGCGTACGTTTTGTTAGTAGCAGAAAAAATCGCTGAAATGAAACAAATGACGTTAGAAGAGATCGGTGAAGTGACTCGGAATAATGCGAAGAAGTTATTTGGAATAGCTTAATGGTTCTTAAGCTGACCAATCATTCCGAAATAACAACGCTAGTAAATGCTTGAACACTAACTAAATGTTCTAAAACACACACATAGGCATACAGTTTAAAATGAGCATCATTTAAACGATCGCCTAGGTGTGTGTTTTTTCTTTTGTTTTGTTTCATGCGGGACTCTTAGGTCGATCAAACGGGCAATTGGTTCTCGTGATGAAGTCAATGTGTAAAAACTGTAATGAATTTGTAATGTGATTGTTCATTGACTTCCTTTTTTCGTATGACTATAATCAATTGCGTATAGGAGGCTCGTTTATGAACTCAAAGAATACAGCTTCAAAACGATTTGGTGTTAAAGGTTTTATCATATTATCTTTAACAGTAGTTGCTATGGCTTCATTATTTTTTATTGTTTATGAATCTATGAAAAAAGAAGTAACGGTTTTAGCCGGTGAAGAAGAATACGAAACGAACACGATGGCTAAAACAGTTGAAGAAGTTTTAAATGAACTAGGTGTTGAACGAGACGAACATGACTATCTTTCTGAAGATCTTACAAAAGAGTTAGAAGATGGCATGGAAATCGAATTGGACTATTCTAACGAGGTAGTCGTGACCATTGACGATGAAACGGAAACGTACCACACCTTTGCAAATACAGCAGAAGAATTTTTAGAAGAAGAGAACATCGAGGTTAACGAGCATGATCATCTGTCCTTTGATTTAGAGGAAGAGTTAAGTGATGGACGGCATTTAGCGATATCTAAAGCTTTTGAAGTCGTAATAAATGATGGTGGCGAAAAGAAAACCGTCATGACGACAGGTCAAACGATTCAGTCGCTTCTCGCAAAAGAAGGGATTAAGCTGACGGAGCTCGACCAGCTCAACATGGAGCCTACTAAAGAATTAGAATCGAACGAAATCATTAAGATTACTCGAGTAGATAAAGAGAAGAAAACATATGATGAAATTATTCCATACAACACGAAGACGGAAAGCGATGATTCCTTAGAAAAAGGTAAAACGCGAATCGTTCAAAAAGGTAAAGAGGGTAAAAAAGTTCAAACCTTTGAAATTACGTATAAAAACGGTGAAGAAGTCTCTCGTGAACTGGTAAGTGAAGAAATTACAGAAGAAAGTCAAAACCGCGTTGTTGCACAAGGAACGAAGGAACCACCGAAGCAAACAGTCGCAAAGAAATCATCCAACAATGTGCAACAAACATCCGCAAAGTCTGAGTCTACAGTAAAAACGAAAGAAACGAATCAAGAAGAGGGTCAGACGATGATTGTTCAAGCGACAGCGTATTCAACGAATAATCCTTCATTGAGTACCCATACAGCTACAGGAATTGACTTACGCTCGAATCCAAGAGTTATTGCGGTTGATCCGAGTGTCATTCCGTTAGGCTCGAAAGTTTGGGTTGAAGGTTACGGCATGGCAATCGCTGGCGATACGGGTGGAGCGATTAAAGGGAAGAAAATCGACATTCATTTTTCATCTTATGAGAAAGCAAAATCATTCGGAAGAAAAACAGTCCGAATTAAAGTATATTAATAAAAATAATTATGAATCCTGCTATACTAAATGGTAGCAGGATTTATTTTTTTCGATATTTATTCAGTGAGGGTTCGTATGAAAATTAAAGAAGTAATTGTCGTAGAAGGCAGAGATGATACTGTTCGTATTAAGTTAGCCGTAGATGCAGATACAATTGAAACAAATGGCTCTGCTTTAAATCAACGTACATTAGACCAAATTAAGCATGCAAAGGAAAAAAGAGGGGTCATCGTTTTTACCGATCCAGACTATCCAGGAGAGCGCCTTAGACGATTGATTGATGCCAATATTCCTGGGTGTAAGCATGCTTTTCTACCAAAGGAAAAAACTAAGGCGAAAGGTAAGAGAAAAGGGTTAGGGATTGAGCATGCCGATATTGAAGATATTCAGCAAGCGTTAGAAGATGTACATGCTGTACGACAAGAAATGAAGGGTTCAATTGATTGGCGGCCTTATTTACTTCAATATGGCTTAATTGGTGGCCCGAAAGCTAAAGAACGTCGAATGAAGCTTGGCAATGAATTGAAGATTGGGTATGCCAATGCCAAACAATTAGAAAAGCGTTTAAGCATGTTTGCTATTGATGAGAAACAGTTTGAAGCGGTAATGAAAAAGATTATTCAGAATGAAGACGATAAAGGATGGAACAATTCATGAGCAAACCGATCGCGACCTATTCCAGAACGAAAGAGATTATGGACAAACACAAGCTATCCTTTAAGAAAAGTTTAGGCCAAAACTTCTTGATCGATGCGAATATTTTAAAAAAGATTGTTGATAAAGCTGGTGTTACTGAAAATACGACAGTCATAGAGATCGGTCCGGGAATTGGTGCGTTAACAGAACAACTGGCATTGAAAGCGAAAGACGTTTTTGCCATTGAAATCGACCAGCGTTTTATTGAAGTATTAAAAGATACATTGCAAAGCTTTCAAAATATCCAAGTGATTAATGAAGATATTTTGAAAGTGGACTTAAATGCATTTATCGCTAAAAAAATGCCAGAGGCCTCCGATGTCCGTGTCGTAGCCAATCTTCCGTACTATATTACTACGCCAATTTTAATGAAACTGTTAATGGAAAAGTCACCAATACATTCCATCACCGTGATGATGCAAAAAGAAGTTGCTGCACGAATGGCGGCAAAGCCTAACTCTAAAGAATATGGCTCGTTGTCGATTGCTGTTCAATATTACACGACATCCAATGTAGTCATGACTGTACCGAAGACTTGTTTCGTTCCACAGCCGAATGTCGATTCAGCAATTTTACAATTAGTAAAACGTGACAAGCCGCCAGTTGATGTCACAGACGAAGATCTGTTCTTCGAAGTCGTTCAGAAAAGTTTTCAACAACGGAGAAAGACGTTAAAAAACAATCTTCAAAAAGGTTTTCAAGATCGAATGTCTAAAGAGCAATTACAAAATGTGTTTGACGAATCTGCCATCGAACCTTCTCGTAGGGGTGAATCCTTATCAATGGAGGAATTCTCGACACTGACGAAATTTATGAAAGAGGCATTAGAAGTGTAACAAATCATGTGAACCCTCAATAGGATAGTGAGAGAGCCTATTACGGGGGAGAGACATCCATGAATCTTCAAAGAGGCGATATTGTCACAAGACATTCTTATGAACATGATTTATTGTTTCGTGTCCAATCAATCGACCATGACCAAGCTCAATTGTACGGTGAAAACTTTCGCCTTGAAGTCGACGCGCCGATTGATGATTTGAAGCTAGTTGTTCAAGAAGAAAAGAAACGCGCGGAGCAATCCATTATTCATAAAGAGCATGAATCATATCGACTGTTCAGGCAGGATTACTATTTAAGGTCCTTCAGAGACCACTCACAACCAATTTCCATCAAAGATGCACCTCGGTTTCAAATTTGCCCGAAAGTGCTTCATATGGATAGTGACGCGCTATTTTTGAAGAAGTGTATACTTCTTTATAACAAGCTTGGACTTCAAGTGCACGGAGCACATGTCAAAGAGAGCGAGATGCAGCATCAAGTAGCTGATCTTCTTGAAAAGGTACAGCCGGACATTTTAGTGTTGACGGGACATGACTCTTACTCTAAACAAAAAGGGGAGGAACTGGATTTGCGCGCTTACCGAAATAGCCGTTATTTCGTTGAAGCGGTACGTGTCGCAAGAAAGAAGGTTTCTCACTTGGATCAGCTTGTGATTTTTGCGGGTGCATGTCAATCACACTTTGAGTCGTTGATTCGCGCAGGAGCGAATTTCGCCAGTTCGCCGACGCGAATTAATATCCATGCCTTGGATCCTGTATATGTAGCAGCTAAAGTTGGCTATACGCCTTTTATGGAAAAGGTGGATATTTATGACGTCATCGAAAAAACGGTAACCCAAGAAAAAGGGATCGGCGGATTGGAAACGCGAGGCCTTTTTCGAACAGGATTACCTTATATGAAAAAGTTACCTAAGACACATGAAAAAGCGAACACAGATGAATAGAAGCCTTATGTTTAACGGAATTCCGAATGCATGAATTTGGCTAATTAGGAAATGGTAAATAGTAGTTCGTAAAATTTATGTTGACACCTTGGCTGGAATGTTGATATAATTAAATACTTTTTGACTTTCGGGCCATTTTGTGTTAAGATAGCACTTAGTGAGGTGGAGTCGTATGGGAAAAACTTTGGCTGAAATTAAACAAGCTTTGGATGTTAAGATCGGGCAGCAATTAACATTGAAAGCGAACGGTGGTCGACGCAAAACGATTGAGCGTTTTGGGGTGTTGGCAGAAACGTACCCATCTGTTTTTATCGTTGAGCTAGATCAAGATGAGCATTCTTTTGAAAGAGTCTCTTACAGCTATGCAGACGTACTTACTGAAACCGTAGAGATTACCTTCACAGATGAAGTCAGTAAAATGGCTTAACGGCAAGTAAACAGAAGAGCTTCTACAGTCAATTGGCTGTAGAAGCTCTTCTGTTTGAAATGGTCTATTCCTTAGTTTTATTAAATATTGTTATTTAAAAATTTTCATTGTGGTTAACACCAAAAATTACATGTCTTATGTTTTCGGGAATACATATACTAAGTCTGTCGTAAATAATACCGAAAAGGAGTTGTGGTCATTGAGTAGACGAAAAGGCATTATGTCTGATCGCTTGAAAGAGGAGATCGCAAAAGATATGGGAATTTACGACACGGTCCAAAAAGAAGGATGGGGAGGCATCAAGTCCCGTGATGCCGGCAACATGGTGAAGCGGGCAATTGAGATGGCTGAGGAGAACTCGAAAAACAAAGCGTAAGTATTCTCTTCCAACTGCATGTCCCCCTACTGACTGCATCGGTCATAGTTCATTTGAACTGTGGCCGATTTCCTTTTTTAAATGTATATCACATTGAAACCTATAGAATGAGAACCAATGAGCACATTTTCTTTATAAATGATTTCTCGTATGTGATACAATCAAAGAAATTAATTATGCAGAAGGTGAAATAATGATTTTTGAAAAAGCGCCGGCGAAGATCAATCTAACGCTAGACGTTTTACATAAACGAGACGATGGCTATCATGAAATCGAAATGATCATGACGTCGATTGATCTTGCAGACCGACTTACTTTTGAGAAAACAGATAATCAGGGCATTACGATCGTGTCCGAAAAAAGATATGTTCCCAATGACCAGCGAAATCTCGCCTATCAAGGGGTAGCTTTGATGCGGGAGAAGTTCGGTATTCAATCCGGTGTTAAAATTACGATTGATAAGCAAATACCTGTTGCAGCGGGACTTGCTGGGGGAAGTAGTGATGCAGCAGCGGCATTAAGAGGAATGAACCGGTTATTCAACCTCGGCCAAACGACTGAACAGCTTCAACAAATCGGTGAGGAAATTGGTTCGGATGTTCCGTTTTGTGTGTCTGGAAAAACGGCCATTGCGAGAGGGAGGGGGGAGAAGTTATCAACTTTACCGTCTCCTCCGCCTTGTTGGGTCGTCCTCGCTAAACCGAGTATCGGTGTGTCGACAAAAGATGTGTACGGAAATGTGAATATTGATCAAATCGAGCACCCGGATACTGAGTCAATGGCTAACGCTCTTCGCAATAAGGATTTTCATTCGTTATGTAACCACCTAGGCAATGTATTGGAACCAATTACGGTAGCGATGCATCAAGAAGTAGACCAAATAAAAACATTTATGCAAAAGCAAGGCTTGGAAGGCGTACTGATGAGTGGTAGTGGACCGACCGTTTATGGATTGACTGAACACCTGTCAAAAGCTGAACGAACCGTGAATGGGTTAAGAGGTTTTTGCCAGGAAGTTTATTTAGTTCGTGCATTAACGGATTAACCATATATCAGTACCACTAAGAGGTAGTAAACACAAACATTAAGTGATATATTATTAATTAATATTCGGAAAATAAAAGGTGGAAAGGTTATGAGACGAAGCGAACGACTAGTAGCAATGACAGACTACTTCAAGGAAAATCCTTATACACATATTTCGTTGCCTTTTTTCGTGAAATGGTTTGGAGCGGCAAAATCATCGATTAGTGAAGATTTAGATATCATTGATGCGATGTTTGAACGATTAGGGATTGGACGGTTACAAACATCAGCAGGAGCAGCTGGTGGGGTCCAATATATTCCCGATTACGATATGGAACTAAGTAAAGAGAAAATCGATGAAATTATTGAGCTGTTAGAAGACCCGCAACGAATTTTACCTGGCGGATATGTTTACATGAGTGATCTGCTCGGTGACTTAAAACAGTTGCGCATAATCGGAAAAATGTTTGGCGCGGCATTCAAAGCATATGATGTCGATTACGTTGTAACAGTTGCGACAAAAGGTATTCCGTTAGCATATGCTGTTGCTGATGTGTTGAGAGTTCCTGTTGTCATTATTCGAAGAGATCCAAAAGTGACGGAAGGTTCTACTGTAAGTATTAATTATGTATCAGGCTCGTCCAGAAAAATACAGACGATGGTCCTTTCGAAACGGAGTATTAAAGAGAATTCGAATGTGATTCTTTTGGATGATTTCATGAAAGCGGGAGGAACGATTCACGGCATGGTAAGCCTGATGAACGAATTCAACGCAACCGTCAAAGGAATTGGTGTGTTGGCAGAGGCTGAAGATGATGAAGAAGACCGCCGAGTTGATGATTATATATCCTTGTTGAAGTTTCAAGAAGTCAATGAGCGTGAAGGTCGCATTCAAGTTGCTCGCGGGAATTATTTTGAATAATCGTTTCACAATAGACAACTGGATTGTTTGTAACATATAGGGTGAACGCATTGTTCACCCTTAAGTGGTTATATGAACGCAATATTTTTTTAATTTTTTTTAATAAAAAGAAGGATTTATCGAGAGAATGTTGAATTGACATTAATAAGTCGAATTCTTTGTTTAAAAAAGAATGGAGAAACCGATCAAGCTTACGATGCACTGTAAGCGCAGTTTTCATTAAAGGTGGTGATACATAATGCAAGTTACCGACGTAAGATTACGCCGCGTGAACACTGATGGTCGTATGCGTGCAATCGCTTCCATTACATTGGATGATGAATTTGTCGTCCATGATATTCGTGTGATTGATGGAAACAATGGTCTGTTCGTTGCTATGCCAAGTAAACGCACACCAGACGGAGAGTTCAGAGATATCGCGCATCCAATCAACTCAGATACACGAGGTAAAATTCAAGATGCTGTATTAGAAGAATACCATCGTGTTGGAGAAGAATCTGAGCTTGAAGAAGCAGGTGCTTCCTAAAAAGGATTGATCAGAAGCCTATTCATGGAGTTAATGAATAGGCTTCTTTTTTGTTGATGAGAAAAGAAGTTGCATGAACTGCCTGTCATCAGTTGCATCGACTTTTTATTTAAGATATATTCATAATGTATGCCTATGTATGGAGGGGAAATTATGGCGAATAGATATGCTGTCGTATTGGCAGCGGGAAAAGGAACTCGCATGAAATCGAAGTTATATAAAGTACTGCACCCCGTTTGTGGGAAGCCGATGGTCGAGCATGTTGTCGATCAACTGGATGAGTTGCAGTTACACCAATTGATTACTGTAGTAGGCCACGGAGCTGAAAAAGTAAAAGAACAGCTGGGGAGCCGTAGTGAGTATGCGCTGCAGGAAGAACAGCTAGGAACTGGTCATGCGGTACAAATGGCCGAGCCGTTCATTGGAAATAATGAAGGAACGACCGTTGTCGTTTGTGGAGATACCCCGTTACTGACAGCAAATACATTGAAACAGTTAATGGAACATCATGAGCAAGAACAATCCGCCGTAACCGTGTTAACGACTGAACTTAAAAATCCATCAGGGTATGGTCGTATCGTACGTAATGAATCAAACGAAGTAGCTAAAATTGTTGAAGATAAAGATGCAACAGATGAAGAAAAACAACTGACTGAGATTAATACTGGTACGTATTGTTTCGATAATAAATTGTTGTTCGATGCACTGAAAAATGTCTCTAATTCAAATGCTCAAGGCGAGTACTACTTACCTGACGTATTGGAGATTGCTAAAGATGAAGGTAAAAAGGTCACTGCCTATTTAACTCCGGATGATGAAGAAACAATTGGAGTCAATGATCGCTTGGCGCTTTCCAAAGCTGAAAAACTAATGCAAAAAAGAATCAACGAAAAACATATGAAAAACGGTGTGACGTTGATCGATCCTGATCAAACTTATATCGGTCCTGACGTAGTGATTGAGTCGGACGTTGTGATCGAACCAGGGTGTCGTATTCAAGGGAAAACGACGATTCAATCCGATGTTTATATTGGATTAAATAGTGAGATTATCGACTGTACAATTGGCCAAGGTACAGAGGTTCACCAAAGTGTATTGAAGGAAAGTGAAGTCGGCCGACAAGTCAAAATCGGTCCTTTCGCTCACGTTCGACCTGAGAGCTTATTAAAAGATGACGTAAAAGTCGGTAACTTTGTAGAAATCAAGAAGACAACGATGGGACAAAATAGTAAAGCTTCGCATTTATCTTATCTTGGTGATGCAGAAATCGGCGACGATGTGAATGTTGGTTGTGGTTCGATTACCGTCAATTATGATGGGAAAAATAAACATAAAACAATTATTGAAGATGGCGTATTTATCGGCTGCAATTCGAATTTGATTGCTCCTGTTACACTAAAGGAAGGGTCTTATGTGGCTGCTGGCTCAACGATTACGAAAGACATTCCTGAGAAAGCATTGTCGATTGCCCGCGCACGTCAAGTCAATAAAGAGGGTTACGTTGAGCGTTTAAATAAAAAATAATTGGTTGGAGGTTGCAAGATGACTCGTCAATATCAAGATGAATTTTTAAAAGTATTCTCGTTAAATTCAAATCCGAAGCTGGCCGAGGAAATAGCTGATCATATCGGTGTGGAATTAGGAAAAAGCTCTGTAAAGCGATTCAGTGATGGAGAAGTGCAAATTAATATCGAAGAAAGTGTGCGGGGTTGTGATGTGTATGTTGTACAATCGACTTCCAACCCGGTGAATGAGCATTTAATGGAGCTCTTGATTATGATCGATGCGTTAAAACGCGCTTCTGCTCGTACAATTAATGTCGTCTCACCATATTATGGCTATGCAAGACAGGACAGAAAAGCAAGATCCCGTGAGCCGATCACTGCAAAATTAGTTGCTGATATCATTGAAAAAGCAGGTGCCAATCGTTTGATAACATTGGACTTTCATGCGGCTCAAATTCAAGGTTTCTTCGATATTCCAATCGATCATCTTTTCGGCATGCCGATCTTAAGTAAATACTTTGAAGAAAAGCAGTTGAAAGATGTCGTCGTCGTTTCTCCAGATCACGGAGGCGTGACACGAGCAAGACAGCTAGCAGACCGTCTGAAAGCTCCTATTGCTATTATAGATAAAAGACGCCCGGAACCGAATGTGGCAGAAGTGATGAATATTGTTGGCGAAGTTGAAGGAAAAACAGCTATTTTAATCGATGATATTATTGATACAGCTGGAACAATTACATTAGCAGCTGAGGCGATGTTGGATAGCGGTGCAAAAGAAGTTTATGCATGTTGTACGCACCCGGTGTTATCTGGCCCGGCAAATGATCGTATTGAAAAATCACCAATCAAAGAATTGATTGTGACGAACACGATACCACTGACGGACCAAATTACTTCAAGCAAAATTAAACAACTTTCTGTCGGTGAGTTAATTGCAGAATCAATCAAGCGTGTACATGAGCATCGTTCAATCAGTACGTTGTTTAGTTAACGTTTAATTTTTGCTCAAACAGGCTAAAATTTTAAAAATGATGACTAAAAGGTTATAATAGAAAAGAATACAAATATACTGGAAATTATTTATGGAGGAAGTGAAATATTATGGGTGCAACAATTGAAGGTAAAGCAAGAACGGATTTACGTATTTCTAATACAAAGAGTTTGAGAAGTGAAGGGCAAATTCCTGGAGTTCTATACGGAAAAGGGAAAGAGCCGGTTAATATTTCTGTAGATGGAATCGACTTGATTAAGAAAGTTCGTGACGAAGGTAGAAACGCTGTATTCTCTGTTAAATTGGATAACGGCAATGCATACGACGCAATGTTGTATGATTATCAACAAGATGCAATCAAAGGTGAATTGACGCATGTTGATTTCTATATGGTGGACATGTCTCAAGAAGTAGACGTAGAAGTTTACATTCGCCTTGAAGGAGAAGCAGTTGGTGAAAAAGACGGTGGTGTCAGACAGCAACCAATGCACGTCTTGAATATCCGTTCGACTCCAGGAAATATTCCTGAAGAGATTCTAATCGATATTTCTGAGCTTAACATTGGTGATGTCATCACTGTCGGTGACCTTAAAGGCGATAAAAACTACGAAATTATGGACGAAGATGAAACGACCATCATTACAATTCTACCACCACAGCAAGAAGAAGTTGAAACAGAAGATAGTGGTGAAGAGCCAGCAGAACCAGAGTTGGTTAATGCGAAAGATGATGAAGAAGAGGAAGAAAAATAAGTCCGTCTTCATAGCATGAAATAAACAGATCGGAGCACGTTTGCGCTTCGATCTGTTTTCATGTTGTATTTTTTTGATTAGACCGGCATGACGCAATGCTTCTTAGGGTAAACTTTGATGAAATGCCGAGGGACTATTCGTTCCGTTGTTGGTGAGAATTACGCTGTCAAAATTGCTAGTCGATGGACAAAAAGGAGATAAGGAATGTCATGAAATGTATTGTTGGTTTAGGGAACCCGGGCTTAAAATACAAACATACAAGACATAATATTGGATTTGATGTAATTGATTACTTGGCGAAACAGAATGGTTGGAAGCTTAAAAAAGGAAAGTTTGAAGCCCACTATGCTGTTGAAAACTGGCAAGGGGAAAAGGTGCTCATACTGAAACCGCAAACCTTTATGAATCTATCTGGTCAATCTGTCAGACAGGCAATGGATTTTTACGATATTGAACCCGAAAACTTGCTCGTCGTCTACGATGACTTGGATCTTCCGACGGGGAAAATACGCCTCAGACATACAGGTGGGCATGGTGGTCATAATGGAATTAGGAATATCATCGAACATCTTGGGGTAAAGGAATTTAACCGTGTTCGTTTTGGAATTGGAAGACCTGAAACGAATATCGACATTGTCCATTACGTGCTCAGTAAATTTTCTAAAAAAGAAAAGGAAATCATTAACCCATCTATCATGAAAACGTATGATGCTTGTGAAGCGTGGATGGAAACTCCTTTTGCAGAAGTCATGAACAAGTTCAACTAGAGGGGTTCGTTTAGCTAATCAAAAGAATAATATTGTTCCTTCTTGGAAAAGCTAGTCACTAGCTTATGTTAAGGAGGGACATTGATGGCAATTAAGATGACATGTCGGCATTGTGGCGAATCTATGGGTGAGTTGAACGAGCACCCGCGTGTAATGGATTTATTGAATCAAGAGTTATCAGCTGAGGAATCGAATCATATGATGAAAGAAAATCAGCAAGGTGATTTGATGTTACGATTAGTTTGCGAAACTTGCGAAGATACGCTCTCGCATAATCCAAGTTTATTTGAAAATGATAATTTTATTCACTAAGTAGCTTTGGTATTCGCCAAGGCATTTTTCCGTGTAAACAATCCGCATAGGAACGTATCAATCTAGGGGGAGAGCAGATGAAAGGTTTAAAAGATTATTTAAGCTTACAAAACGATTTTGTACATATTATCAATGGGATTAAGGGTGAAATGCAGGAACAGCTTGTTTCTGGATTAACAAACTCATTACGCAACTTCTTAATGGTTATGTCCCATGAGTCGACGAATCGGCCGGTAGTCGTCGTCACACATCAATTGAGTCAAGCGCAACAGTTATACGAAGATCTGCTAGGGTTGATGGAAAATCCAGATCAATTGTATTTATATCCTATCAATGAAATGCTGCCCGCTGAGATTATGACTGCCTCCCCTGAGTTGAAATCGCAGCGGATTGAGGCGAAAAATCGTTGGCAGGAGAACGAAAACGGGATTTTCATCGTTCCTATTGCGGGGTTGAAGCGACTCATGCCGCCAAAAGAAATGGCAGGTGACTTGTCTCTTACCATCGAAACAGGAAAAGAGTATTCATTAGACGATACGATGGCGCGTCTCGTAACGATGGGTTATAAAGTGTCGGATATGGTATCTGCTCCAGGAGAAGCAAGTAAGCGCGGAGGTATTATTGATATCTATCCTTTGACAAACGTTTACCCTATACGGGTTGAATGGTTCGATGACGAAGTTGAGTCGATACGGTATTTCGATGTTGGTTCGCAACGTTCAATCGAAGAGTTGGATCAAATTGAAATCACGGCGACGGAAGAGTGGATTTTTTCGGAAGAACAAATGAAAAAAGCAGGCGAAAAGCTAGAAAAGCTTTTACAAAAGTCATTGAAAAACATTCATTCCGACCAAGAGAAGCAGCAATTGAATGAGCAGTTATCTCATGATATAGAGCGGTTAAAAGAAGGACAGCCGTTTGATGGAATCTATCAGTATTTATCATTGCTCTACGAGGATGTTCATAGTTTAGTAGATTATTTTCCGAAGAACAGCTTGTTTATATTCGATGAAATGAGCCGAATCACGGAGGTTGCGGAACGATTAGACCGTGAAGAAGCTACTTGGCACACAGATCTGCTCGATCAACGGATGATTGTAGAAGATTTAACATTTTCGTTTACATGGGACGAAGTGTTCGAGAAGATTGACCATCAACGCATTTATCTTTCGTTGTTTTTACGACATATACCGAACACGAAGCCCGATAACTTAGTGAATATTTCCAGTCGCCAAATGCAGCAGTTCCACGGTCAGATGAATCTGTTGAAAAGTGAGATGGAACGTTGGAGTAAGGCTGGGTTTTCAGTAGTCATTTATGCGGTGGACGAAGAGCGAGTCGACCGTGTTCTTCGCGTGCTTGATGATTACGACATTGCTGCGAGAAAAGGCGTCCGCCCAATTAGTGTTCCAATGGAAGAGCCTGTTGTCTTGCAAGGCGACTTGAACGAAGGCTTTGAGATGCCTGCGTACAAGCTAGCTGTCTTAACGGAAGAAGAACTATTTAAAAAGAAAAAACCGAAAAAACGTAGACGCCAAAAAATCTCCAATGCGGAGCGAATTAAAAGCTATCAAGAATTAAATAAAGGCGATTACATCGTTCACACGAGTCACGGGATCGGAAAGTACCTTGGCATTGAAACGCTGGAGGTCAACGGACTTCATAAAGATTATATGGTCGTGCGGTATTCAGGGAATGATAAGCTCTTTGTTCCACCTGATCAAATCGATCAAGTTCAGAAATATGTCGCTTCAGAAGGTAAAGAGCCAAAGTTATATCGACTTGGGGGAAGCGAGTGGAAGAAGGTCAAGTCACGGGTTAAATCCTCCGTTGAAGATATTGCTGACGATTTAATCAAGCTTTATGCTGAGCGTGAATCGGCTCGGGGTCATCAGTACGGTCCAGATACGGAAATGCAGAAAGACTTTGAAATGGCTTTCCCGTATCAAGAAACGGAAGATCAGCTTCGTTGTATCGAAGAGATTAAGACGGACATGGAAAAACCGCAACCGATGGATCGCCTACTATGTGGGGATGTTGGTTACGGGAAGACAGAAGTTGCTATCCGGGCAGTTTTTAAAGCGATTGTGGAAGGAAAGCAAGCAGCTGTGTTGGTTCCGACGACTATATTGGCACAGCAGCATTTCGATACATTTCAAGAACGTTTTCAAGAATTCGGCGTAAATGTCGGGTTGCTTAGTCGCTTTAGAACACCGAAGCAACAAAAAGAAACAATCGATCAGCTCCGAAAAGGGTTGATTGATGTCGTTATCGGAACGCATCGTGTTTTATCTAAAGATGTTGTCTTTAAAGATCTTGGTCTATTAATTGTCGATGAAGAACAACGCTTCGGCGTGAAGCACAAAGAGCGAATTAAACAACTGAAATCGAATGTTGATGTATTAACGTTGACAGCGACACCCATTCCAAGAACATTACACATGTCGATGGTTGGCGTCCGAGATCTTTCTGTCATTGAAACGCCACCGGAAAATCGTTTTCCAATTCAAACCTATGTCGTGGAATATAATCCACTACTCATTCGTGATGCCATTGAGCGTGAATTGGCAAGAGGCGGCCAAGTGTTTTTCCTATATAATCGAGTCGATATGATCGATCGGGTCGCCGCGCAAATTAATGAACTCGTTGAGGATGCGCGCGTGGTCTATGCTCATGGTCAAATGAACGAACGACAGTTGGAAAATATCATGTTGGAGTTTTTAGAAGGAGAAGCGGATGTGCTAGTCAGTACAACCATTATTGAAACGGGTGTGGATATACCGAATGTGAATACGTTAATTGTAAATGATGCGGATAAAATGGGCTTAAGCCAGCTTTATCAAATCCGTGGACGCGTCGGCCGTTCGAACCGATTAGCTTATGCTTATTTTACCTATCAACAAAATAAAGTGTTGTCTGAAATCGCTGAAAAACGACTGGAAGCGATCAAAGAATTTACCGAACTTGGTAGTGGATTTAAAATTGCTATGCGTGACTTATCCATTCGCGGTGCCGGAAACCTTTTAGGAACGGAGCAACATGGCTTTATTGATTCCGTCGGGTTCGATTTATACTCACAAATGTTGAATGATGCAGTTCGAGCGAAACAACAAGGGATTACTTATGAAGAAGCAAAACCATTTGAAGTTGAAATCGGTCTTGATCTAGACGCTTATATTCCTGAATCTTATATTCAAGATGAAGGCCAAAAAATTCAAATGTACAAACGGATTCAAGCGTTGGAGTCAATTCAAGAAACGTACGATTTGAACGAGGAATTGTTAGATCGCTTCGGTGAGTATCCAGATGAAGTTGGAAACTTACTGCAAATTTCAAGAATACGTTTATATGGAAAAGAGAACAAAATTGAATCGATTCATGAGTCAAAACAAAAAATTGAATGTCTTATGGAAGCTGAACAAAGCCAACAAATCGATGGCGCAAAGCTATTTGAATTGGCCAACGAATATGGACGAATGATCCAACTCGGTACAGAAGGCCGACAGTTGAAAATTGTGTTCCAGTTCTCCAGACATAATAAAGCAATTCGTCACGATCAGCTTGAAGATTTCCTTTCTAAGCTTCATCAGGCAAAAATTTCTTCAAACAATGAATAGTTCATCGCCACTGATTTATACTAACAATTACTAGCAGGTGATTTAGCCAGGATCCTTTAGCAAGGCTTCACCCATGCAAGTACATCAAAGAAAGTGGGGATTCGAAGATGAAAGCAACAGGAATTGTACGCCGTATTGATGATCTCGGACGAGTTGTTGTACCGAAAGAGATTAGGCGAACATTGAGAATTCGAGAAGGCGACCCTCTCGAGATTTTTGTTGCCCGAGAAGGGGAAGTTATTTTAAAAAAATACTCTCCGATTAATGAGCTTAGTGAATTCGCTGATGAATATGTACAATCGCTTTTTGAAGCAGTTGGACAAAAAATACTCATCGCAGATCGGGATGAATTTATTGCTACAGCGGGCGTAAGTAAAAAAGAGTATTTGAACAAAAATATTGGACAACTAATCGAAAAAGCAATGGAAGATCGGGAAGCGGTTATAGAAAAGAACGAATACACATTGGAAATCGTCGATGGCATTGAAGAGAAAGTAGCATCGTATTTAATTCAGCCGATCATCTCCAATGGTGACCCTGTCGGAAGTGTCGTCTTATTTTCGGATAAAGATTCTGTCACCGATGTGGAGATCAAGCTTTGTCAAACAGCCGCCAGCTTCCTTGGCCGTCAAATGGAATAGACTTCATGAAAGCCTGCTGGAAAGAGTCCGGTAGGCTTTTTGCATGCCTGAAACATGATCTCTTTAGGAACTGTGCTGACTGTTCAAAGCGTCGGGCTAACTGTTCAAATAACGTGCGTGACCGTTCAAAGCGGTGGGCTAAGCGTTCAAAAAATGCATATGACCGTTCAAAGGAATGAGCCGACCGTTCAAATCAGTATGCTATCCGTTCAAAGCATTGCGCTAACCATTCAAATAACCGCGTAGGTACACATGACCACCAGCTAAAATACTCCAAACTATGATAAAGTTAAAGAAGACTCGTTTAAAAGATTGAATTATCGTTGGAAGTGAATTATTTATGAGTGATACAAATAAATGGGTGAAGGGCGCAATCATCCTTACGATCACGGGATTAATCAGTCGGTTTTTAGGCATGGTTTATCGTGTTCCTTTACAAAATATTGCTGGAGACGAAGGGTTATATGTGTATCAGCAAATTTATCCTTTACTCTCATTGGCCATTATCCTATCGCTGTATGGTATTCCAAGTGCAGTCACACAGCAGTTTTCAGAAAACCAGACGTCACGGCAATTGTTTACCCGAATCTTTTATTTGCTGACAGGACTGGGGATTTTAGCATGGTTGGTCATTTATTTATTTGCGCAAACTTGGGCAAACATGATAGGCGATATACAACTGACAGAACCGATTCGAATGAGCAGTTTTATGTTTTTGCTTCTCCCAATGATTTCACTATTACGGGGCTATTTTCAAAGCTATGAAGAGACACATTTGGTCGGCATTTCACAAGTGGTCGAGCAATTTGTGCGCGTCATCTTGATTATTGGCACTACATTTTACGTCGTTTCAACGGATCGGTCACTGTATGAACTCGGGGCGCTTGCCGCATTGGCAACGATCATCGGCTCGTTTGTTGCAGTGATCTATTTAGGGATTAAGTTTCTTCGGCGGAAGAACTCCGTGGAGGTACCGCCAAATAACATACCGTTTAGGCAAACAGCTAAATGGTTCTTTGCTGGTGTATTCATTTACAGTTTAACGTATGTTCTTCACTTGATTTTCCAAGCTGTCGACGTGATGACAATGATTCCACTTCTTCAGGAGTATGGATGGTCTTTTGAAGAATCTAAAGTACAAAAGGGTATCTTTGATCGTGGTAATCCAATGATTCAATTAGGGTTAGTATTCGGTTCTTCCCTCGCATTTGCTTTAATTCCTAGTATACAATCAAAACGAAAGCAGGGAGAAGCGGAGCAAGCGGTCCAAATGACTTTTCTTTTCTCTTTAGCGGCAGCGGCTGGGTTAATTGCGATTATGCCGTTTTTGAATCCGTTATTTTATTTGGATCAGCAAGGAACAACGGCTATTCAGTGGTTAATGCTTCTCGTTTTTTTATTGTCTTTAATTATTACATTTTCCGTTTTATTGCAAAGTATTGGTTATAAACAACAGCAATTTAAATGGATTGTATTCATGTTTGCGGTGAAAATCGCTTGTAACTTTTGGTTGATTCCAATCTATGGCATACTTGGCGCAAGCATCGCTTCAATCCTTTCAGCGGCAACGTTAGCCTTCATTTTTTATTGGATTTGGATGAAGCGATCAGGGATACATCTAGACTTGTTATTTTATATGAAAGCAATCGTCACAATCGGGTTCATGTATGTCGTTGTTGTTTTCGTAGCACAGCTGTTTTCTATCGACGCCACACGGTTATTTTTAATTATACCAACAATCGTATTAAGTCTTGTCGGTGTCATCGTCGTATTCATGATGACATGGGCAATGAAGCTTTTTCCTAAAGATTTTCTCCAAAACATACTGAAAAAAAGCAGGTGAACAGAATGAGTCAAACGATTCACGTGATCGGTCTAGGGGCAGGAACGCTTGACCAATTACCTTTAGGGATATATCGGTTTTTAACAAACCTTGAAAAGGAAGTCTTTGTTCGAACGAATCAACACCCTGTCATTAAAGAGTTAGAAGAAGAGGGTGTGACGTTTAGAAGTTTTGATAACGTTTATGAAAAACATGAACAATTTGAAGATGTATATCGCGACATCACGAAACAATTAGTCGAAGCTGCGCAACAGCAGGATCTTGTTTATGCATTGCCTGGACATCCATTTGTTGCAGAGCGAACGGTTCAATTACTATTAGAGCATGAAGACGATTATCTTCAAATCAAGTTTCACGGTGGACAAAGTTTTTTAGATCCACTCTTTAATGCATTGAAAATTGATCCAATCGAGGGCTTTCAATTATTAGACGGAACAGCATTAAAACGGTCTTCCATTCAATTTACGAATCACTTATTAATTGCACAAGTGTATGATTCATTTGTCGCTTCAGATATTAAGCTGACATTAATGGAAGATTTGCCGGAAGGTTATCCGGTGACAATCGTCGACGCTGCAGGAAGTAAAGATGAAAAGGTTACGACATTACCTTTATATGAGCTCGATCGTGAAGGAACTTTTAGTGATTTAACGACTTTATATGTTGCGCCACAATCCAGTGATGCATTAACACATACGTTTGACCACTTAAGAGAAGTCATCGCAACACTCCGTGGACCAGACGGTTGTCCGTGGGATCGAAAACAGACGCACGAGTCGCTTCGTCCGTATTTGATTGAAGAGGTTTACGAGGTGATTGACGCGATACAGGAAGAAGATGACGACCATATAGCAGAAGAACTTGGCGATGTGTTGCTTCAAGTCATGCTACATAGTCAAATTGGGGAAGACAATGGATTTTTCTCTGTTGACGATGTCATCCGTTCAATCACCGAAAAAATGATCGAACGACATCCACATGTATTCGGCGATGTCGAAGTTGATTCAGCAGATGAAGTTACGTCCAATTGGGAAGCAATCAAAAATAAAGGGAAAGCGAAAAAAGAGACTTTATTGGAAGGTATCTCAGAGGCGTTACCCCGTTTACTTTACGCTCAAGAAATGCAGAAAAAAGCATCTAAAGTCGGGTTTGACTGGGGCGATGCAACGCTTGCCTTTGAAAAAGTTGCAGAAGAAATAAAGGAATTACAAGAAGTAATCGAGAAAGAAGATACAAACGAAATTGAGCTAGAATTCGGCGATGTATTGTTTTCATTGGTGAATGTTGCACGGCTGCTTTCAATCGATCCGGAAATCGCGCTTCATCGAACGAGTCAAAAATTCAAAAATCGTTTTCAATACATTGAATCCGTCGCAAAAGGGAACGGGATTGAACTGACAGACTTATCTTTAGAAGATATGGAAAACTATTGGAACCAAGCGAAAGTGTTACGAAAAGGAGAGGAATAACATGCGTTTAGATAAATTTTTAAAGTTATCACGAATTATTAAAAGACGAACAGTCGCCAAAGAAATCGCCGGTAAAGGTAGAATTCAAGTGAACGGTCAACCAGCAAAGGCATCATCAAACCTTCAAGTAGGAGATGAGCTGACGATTCATTTTGCTCAAAAAAAATTAACGATTAAAATAGAAGATTTGCGGGAACAAGTCAACAAAGAACAGGCAGAAAATTTATACTCTGTTATCAATGAAGAAAGAATTAACAGTGAAGAATAGATTATAGGCATGTTTTATAGATTTCCCTCATATTTTGTATTGATAGGAGGGAAAGGACATGTCTTATGAAAAACCAACGTATAACCAAGGAAGAAGCCAACAAAAGGATCACGAATTAAAGCTAGTCAATCGTAGAAAGCTGGAAGTTCAAGGTGTAGAAGATGTTGATAGTTTTGATACGGAAGAGTTTCTATTAAAAACAACTCAGGGTTATCTCGTCATTCAAGGCCACAACTTGCATATGAAAAATTTAAACGTCGAACAAGGGCTTCTAACGATTCAAGGTAGGATTGCATCATTCAGTTACATCGATGACGATCAAAAACAATCAAAGAGCTTATTAGGTAAGCTATTCAAATGACGCTAAGCGTACAGTTTTTATCGATGGCCGTAATGGTTGCGGGTGGCATTCAAGCAGCACTTACATTTGATACGTACAAGCAATTATTCCGGCCCGCCTCTTTTTGGCGGCAAATCGGCGTTGACATCGTATTCTTTTTAACGGAAGCTTGTGTCCTCTTTTACTTCTTATATCAAATTAATGGTGGAATCCTGAAGTTTTATTTATTTCTAGCTGTTGCACTTGGCATCTCGGTTTATTATGCCCTGCTGCAAAATTGGTATTTGTGGTTATTGGACAAGTTGGTACGTCTTGTAAAAGGCTTTGTCGGGATGGTTTTGAGAATTCTCAATCGAATCGTTTTTCAACCAATCATTTGGATTCTTTTACAAGTATTCACTTTGATTGTTTTCATTTTACACATCCTTCAAAAAGTCATCGGTTTGATCGGTAAAATGGTTTGGTGGCTCGTAGGACCACTAATTCCAGAAAAAATCAAGCGAAGTGGACTTTCTTTTCTTACAAAATGTAGTAGAATAAAAGATAAGCTATTATTCCGCATCAAAGCAATGATGAAAAGATAGGAGGCGACAGATAACGTGGGGAGAAGAAAAGAACGTAAGCGAAACAATATCGCAAAAATAAATTCAACGTATGCGAAACAACAGGAAAAACAAATGGCGCAAAAATCACGCGAAAAAACACTTCTCTTTCGTCGTCTAATTGCTTTTGTCGTCCTTTTTTTACTTATTGGTGGCTTAATGACAACCTATCATTTTCAACAACGTGCTCAAATGCAAGAAAAGCAAACAGAATACGAGCAGCTCAATGAGCAGATGGAACAATATACGAATAGAAACCAAGCATTGAAAGAAGAAGTGGAAAAACTGAGTGATATTGATTATTTACTCCAGATTGCCAGAAAAGATTACTTTTTCTCAAAAGACGGTGAAATCATCTTTAAATTACCAGATGAAGAGCCTTCTTATTGACACTTTTTGAACCGGATATATATAATGTATTAGAATATACTTTTAAATTCTTAAGGAGGAGCATTTTTTTTATGTCAGTCGAAGTAGGCAGCAAGCTAAGCGGTAAAGTAACCCGCATTACGAATTTCGGAGCTTTTGTAGAGCTACCAGAAGGATCAACAGGGTTGGTTCATATCAGTGAGGTCGCTGATCGTTATGTAAAAGATATTAACGAACACCTTTCTGTCGGTGATGAAGTCACTGTAAAAGTATTAAATGTAGAGAAGAACGGTAAAATTGGCTTATCCATCAAGAAAGCTAATGAGAAATATAACCGTCCGCAACCACGCAAACGAGTAGAAAGCTTCGAATCCAAAATGAACAAATTCTTGAAGGATAGCGAAGACAAACTCGCCTCACTAAAAAAACACACGGAGTCTCGTCGTGGAGGTCGAGGTGCTAAGCGGGGATAATTGCTGTCTATGATGATTATATTAAGAATGTCATTCAATATATGATCGCTCAACCTGTTCACCGATAAGATGAACAGGTTTTTATTTATAAAAAAAGTTGGAGAGAAACTTAAAAGCTTCTCTCCAACTTTTTACGTACTTATGAAATGATGACCCGTACGGGATTCGAACCCGTGTTACCGCCGTGAAAGGGCGGTGTCTTAACCACTTGACCAACGGGCCTTATGTAAAGAAAAAGAGACCGGTTTGCGATCAGAAAACCGATCCCTTTTTATAGCGGCGGAGGGGATCGAACCCACGACCTCACGGGTATGAACCGTACGCTCTCGCCAGCTGAGCTACGCCGCCGTTTATTGAAATATGTCTCTTAGACACAAAAATTATGGTACAACAGGTTCCCTGCTCCTGTCAATAACTTTGTCGAAAATTAATTTTTCTATTTATTTAAATTCTATCGCTACTTATACCGAGTTCAATCCCTTGAGTGTTCTCGCTACCCGAATACGCTTCTCTTCATGTGAAAATGTCATCGAGAATAGCTCTCGATACATAAATGTCTTGTTCCGCATGTGGAAATGTCATCGAGAAGGACTCTCGACACCGAAACGCCGTCTTTCGCATGTGAAAATGTCATCGAGAATAGCTCTCGATACCGAAACGCCGTCGTCCGTATGTGAAAATGTCAACGAGAAGGCCTCTCGATACCGAAACGCCGTCGTCCGCATGTGAAAATGTCATCGAGAAGGCCTCTCGATACCGAAACGTCGTCTTCCGCATGTGGAAATGTCAACGAGAAGGCCTCTCGCTACCGCAACGCCGTCCTCCGCATGTGAAAATGTCAACGAGAACGGCTCTCGATACCGAAACGCCGTCGTCCGCATGTGAAAATGTCATCGAGAAGGCCTCTCGATACCGAAACGCCGTCATCCGCATGTGAAAATGTCAACGAGAAGTGCTCTCGATACCGAAACGCCGTCATCCGCATGTGAAAATGTCAACGAAAAGTGCTCTCGACACCGAAACGGTCTCCTCCACATGTGGAAATGTCATCGAGAAGGACTCTCGACACCGAAACGCCGTCTTTCGCATGTGAAAATGTCATCGAGAATAGCTCTCGATACATAAATGCCGTCGTTCGCATATGGAAATGTCATCGAGAGTAGCTCTAGACAACTTTACAATACCGTCAGGATCCGATTCAGTCATAGAATTCTCCCTCAGAAGAAATTTCGTATAGCTTTTCAATCCACAAATTAACCGTAAATTGGTTTTGCTTTCGTCAATCGACGACTTTCTGTATCCTATCTACAAAAATTCGTAACAAAATTTATTAATTCCATCAGTTCTTGTAGAATCATTAGATAAATTTCCCTTGATTCGTCGAATGATTTTTTGTTGTCCCTTTGTTTTTATGACAAAAAACTTCCCCCGGTCTGTGGTTAGATAGTGTACACAGGAGGGGGAATAACGTATATGGATTCAATGAAGATCGGTGAAGTAATAGTTGATTCGAGAATCGGGAGGATATCTCAAACTTTTCGCTCACTAAAAACTCAATGGGTCAGTAGCTTCTTGAGTCGAGGATGGTTATTTTACTTAATTGGCTTTTTACTCGGACGAGCTATTGTTTTATCCAGTGTATCCCCGTTTGCTATAGCCTTTTTAGGTGCAACCATTGTCGCCAAGAAGTCACTTGCGTTTAGGGTTTATCTTTCTTTGGCCCTCGGTGCTTGGACCGTGAACTTGGAGCAAACTTTTTATGTATTAGGTACAGGCATGCTGTTATTTCTATGTTATAAGCATTTATTAACCAAAATCACAAAGATGATCTATCCGATGATCTTCACGATTTTTTTAAGTTCGGTGACTGCTCGAACGTCTGTGATGGCCCTTGTCGATTCATTAACCTTGTATAATGGTGCAATTATTTTTATTGAGGCTTTACTAGCATCATTTTTAGTTATGATTTTTCTTCAATCTTATCCATTTTTAACGATTCAAGTATCGACGAAAAAGTTAAAGGTTGAAGAGCTCGTATGCTTGGTTATTTTTGTAACAGCCATTTTAACAGGGTTGGCAGGTATTCAGTTTTATGATTTGCAGTTGGAAGTGATCGGCGCCAGTTATTTTATTTTAATGGGAGCTTATATATCTGGTGCCACTGTCGGTGCTGCCGTTGGTGTCATCGTTGGATTGATGTTGAGCTTCGTCAATATGATGGATTTATACCATGTCAGCTTGTTGGCACTTGCTGGGTTGATGGTCGGCTTACTAAAAGATATGCATCGATTGTTATCGGCATTCGGATTATTTCTCGCTGTTCTTTTAATCGGCTTTTACAATATTGAAGTGATTCAGTTTGAACAGCTCGTAATCGAAGCATCGATTGCGACAGGACTCTTCTTGCTCACACCAAAAGGATTATTGAAAAAGATTGCTGGATTCGTTCCAGGGACCAATGAAGAGAAGGAGAGTCAAGATCAATACGCAGAAAAAATTCGCCATGTGACAGCAGAGCGAGTGGAACGTTTTTCAGAAACGTTTCAAGCATTGTCGCATAGTTTCGCATCGATTGAGCAAGAAGGGAAGCAACTGGAGAGTCAGGCGGAAGTGGATGAATATTTAAGCAGGGTCACTGAAAACACATGTCAATCATGCTTGAAAAAGCATTCCTGTTGGGTACAAAATTTCGACCGTACATACCCTGTGTTGCGCGACATGATTCATTCGGTTGAAGAAAAAGATACATCACGGACGAATTTCAACATTGGTAAGTTACGAAAATTTTGTGTGAAACCGGAACAAATGACGGATCAAATGCGTTACGAGCTTTCCTATTACCATGCAAACAAACGATTGAAGCAACAGGTAAAGGAAAGTAGAAAGTTTGTTTCAGAGCAATTGAATGGTGTCTCGGAAGTCATGAATAATTTCGCAAAAGAAATGATGAAGGAACGAGAAGAATATTCGTGGCATGAAGAAGAAATCCGACGTGTGCTTGGTCAAATGAATATTTTATTAGAGCGACTTGAGCTATATTCAATCCATAAAGGAAATATTGATATTGAAGTGACTGCTTATTTCCATGATTACCACGGAGAAGCGGAGAAGTTGATTGCCCCTTATTTATCCGATTTATTGGGAGAGACAGTTGTAGTCGAAAAAGAAGAGACATTCGGTGGTCGAAATGGATACCGGACGTTCCACCTAAGTTCCATTCGAAAGTTTCAACTAACGACAGGCATCTCGCATGCTGCGAAGAATGGAAATTTCCTATCAGGCGACAGTTACATGATTAAAGAATTAGGGAAAAGCCGGTATGCTTTAGCAATTAGTGATGGCATGGGGAATGGTGAACGGGCTTATCAAGAAAGCTCAGAAACATTACGGCTCTTGCAACAGATTTTAAATTCTGGCATTAGCGAAGAGGTAGCTATTCAATCGATCAACTCAATTCTTTCATTGCGAACATCGGATGAAATTTATGCGACATTAGATTTAGCAATTGTCGACTTGCAACAACCTTACGTCAATTTCTTGAAAATTGGAGCGACCGTAAGCTATATCCTTCGTGGCGGGTCGATTTATCCGGTTGAGTCAGGAAATCTACCAATTGGAATTTTGGAAGAATTCGATGTGGAACCAGTGAGGGAAGATTTGAAAGACGGAGATATTCTCGTCATGGCTAGCGATGGGATTTTGGAATCAACGGATCGGGCGGAAAATAGAGAAGCATGGCTGAAACGCAAACTTAAACAAATGGAAACGAAGCAACCTCAAGAAATAGCCGATTTATTATTGGAAGAAGTGGTTCGAAGTAATTACGGACAAATTATCGATGATATGACAATCCTTGTTGCAAAGATTGATAAAAGCAAACCGAAGTGGGCTTCCTTTACTGCGTTTGTCGGCATGTAATGAAACATAAATATTTTATCTCTCCATCGTATAAAAGCTACTGGATAGGTTAAGAATGGAGATAAAAATAGAGGAGGCGATCGGCAATGAGTAAAGGAACCATTCGGCAAATTCTATTAATCACAGATGGTTGTTCAAACCAAGGGGAAGACCCGGTTCGTGTGAGTGAACATATTGCAAAGCAAGGAATCTCCGTGAATGTCATTGGCGTGTTGGAAGATGACCAAACGGAAGATCCAACCGGGTTGACCGAAGTGAATGACATCGCAGAAGCGGGAAATGGTGTCAGTCGAATCGTTTATGCTGAAGAGCTATCAGAAACTGTCCAGATGGTTACCCAACAGGCCATCACACAAACGATTCAAAGTTATGTTTCAAAAGAATTAAAGGATATTTTCGGAAAAGAAGTGAATGAGGAAGAACTATCACCGGAGACAAAGGAAGAAGTCCACGAAATCGTTGAGGATTTAGGTGAGACGGTCGACTTGCAAGTATTAATTTTGATCGATACAAGTGCGAGTATGCAGCATAAAATGTCAGCGGTACGAGAATCTTTAAATGATTTAGTTATTAGTTTAAGGTCACGTTTGGGTGGCTACTATTTTTCTATCTATCATTTTCCGACTCGTAGACAAATTACGAAGAGACTGCTTTCATGGACAAATGAAGGAGCAGAAATCGCAAAAGTATTTCCGAAGCTTGCAACAGGTGGGATTACACCGACTGGGGCAGCGTTGAAGGAAGCGGTGAAGATGTTCGACGAAGAAGTGATTGGAGAGGAACCACATTATGACATCATCGATTCATCCTACCGTTCATCTAGCTAACGGTACGAAGATTGTTGGCAAATGGCATAGGCAGACCTATAAAGTCATACGGCAAATTGGTGAGGGTGCAAGAGGGTCCATTTACCTTGTCAAAGGGAATCAAGGACTGAATGCGTTGAAAATCAGTAAGGATCCATTTGTCATTACACGAGAGGCAAAAATTCTTCGACTCATGAAAAAGGTCCAGGGCGTACAGCTTGGGCCTTTTTTAATCGACGTCGATGATTTTACTTATCGGCAAACACACTATTCTTTTTATGTGATGGAATACGTAGATGGCGTACGTATCAAAGACTGGTACCACCCAAGTAAAGCTTCTCACCTTGCAATCGTAATCAAGCAGCTACTTTTTCAGTTGCATCATCTTCATCTCGCCGGCTATATTTTTGGTGATTTAAAGTTAGAAAACTTATTGATTGACCGGCAGACGAAGCAAGTAAGGCTCGTTGATTTTGGTGGAGTGACACAGCTAGGGAGATCTGTTCGTGAATATACAAGTCATTATGACCGAGGCTATTGGCAAATGGGCGAACGAAAAGCCGACCCTGCTTACGACTTATTTGCAGTAGCCATCTGTATCCTTCAACTTGACCCTATGTTTAAACGTATGGCTACGAATCAACGAGATCTAGTGAAGTTAATCAATCAGAGCCAAACCGTACAGCCGTATCACACCATTTTAAAAAAGGCCGTACAAGGTCAATATCAACAAGCGATGGAAATGAAAAAAGATTTGGATCGTTTAAAATTGAACGGACAAAGAAATGTCGGAAGAAAAAAGAAGGCTTCTTTAACGAAAAAAACAACCAGTAAGCCAAACATTCAGCACCTCCACCCAGCCAAACAGACGATGAAAAAAGAGTTGGTCGGAATCGGTTCGCTGTTATTCGTTCAATTCTCGTTATTGGCCGGCTTATATTATTGGTTTTAACGAAAGCATTCGTTGAATCTAGTTGAACAGTGGTGATATACTGGAATGAATGTAGATGATGAAAAACGGAGTGCGGGCGAATGCTTTTACAAACTATTTTGACGTTTAATCAAAAGCATCAATTGTTTCAACAACATGATACGTTGTATTTGGCGGTTTCAGGCGGACCAGATTCAATGGCCATGCTTGATTTTTTTTATCGAATCAAGGATGCGTGGTCGCTGGAACTGTACGTCATTACTGTCGATCATCAACTCCGTGGAGAAGACTCACGGCAAGATGTTGAGTTGGTTAAAAAAGAAGCCGCAAAACGAGATATCCCTTTCATCGAAGGGAAAGTAAATGTAAAAGCATATCAAAGGGTCCATCAAATAGGTACGCAGGAAGCGGCAAGGACACTCAGATACGATTTTTTTCAGCAACAAATGCAAGGAAAGGAAAAGACCAAGCTGGTTACTGCACATCATGCCGATGATCAGGCAGAAACGATGTTCATGCAACTTGCAAAAGGTGTCCGGCCAAAAGGAATTCCTGTTCACGGGCAATTTGGAGGTATCCAACTAATCCGACCTTTTCTGTGCGTCAGTAAACAAGCGTTGATTTCGTATGCGAATGAAAAGGAAATCCCTTATCATCGAGATCCTTCCAATGAAGAAGATACATACACTCGAAATCGATTTCGGAAATATGTGTTGCCATTTTTTAAAGACGAAAATCCTAAGTTTCTGGAAGGTGTACAACGAGTGGCTGAAATCCAGCGTGATGAAGATGCGATTTTGGATGAGCTGTCTGAAGAAAAAATGTGTGATTTCACTCAGTTTTATGAACAAAAAGTGACGTTTTCAATAGATGGTTTTCTGGCGCTTCCTTTACCTTTACAAAGAAGAGGGTTTCATCTAATATTAAACTATCTTCAAGTTCCGATAGGAAAAAAAGATTATTTTTTTGATTTTTTGGAATGGATTCAAGCTGAAAAGCCGAATGCTACATATTCTTTTCAAAAAGACTATAGTTGGATTAAAAGCTATGGACAATGTGTAATACAAAAGAACGAGAGGTTCAATTCATCATTTTCTGAAGAAATTCAGTTAAATGATACACGACACTTACCGAACGGTTGGTCAGTGACCGTCGAGGAAACAGAAGCGAATACGAGCGAATTAACGAATGCAAATGTTTTTGTTTGTGATCGACGGCTGATCGAATTTCCTTTACACATTCGTACACGGAAACCCGGTGATCGAATTCGAATTTTAGGATTAGCGGGTAGTAAAAAAGTGAAGGATATATTTATCGATAAAAAAATACCAGCCAATGACCGGGACTC
The DNA here is from genome assembly GCF_018138385.1 of Allobacillus saliphilus. GTDB lineage: Bacteria > Bacillota > Bacilli > Bacillales > Alkalibacillaceae > Allobacillus > Allobacillus saliphilus. Next base: position 47,631 of record NZ_JAGSIE010000026.1, read on the forward strand.
ATGGCCAATAGTCGTGAACGGAGATGGAGAAATCCTTTGGCTTCCTTTATTGGCCCGAAGTGAGTTGGGTACACTTAGTGATCAAGTGACTTCCTATGTTGTGATTCGTGTGAACCATCAAAAGAAAAATTGAAGGACCAACGAAGATTAGGAGGACCATCCATGCATAATGAGATCGAGGAAATATTGTTTACAGAAGATGAAATTCAGAAACAAACAAAGGAACTGGGGCAAACCATTACGAAGCAGTTTGAAGGCAAGTTCCCGTTAGCGATCGGCGTCTTAAAAGGTGCCATGCCGTTCATGAGCGATTTATTGAAAAATGTGAACACACATGTGGAAATGGATTTCATGGACGTTTCAAGCTACGGCGGTGGCATGGAATCCAGCGGAGAAGTTCGAATCGTAAAAGATTTAAACACGCAAGTCAAAGGCCGTGACTTATTAATCATTGAAGATATTATTGATAGCGGTTTGACACTCGGTTATTTAGTAGATCTATTTAAACACCGAGGAGCAAAGTCGATCACGATTGTAACCTTGTTGGACAAACCGAGTGGTCGCAAAGCGGATGTTTCGGCTGATTTAGTTGGTTTTGAAGTGCCAGATGCATTTGTTGTCGGTTACGGGTTAGATTTCGAAGAGAAATATAGAAATCTTCCTTATATCGGTGTGTTGAAACCGGAAATTTACTCATAGAATGAGTTGAATCGTCGTAGAACAAGCTATAGTTGGCAAATTGATCCACATCTTAATGATTTGGAAAAAAGTCAAGACCTTATAGTTGAGTGAGCAAAAAAATTTGTGATAGTATGAGTTTAGTTTTGTGCTTTAGGAGGAGGTAAGTAATGAGTCGGGTGTTCCGTAATACCATATTTTATTTGGTTATATTCTTGGTTCTGATCACGATTGTCAGTATGTTTAATAACCCTGCGCCAGAGACAGAACAATTGAATTATAACCAATTCACTGAAGTGTTAGAAGAAGGTCAAGTAAAAGAAATGACCTTGCAATATACGAATTTTGCTTATGAAGTCCGTGGTGAATACACGGGAGATGAAGGTACACAAAGTTTCGTTGCTGAAATTCCAGCAAATGATGAGATTATTAATTCGATTGTCACAGAAGCAAAGCAGCAAAGTGACTTGAAAATAAAACCAGCTGAAGAACCAAGTGCGTGGGCTCGTGTTTTGACGACGCTCATTCCTTTCATCATTATCTTCATTCTCTTCTTCTTCTTGCTTAGCCAAATGCAAGGCGGCGGCGGTAAAATGATGAACTTCGGTAAAAGTAAAGCGAAAATGTATACCGAAGAAAAGAAGAAAACGAGATTTACCGATGTTGCCGGTGCAGATGAAGAGAAACAAGAGCTTGTTGAAGTGGTTGAATTCTTGAAGGATCCGCGTAAGTTCTCTGCCCTTGGTGCACGTATTCCGAAAGGTGTTCTACTCGTTGGACCTCCTGGTACCGGTAAAACACTCCTTGCGAAAGCTGTTGCTGGTGAAGCGGGCGTACCGTTCTTCTCCATCAGTGGTTCTGATTTCGTAGAGATGTTTGTCGGTGTTGGTGCATCGCGCGTTCGTGATTTGTTTGAAAACGCGAAGAAAAACGCACCTTGTATCATTTTCATAGATGAAATCGATGCTGTCGGCCGTCAACGTGGCGCAGGTGTCGGTGGTGGACATGATGAGCGTGAACAAACATTGAACCAACTTCTTGTTGAGATGGATGGCTTTGGTGTGAACGAAGGAATTATCATCATGGCGGCTACTAACCGTCCGGACATCCTTGACCCAGCATTGCTTCGTCCAGGTCGTTTTGACAGACAGATTCCTGTCAATGCGCCAGACGTCAAAGGTCGTCAAGAAGTGCTTGGTGTTCATGCGAAAGACAAGCCACTTGCGAAAGACGTTAGCTTGAAAACAATTGCTATGCGTACACCTGGATTCTCAGGTGCCGATTTAGAAAACTTGTTAAACGAAGCAGCACTTGTTGCAGCTCGTGAAGATGCGAAGATGATTAATATGTCACACGTCGATGAAGCGATTGACCGTGTGATTGCAGGACCAGCGAAGAAGAGCCGTGTCATCTCTAAAAAAGAGAAAAACATCGTCGCTTATCACGAAAGTGGCCATACAGTAATCGGTGTTGTGTTGAACGATGCAGATATGGTACACAAAGTAACGATTGTTCCTCGTGGCCAGGCAGGCGGATATGCCGTTATGCTTCCTAGGGAAGATCGTTACTTCCAAACAAAACCAGAGTTATTGGATAAAATTACTGGATTGCTTGGCGGACGCGTTGCTGAAGAAGTTATGTTTAATGAAGCAAGTACGGGTGCACATAACGACTTCCAACGAGCAACGAATATTGCCAGACGTATGGTTACAGAGTTTGGTATGAGTGAAAAATTAGGTCCACTTCAGTTCGGTAGCTCTGGTGGCGGTCAAGTATTCTTAGGTCGCGACCTACAAAACGAACCGAATTATAGTGATAAAATCGCTTATGAAATTGACTTAGAAATTCAACATATCATTAATACTTGTTATGAACGAGCTAAAGAGATCATTACAAAGCATAAAGAACAGCTTGAGTTAATTGCTCAAACATTACTAGAGGTTGAAACTTTAGATGCAGAACAAATCGATGGCCTCTTCTATCACGGAAAGCTCCCTGAGCCAAAAGAGGAAGAAGAGAATGTCGAAGAGCAATTAAATGAAATTGACAATACGAAGGCTGAGTATAAAGAAGACGAATCTGATACGACCTCAGAGCAAATGGAAAATCGAGAAGGTCAATCAGATGTGAAAGTAAACATTAATCGTCAAGAGAGTGATTCTTCGGTTGTTGATTCGAAAGACACGGAAGAAAGTGATTCGAACAAGCCAGAAGATAGCCAAGATGATTCAAATCGTAAAGAATAACAAGAGCGTATATAATAGCGAAACACTAATCATCTGATTGGTGTTTCGCTTTTTCATTGAACGCACAAAAATTTGTAAAATGAAGAACTCTTGTTACACATCATGTTGCCAATTGTGATATGATTTACGGTGAAAAACCAGGCTCTAAAGTATTTGTTAGAGTAAATACACAACTTAGCATAGTTTTGATTATGGCCGTTGGTATCAGGCGATACACTTACGGTGGGTGCTTGTACCCACAGGGCATAAGGCGACATCTGCGATAAATCGCAGTGTCTTCTATACCGCCGGGCACAGCTTGCGCTTTTCCGACGGCCAGGACGGGCTAGTGTCAACGTTGGTCACAGGACGTGACCGATCTTAGTTGACCCGCAGGCGTCACCGCCGACGCTCCTCGCCTGGACCAACTAAGTGTTAGATGAGACATAAAAAACACGCAAGATAGGGCGAGAGGTCTTCAGCACGATTAAAACGAAATGTATGAGTTTTACGATACCGTAAAAATATCAGCGACACCAAAATTCGAAAAAGAGATTGAGATACTTCAAAATCGGCAAAAGGAAAATATGAACCTCTTCGAAGACAACTTACACAACGTTTATGGTGTGAATAAGGAGAGGCTGAGACAAATCAAGGTTATAAACTAAGAAACACGAATAACAATCCAACTTAGCGTAGGAAATATACGTAGACTTCTGCTGGAGCAAAAGCCTAGGTGAGACCCCGCAGTGCGAAGCACGAGGAGGCTCAACAGCTGCCCGCGAAAAGCGGAGTATATTTCCGAAGCGGGTATTTCCACTACACTGAATTAGGATGTTCGTTTCTGTGTTAACTTTAAAGATTATGTCCCAGCCTCCCCAAAACTTGCTTAGAAACAAAAACCAGACAGAAATGGGTTGAATTTATGATCTTTGTTTTAGATGTCGGAAACACGAATACTGTGCTTGGTGCGTTCGAAGATGACAAGCTAATCTATCAATGGAGAATTAAAACAGATCGTTTTAAAACTGAAGATGAATATGCCATGAACATAAAAGCATTATTACGACACCACGGACTTTATTTCAGTGACTTCAAAGGTGTCATTATTTCGTCCGTTGTTCCACCGGCAATGTTTGCATTAGAAAATATGAGTAAGAAGTATTTTAAAACAAAAGCATTGGTTGTCGGTGAGAGCTCCGTTAAAACAGAATTGAAAATGAATTACCCTCAGCCACAGGAAGTCGGGGCAGACCGAATTGTTAATGCAATCGGAGGGATTAAAGAATACGGTGCTCCGTTAATCATTGTCGATTTTGGAACGGCAACGACATTTTGTTATATCAATGAAAACGCAGAATACAGCGGAGGACTTATTTCCCCGGGAATAAAAATTTCGACTGAAGCACTTTACACGAAGGCAGCAAAGCTTCCGAGAATTGAAATTTCACGTCCTGATACTGTAATTGGCACATCAACTGTAGGAGCTATGCAATCGGGTGTATTTTACGGCTATGTTGGCCAAGTGGATGAGCTTGTGCGTCGAATGAAAGAAGAAGCCGGTACAGAACCAACCGTTATAGCAACGGGCGGTTTGGCTAAACTAATCGGAAAAGGTTCTCGAACGATTGATCATGTCGATGACTCATTAACATTAAAAGGCTTATATGAAATTTATCAAAACAATACAAAGGATTGATGATATATGAAGGATTATATGATTCGTGCAACAGCATTTGAAGGATCTGTACGAGCGTTTGCGATTCGCTCGACGAATACCGTGCAGGAAAATTGTTCACGGTTAGACACGTGGCCAACAGCATCGGCAGCGCTTGGTAGAACTGTGACTATATCCGCTATGATGGGCTGGATGTTGAAAAATGAAGATAAGCTTACCGTCAAGCTAGAAGGTGATGGACCCCTTGGTGCAATCATTGCAGATAGTAATGCAAAAGGAGAAGTCCGTGGATATGTCATGAACCCGCATGTCGATTTTGAATCTAACGAGCACGGTAAATTGGATGTCAAAAGAGCTGTAGGAGTCAATGGTTCCTTAAATATCGTGAAAGATTTAGGGTTGAAAAATAACTTTACAGGCCAGGTACCAATTGTGTCAGGAGAAGTGAGCGAGGATTTCACCTATTACTTTGTTAATTCCGAGCAAATCCCATCTGCTGTCGGTGCGGGTGTTTTAGTAGATACGGATTATTCAATTTTGGCTGCTGGCGGTTTCATTATTCAAGTAATGCCAGGCGCTTCAGATGAAGTCATCACAAAGCTTGAGAAGCGGGTTGGAGAAATTCCAGCGATTTCAACAATGATTCAAGAAGGAAAAAGCCCGGAAGACATTTTAAGTATCTTTTTCGATGGAGAAGACTGGAAAATTAATGAGCAATCAGATGTTCGTTTCCAATGCCATTGTTCAAAAGAACGTGTAGAAAATTCAATCCGCGGATTAGGCGATGAAGAAATCGATGAGATGATTGAGGAAGACGGTGGAGCAGAAGCAACTTGCCACTTCTGTAACGAACGCTACCATTTAACCGTTGAAGAATTAGCGGCATTAAAATCATCTTAAGTTTTCATGAGAAAGAGATATAAAGTCTTCAGGGAGGTTGAGCGATGAAATCTCTAACGATTAATAGTCAATCCCGCATTGATTTCAACAAAAAAACAACGATTATGGGGATTTTGAATGTGACACCTGATTCTTTTTCAGACGGTGGCAAGTTCAATCGGTTAGATGACGCCGTTGAGCGCGCTAAAAGCCTAGTTGCTGATGGAGCTGGAATAATCGATATTGGCGGTGAATCAACGCGACCTGGTCATGATCCCGTACCCTGCGAAGAAGAAAGTGAACGCGTTGTACCGGTGATTGAGCGGTTGGCAGAAACAATTGACACACCGATCTCCATTGATACGTTTAAAGCAAAAACAGCAGAAAACGCCCTTCAAGCGGGTGCAACGATTATAAACGATGTTTGGGGAGCAAAAGCTGACCCGGAAATTACTGCTGTAGCCAAATCGTTCAATGCACCAATCGTTTTAATGCATAATCAAGATGAACCTATTTATGATGACATCATTGAAGATATGAAAAAAAGCTTGAGTGAAAGTATAGAAATTGCGAAGAAAAATGGCGTTTCAGAAGATAAAATTATTATCGATCCAGGGATTGGTTTCGGAAAGACACTTGAACAAAATCTATTAGTAATGCGCCGGTTAAGTGAATTGAAAGCGATGGGTTATCCAATTTTACTCGGTACGTCACGAAAGTCAATGATCGGAAAAGTACTTGATTTACCTGTAGAAGAGCGGTTAGAGGGTACGATTGCAACTGTTTGTTCTGGCATTCAACAAGGTGTTGAGATCGTCCGGGTGCATGATGTGAAAGAAGTCAATCGGGCCGTTCAAATGATGGATGCAATGCTTGGCAAAGGAGGCGTTTCATTTGGATAAAATTAAGGTGAACCAAATGATGTTTTACGGCTATCACGGCCTATTTCCGGAAGAAAACAAATTAGGTCAGCGATTTTCCGTTGACGTAGAACTAATGGGTAACTTCCGCAAAGCCGGACAAACCGACCAAATGGAAGACAGCATTGATTATGGCCAGGTTTATGAAGTAACCAAAGACATTATGGAAGGAAAAGCACATAATTTGCTGGAATCACTCGCTGAGTCCATTGCCCAGTCGATGTTCGAGTCCTTTTCTTTATTGGATGTCATTTCAGTTTATATAGATAAACCAGGTCCACCAATCCCCGGTTATTATCAATCCGTCGGTGTTGAAGTCACACGAAAGAGAAGCGATTATGAAGCCTAGAGTATTTATAGCGTTAGGTGCCAATATCCCACCGAAGAATCATTATTTAAACGAAGCGTTAAGGAAATTGGAAGCTGATACATCTATAAAGATGATTCATCAATCTTCTGTTTATGAAACCGCCCCTGTCGGATACACCGATCAAGATTATTTTTTGAATATGGTTGTTGAAGTCGAGACGGTTTATACACCCGAAGAATTGTTGACTGCTTGTCAATCCATCGAACAATCATTAGGGCGAAGAAGAACAATAAAAAATGGTCCGCGAACAATCGACTTAGATCTATTAATATATGGAAATGAAACTGTAAAAACGGAGCAACTGACAATCCCTCATCCACGAATGAAGGAACGAGCATTTGTATTAGTGCCATTAGCTGAAATAGACGCGTCTATTGAAATTGGAGGCAAACAAGTAAGGGAGTACGTCAGTAAACTTTCACAAGAAGACTTAGCGGATGTGAGAAAACGACAAACCGACTAAAGTCAGAACAATCGAGAGCGTTCACTCTGGTGCTTGAAAGGCATCAAAGTGAATGATAAAGTAAGTAAACGAATCAACTTATGTGGAAGCGATGACCATTATATTGTGAGAAAGAGAAGTGTTTCGATGAACGAGCCACTTCCTGTAATGAATGTCACCATTGAGAAACTGCCTTCACTGCTTGTTGTAGGCAGTTTTCATTAATAAGTAGATTGTTTTTTGTTGGAACCTTGTGATTTACGATGAATGTTAAACAGTTTATAGAACAATGCAGATGAATCTGCAAAAATAGATCAAGTTAAACAACTAACATATATGAGGTGAAGCAAGTGTCTGAAGAATTGAATGACCAAATGAAAACCCGCCTAGAGAAATTGAGAGGGTTAGAAGAAAAAGGAATCAGTGGATTCGGCGATAAATTTGAGCGTACCCACTTGACCAATCAATTAAAAGAAGCTTTTGATCAATTTACGAAAGAGGAATTGGCTGAGAAAGAAGCGGAAACTGAAGTTACAATCGCAGGTAGAATTATGACGAAACGAGGTAAAGGGAAGGCAGGCTTTGCCCATATTCAAGATGTGGATGGACAAATTCAGCTTTATGTCAGAAAAGATGAAGTCGGGGAAGAAGCATATGAGCTTTTTAAATCCGCTGATCTAGGAGACATTGTCGGAGTAACTGGTGTTATGTTTAAAACAAACGTTGGCGAACTTTCCGTAAAGGCTACTACATTCGAATTGTTAACAAAGTCGCTGCGTCCATTACCTGAGAAGTTCCACGGCTTGAAAGATGTTGAACAACGCTACCGTCAACGTTATTTGGATCTAATTACAAACCATGAAAGTAAAGAAACATTCATTTTACGGAGTAAGATTATCCAAGCGATGCGTCGTTATTTAGATGGACAAGGATTTTTAGAAGTAGAGACACCGATGATGCATTCCATTCCAGGAGGTGCTTCTGCTAGACCGTTTGAAACGCACCACAATGCGCTAGATATGCCGTTGTATATGCGAATCGCAATTGAACTTCATTTAAAACGACTAATTGTTGGTGGGCTCGAAAAAGTGTATGAAATCGGCCGTGTGTTCAGAAACGAAGGTGTTTCTACAAGACATAATCCGGAATTTACGATGATTGAATTGTATGAAGCGTATGCGGACTACAACGATATTATGGACCTTACCGAAGAGTTGATTGCTCACATCGCTCAAGAAGTATTAGGGTCAACGAAAGTTCAATATGGGGAATATGAAGTTGACTTAGCACCTTCTTGGAAAAGATGGCATATTGTCGATGCAATCAAAGAATATACAGGTGTAGACTTCTTTGAAAAAATGACTGATGAACAAGCTCGTCAGTTAGCTGAAGAGCATGGAGTTGAAATTGAGAAGCATATGACGTTTGGTCATATTGTTAATGAGTTCTTTGAACAAAAAGTTGAAGAACACTTAATTCAACCAACATTTATTTACGGTCATCCAGTTGAAATTTCGCCATTGGCCAAAAAGAATACTGAAGATGAGCGGTTTACCGATCGTTTTGAATTATTCATCGTAGGTCGTGAACACGCAAACGCATTCTCTGAATTAAATGATCCAATTGACCAGCGCGAACGTTTTGAGTCCCAATTAAAAGAACGGGAAGCAGGAAACGATGAAGCGCATTATATGGATGAAGACTTCCTTGAGTCATTAGAATACGGCTTACCGCCAACAGGCGGTTTAGGAATTGGAATCGACAGAATTGTTATGTTGCTCACAAATTCTCCATCCATTCGTGATGTATTGCTTTTCCCTCAAATGAGAAAACGCTCTGAATAATATGGATGATTGCCACTTGCCGATTGGTAAGTGGCTTTTTTCATTTTGATTCAAATTAAAATAACGCGATCTGTGAATACAATCGAGTATATACAGTCACATCAATAGACCGGGCGGAGAATTGTACTTATAAGAAACCTTTTGGGAAAGCCATTGCCTTGAAAATGCAACAACGACAGATGCTCGCATAAGCTATATCAGTTCAATTTCAAGGGGGATAAAAATGGCGAAGATTGCATTAGCGCTTGCAGCTAGAGGGACGGATGAGGGAGCGTTCAAAGCGTGGGGCACAAGAGCGGTAGGAGCATCGAATACGAAACAATGGGGGTCAGGGAAAGAACTGCTTACTCATTTGGTCAACGCATCTCGAGGTGGAGAAAACTGTATTGAACGATTATATATATTCTCACATGCGTGGCCCTATATTCCAGGTGGTAACCGTGGGGGTGTAAAGTTAGGTGGAATAGATGTTGCTGGTTTTTATTCGCAACCGAGTATATACGATGATGCAGATGCAAGATATATGAATGATTTTGCGCAACTTGTACAGCAAGGGAAAATTACCTTTTGTTCATCTTGCAAGGTGATTTTTACAGGGTGTCGAGTAGCATCTAGTCAATTCCCGGTCGAATTTCTATATGTAAGTGGCTGCGAAGTGATTGCTTCGAATGGATCAAGTCATCCGAAACCAGGTACACCTCCTGGTGATGAAACAGGCCAATGGTTAAGCACTGCAGGTGGATGGACAGAACAACAAGCGAAGAAGAACGAAAACCACTATGTGGGATGGGTCAATTATTCTTTAAAGCCGAACGGGGAAGTAGAAGAAACAAGATTAGGGGAAGAGATAAGAATCTGGTAAGAGAACGAATGTCGGGAACCAGTCATCCTTTAATAAAGGATCGGCTGGTTTTTTGATGAACACACTTGCTGGTAAGGTGCGAACAAGTAGTGATTATAACGTGATTTAGTTTAAAAGAAAGAGCGTGTTTATGCTGGGTAATTTTCAGAAAAAATTTATTTCAATAAAACAGTTGCGCACATCGAAAAACCATGATAAATTATTAAACGTTGTCGCAACAAGAGCCGGCAACGAAACAAAAAATGAAATAAAAAATTAACAAAAGCTGTTGACTTTGAGTTTCATTTTTGTTATATTTATAAAGTCGCTGTTTTGAGGCGACAATAAATGACGAAGAACATTTCGAACCTTGAAAACTAAACAAAATAGCCTGAAGTCAATTCGGTTTCTTTCTTAATTGATTGGGAAAGAAACAAACGATTTTTTATGAAGCCAATCAAACACTTATTGGAGAGTTTGATCCTGGCTCAGGATGAACGCTGGCGGCGTGCCTAAT
>NZ_JAGSIE010000027.1 GCF_018138385.1 Allobacillus saliphilus
CCGCCGTATACGGAACCGTACGTACGGTGGTGTGAGAGGTCGGAGGTTAACTACCTCCTCCTACTCGATTATGTGTAAGTGATAGTTCGTTCTTTTCATTCATACATTGGAGATGATAGGGGGAAATTGGGATGAAAAAACTAAGACGAATAAATCGATGGTTAACACAAAAAGCTCACCTTCCCAATGATGTCATCTATGATTATCCACGATTGACGTTAATCGGTCACGTCCATTTATATATAGAGAATCACAAAGGGTTGAAGCAGTTTCAAGATCATCAAATTATAGTTGAACAAAACGGTGGTCAAATAATGATTGAAGGAAAAAGCTTAGTCATTAAAAGTTTGATGAAAAATGAAATCGTTATTGAAGGGACAATCCTGTCAGTGACCCAAGAAGCTACATGAAAGGAGAGTTGAACAATTAATAAATACAGTCGTAAAATTAAGGGAACAGTAATAGTAGATGTTGAAGGTAAACAAATCGAATCACTGATTAACCGAATGCTTGAAGAGAACGTACAAATCTCTGCTTTGAGGAGAACGTCTGCCGAGGAGGCCTCTTTTCAAATTTCATATAAGGATGTAAGTTTTGTAAAACGTTTTAGAAAAGAGTATCAATGTAAAATCCGGTTTAAAGAAAAAAGTGGTTTTCCACGTATTTATGAACAACGAAAAAAATGGATTCCTGGAATGATTGGCATCGTCATTGGATTTGCGATTATTTTTTGTTTATCAAATTTAATTTGGAATGTGACCATTAAGGGTGGAACGGCAGAATCTCGTTTTGAGGTACAAGCCTTAACGAAGGAATTAGGTCTTGTGGAGGGTAAATGGATTCAGCAAACAGCGAACATCTCAACAATAGAAAGGGAAATCATGAATAAAATCGAAGAAATATCGTATGTCGGCATTCAAAGGCATGGTACGAGCTATTACATAGTGATCGAAGAGAGTGAAAAAGAAATACGTGAACAAACAGAAAGACCGAGTCATTTGGTTGCTGAAAAATCAGGTACGATTCATTCCATGTATGTAACTGATGGAAGACCTTTAGTGAAAATAAATGATGTCGTCAAGAAAGGAGATGTTCTAGTATCAGGTTTACTGGATGAAGAAGGCGACGTCACAACTACCTCTAAAGGTGAGGTGTTGGCGGAGGTATGGTATCATCTTCAATTGACAATTAACCTGAAACAAGAACAGCTAAATCTAATACCAGATCCGGTCACCACTTATCAATTACGAATAGGGGACCGGCAAATTGGGAAAGAAGAAAATGAGTTACGGTTAGTTCATGAAGAAAAAACGCCTTTTTATTTTTTTAAGTGGCCTTTGCCAATCAGTTTAACAAAACAATACTATTACGATGAACAATCAAGTGAACTCGAATATGATATTGAAGAACAATTGCCAAGCTTAATCGAAGAACGATTAAAAAGAGAGCTTGGCCAACAAGTGAAACTTCAGTATCAAAAAGTTTTGCACGAACATCGAGACAGTGATAAAGTTAAATTAGAAATGTTTGTCAAAGTAATCGAAGATATTTCCACTCAACAAAACATTGATCAAGGAGACTGATGTATGCAAGAGAGCAAGGAAACGATTGATCTACACATAGAAGAACATCAAAATACATTAAGTTTATTCGGAACCAATGATCGAAATATAAAACAAATCGAAGAATATTTACCAGTTACAATTTTGACGAGAGGTGGTCAAATTCAGATCTCTGGTTCCTCAAATGATGTCAAAGTGGTCAAAAGCCTTTTATTGGCTGTTATGAAGATCATCAAGAAAGGAATTAACGTTACAGAGCGTGATATTATATACGGAATTGAATTGGCCAAACAAGATAAAATCGAGCAATTTGAGACATTATTTGAAGATGAAATTACAAAAAACCAACAAGGTAAGCCGATTCGTGTCAAGACATTAGGCCAACGAGATTACGTTCAGTCAATGAAAGAAAATGATCTCGTATTTGGAATAGGCCCTGCCGGAACTGGAAAGACATATCTGGCTGTTGTATTAGCAGCAAAAGCTTTACGAAAAGGCGATGTCAAACGAATGGTATTGACGCGTCCAGCTGTTGAGGCTGGAGAAAGTCTTGGTTTCTTGCCAGGAGATTTAAAAGAGAAAGTAGATCCTTATTTACGACCGTTATACGACGCCTTGCATGACATATTTGGCGTAGAGCATACGGACAGATTGATGGAACGAGGGACTATTGAAATTGCCCCACTTGCTTATATGCGGGGTCGTACGCTAGATGATGCATTTGTCATATTAGACGAGGCTCAAAATACGACACCTGAACAGATGAAGATGTTCTTAACCCGGTTAGGGTTTGGCTCAAAAATGGTGATTACGGGTGATGTGTCGCAAATTGACCTTCCAAAAGGTGTTATTTCAGGATTAAAAGTAACTGAACAAAAGTTAAAAAACATTAAAGGAATCTCATTTAATTATCTGAAAGGCTCCGATGTCGTTCGACACCCACTCGTACAGCGAATCATCGAAGCTTATGAAGATTAAATAAATAGAAATAAAGTGGGGATTTAAATGGGCCTAAACGAGAAGGCAACTCATTTTAATCAATCAAACAAGCAACAATTATCGGATTTTTCGGCAGTCATCTGTAGCATCAGTTTGCCTGCCGTTTTTGTTATTGTTTTATTGATTCAATACTTGCAAGGTGATAAATCAGTTCAGTTAACTGCTGTTATGAGTGTCATTTCCATTTTTATATTCATTCTAACGTATACAGAACTTCGAAACTTTAACAATCGTTCTAAAAATATGGCGGTCTCTTTCGTTGTGTTGAATTTAGGTATGTATTTTTTAATATTGGCGAGCAATGTGTTTGGTCCTGAACATGAAATGCTGTTTTATATAGCACCAGTAGCTGCTTATGCGATTTTAATGAAACGATTAGTTGGCGAACGAATTGCCATTATCTCAACTGTTTGGATGGCATTAATTACAGCAAGCATTTTTCATGACAATTTTACAGATTCTTTTGTGATTACTTTTCTTTATTATCAACTTTCTCAAATGGTTGCCATTTATTTTCTAGGTTCATTAACTGAACGTATCTCATTGATTAAAAACTCAGCGGTATTATTGTTTACCCATTGGTTGTTGGTCATTGCATTCGTCATTCCGGTTGAAACAGAGATTTTTACACTGAACTTATTTCTATCGTTATTATTTGCCGCGTTTTCTGTGTTAATATCAATCGTCCTAGCATTAGGGTTACTACCGTTATTCGAAGCAGCTCTCAACCTATTGACTGAGTCAAAGCTGTTGAATTTATCTAACCCTAACCATCCATTATTGAAAAAAATTTTAATTGAAGCGCCAGGAACCTATCACCATAGTGTAATGGTCGCTAACTTGAGCGAGTCTGCATGTGAAGCGATAGGTGCAAATGGTTTATTGGCAAGAGTCGCTGCATATTATCATGATGTCGGAAAAGCTCTGCGGCCACATTGTTTTATAGAAAATCAACAAAATATGGATAATCCACATGATGATCTTTCACCAGAAGAGAGTGCAGAAATTATTTTGGCTCATCCTTATGAAGGGGCAAAAATATTGAGGCAATATAAATTGCCGGAAGAAATCATTGAGATTACAGAACAACACCATGGCACAACATTGCTTGGCTATTTTTATCATAAGAAAAAGAAGGAAACATCTGAGGTGGAAGAAACTGCATTTCGCTATAAAGGTCCAATACCGCAAACAAAGGAAGCTGCCATTATCAATATTTGTGATTCAGTTGAAGCGGCAGTCCGTTCGAAAAAAAGTCCAACAAAGCAAGAAATCAGAAAGCTAGTCAGGTCAATTATCAATCAACGATTAATGGACGAGCAGTTAAATGACAGTCAACTAGCCTTAAGTGACTTGAAAATTATTGAAAACTCGATATGTAATGTGTTAAGCGGTGTTTTTCACGAACGGATTGATTATCCATCCGAATCCACCCAAGAAAAACAAGTTAAGGAGGTACATTCATGATTATTGACATTAATGATGAAACAAATCAGCTTAATCAGAGTCAACTCGAATTATTGGAAAAGTTACTTGATTACGCACGAGAAAAAGAAGAAATCGGCAACGATGCTGAATTATCGGTAACGATTGTCGACAATGAAACTATTCAAGAAATTAATAAGCAATACCGTGACAAAGACCAGCCGACTGATGTCATTTCTTTTGCGCTAGAAGAGCACGGTGAAGAAGAGATTGAGATCCGAGGAGATGATTTGCCTCGCCATCTCGGTGATATTATCATTTCCATAGAAAAAGCCGAAGAGCAAGCAAAAGAATATGGACATTCATTCGATCGGGAATTAGGTTTTCTCGCAGTACATGGCTTCTTGCATTTATTGGGCTATGATCATATGACGACAGAAGAAGAAAAGGAAATGATGGAACGGCAAGATCATCTGCTAGATGACTTCGGGTTAACGCGTCATGAAAAATAAGAGAAGTAAAGATCCAATCGGATTGGGGTTTGCCCTAACAGGTGTAATGACTGCGTTAAAAACAGAATTTAACATGCGTATTCATTTGATTATAATGATTGTCGTAATCTTATCAGGCATTCTCTTCCATATATCCGTTTTGGAATGGCTGTTTGTCATGTTAGCCATTGGCTTCGTTTTGGCACTTGAATTAGTGAACACTGTCATTGAGCTGCTTACGGATGAGTTGTTTAAAGAAGAGCATGAAACAGCTAAAAATATTAAAGACATCAGTGCAGCAGCTGTCCTGGTTGCCGCAATTTTTGCTGCTATAGTAGGAGTAATTATATTTCTGCCAAAAGTAATTTATATTTTAAATTAGTAATACAATTCCCCCAGTTAGCGAACAGATTAGAAGTTCTTAACTGGGGGTTACTATATTGATATCTAAATAAATCGTAAAGATGTATACGCTAAATTAAAATCATGTACTAAAAAGATTTAATTGCTCACATTTTGGGTAAAATTCAATAAAACCACATTGGCTTTGTCTATTTTCAACTATCTTTGTCGATGTTGTGAAATTTTAATGCAGATGTAGTAAAATACCATTAACAGAATACAAGTAGGTGTAATAAATATGCAATCAACAGAAAATTATCATTCAGGATTTATCGCAATCATCGGTCGACCTAACGTTGGAAAATCTACATTCATGAATCATGTGATCGGTCAGAAGGTTGCAATTATGAGTGATAAGCCACAAACAACACGGAACAAAATTCAAGGTGTCTTAACAACAGATTCGTATCAAATGATATTCATTGATACACCCGGCATTCATAAACCGAAACACCGACTTGGTGACTTCATGGTTAAGTCATCGATAGACACACTAAATGAAGTAGATGCAATCATGTTCATGGTCAATGCAAAAGAAGGCTATGGAAAAGGCGATGAGTTTATCATTGAGAAGTTAAAAAACATCTCGCAGCCTGTTTTACTTGTTATCAACAAAATTGATGAAGTTCATCCAGATGAGCTACTACCTTTAATTGACCAATACCGAGAAAAGCTTCAATTTGCTGAAGTTGTACCCATTTCTGCTCTACATGGAAATAACGTTGAGAGATTACTGGAAGTATTGGTTGATCAGTTACCAGAAGGTCCACAATATTATCCAGAAGATCATGTTACAGACCACCCAGAGCGATTTATCATAAGTGAATTGATTAGAGAGAAGGTACTTCATCACACAAGAGAAGAAATACCACATTCAGTTGCAGTGATTATTGAATCCATTAAGAAACAGGAGAACAAAGAGATCATCGATGTACAAGCAACCGTGATTGTAGAAAGAAAATCACAAAAAGGGATTATTATTGGAAAACAAGGGAATATGTTAAAACAAATCGGCACAGAGGCAAGAAAAGATATTGAAACTTTGCTTGGCTCAAAAGTATTCATGGAACTTTGGGTAAAAGTTCAAAAAGATTGGCGTAACCGTTCTTCACAACTACGAGAGTATGGTTATCGTCAAGACGAATACTAAGCAATTGCTGAAATGGTAATTATTTAAACTTATGAACTAACCAAAACCGGAGAAAATAACAATGAATCAATTTTTCAGTTCAAATTAACTGAAAGGTGGAGGAAAAAGATGAGTGAATTGCCATGGAAATTATTTGAAAAGACAGGGAACCTTGAAGCTTATTTGTTAATGAAACAAGTTGAAGAAGTGAATGAAGAACCAGATGACGAATTGGAACAAATAACACCTAGCACACAGATTGAAACGAAATAAAGGATTCATTGAAAGTTAGGGATTGAAATGTTTGAAAAAGTAGAAGGCATTGTCCTTAGAACGAAAGATTATGGTGAAACAAATAAAATAGTCACCTTGTTTACACGCGAATATGGGCTCATCAGTGGAGTCGCTAGAGGTGCTAAAAAGTCAAAAAGTCGAATGGCTGCGGTAACGCAGCCATTTATCTATGGTATTTTTGTCATGCGCCTTTCTAGTGGGTTGGGTACAATCCAACAAGCAGAGGTATTGGATAGTATGAGAAAAATCCGAGAAGATATTATTAAAACCGGTTACGCAACATACATAGCTGAACTGGTATCTAAAATGATGAATGAACGAGAGAAGTATGAGTTATTATTTCAAGAACTTTTAGCCAGTTTAGAAAAAATGGCAGAAGATGAAAATCCACCAGCAATCATTGCGATGATGCTTGAAATGAAACTATACCAGATCGGCGGCTTTGCTCCGATTTTAAAAGAATGTGTCAATGGTCATATTGAAGAACCAATCGTTGCTTTTTCAGTGACGGAAGGTGGTGCTCTCTGTAAACAATGTCAATATAGAGCATCGGATGCTGTGCCTCTACCGACATCCATGCATAAACTGCTACTAGCGATGAGTGAAACGAGTGTCAAGCGAATACGCAATATTCAGCTGAGAAAAGAAA
Source organism: Allobacillus saliphilus (assembly GCF_018138385.1). Classification (GTDB taxonomy): domain Bacteria; phylum Bacillota; class Bacilli; order Bacillales; family Alkalibacillaceae; genus Allobacillus; species Allobacillus saliphilus. The sequence continues at coordinate 6,952 of NZ_JAGSIE010000027.1, forward strand.
CCATTCAATGGTTACGAAAATTACTCGATGATTATTATGATCGTTATGGCGGAATGTTCATCAAGAGTAAACGATTTTTAGATCAAATCCATTTATTAGAAGAGTAAAAGGGTGACAAATTTCGTACAATGAGTCATCCTTTATTTTAATTTATGCTCCAATCGGATATAATGAATACTAAAAAGTATAACGTATTCGAATGTTAGGTGGTGAATGGAATGGAACTTTCCGCCCGTCAAGAAGAGATTGTTTCAATCGTTAAAGAGAACGGTCCGATTACTGGTGAACATATTGCCGATCGATTAAAATTAACACGTGCTACATTACGTCCTGATCTAGCAATATTGACGATGGCAGGTTTTTTAGATGCCAGACCACGTGTCGGGTATTTTTATACAGGTAAAACGAGTAACGAATTGTTGACACATAACATCAAAAAAATGAAGGTCAGTGAACATTTTTCAGTTCCAGTTGTGGTCAATGAACATGTCAACGTGTATGATGCAATTACAACGATGTTTTTAGAAGACGTTGGAACTCTATTTGTCGTCGATGAGCACTCTCATTTACAAGGTGTTTTATCAAGAAAAGATTTACTTCGCGCTAGTCTTGGGCAACAAAGTTTACAGGAAGTCCCTGTACATATTATCATGACGAGAATGCCGATGATTAAAGTATGCAAAAAAGAAGATTTGCTGATTGATACGGCCAATAAATTAATTGAAAATCAAATAGATGCTTTACCCGTTGTTCAGGAAAAGGACGAAGGGTTGGAAGTAATCGGTCGAGTGACAAAAACGAATATTACTCGTGCATTCGTCGAATTGGTAAAAGAAGATTAAAAAAGGAGGGAGCCTATGAACCCGTTTAAATTTTATGTTTTATCCGATTCAGTTGGTGAAACAGCTGAACTGTTAGCAAAAGCTGCGTTAAGTCAGTTTAACGGTCATGAAGATAAAATTCAGCGGATTCCATACGTTCATGACGAAGGAACACTTGGCGAAGCAGTGGCATTAGCTAAAGAAAATAATGGAATGATTGCATTCACACTCGTGAAACCTGAACTTCGTTATCAGTTAATGGATATGGCTAAAAAAAATAATGTAATTGCAGTTGATTTACTTGGACCTTTATTAGATCGTCTTGAAGATTATTTAGGAATAGAACCAAAACTTGAACCAGGTTTAGTACATAAACTTGATGAAGATTATTATAAACGAATTGAAGCAGTCGAATTTGCTGTAAAATATGATGATGGCCGAGATGCAAAGGGTATATTAAAAGCTGATCTCGTTTTGATTGGTTTATCAAGAACATCGAAAACGCCTTTATCCCAATTTTTGGCTCATAAACGAATAAAGGTTGCCAATGTACCAATCGTACCTGAGGTAGACCCACCAGCTGAACTGTTTAACGTTAATCCAAATAAATGTATTGGCTTAAGAATCGACAGTAAAAAATTGAACGATATTCGTAAAGAACGGCTCAAGTCACTTGGCCTTGATGATACGGCCAACTATGCAAAGTTAGAACGGATTGAAAAAGAGAATTCGTTCTTTGATCAAGTCGTCGACAAAATCGGTTGTGAGACAGTGGATGTCTCGAACAAAGCAGTTGAAGAAACAGCAAATATCATATTAGAAATTTACCATAAAAATAACAACAGAGTTTAATAATTAAGAACATTGTCTTCGAGGTTGGGAAAATTCCCGACCTCTCTCATTTTTTATCTTCAATTTTTGGCAAAAAAGTGAGTAAAAACAAACACCAAATTTAACTTTCAACGTTTCTCAGCAAAAAGTTAGCATTATCGCTCAATTTGTTTTATAATCAATATTTGTGAGAAATATCATACCACCTACTAAAACTTTGATAGTAATGAACTCATGTACATAGAATTATTGAGACAACCCCTTTAGTTACAAGTGACGAGACGTTTTTAATTGCGTGTGGAAGGGTAAAAGGTAAATGAAACATAATTAGTTCATTTGATTAAGGTGTTCACGAAGTTTTCACAAAAAATGTCGATTGATGAAGGGTTTATGGTATTTTTATCGAATGATATATGAATATGGTGATAAAAATGAACAAGGTGCCTGAAGAAGTGATCGATCGACTTTTATCTACTAGTGATATCGTCGATGTAATTAGTGAATATATCCAATTGACTAAGAAAGGAAGAAACTTTTTTGGTCTCTGTCCGTTTCACGGAGAAAACACGCCATCATTTTCTGTTTCACAAGAGAAACAGATTTTTCACTGTTTTGGTTGTGGAAAAGGAGGCAATGCACTCCGTTTTTTAATGGAAATTGAGTCCATTCATTTTACAGAAGCCATTCAACTTTTAGCTCGCAAAAGTGGAGAAGAGATTTCTGGTGAGTGGTTAATCCAACCACAAGAATCCTATTACTCTGAAGAGCAAGAAGGTGTTCTGCAAGCATATGACTGGTCAGCCAAATTGTTTCATCATGTACTCAAGCATACTGCTGATGGGAAGGCTGGCTTAAATTATTTGAAAAAAAGAGGATTTGAGCCTGACACTATCGAAGAGTTTCAATTAGGCTACTCTCCGGATCGCAATGAATTTTTAGCCGCTTTTCTAAAAGGAAAAGGTTATGAACTGGAACAATTAGCGGATTACGGACTTGTACAATCAACAAATCAAGGAAGTTATTATGATCGTTTTAAAGATCGTGTTATCTTTCCGATTAAAAACCACCAAGGTAAGATTATCGCTTTTGGCGGACGAGCTTTTAAAGAACACCAAGAACCTAAATATTTAAATAGTCCTGAATCCAAGCTTTTCCATAAAGGAAGAGTTTTATACAATTTTCATTTAGCGAGAAAACATTTTCAAAAAGAGAAAGAAGTTATTCTTTTCGAAGGTTATATGGATGTCATCAAAGCATATCAAGCTGGTGTCTATAATGCGGTAGCTACGTTGGGTACGAGTTTATCTGAAACTCACGCAAAAACATTAAAACGATATGTCAAACAGGCAGTCATCTGTTTCGATGGAGATGATGCGGGTAGAAACGCTAGCTTCAAGTCTGCGAACATTTTACGTCAAGCAGGTTTAGAAGTTCGAGTCGCCCATATTCCAGAACGGCAAGATCCTGACGAATATATTGATCGATATGGTGGAGAATACTTTAAACAGAAAGTTCTTCAACCAGCTCAAACTTATATTGCTTTCGCATTGGAATACTATAAAAAAGATTATAATTTAAATCTTGATCATGACCGTATTGCATATATTGAAAAAGCTTTGGACATAATCGCAACGAGTGAGTATCCTGTTGAACGAGATTTTCACTTAAAAGAACTTGAAGATACATTCCATTTAAATCGTGAAACATTAATGGATGAAATCGAGAAACGAACTTCCAGAATAAAGAAATCCGTGAAGGTTAAAGATAAACGTGGTGGAACAAACGTTCAAACAGGAATGCCTAGGAAAAATGAAAAGTTATACGCAGCACATCATACGGCAGAAAGAAATCTTATTGCCCATATGTTAAGGGATGCAGATTTTGCAGAAACGGTTCAACAGCGATTAGGTTCAGCATTCAATATTCAAGAGCATCAAGTTCTTGTCACCTATCTATACGCTTATTATGAAGAAGGCAATGAACCGAACGTTAGTCAATTTGTTGAACGGTTACCCGAAGAACAATATAAACAACTAGCGATTGAGATTTCATTAAAAGAAATCAATGATGATTTGGAACAAAACGAACTAGAAGATTACTTTCTTGCAATCGAAAAAGAAAGTGATATAGATCAAGAAATTCGAGCATTGGAAATCATGTTGAAGCAAGCAGAGAGAGAGAATGATCCAAAGTCAGCAGCCCGAATAGGTATGAAAATGCTCGAATTGAGGAAGAAAAGTAATATATCCAAGCTAACGTAGTCAGTTTGGAAGGAGGGGTTTTCATGGCTGAAAAGCCAATAGATCAAGAATTAACACTGGAACAATCTAAGGACCAACTGCTGGAAATCGGAAAAAAACGTGGAGTTCTCGTATACGAAGAGATTGCGGATAAATTAGGTCACTTTGAATTGGATTCCGAACAGATGGATGAGTTTTACGAAACACTTGCTGAACAAGGAATCGACCTTATCGGTGAAAGTGAAGACGATCCGAGCATGCAGAAGATTTCGAAAGAAGAAGAATTTGATTTAAATGATTTAAGCGTGCCACCAGGGGTGAAAATTAATGACCCTGTCCGTATGTATTTGAAAGAAATCGGCCGTGTCGATCTATTGACTGCTAAAGATGAGATTGAATTAGCAGAACGGATTGAACAAGGCGATGAGGAAGCAAAAAGACGCTTGGCAGAAGCGAACTTGCGTTTAGTTGTAAGTATTGCGAAACGTTATGTTGGTCGTGGAATGTTATTCTTGGATTTAATTCAAGAAGGAAACATGGGCTTGATCAAAGCAGTAGAAAAATTTGATTATCGTAAAGGGTTTAAATTCAGTACGTATGCAACTTGGTGGATCCGCCAAGCGATTACACGTGCAATTGCTGACCAAGCGAGAACAATTAGAATTCCTGTACACATGGTCGAAACAATCAATAAGTTGATTCGTGTACAAAGACAATTGCTCCAAGATTTAGGTCGCGAGCCAACTCCGGAAGAAATTGCTGAAGAAATGGAGTTTACTCCAGATAAAGTGCGTGAAATCTTGAAGATTGCACAAGAACCTGTTTCTTTGGAAACTCCGATTGGAGAAGAAGATGATTCTCACTTAGGTGATTTCATCGAAGATCAAGAAGCAACTTCACCTTCCGACCATGCGGCTTATGAACTTCTTAAGGAGCAGCTTGAAGACGTCCTCGATACGTTGACAGACCGAGAAGAGAACGTGTTACGACTTCGTTTTGGATTAGATGATGGCAGAACACGAACACTTGAAGAGGTCGGAAAAGTATTTGGCGTAACAAGAGAAAGAATTCGTCAAATTGAAGCGAAAGCATTACGTAAATTAAGACATCCAAGCCGAAGTAAGCGATTGAAAGATTTCTTAGAATAAGTCTTTTTGGAGGCTTGGGATGAAAAAGGATAAAAACAAAATAATTATTGATGAAATTACAAGCTGGAAACAAAATCAGCTACTACCAGAAAAGTATTGTAATTTTCTGTTGGCATTGTATACCTATGGGGAAGGGGTAGAAGAGGACTCAAAGTCAAACGCATCAATGAAGCGACAACTGTTCATTGGTCTTGATTTAGTTTTCCTTTTCCTTCTTCTTCCTGCATACATTGTCATTGCTTCTCATTTATCAGATCAAATCCTTGCTCAGTTTATTGTTTTTTCAACCTTTATTTTCATTCTCGGAATACATTGGTATTTTTTTAATAAAATTCAATCCATTTTTACACACGTTGTTATCGTGTTGTTTTTTATCACCATGCTCGTTGGATCTACATTAATCGTACATGAATGGTTGGGCAGTGGATTTTGGTTGAATTTACTAATTGTAATACAAGGTTTAATCTGGATTGCTTTTGGTTGGGCTAACAAAGTATATTATTTGGTTATATCTGGATTCATTGGCATTTTATTGTTTTTTGCTTTGATTGTTATATAAATCTTCACATTTATCTCTTTTCTCTTGAACACATTTCGAGTAAAATAGATATAGCTTTGTAAACGAAGAATACTACATAGATACAACTGAAGGAGGTCTATATGTCATGAAAAGAAACGCAGCAGCACCTTATTATGTAATTGGTATTATTGGAATTTTAGCGATGATTATTATGGGTGGTGTCGGTATGGCACAAATGAACAACGCAGAAGGTGAAGGGGAAGACAGTGCAGAACAAACTGATCTAGCTCCAGAAGATATTTATAGTCAAAATTGCATGTCCTGTCACGGCGGTGAGTTAGAAGGTGGAATGGGACCTGCTTTGACTGACGTTGGCGATAGCTACGATGCAAGTGAAATCGTAGAAATTATTAAAAACGGTAAAGGTCAAATGCCAGCGATTAACCTTGACCAAAGCAATGCGGAAAAACTTGCTGAATGGTTAGTGGATGGAGCAGGTAAATAAGATTTAAATCTTTGAATCCGGAAACAAAAGAAAATTCTTTTGTTTCTGGATTTTTTAATACAGGAAGGTATGAGAGCTGTGGAATTATCAAATCGACTGAAACAAGTTATCGAATTTTTACCTGAAGATGTAAGGAAGTTTGCTGATATTGGTTCGGATCACGCTTATTTGCCGTGCGCTGTTTGTTTAGAACGACCTCATGTTCAAGCAATTGCATGTGAGGTTAATCGCGGACCGTATGAATCTGCTCAATCACAAGTAAACAAAATGAATCTACAAGATCGGATTGATGTCCGGTTAGGCAATGGTTTAGAGGTGATCGAACCAAATGAAGTGGACACGATTGTCATAGCGGGAATGGGCGGGTCACTCATTCGTTCCATTCTTGAGAATCATCCGGAAAAATTGGAAGGAGTGACTCGACTGATCCTTCAACCGAATATCGATGCTTCTTCCATTAGAGAGTTTTCGTTAAACTATGGGTATCAACTAATAGCCGAACGAATCATTAATGATGAGGGATATATTTATGAAGTTCTTGTCTTGGAGAAAAGTGACCAAGCTCAGCAATTAACAGATAAAGAAATATATTTAGGACCATTTCTCATGAAAGAAAAAAATTCAGCTTTTAAAGAGAAATGGCAGCATGTTCTTGAAAAGAAACAAAAAATTATCGAACAAATAAAGCAAGCGAAAAACCCAGACCAAAATAAAATCAATCTTTTCGAACAACAAAAATCATGGATCAAGGAGGAATTACAATGACAAAAGTAATTGACGTAATGAATGCCATGGAGGAGATTGCGCCAAAAAGCTTAGCGTTTGAAGGTGATCGGATTGGTCTTCAAATCGGTAGTCCAAATAGTGATGCCAATCGAGTAATGGTTACATTGGATGTTCTTGAAAGTGTCGTTGATGAAGCGATTGAAAATGAAATCGACCTTATTATCGCTCATCACCCGTTTATTTTTAAACCATTTCAAGCGATCAATTGGGATAGTGAAAAAGGTAGAATTACGAAGAAATTAATGACGCATAACATCTCTCTTTTCGTTGCACATACCAATTTAGACATTGCGCGTGGTGGCGTAAATGATTTATTGATGGAAAAACTAGGATTAACAGATACAGATGTGCTCGTCAAAACAACAGAAGAAAAGTTATATAAGCTCGTCATTCACGTGCCAAAGACGCATGAAAATGAAATACGTCAAGCATTTGCTGATGCCGGAGCTGGGTTTATCGGAAACTATAGTCATTGCACATTTAATCTAGAAGGAATGGGTACGTTTAAACCGCAAGAAGGAGCCGATCCATATATCGGGAGTGAAAATGAATTAGAGCGAGTAGAAGAGTATCGCATGGATACAATTGTGCCAGAAGGAATTTTAAAACGGACTATTGAGCTAGCTAAACAAGCACATCCATATGAAGAGATGGCGTATGATGTTTATCCACTACAAGTTCAAGGCGAAGCTTACGGATTGGGACGGATTGCCAAATTATCCGAACCAATGCAACTTCAAGAGTTGGCACAACTTGTAAAGAAAGCATACGATGTTCCGAACTTGCGCTTTGTCGGTAAAGAAGATAAACGGATTCGCACGGTTGCAGTCATTGGAGGCGATGGCAATAAATATATCGCTAAAGCAAAACAAATGGGTGCAGATGTGCTGATTACAGGTGATGTATATTTCCACACCGCTCATGATGCTTTAGGGATGGGGCTTGCGATGATTGATCCAGGGCATCATATTGAACAGATAATGAAAGTAGGCTTACAACAAAGATTAATTGAAAAAATGCCAGCGGTACAGTTCAACATATCAGCACACAAAACAGAACCATTTACTTTTCTAACGAACGACTAATGTCAGTATATTTTGATTAATTGAACATTTTTTTGGTGTGTTGACAATGCAAAATTACATTGATAGTCTTTTAATAATATTTTCGTAAAGGGGTCGACACATATGTGGGAAAACAAGTTCGAAAAAAAAGGCTTTACGTTTGATGATGTTTTATTGCTGCCACAAGAATCTACCGTTTTACCGAGTGATGTTAAAGTAGAGGTATCTTTGACAGATACGCTGAATTTGAAGATACCCATTATGAGTGCAGGAATGGATACAGTAACTGAATCAGGCATGGCAATCGCTATGGCTAGACAAGGTGGACTTGGTGTCATCCATAAAAATATGTCGATTGAAGAACAGGCAGAGCAAGTGGACAAAGTGAAACGTTCAGAAAGAGGTGTTATTACAAATCCATTTTTCCTTCTTCCTGAGAACCAAGTTTATGATGCTGAACACTTGATGGGTAAATATAGAATTTCGGGTGTTCCAATCGTCAACAATGAATCAGAACAAAAACTGATCGGTATTATCACGAACCGAGATCTTCGTTTTGTTGAAGATTACTCATTACCTATTGACGAGGTTATGACAAAAGAGCAACTGATTACTGCACCTGTTGATACGACATTGGAACAAGCGGAAAAAGTGCTCCAGAAACATAAAGTGGAGAAGCTTCCTTTAGTCGATGAGAACGGTGTGTTAAAAGGTCTTATTACGATTAAGGATATCGAGAAAGTGATTGAATATCCAAATTCTGCAGTGGATCGTCAAGGAAGATTATTGGTAGCTGCAGCCATTGGCGTAACAGGTGATGTGCTTGTTCGTTCAGAGAAGCTCGTAGAAGCAGGAGTTGATGCGCTAGTCATCGACACAGCACATGGTCATTCACAAGGTGTATTAAATGCCATAAAAAAATTAAGAGAAACATACCCACAAATGAACTTAATTGCTGGGAATGTAGCGACAAAAGAGGGGACGAAGGCATTAATCGATGCTGGAGCCGATGTTGTGAAAGTTGGAATTGGTCCTGGATCCATTTGTACAACACGAGTTGTAGCCGGAGTAGGTGTTCCACAAGTTACAGCCATTTATGATTGTGCTACTGAAGCTAGAAAACATGGTGTCAGCATTATTGCGGATGGTGGCATTAAATATTCAGGAGAAGTTGTTAAAGCTATTGCTGCCGGTGGACATGCTGTTATGCTTGGAAGTATGTTTGCGGGTACTACGGAGAGTCCTGGTGATATAGAAGTTTTTCAAGGAAGACAATATAAAGTTTATCGTGGAATGGGTTCTGTTACTTCCATGGAGAGAGGAAGTAAGGACCGTTATTTCCAAAGTGAATCGAAAAAATTTGTTCCAGAAGGAATCGAAGGGCGTGTTCCTTATAAAGGCCCTATTGCAGACACTCTTTATCAATTGGTTGGTGGCTTGCGATCAGGAATGGGTTACTGTGGAACAAAAGATTTAGAAGCACTTCGTGAGGATTCACAGTTTGTTCAAATCACGAATGCAGGGTTGAGAGAAAGCCATCCACATGATGTGCAAATTACAAAAGAAGCACCGAATTACTCAATGTAACGAATCAAAATAGCTGAGGTGTAGGTATGAAGCATGAAGAGAAGATAATTGTTTTAGATTATGGAAGCCAATATAACCAACTCATTACGCGTCGAATTAGAGAGTTCGGAGTATACAGTGAGCTCCACCCGAACGACCTTTCTGCAGAAGAATTGAAAGAATTGAATCCTACAGGAATTATTTTGTCCGGTGGTCCGAACAGTGTGTTTGAGCGTGATGCATTTTCTATTGATGAAAATATCTTTGAATTAGGTATCCCAGTTTTAGGCATTTGTTACGGCATGCAATTAATGACCTATAAACTAGGCGGACGTGTTGAACCAGCTGCCCAACGTGAATATGGCAAAGCAAAAATTTTATTGACAGAAAATCAATCATCAATTTTTCATACTTTACCAGAAGAACAAATTGTCTGGATGAGTCATGGAGACCATGTTGTGGAAATGCCTGAAGGATTTCAAATTGATGCTAAGAATCCATCCTGTCCGATCGCCGCAATCAGTAATGAGGAGAAAAAGTTTTACGGTGTTCAATTTCACCCAGAAGTCGGCCATTCAGTTTATGGGAATGATCTTTTGAAAAACTTTGTTTATGAAATTTGCGGATGTAGCGGTGAGTGGACAATGAGAAACTTCATTGAATCAGAAATTGAAAAAATTAGAGAATCTGTGAAAGATCGAAAAGTTCTCTGTGCCTTAAGTGGTGGCGTCGATTCCTCTGTTGTTGCTGTTTTGTTGCATCAAGCAATTGGCGATCAACTGACATGCATTTTTGTTGATCATGGCTTGCTTCGAAAAAATGAAGCTGAAGATGTAATGAAGATGTTTTCGGAAGGTTTTCATATGAATGTCATTCAGGTTGATGCTAAAGACCGATTCTTATCAAAGCTTAATGGCGTCAGTGATCCGGAGATAAAGCGTAAAATAATTGGGAACGAATTTATCTATGTTTTTGATGAGGAATCCTCTAAGGTTGATGATGTCGACTTTTTGGCACAAGGGACCCTTTATACAGATATTATTGAAAGTGGTACGAAAACAGCACAGACGATTAAAAGCCATCACAATGTAGGTGGATTGCCGGAAAAAATGAAGTTGAATTTAATTGAACCGTTGAACACTTTATTCAAGGATGAAGTCCGGAAATTGGGAGAAGAATTAGGTATCCCGGAACATATTGTTTGGCGTCAGCCATTTCCTGGACCAGGCTTGGCCATTCGTGTCCTTGGAGAAGTGACAGAAGAAAAATTAGAAATTGTCCGTGAATCCGACGCCATTTTGCGAGAAGAATTTATGTTAGCTGGATTAGATAAAACAGTGTGGCAGTATTTCACGGTTTTACCAGGTATACAAAGTGTCGGCGTTATGGGCGACCAACGGACATACGACCACACAGTTGGGATTCGCGCAGTCAGTTCAATTGATGGTATGACTTCAGATTGGGCAAGAATACCATTTGATATTTTAGAAAAAGTCTCGAATCGAATTGTAAATGAAGTTCCACATGTGAATCGCATCGTGTACGATATCACAAGTAAACCACCTGCAACGATTGAGTGGGAGTAGTAATAGGAGCCCTAAAGCCCTTGGTAACAAAGGGTTTTATATGCGACAATCCCATTTTAAAACAAATAAGTCTACGACAAGGTGAAGGTTATTCACCGACGTCATGAATGATAGAAACATTAAAGTCGCAGTGACATATAACATATATATCACTGCGACTTTTCCATTTTGCTCAAAAAACTTGGAAAAATGAAATGGTTAAGATACAATATTAACATTTAATTTATTCATATCAGGAATATCATCTATTAATTCATTTTTCTTCAGCCAGTCCGCTGTCTCTTCCCAGGATCTTGTGTTTTCTGTCCCAGATCCTGATTCACTTTTCATTTTTGGTAATAAAATGCTCATGCTTCCCATCTCTACTTCTTTATCAAGAGAGAAATTAGCTTCGTCTTGATTATCAAGAATAATTTGTAGTGCATCTTCTAGATTTTCAACCATGAAGTCGAAGCCTTTTCGAGCCTCTTTCCAAAAAGCTTCTATATCTGCTTGCTCATTTTCCCACTATCTTCACTTGCCACTGTAACTATTTCATAATAACTCGGTACTCCGTTATCAACTAGGTTAAAATAATCGGCTTCGTACCCTTCGCGTCGTAAAACAGGAACTTCGTGATTGACATACATTCCGCTCAACACATCCACCTGTTCAGAAACCAAGGATGAGTCTAATTCAAATTAAACATTGACCATCTCAACCTTATCATAATCTTCGCCGTCATGGTTAACAATCATTTTTACCACTGCTTCGTTTGGCGGTATTCCTGGGGGAGCCAAACTGCTTACCTTCTAGAGCTTTTGGTGAGCCTATTGGACCAGACCATCAGAACGGTAAACGACGTGATTCAATGGTTCTCTTACGACTGCAGCGACAGCTTTTATAGGGGTGTCTTCATTTGCTTTTGCCATAATTCTACTTATTCACAGACAAAGATGATGAATGAAATAGTTTGTTTGCTTTACTGTTCGTTAATTAATTTTTTGCTAAATCTTTTACTGGCCACATAGAGACATCTTCTGCCATCTCCCAGAACATGTATTCAAAGTAACTCGTTCTGACAAAGATATCTTCAATTCTTTTCAACTCATGTTCAGATTTATCTTTTGCAATGTCATTTATCAAGTCGATACAGTTTTCAGCAATTTCAGTGAAACCTTCAGAAGAATACATCTGAACCCAGTTTCCATAAAGGTCGTGCTCTAATGCACCTGGCCATTCAGCTAACTTCTTACCAATCCAATTATAACTCCAAGCACAAGCAAGTACTGCTGCAATAGCGTTTTCCACACCGCCAAGCTGTGCTTGGCTAATCATATAACTTGTATAGGCAGTCATAGCAGCTGAAGGTTCTGTCGCTTCTAATTCCTCATTCGAAATATTGAATTTCTCTGCATACTTACGATGCAAATCCATTTCAAAATTCATTGTGCCGTGAAGTAGATTAGCGAAAATAGTCATTGTTTTTAAATCATTCGCTTTCGTACTACCAATTGCGAACACACGAGAGTATTCAATTAAGTATACGTAATCTTGTTTCATATAATGAATAAACTTCTCTTTATCGAGGGTTCCTTCCCCAATACCCTTCACAAATGGATGGTCTAAATAACTATTCCAAACAGGTTCGACAGTTTTGAATAGGCGATCTGTAAACGTCATAATATCTTATCTCCTTCTTTCTATTTTGAAAAATGAATCAAAAAAACCATTCCACTAATAGAGGGAATGGTAGAATAAAAGATACTTTTGTACGTATCGCCACCACTTCCCTACGCTAGTATGACCTAGTTCAGGTTCAAAGGGTCAAGACATGTCTTTCTCAGCAAATTTTTGCTCCCCTAGTGATTCATTTATTCAATTAGCTCTAATATAATCATACAAGTTTGTACTTGTCAAATTGATTTTGAGCGGAATAATGCAATGTTATTTGATTAGAACAAACTACAAATAAATACTACTCTACTAAAGTAATTATTGACTATATAAAAAACAAGTTACATAAGAAAAGGAGCTAAAATCATGAGAGATTTAGCTCCTTTTTTAACAAATTAATGATTCTTTATAACAACTTGCTCTACATTTAAGTGTTTTCTAATAGAAGCGTTATGGTAGATGATGTCTGCGATATCTTCAGGGTCCATTAGACCTGAAGTAACCGATTCATCTAAAATGCCATCCCAGAATTCAGTAGACATACCGCCCATGTATGCGCCGAATACGTGAATGTCTGTATCTTCTAGTTCAACGAGTAGGCTTTCATGAAAGCCACGCATACCAAACTTACTTGCACAGTATACTGATTCAGTTTCTTTTCCCTCTAAACCAGCTGTAGATACGATGTTTATAATACTGCCGCTATTCTGTTCCTTCATATCAGCGAGTATTTCTTGTGTACAAAAAATGGTTCCTTTTAAGTTAGTGTCGATCATTTGATGCACAGCATCTTCAGTTAATTTTTCAGCCAATTCAAATACACCAACACCTGCATTATTAACAAGAACATTAACTGAACCAAGGTTCTCTTTTATGTTCGCGAAAACATTCGCTACCTCTTTTTTAGATGAAATATCTACAGAAAAAATTGAATAGCTTTTGTTTGGTAATGTTTTTGCAGTGCTCTCCAACTTATTTTCTGTTCTACCTAATAAACAAACATGAAATCCATCGTTCGAATATTTTCTTGCTAGAGCTGCACCTAAACCGCTTCCAGCACCTGTAATGACAGCAACTTTATTATCCAAGACATAATCAATCCTTTCTAAACTATAAATGATAGTTAATTCATTTTATCATAGGCTATTGATTCATTGAAAATAAAACAAGAAGAGAACAGATTTGAATCAAACTTGAAATATTGCTTGATAAGTATTGAATCTTCGATAATTGGCTACAAGATAACAAATTACTCGTAGCCGTGAAAGGAATTATTATGAACACCATTCATGGGACTAATCTGAAAATCCTATTCCGTTTTGTTAATTTGATGTGCGAAAAGGGTACATCTATCTATATGTACGAAGAGATGAGGTGTATGGAGTGAGGGCGAGTAACGAAAAGATTATTATTATTGATTTTGGAAGTCCAATGAATAAGGTATTGACAAGGAAAATCAGAGAATTAAATGTTTATTCTAAACTTGTTCCGCCGTCAATCACTGCAGAAGAAATAAAAAATATGAGACCAAACGGTATTGTTTTGGGTGCAAGCCCTGAGAGTGTTTATACAAACAAATCTCCAAAACCAGATCCGAAGATTTTTGAACTGGATGTACCTATATTAGGTGTATGTTACGGGTTGCAGCTGATTACCCAGTTTTACGGCGGTGTTGTAGATGATACAAAACAAAATGAGTTTGGGATTGTAGAAGTTAAGGCGGACTCTCGAAATAAATTATTTAACGGTTTACCCGTCTACAACACAGCTCATATGAGGCATGGAGATCGAGTGAAAGAAGCGCCACCTGGTTTCTTTTTCTTGCTCATTCACCGGGCTGTCCGATTGCTGCCATTAGCTCTGAGGAAAAACAGATTTTTGGTATTCAATTCCATCCCGAAATGGAAGCAACTAAAAACGGTGATGATCTTTTACGGAATTTTTTATATGATATATGTCGATGTAACGGTCAATGGACGATGAAAAATTTTATGGAAGAAAGTATAGCTGAAATTCGTGAGACGATCAGAGAAGAAAAAGTAATCCTTTCCATTAACGAAGATATCAAATCAATCGTTTTAGCCGTACTTCTTCATAAGGCCATTGGAGACCAATTGGTTGGTTTGTTTATTAATAACGGACTATTGCGAAAAAGTGAACCTGAAGAAACAACAAATGTATTATCACAAAGGTTTAATATGAACATCACAACGTTAGATGAACAGGCTTCTTTCTTTGAAAATTTGAATGAAATCGAAATTGACGAAGAAAAAGAACTTGCCGTAGAAAATCAATTGGTGAATATTGTTCAAAGAGAGGTTAGTCAGCTTAAGACAATTAAATGGTATGCTTCGAATGCTCTGTACGGTGATAAAGATGATGCAAAAGATCTATTTCATCAATCAAGTATGCTAGGGTTAAAAGAACTTAAGCCACTCTGTTGGTTATACAGGCAGGAAGTTGAGGAGCTCGGCAGACACCTCCGGGTACCGGATTATATTTTGGGTAAGCAGCCTATTACACTCGTTGGGTTAGCGGGTAAAGTGAAGGGTAAGGTTACCGAAGAACGTATTCATGTTTTACGTGAAAGTGAAGCCATTTTAAGGTTTGAAGTTTTCCAAGCAGGTTTAGAATACCAATTGGAACAGTTTTATACAGTTTTGTTGCAGCCTGAGTGGGATTTTAGTGGCGAACAATGGACATATCCTATATTGGTTAAAATGATAGAGAAAATAAATTCAACACAAATGATGCGGGCAAAAATACCTGATAATGTTTTAGATCGAATAGCTCGACGAATAGGTAATGAAGTTCCAAAAGTGTCAAATGTATATTATGACATAACGGTTGATCCAGCAGTTGATTCATAAAGGACTACTTCTATAGGTGTAGTGAAGGTTCCAATAGCATATAAATGGCAAAAAACGTGGAGACCATCGTAATTGATGAGCTCCACGTTATTTGTTAAGGATTGGACTGAGAGAATTATAGTTGCCGGTTAAACGTTATTTTTAACTATTCCAAATTAGTCTTTGCTGCAGTGCTTTTAATAACAGTTCTACTATAATAGCAAGTAACGTTACCGGAATAACGCCTTCTAAAATTAAAACCATATCGAACGTTTTTACGCCGTTTACGATTAATACACCAAGACCACCAGCCCCAACAGTTGCTGCTAATGTTGTCGCACTAATGTTTATTACAAGGGCGGTGCGAATTCCTCCTAGAATAACATTTAATGCTAACGGGATTTTTATTTTCCGATAGACTTCTACTTCCGACATTCCCATACCTTTTGCGGCATCAACGATATCTTTAGGTACTTCTTCTATTCCGATGACGACGTTGTACACAATCGGCATTAATATATAAATGACAAGGGCGATGAGTGCTCCTTTAATGCCGTAACCTAAAATAGGAACTGCAAGAGCGAGTAAAGCAGGAGAAGGGAAGGCCTGGCCTAAATTGACTGTTTTTAATAAAAGGGCTTTAAATTCACGGCCGTAACTTGTCGTGATGAAAATACCGATAGCTGTTCCGAGTACAATTGCAATCAAGCTTGATAAGATAACCATCCAGAGATGTTCAAAAAAATAAACAACGAGCAGTGTTCGAGATCCGTTTTCGCTTTTTGAACTGAAAAATTTGTAGAGAATTTGTTCAAATCCTTTTGAATAAATCACGATAACAGTTAAGAGAATTGTAAGAAACGCTGCAACAAAAAGTCCTTTTTTATTCACTGTCATGGACATCACTTCCGGCGATTTGTAATAAAGCATCCCATGAAATGCTGCCGTTAATAAGAGATACTCGCTCTTGACCAGTCGTTAACATTGTTAATAGTACATCTCTCATTGTCGCGTCTTGATGTAGTGGGTTTTCATCTAACTCGAACGGTTCTGCATAATCCACCGCAGGCTTCCGTGACAAAATGGTTAAAATACCTTCTTCTTTAAAGAAGTCTTTTACGAAGTCATTTTTAGGATGAAGAACGATGTTTTCTGGTGTATCAACTTGTACGATCTCGCCCTTATTCATGATACAAATTCGATCTGCAAGCAGCAGTGCCTCATCTGTATCATGTGTAACAAAGACAACGGTTTTTTTCAGTTTTCGTTGAATCTTTCTAAATTCCTTTTGCAATCTTAACCGATTAATTGGATCAACTGCTCCAAATGGTTCATCCATCAGAAGAATCTCCGGGTCAGATGCCATCGCTCGTGCCACACCAATACGTTGAGCCTCTCCGCCTGATAATTGTGCAGGTGTTTTCACTTGGTAAATCGTAGGCTCCAAGCCGACTAAAGCAAGCATGTCAGATACTCGTTTGGCAATTGTATCTTCGTTCCACTTTAACAAACGTGGAACAGTCGCAATATTTTTATAGACGTTCATATGGGGGAACAACCCAATATTTTGAATTACGTATCCGATTGTTTTTCTTAATTGTACACCTTTTAAGTCATCAATATTTTCACCATTAACCGTGATAACCCCATCATTTCTTTCAATCATTTTATTGATTAATCTCAGTAAAGTTGATTTTCCACATCCAGATGGACCGAGTATAACTAAGAACTCAGAAGATTCAACGGTCAAAGAGAGATCATTCACAGCAGTAAAGTCACCATATTTTTTTGTCACGTGTTCGATGTTAATCATAGATTATACCCCCGATTATCTTTTCGATGGTTCGTAAAATATAGTCAAGCAGGATGGTGAAAAATACGATTGGTAGGACACCTAACAAAATTAAATCAGGCGATGCTTCACCAAGACCGAGAAAGACAAATGTTCCCATTCCACCACCGCCGACTAGACCAGCGAGCACAGCTCCACCAATTGTTTGAATAAACGCTATGCGTATACCTGTAAAAATAACCGGAAACGCTAATGGAAGCTCAATCTTTTGTAAAATTTGTCTGTTGCTCATCCCCATGCCGGTTGCTGCTTCAATAACGTTTTGATTAACGGAATGAAAGCCTGTTAATGTATTTCGGCCGATTGGAAGCAATGTGTATAATGTGAGGGCAACATAAGCAGGAGCCCAGCCTATGCCACTAACGCCGATTTGCTCAAAGAAAGGAAGGCTTCCTAAGCCAGCGAGCGGAACAAGTAACACACCAAAAAGAGCAAATGTTGGAATCGTTTCGATAATACTTAATGGAACCATAATTTTATCTTCTAATTTTTTTCTAGAATACGCTAAAAATCCTAGCGGTATTGCTATAAATGCACCGGTAATGACCGAAGCAAACGTAAGAAGTGCATGGATTCTAAGGTGATCATAAAATTGCTCTTTTTTAATTGTGTACTCTTTCACTAATGAGAGATTTGAAAATGCGTCTGTATTCGTAAAGTAATAGAAAAAACCAACAATACTCAATAATCCAATCCATTTTATATATGTATGGTTTTTAATCCGCTCTGTATAAGTCGAAAAAAGCATATATATACAAAATAGTTGCACATAAAAACCTGCTGAAAAACTTATACGCGCGGAAGACTGCCCATCGATCAACGCTTCAACATTGGAAAGTAATAACGAAAATAAAGCGATTATCAAACCTGTTGTTAATATAAATATGATTTTGTTTTTATGCTTTAGTTCAACAAAAGAGAATACGATGAATACCCCCCATACAAGAAGGATTGTTATACCTATATTTCCGAAAATATCGAAACTTGAATATGGTTCTCCAGGTAAAATTCGATTTGGTTTATGTTTTATGAGATTCAAAAAAACAAATGCTGCTGCTCCTATTACGGATAGCAGCAGCAATGTTTTATCTTTAATTGTAATCATTCATCCAACACCTTTTGACTGAATTTAGTTTAAAAATCCTTCTTCTGTCAAGTAGTCTCGCGCGACGTCCTTAGGTGATAATCCGTCTACGATGACATCTTTATTCATTTGTTGTAAGTCTTCTAAGTTAATTGTCGCAAACACATCTTCAACAATGTTCTGAATGTCAGGGTATTCTTCTAAAACTTCTCCTCTGACGACGACAGACGGTTCAAATACAGGCGGAATAGAAAGTGGATCTTCTAATACAACTAAGTTTAAGTCAGGGAGCGATCCATCTGTACCATATACAAGTGATACATTGACATCATCTGTTCCTTGCACAAGTGCACTAATCATCTCAGCTGTGTTTCCGTGTGGAAGCATGATGAGTTGATCCGAATCTAAATTAAACCCGTATTCTTCCTCCATACCTAGCAATCCTAATTCTTTCTCAGCGAAAAGCTGACTCGTGATTAAAGTCACTTCACCGCCATCATTCACATAGTCCGCAAAATCATCTAATGTTTCTAAACCATTCTTTTCTGCAAACTCTTTTTTCACGGCTAACATTTCAGTATTGTTCGCCTCTGCTGGAGCCAACCAGATTAAATCATTGTTTTTTTCGTCATATTTCTTGATGGTTTCATAGCCTTCCGATGCGTCTCTCCACACTTCTTCATCGACATTTTCAGCATAATACTGTCCGTTTCCTGTATAGTCGATTCCAATATCTAATTCAGCTTGTAAGAGTGCGTTTCTATGCACATCAGGCGTTCCGAACTGAACTTTATCTGTTATGTTGTAACCATTTTTCTCAAGGATTAACAGAACCATATTACCTAAGATTCCACCTTCTGTATCAACAAATGAACCTACAACAATTGGATCGTCCGGATTGACTGTTTCTTCATGCGTTTCATCTGAAGAAGAGTTGCAAGCAGTTAGCAGGACAAATATCAATCCTAATGCAATGGTTAATAACGTATTTTTCTTCATATAAACCTCCGATGTTTGATTTTTTGATAACAAAAATTTTATAGGTTGATAATACAAGATTGTGTCTAAATATGCCAGAAAATAGACAATGATCTTAATAATTAGCTTTTCAGTAATAAATGTATCTATTTTCATCTTTAACGGTGAGACTCATGTTTTAGTAATCTCGTAAAGAATCTCCATTTAATAATATCAAGCATAACATACGCCCATTGAGGTTTTGTGTTGCATATTCATAATTTTTCCTGCTATTTGTGAGAGTAAGTGAAGTGTTTCAATTTCACTCTTGCTTGATCATAGTGCGTTAATATCCTATCTGTATTTCATCCTCCACTAATTGAATTTGCATCGCATTAATTTCTGTTTTATATATTGGAACAAGATGTCGAAAAAAACGGAAGGTAAATGCTAGCGGATTATTCTTGTGGTTTATTTAATTGGAGAGTGGGGGAGAGATATCTTAAGATGAGCAACAAGTTATTAAACGAAAAAGCTCAATGTTTAGGTGTCTATTATTAATATTTTGAGCATAAAAAACTGTTTCTGTAAACCTAAGCGAGAGGCTTACAGAAACAGTAAAAATACATTCTCAAAATGTAATTTATTTTTTGATTGTCGCACGATTCTTTTTGGCAGGCTTTTTATTAGGCTTCACTTTTGGAAGAATCTTTGTGCTCGTTACAAGGCTTTCTCTTGACCAAGTCGATTCATCGTTTTTATCATAATTCTCGATGAATTTGATGACTTCTTTGGCAATTGGAGTTGGTGTTGAAGCACCAGCTGTAACGGCAACTTTTTCGCAGCCTTCAAGCCATTCCAATTTGATTTCCGAAACATCGGCAATTCGATATGCTTCTGTATTGGCAAGTTCTTTTGATACTTGTGCCAACCGATTGGAGTTGTTACTCATTGGGTCGCCTACGACTAGTGTTAAGTCCGCATCTTTTGCTTGTTCAGCAACTGCCTCCTGACGAACTTGCGTAGCCATACAAATTTCTTGAACCAATTCTGTTTGTGGATATTTTTCTTGGACGAGAAGCATAATGTCATGTACATCCCACTGACTCATCGTCGTTTGGTTCGTGACAACGATTTTCGAAGTAGGATCGATCGTTAAGTTATCGACATCATCTTCTGTCTGTATTAAATGGACGTGGTCTGGTGCGACACCGACAGCTCCTTCAGGCTCGGGGTGACCTTTTTTACCGATGTATACAATTTCATATCCATCAGCTACTCTGTCACGAATTAAGTCATGTGTTCGAGTTACATCTGGACACGTTGCGTCAAGAACAGTTAACCCTTTATCTTCAGCGACTTTTTTTACTTCTGGTGATACACCATGAGCAGTAAAAACAACCGTTCCTTCATTGATGTCTTTTAATAATTCTAAACGTGATTTTCCACGTTGATCTAACGTAATAATCCCTTCATCCTTGAAAGCGTTAGTGACGTGGCTATTATGAACAATCATCCCAAGAATGTAAATTGGCCGAGGTAGGTTTGGATCCTTTGCGGCATTACTTGCGATGACCATTGCGTCAACCACACCATAACAATAACCTCTAGGGGCTATTTTGATGACTTCCATTGATTGGTTCCTCCTCAAATCGCAATAATATCTCTCTAAACCTATTATAAGGCCTATGAGTAACTTTTACAAAGTGTTAAGTCGTTGGCAATTCATTCTATTGTGATTTATAATAAAAGATGGCAGTTTTAAAGGAGAATTCGTCTTATGACTAAAATGTTTAATGATTATGCACTAAGCGAGAATATGCTTCAAATTATTCACCAATTAGGCTTTAAAAAGCCAACTGAGATCCAACATGAGGTGATCCCTCAGTCGTTCAGTAAACGGAGTATTATTGGACAATCTCAGACAGGTTCTGGGAAAACGCATGCTTATTTAATCCCGTTATTCGAACAAATCGACACAACAGATGCATCTGTACAAAAAATTGTAATCGCACCGACACGTGAGTTGGCGATTCAGATTTTTGATGAAGTCAAAAAAATAATTCATCTCGCAGATGATCAGGTTGGCTGGAATGCCCGGTTGGTCATTGGTGGCACAGATAAAAACCGCGAATTACAAAAAATGAAAAACCAGCCACATTTAATTGTTGGTACGCCTGGAAGAATCCTTGATTTTATGAAGGAGCAGGCAATTAAAACGGCTTCCGTGAACACAGTCGTACTTGATGAAGCTGATTTGACGATCGATTTAGGTTTAATCAATGAAGTAGACCAAATCTTGTATCGATTGAAAGAAGACGTTCAAACGATGATTTTTTCTGCAACGATCCCAAAAGGATTGCAACCGTTACTGAAGCGTTATCTAAATAATCCGCTCCATATTGAAATAGATCACGGTTCGTTTGGACCGGAAAAACTGGAGCACCGTTTAGTCCCATTGCGACACCGAAATCGAGCTGATTTGCTAATCAAAGCTTCGGATTTAATTAATCCATATATCGCATTAGTATTCGTGAATAAGAAAGAAGATGCGGATGAGTTGGCGAATGAATTGATATCGAAAGGCTTTGAAGTTGGTTTAATACACGGTGGGCTAAAGCCGCGAGAGCGTAAACGTATGCTTCAAGAGTTGAAGTCGTTACGTTTTCAATATATTGTGGCGACTGACTTAGCTGCAAGAGGAATTGATATTCCTGGAATTAGTCATGTTTTTAACGCGCAGCTACCACAAGAAATGGATTCGTATATTCACCGTGTAGGCCGTACCGCAAGAGCAGGTCTTGAAGGAACAGCAGTCAGCTTTTATGAAGAAAAAGATTTACCTTTAATTGAAAAATTAGAAGAACGGGGCTTGTCATTCACAAATATGGACATCAAACAAGGTGAATGGGTAGAAGTCAAGGAATGGAATGAACGGAAAAAGCGTGAGAGGAAAGAATCTCAGCTAGACGCACAAGCATGGCAACAAGTCAGAAGAAAGAAAAAAGTGAAACCAGGATATAAAAAGAAAATGAAGTCTGAACAAGAACGAATTAAACAACAAATGAAAAGAGACCAATTTCGGAAAAAGAGAAAATAGTGGAAGGGGAGACGGGAATGATTTTAGGTTCACACGTTTCAATGAGCGGAAAGAAAATGTTATTGGCATCCAGTGAAGAAGCAGTTTCTTATGGATCCAACACATTTATGATTTATACAGGAGCGCCACAAAATACAAGAAGAAAAGCTATTGAGGAATTAAATATTGAGCAAGGCAAAGCTCATATGAAAGAGCATGGAATTAATGAAATCATTGTCCATGCCCCTTATATTATTAATATTGCGAACACAACGAAGCCTGAAACCTTTGAATTAGGTGTCAATTTTTTACGTAGTGAAATCGAACGGACAGAGGCCCTTGGTGCTAAACAAATTGTCTTACACCCAGGAGCTCACGTCGGAGCTGGAGTTGATGTTGGAATCAAGCGAATCATCGAAGGATTAAATGAAGTGCTTGAAAAAGATCAATCCGTTCAAATTGCTTTAGAAACAATGGCTGGAAAAGGTTCAGAGTGTGGTCGTAGCTTTGAAGAACTCGCGAACATTATTGATGGTGTCACACATAATGACCGTTTATCTATTTGCTTTGACACTTGTCACGTTCATGATGCCGGCTATGATATCGTAAATGATTTAGATGGCGTGTTAAAAGAATTTGATGACATTATCGGCTTAAACCGCTTGAAGGTACTTCATATTAACGACAGTAAGAATGAGAGAGGTGCAAGAAAAGACCGACATGAGAATATTGGATTCGGTCACATTGGCTTTGAGGCATTGCACCGTGTCATTCATCTTTCAGAATTTAATGAAGTACCTAAAATATTGGAAACACCATATGTGGGTGAAGATAAAAAGAACCGAAAGCCACCTTACAAATTTGAAATTGACATGTTGAAAAACGGTGCTTTCGATGAAGATTTAAAAGATAAAATTGTTAATCAATAATGGTAAACTATAACAAGTGATCTAAGTTATACTCTTTAGCTAAACTTTCCAATAGTTTCTTCGCATTATTGGCTTCTCGACGGCCTATATTTTGTTCAATATAAGAAAATGTTTTCAATCGATCCTTTTCCGAAAAAGGGTCGATTTTTTTTGTGTGGATGAAGTCGAGTAATTCTTCAGATTGGCTCATAGTAAGCGGAATATTATACCGTTGGCTATATTGAACGATTTCTTTTGGTGAAGTTTGTGCTAACTTCATCCGAACGAGTTGCTTAATCATGGGATCAACCTTTCTGTAGTCATTTCATTTATATATATATGTATGAACAACGAGTATGTCTCATGCGAACCAACCCAATTGTGACGAAAATAATAATTATCATTCATAAAATAACCACTTATACACAGACTAAAGATACGAAATAAAGTGGAGGCATGCAATCATGAAAGATGATCAATATCATAACGAATCAGAATACACTTCTAACCAAGATGATTTCACATCAACCAGTCATGTCAATGAACAAAACACAGACTCGAAACAAGAAGTAGAGTCAATAGATAATTACGATACGGAATTTACTGCGGATGCACCAGCAATCAATCCTCACGAATCAAGTCGTTCAGAAGTAAGGAAATATGATAAAAGAACGAATATGAAAGTACGTGCTCAGCACGGATGGGGATGGTTAGCACTTAGCGTAGCGGTGATTTCGTTCTTTATATGGACGATATTTTTCGCAATAATCGGAGCGGTATTAGGCGTATATGCAATCCGGAAAAACAGTTTGATATTGGGAAATGCAGCCATCGTATTATCAATGTTTGCAGTTATATTTCGATTGATGATCAATCCGATTATTTAAAATTGAAATCAAGAAAAAAGCCGGTAACGAGATACTATTCTCATAACCGGCTTTGTCATAGTTGAATTACGTGTTTAGCTTTTGTTTTTCTTCTTCTTGTTTTCGATAATGTTCTTCAGCAAGAATATCGATTTCCTTTTTCAATTCTTCGACCATTGTTTCTTCAGGAACTTTACGAACAGTTTTTCCGTGACGGAATAGTAAACCTTCACCCCGTGCTCCTGCAATACCTATATCTGCTTCTTTCGCTTCACCTGGCCCGTTTACAGCGCAACCAAGTACAGAAACTTTAATAGGAGCATGGATCTTTTGAATGTATTCTTCAACTTCGTTCGCAATTGAAATTAAGTCGATTTCGATTCTTCCACAAGTAGGGCATGAAACCAATGTTGCGGCATTTGCAGCTAAGCCAAATGATTTCAACAATTCTTTCGCTACCTTAACTTCTTGTACAGGGTCAGCACTTAGAGAAATTCGAAGTGTACTTCCGATCCCTTTGTTTAAAATAACACCAAGACCTGCTGCACTTTTTACAGAACCAGCAAAAAATGTACCTGATTCAGTGATACCAAGGTGAAGCGGATACTGAATTTGCTTAGCAGCTTCTTCATATGCTTCAATCGCTAAGTTAACATCAGATGCTTTCAATGAAACGACAATGTCGTAGAAGTCTAGATCTTCGAGTATTTTAATATGCTCAAGCGCACTTTCAACCATTGCTTCTGCTGTAGGGTATCCATATTTCTCTAGCAAGTGTCTTTCTAATGATCCCGCGTTGACTCCAATTCGAATTGGAATTCCTTTTTCTTTCGCTGCGTTTACGACAGCTTCAACACGTTCTCTTTTACCGATATTACCAGGGTTAATACGGATTTTGTCCGCGCCGCCTTCAATCGCTTTCAGTGCGAGACGGTAATCAAAGTGTATATCAACGACAAGCGGTATATTAATTTGCTTCTTGATCTCTGGAAGTGCATTTGCTGCACGTTCATCTGGACATGCAACACGAACGATTTGACAACCAGCATCTTCCAACCGGTGAATTTCTGCAACAGTAGCTTCAACGTCGTGTGTTTTTGTTGTCGTCATGGATTGAATAATGACTTCGTCTGTTCCACCGATGACAACATCTCCTACACGAACAGGTCTCGTATCCTTACGGTGTGTAATAGCAGTCATGCTACAACTCTCCTTTAATCTTTAGAAAAATAAATATCCAATATAGATAATAACACAAATTCGGTTCCAATTGCCATATTAACACTTGATAAAACGTATTGGTTTCAATATTAGTTTATTTCTACAATATTATTATATAAAATAAAGAGAAGAATAAAAATATTTAGTCATGTAGAAATGCGGGGGAGAGAAATGCTTTTAGATCATAATTTTTTCGTGTTTTTAATTCCTTTTTTAGGGTTGTTTTTCTTGT
The DNA here is from genome assembly GCF_018138385.1 of Allobacillus saliphilus. GTDB lineage: Bacteria > Bacillota > Bacilli > Bacillales > Alkalibacillaceae > Allobacillus > Allobacillus saliphilus. The sequence goes on from NZ_JAGSIE010000027.1 coordinate 32,723, forward strand.
TTGGTGAGCTTTTTGTAAAAATTAAAGGTGTAGGAGCAATTTTAGGACTTGGATTTATAGCGTATTACTTTTCTTTTTATCTGGACTCTTTACAATTACTGATCATTACTGCAGTTTTCTTGGTAGGACTTGGGTTAGTAGTCTTAGACGGAAAGTTAATTAATGATGGTACATTGGGTGTTATTGGTTTATTACTGATGATTTTTATAATCGGTTATACTGCACCAGGTTGGATAGCATCTTTTTATAGTTCTGCGGGTGTTTTATTAGGTAGTTTAAGTAGCTTGTTTTTATTAAAAGTATTTCCGAAAAGGAATATGTGGTCAAAAATTGCTTTGAAAGATCAGCTGACGAGTGAAGCGGGGTACAATTCATTAAATGACGAATATAAAAGCTTGCTCGGAGAAAGAGGCATTACAAAAACGGTTTTGCGACCGACGGGAACGATTGTAGTAAATGAAGAAAAATACAGTGCAGTTTCTGAAGGAAAGTGGATTGAAATGGATAAAAAGGTTGAGATTGTGCAAATTGAGGGAACAAGGATTGTAGTTAAAGAGGTCGACCGATCTACAGAATAATTTACCATTATTCTCGATTGTAAAGATTGTGTAAATTTTTCACCTTAACCGTTTACAATAAACGACTTTGTTCTACATAATGTGAAAGGGTTATTAAATAAACAGAGGTGAAATCAATGGGAGATGTATCTGTTCAAGAAATGATATTCCTATTCATTGGTGGATTAGGAATTTTTCTATTCGGAATTAAATATATGGGGGATGGCCTCCAAAAGTCCGCCGGCGATAAACTAAGAGAAATTTTAGATCGCTTTACAACGAACCCATTTATGGGAGTTCTCGCCGGTATAGTCGTTACCGTATTAATACAAACGAGTACAGGAACAACTGTGTTAACGATTGGTTTGGTTAACGCGGGATTTATGACCCTTAGACAGGCAATAGGAGTCATTATGGGGGCTAATATCGGTACAACGGTCACTGCGTTCATTATCGGTATTGATATCTCTGCATATGCACTTCCGATAATTGCAGTAGGTACATTATTACTATTTTTCTTTAAAAATAATCGGATTAATTATTTGGGACAAGTTTTCTTTGGTTTTGGTGCGTTGTTTTATGGTCTCGAACTAATGGGTGAAGGTATGAAACCACTTCGAACTTTAGATACCTTCCAAGAATTAACTGTTTCGATGAGTGAAATACCACTACTAGGAGTGTTAGTCGGAACAATCTTTACAGTCATCGTGCAAAGTTCTTCTGCAACGATCGGTATTTTACAATCGTTACATGCAGAAGGCGCGATTGAGTTAGCAGCTGCATTACCTGTATTGTTTGGTGACAACATCGGTACTACCATTACAGCAGTTATTGCAGCAATTGGTGCCAGTGTAGCAGCTAAACGAGCGGCCGCAACGCATGTTATTTTTAACCTAGTCGGGGCAATACTCTTTTTAATAATTTTGGCTCCATTTACAAGCTTAATCTCTTGGATGCAAGAAGTGCTGGCATTGGAACCGAAAATGACCATCGCATTTGCCCACGGTACGTTTAATATTACGAATACGATTATTCAGTTTCCGTTCATCGCTTTATTAGCTGTGCTTGTAACGAAAATTGTTCCTGGTGAGGATCAAGTCATTGATTATAAACCAAAACACTTGGATCCGATATTTATTGCACAATCACCTTCTGTAGCGATTAACCAAGCGAAACAAGAAACGTTGCGTATGGGCGAACTAGCTGTACAAGGATTGCAAGAGACAAGAGACTACGTGAATACAAACAGTGGAAAACACTCAGAGATGGCTTATCAATTCGAACACGCGATTAATGACTTGGATAAGAAGATCACGAACTATCTTGTACAAATTTCTAGTGCATCGATTACTGAAGCGGATAGTACGTTACACTCCAGTATCGTGAATATTGTCCGCGATATCGAACGGATAGGGGACCACTTTGAAAACGTTCTTGAGCTAAATGAGTATAAACTCACGAATAAAGTCATTATTACTGAAGATGCGATGCAAGACTTAAATGAAATGCTCAATTTAACTATTTCAACAGTTTCACAAGCTTTGGAAGCATTCGAAACAATGGACGTCGAACTAGCCGATGCTGTAATGGCGAAAGAAAATGAAATTGACAATATGGAAAAAGTTTATCGAAAAAATCATATTTTACGTCTGAATAAAGGCATATGTAATGGAACAGCAGGGATTGTATTCGTCGATATGATTAGTAACTTAGAACGAATTGGAGATCATGCATCAAACGTAGCGCAAGAAGTTAAAAACAATCATTAATAAATATTTATTATAACCGCTTTCTAACATAGAGAGCGGTTATAATTTTCATAAGTTTTGGCAAGTTATTGGATGTAGATTAACGGTTCTAAATGGCTGGTTTGACAAGTTTTGTTCTATTTTTAACCTTTTTATATCATCCAATAAAATTTTAAAAGAAAACTTTATGGAGATAGGATTGACAATCATGAAGGAACATGATAAATTATATTTCGTCGTCGAAAATTGCGAAGTGAACGAAATAAGATAGACGAACACGGAGCATATTAAGCAAAGCGTGTACCACGTAAAAATTACTTTATTATATTCCAGCGTAGCTCAGTGGTAGAGCAGTTGGCTGTTAACCAATTGGTCGCAGGTTCGAATCCTGCCGCTGGAGCCATATGGCGGCGTAGCTCAGCTGGCGAGAGCGTACGGTTCATACCCGTAAGGTCGTGGGTTCGACTCCCTCCGCCGCTATTTTTTATGAATTAAACATTTTACATATGGCGGTCGTGGCGAAGTGGTTAACGCACCGGATTGTGGCTCCGGCATTCGTGGGTTCGATTCCCACCGGTCGCCCCATTAAATACTTAGGACCCTTAGCTCAGCTGGTTAGAGCTATCGGCTCATAACCGATCGGTCGCAGGTTCGAGTCCTGCAGGGTCCACCATTTACTCTTCGGAGGAGTACCCAAGTTCGGCTGAAGGGAGCGGTCTTGAAAACCGCCAGGGGCTTTGCGGCCCGCGGGGGTTCGAATCCCTCCTCCTCCGCCATACATAAAATAATTACTCTAAAAGTCAGACGACTTTTAGAGTTTTTGTTTTTTAACATGAATATAAGCTATTATGCGAGGAAATTTTATAAATAATATTATTAATCATATCTATTTATTTCGGGTTACTAAATTGTTATACTGATACTTAATTTGCGAAGATAGAAGGAAGGTTCACCATGACAGATGAAGAAAGAAGTAAAATCAAAAAAGTTCCCTTGATGATTGCGTTATTATCTGGAGCTTTTGTAGCGATTTTAAATCAAACGTTACTAGGTACGGCGCTACCATATATAATGAGGGACTTAGAGATTGATCCAAATTTAGGTCAATGGCTTCAATCAATTTTCATGCTCGTTAATGGGATTATGATTCCTGTTACTGCTTTTTTGATTGAACGATTTACAACTCGTGGACTCTTTTTGACAGCAATGGGTCTTTTTGCGTTCGGGTCCTTATTATGTGCGATTGCCCCTAGTTTCGAAATTCTCCTAGTCGGCCGTGTATTTCAGGCTTCGGGCGCTGGAATTATCATGCCGTTGATGCAAACGATTCTCTTTTTGATCTTTCCGATTGATAAACGAGGAAAAGCGATGGGGTATTTTGGTTTGATTATCGCTTTTGCACCAGCAATCGGTCCAACGTTATCCGGTTATCTTGTTGAAAATCATCACTGGAGTATTTTGTTTTATATTGTCTTACCAATAGCGATCTTCGATATGATTGTTGCTTATTTTATTTTAAAGAACATAACGAAACAAACATATCCATCTGTTCATATACCATCAATCATTTTATCTACACTTGGATTTGGTGGATTACTTTATGGTTTCAGTGTAGCAGGGGATGCTGGTTGGCTAGCGACAGAAACCGTTATTTCTATATTAGTAGGTTCAATCACTTTATTCCTTTTCATTCGTTTGCAATTACGAATGGAAACGCCAATCTTGGAGTTTCGAATCTTTAAATTTAAAACATTTACGATTGCGACAGTAATTGGTATGGTTTCATTTATGTCAATGATCGGCGGAGCAATCATACTGCCAATTTTTATGCAAGATATGCTTGGCTTTTCTCCATTGGAATCAGGTCTCATGTTAATGCCTGGGGCAGTTTTAATGGGACTAATGAATCCTGTGACAGGAACGTTATTTGATAAGTTTGGACCACGTTGGTTACTGATTATCGGTTCATTGGGCCTCTTTCTGACAACATTGTTATTTACAAATTTAGACGAGTCGACATCGTTTTTATATTTAACGGTGTCAAATACGTTGCGGATGCTTTCTATTGCGATGATTATGATGCCTTCAACAACAGCTGGTCTGAATGTGTTACCTGAGAAATATTTGCCACATGGTACGGCAATGAATAATACGTTCCGTCAAATATCAGGTGCGGTAGGAACAGCATTGCTCGTTTCCGTTATGACACATCAAATTACACAGAATGCTGGTGTCGCGGGTGAAATTAATGGTGTAGTTGTGTCCTTCTACGTTGCAGCGATAATCTCTATAATAGGATTTATCTTGTCGTTATTTATCAATAATCAATCTGATCGTGCATCAGTGTAAACATTTAACAGATCTCTATGAGTTATATACTCTATTGGGGTCTGTTTTTGTATTTTTTCCTCATGCGTGCTTTTGGAAAATAATAATAGTTGCTTTGTTTTAAAGATACTGCGAAAAGAGTAGAGCTGATTATTTAAAAACTACTAATTACAAGACGCATTTTTAAAATAATGTAATTTTTCTTCGTTTCTGCAAAATGACAATTCATTCACAAATATTACAAAATAAAGCCATATAACCATCATAGATGTAAGCTTTAGTCAAGAACAGATAGGGTATAATAGTAATTGTGAGATAATATTACTCGATGGGGGGAGAAATATGTTATTTGATGATCCGGTATTTGGAAGTAGAATGCTTACCATGTTGACGCTAAGCTTTCATATTATCTTTGCGACGATTGGTGTTGGCGTACCTTTAATGATTATGATTGCACAGTGGATCGGCATAAAACGAAATGATCCTCATTATCTATTAATGGCAAGAAGATGGGCCAAAGGATTTGTTGTAACTGTAGCTGTAGGTGTAGTTACAGGAACGGCGATTGGCTTGCAATTAAGTCTTCTTTGGCCAAGGTTCATGGAATTAGCCGGGCATGTGATTGCCTTACCTTTATTCATGGAAGTATTCGCTTTTTTCTTCGAAGCAATATTCTTAGGTATATATCTATATACTTGGGATCGCTTTGAAAACCCTAAAAAACATTTATTATTACTCGTTCCAGTTGCCATCGGAGCTGCAATGTCAGCATTCTTTATAACAACGGTCAATGCGTTTATGAATATGCCAGAAGGATTTGAAATCGTTAATGGACAATTGACGAGCGTGAATCCATTGATGGCAATGTTCAACCTTGCGACATGGACAAAAGTGACTCACGTTGTCGCAACTGCGTTCATGACTTCAGCATTTATTCTAGCTTCAATCGCGGCCTTTCATTTATTGCGTGGTTCTAAACAAACGTACCATAAAAAAGGGTTACATTTGACGATGAAGGTCGGTTTAGTATTTGCTATCGCATCAGCATTGCTCGGGGACTTTTCTGGTAAATATTTAGCAGAGCACCAACCAGAGAAGTTAGCGGCAGCAGAATGGCATTTTGAAACAGAAACAGAGGCCCCTCTAATATACATGGGTATATTGGATGACGATCAAAACGTCCGCTATGCACTGGAGATTCCATATGCATTAAGCATTTTGGCGTTTAATAATCCGTCTGCTGAAGTGATTGGATTGAATGAATTTCCAGAAGAAGAGCAACCACCTTTGTTTATTCACTATTTCTTTGACATTATGATTACGATTGGCTCATTGATGATTTTCTTAGGGTTGATCTATGTCATTGGAACGCGGTACAACTGGAATTGGATCCGACAAAAATGGTTTCGTTTTTGTATTTTGCTAGGTGGTCCTTTGTCTATGATAGCGATCGAATCAGGATGGTGGCTAGCTGAATTTGGAAGACAGCCATGGATCTTAAGAGGTTTTATGACTGTTGACCAAGCGGCAACACAAAGTGATCATGTCGGATTGATGTTCGTTTTGTTTGCGATTCTGTACCTAGTACTAGGTATCGGTGTCGTCGTTGTGCTCACGCGTATGTTTAAACAAAACCCAGTAGAAAAAGATCTAGCATCATTACAAGGTGGTGAGGGTCGATGAGCTATGAGATTTTAGGAATGGCGGTTTTATGGACATTTTTATTTGGATATGTGATGATCGCCTCCATAGATTTCGGTGCAGGTTTTTTCAATGCATACAGTAAATTAACCGGGAAAGAGCATATATTAACAAAGGTTATTCAGCGGTATCTTTCGCCTGTTTGGGAAATCACGAACGTCTTTCTAGTGTTTTTCTTCGTAGGCATTGTCGGTTTTTTCCCATCAACTGCTTATTATTATGGAAGTGTTTTGTTAGTGCCAGTCAGTATCGCACTGATCTTACTAGCAATACGCGGTTCGTACTATGCTTTCGAAACCTATGGACCAACAGGACATAATGGATATGCATTTATGTACGGGGTGTCAGGTTTACTATTTCCAGCATCTCTTTCTGTCGTTTTCGCTATTTCAGAAGGAGGATTTATTGAAATAACTGACTCTGGACCTATCTTGGACTATTGGTCATTATTTACAAGTCCATTGACGTGGAGTATCGTCGTTCTAGCCGTAGTGGCTGTATTGTATATTTCAGCCGTCTTCCTAACGTGGTATGCAGATAAAGCTGGAGACACCAATGCTACCAACTTGATGCGAAAATACGCATTAATCTGGGCTGTGCCTTTAATTATTACTGCTGGTGGGATTATATATGAACTACGCTGGCATAATCCTGATCATTTAGAATTGATCATTGACTTATGGTGGATGTTTGCCATTTCCTTTATATTCTTTATTGGTTCTGTATATTTTCTTATCAAAAAGAAAAATTATGGCTGGTCAGTAACGCTGTTATTCGGACAATTCGCGTTTGCTTTTTACGCTTACGGTATTTCGAAGTATCCGTATTTACTTTATCCTCACTTGACAGTTCATGATGGATTTACAAATGATACAATGGCGATATCATTAATCATCGTATTCATTTTGGGCTTTGTCATGCTCGTTCCATCATTGTATTTAGTGTTTAGGTTATTCTTATTTGATAAAAGATATATTCAAGGAGATAAATAGTTGAGGTGATTCATATGGAAGAACTACTAATTATTTATGCACCACCGATTGTGTTAATCGGATCAATTTTTTTAGCTTTTTGGGTCGCGTCAAAAGAGAGTCCTTCTTTATATGACGATGAATAATAACTATAAATAATAGACAAATAAAAACAAAACCCTAGTTAGTGGACAACGCTCACGTCCTAACTGGGGTTTTGTTATCATTCAATCTTAATGATATAGCCCTAATGTTTTTACAATTATTGATCCTTATAACAAGACAGAGTCTTCAATTTGTTTCATTTCGTAAAACTCACCTTTGCGGTCCATTAACTCTTCATACGTACCTGATTCAACAATTTTTCCTTCTTGCAAAACGATTATTTGGTCCATTTTTTCTAAGTGGGTTAGTTCATGTGTAATCAAAAGTACGGTTTTATCTTTTGTTTCATCCCAAAGTTGTTGATAAATATTGTCCTTATTATTCGTATCTAAGCTTGAAGTCGGTTCATCTAATAACCAAAGCTCCGCATCTGGATTCAATAATGTTCTTGCAATGGCTAGCCGCTGTTTTTCACCACCAGATAAATTGCTGCCTTTTTCTAATATAAGTGAATCAAGGTTTAAATAAGTTAGATTTACCCGCTGGAGAGCATTTTTTAGATCAATATCTGAATGCGATGGTTCCGTAAGCAAATTATCACGAACCGTCCCATAAAAGAAATGGCTTTCTTGTAACACTACATTTGATTGTTTCCATATAGAACTCTGTTCGAACTGTGAAATCGGTGTGCGATTCCACTCGATAGACCCTGTTTGTGTGGACTCAAGTCCGAGAGCTAAATCAATAATTGTCGACTTACCTGAACCACTAGGTCCAACAATAGCTGTTTTACTTCCTTTATTTAAATAAAAACTAACATCAACCAAAGCGGGTGAAAGAGCGTTGGCATAACGGAATGTCAGTTGATTCATACGTAAAGATTCGAATGAAGGAGTTGTTAACTTCCTTTCTTTTTGGCCGGTAGGCTTTATTTCACTAAGCCGTTCGCTAACTTCTTGACTATTTGCTAGATGAATGGGTAGGGCACTTAAGACCTCGCTGTTTTCGAACAATGTTATCGATAGTAATAGGAATACAGCTAAATAGACACCATTCAAATCACCATCTGATACAAAATAGGCACCTACTGCTAAAACAAGCCAGATGATAAAATAGCCGACCCATGTGTATATTGATTGATGCAAACGTTCCTTTCTTTTTTGGTTTAATACTGATTGCTCGTATTGATCACTCTTATTTATTAATGAGTCTTTCTGATACTTTTCACGTTGGAAAATTTTCAGCTCTTTATATCCAAAAAAGTATTCACCTGAGTCATTAGATAATGCAGTGCGAGTCGCTCGTACATTCGGATTCGTTTTCATCAGCCACCAATAAAAAACTGATGGCAAGACTAAAACTTGTAGAATAAAGCCAATGAATATAATGACAGCAATCCAAAATGAGAAAAAGGACGCAAAGAAAATCGTCGTCAAGAAAATAAAAAAGAGCAGGATTGGTGGATATAGCACGCGTAAGAAATAGGTTTGCAATGATTCAATATCCCCAACCATACGTGAGAGCAAGTCACCGGATTGATATTTTTGCATGAGAGTTGAAAATGATCGGTCAAGTCTTCGATAAAAGCTCTTACGGATATGTCCGAGAACCGTAAAACTGGCACGGTGTGAATAATAACGTTCACCATAGCGACTAAACGCTCTCGTCACTCCAAGCAATTTGACAATCGCAATGACGACAGTCAACGCAGTAAGTGGTACACCAATTGCTGCTTTGGATAGTAAATAACCACTTGCTGAGAACAAGCCGATCGCTGCCATGCCAGCAATGAACCCAAACAACACAGATAGAAGAACATCTTTTTTTTCTTTTAAAATTTCGCTGATTACAATGCGTAGATTCGTCATTCAATGTTCTCCTTTCTTGTTGGTGTAATTAAGCTCTGATAGAACTCATTGGAATGTTCCAACTCTTTATGTGTACCATCTGCTACAATTTTTCCTTTTTCCATGATCCAAATGCGGTCGCTGGATTGGATTGTTTTTATTCGATGTGCGATTGTAATAACTGTCATTTTGTCAGTTAATTGACTCAGCGTATTTTGAATGACTTTTTCCGTTTTTAAATCAAGTCCAGTAGTTGGTTCATCAAATAACAAAATTGATGGTTGTTTCACTAAAATTCGTGCAAGTGCTACCCGCTGTTTTTCACCACCAGATAATCCTCGTCCACCTTCACCGATTGTCGTATGGATACCATTTTCCAAAGTGGACACAAGAGCATCAAGTTCGACTTGTTTTAATACACTCCAAATCACTTGATCACTGACTCGTTTATTTGTGCTTAGCGAAATGTTTTCTGCGATTGTTCCAGCAAATATATAAGGACTTTGTGATAAATATCCAAGCTGACGAAACCAAGAAGTTGAATCAACATCTGATTTTGAATAACCGTCTAAATAGATTGTCCCTGATTTTGGTTCCATCAAGCCAGCTATTAGATGAAATAAAGTCGTTTTACCCGATCCACTTTCACCGATTAGCGCAATCTTTTCATACGGATTAATATGAAGAGTGATTGGACCAAGCGAGAAGCCTTCGTTAGGGTATTGCATTTCAACATTTTTTAGTTGGATGGAAGATGGAGAATCCGTTTGAAGCTTTTGGTCTCCCCAGCTTACATTATCTGTCTCGGTGGAAATCTCTTCATCTATTTTTTTAATAGCTGTCAAACTCTCCCTGCCAGAATGAAAAGTACTGCTTAAGTCTTTCAAAAATACATAAAATTCTGGAGCTAATAAGAGAACAAAGAATGCCGTATGAAATGTAATCGTTTCGAAGATAATCATTCGAAAAGATACTTCCAACGCAATTAACCCCATACTTAACATGGATATTAGTTCCATCATAAACGCTGAAGCGAATGCAACTTTTAAAACATCCATCGTTGCATCACGAAATCCCAACGTGCTCGTTTCGATCTTCGTTTCCGACTGTTTAGACTTACCGAATATCTTTAATGTTTTCAATCCTTGGATTGTGTCGAGAAATTGCGCAGAAAAAGCATTCATTTGTTCAATTTGTTCTTCAGATTTATCTCTCGTTTTCATCCCAATGATCGCCATAAATAATGGGATAAAAGGAGCGGTGAATAAAATGATGAATCCAGAAGGATAGTTGAAAAAGAAAATAACAATCAGAATTGTAACGGGAATCGTCGATGCTTGAATGATTTTAGGTAAGTATTCACTAAAATAAGGATCTACTTCGTCTACAGTATCTAACATCAAGCTTATTTTTTTCCCAGTTTGGTCTTCATTTGTCGGTGTTAGGGTTTTAGTTGAAAAATGGTTTAATAATTGACTTCTAATCTTTTTCTTAGCCTGAAATCCTACTCTTAGACTAACTGACCCAATGAGATGAATAATAAAGGCGCGTGCGATTAGGAAAATGAATAGGAGAATTAATAATGTTATAACAGCCTCAAATGGCTTGTTTTCAACAAAAATTGATTGAATGATTTCAACTATTAAAAAGGCTTGGAAGACAATAATCCCAGCCAGTAGGATGCTGAATAGCAAAATCCAGAACAGTTTGTGTTTTTGTTCTCGAATGATCTCTTTTGTATCCATTTTAGTTCGTGTCTCCCTAAAGGTTTGTTTATATCCATTTTATCATGTGATGAATACTGAATCGCGCCATAAGAATGACAAGGATTTAACAATTTAAAAAGAGCATAAAGCTTGCAGGAATTTGTAACCATTGATACCCTTAAAGGTGGAGGGAAATTCATTGTAATTTCCATGGATTAAATTATTTGAAGGAGGAATTTCATCATGGCTTTTGAATTACCAGAATTACCATACGCATATGATGCACTAGAGCCACACATCGACAAAGAAACAATGAACATTCACCACACGAAGCACCATAACACCTATGTGACGAAATTAAATGCTGCCTTAGAGGGGCATTCTGACCTTCAAGACAAATCATTGGATGAGTTATTAAAAGATCTTAACTCTCTACCAAGTGATATTCAAACAGCAGTAAGAAACAATGGTGGTGGACATGCGAACCACTCACTATTCTGGAAAGTTCTTTCTCCAAACGGCGGAGGAGAGCCAAGCGGTGAACTAGCTGATAAGATCAATGAAAAGTTCGGTAGCTTTTCAGCATTTCAAGATGAATTCGCAAATGCAGCAACAGGACGCTTCGGATCTGGCTGGGCTTGGTTAATTGTAAATAATGGAGAACTAGAAATCACTTCAACTCCAAACCAAGATACTCCTGTTATGGACGGAAAAACACCAATTCTTGGCTTGGATGTTTGGGAGCATGCGTACTACTTGAACTACCAAAACCGTCGTCCAGACTATATTAAAGCATTCTGGAACGTTGTAAACTGGGATGAAGTAAGTAAGCGTTATGAAGACGCTAAATAAAATGAAATAAGATGTTTCAAAGGCTCTCTTCAAAGTAATTCTGCTTTGAAGGGAGCTTTTTTAATGAAATAAATGATGTTATTTAATGCAAAATGTTCTCTTGTTGTGAAGGTTTCATACATTTAATCACAATACTAAGCATGCATAACTGGTTTCCTCTTGTTTAGACTAAAGATTGAAAAGAGGGAGCTAAATGAAACTTCGCAATCGGGATGACGTAACTGAATACGAGAGAAAAAATTTATTTTATCTGCTGGCAATCTCTGCGTTATATACTCTTGGTTTAAGCATGTCCAATATTTTCGTCAATATTTTTCTCTGGAAACAATCTCATAATATTGAACTGCTCGCCGTGTACAATATTTCTATTTACTTTACGCAGTTAATTATTTTTGTCATTGCTGGCAAATGGGTAAAACGTTTCGATCGAGTTATTATTTTACGTGTCGGAATTATACTTATCTCACTATTTTTCATTGGTCTATTATCGTTAGGAAGTCATGCTTCGTCATTTTATGTATTGCTTGGTGCCATTCTTGGAGCGGGTTACGGATTTTATTTACTGGCATTTAATGTGCTGACCTTTGAAGTGACGGAACCACATACACGTGATTATTTCAATAGCACGATGGGGACATTGCAATCGATTGCATGGATGATCGGTCCGTTATTTGCAGGTTATTTGATTACCGTACTGACCGGATTCAAAGGCTATTTGACGATATTCTTTTTATCGTTTCTGTTATTCTTACTAGCTGTAATAACTAGTATATTTCTCGAACGCAGACGAACGAGCGGGCAGTATATTATCCGTAGGGCAATGCAAGAATGGAAAGAAAATCCGAATTGGAATCGAATGATAAATGCACACTTTCTACAAGGATTCCGGGACGGTGTGTTTTTATTTGCTGTTGGTCTTTGGGTATTCATGATTACCGATCGGGAAATGACCATCGGAATCTATAATTTCATTTATGCTGGTGGATCATTATTGGTATATCAGTTATTGAATCGCTGGTTGAAACCATCTAAACGGAAACGATTTATATTTATTGGCTCTGTCGCTCTATACATTGCTGTTATTTGGATTATTTATGCAAATACCGCAGTAGATCTTTATATATATGGAATGATGATTGGATTATCTTTTCCGTTGTTTTTTGCTCCGTTCATGTCCATCTCTTACGATGTCATTGGCCAGGCAAGGAACGCAAGGGATTACCGGGTTGAATACGTCGTATTTAAAGAAATAATATTAAATTTTGGCAGAGTTATTTCGCTTGTGCTATTTTGGCTTGGTTTACAATACTTCCATGAGATTCAATGGCTGCGGTATTCGCTACTACTATTCGGTTTAGGTTATCTATTCGTTATGCTACAAATTCGAAAAATCGAGTAAATGTCGGAAGTTCTTCATGAAAATGAGTTAATTTGATGATATAATAGAGCTTGTCAAATTCACTCGATTTAAGGGAGAGCTCAAACGATGGGGAAGAAGAATAAGAAGCAAAAATCACATTTGCCTCTTCGTTTAAATATATTGTTTTTTATTATTTTTCTATTGTTTTCCGGTTTGATTTTACAACTCGGCGTTGTCCAGATTTTATTCGGCATGGACGCCCAAGAAGAACTCGATCGAACAGAGCGAGTAACTTCTGCGACACCTGTACCTAGAGGTAAGATGTATGACCGTAACGGTGAACTCGTCGTTGACAACAAGGCGAAGTTCGCTATTACATATACACCAAAAAAGCACGTTCAACCGGAAGATAATGTAGAAATTGCTGAAAAATTAGCAAAATATATTGAAATGGATACAGAACCAGTAACCAAACGAAATAAACAAGACTACTGGATCATTAACAATAAAAAAGAGGCATATGAACGATTAACAGAAGAAGAGAAAGAACTGAGTGATCAGGATCAATATTATGTAATGCTCGAAAAGATCTCGGATGATGAATTAGAGGGCTTTTCAGAACAAGAACTTGAAGTCATGGCTATTAAGCGAGAACTGGACAAAGCATACGAGCTGACACCTCATATCATTCAATATGAAGACATCACTGTAGAAGAATATATGGCAATCGGTGAAAACTTGCATGAATTACCGGGAATTAATGTCACGACGGATTGGGAACGTGATTATTTATTTGGAAGTACTTTTGCAAGTTACATTGGAAGAATAACGAGTCAACAACAAGGAATCCCGCAAGATGAGGATCAATACTTTCTCGCGAGGAATTATAGTCGAAATGACCGTGTCGGTCGAAGTGGAATTGAAAAAGAGTATGAGCTTTATTTAAATGGAAATAAAGAGATTAAAGAGCATATTACTGATTCGAGCGGTACTGTAATTGACTCAAATACAATCCGTGAAGGACAAAGAGGTAAAGACTTGATCCTTTCGGTGGATATGGAACTTCAACATCGAATAGATAAAATCGTGCAAGAAGAAGTGAAGGCAGCCGTGCAAAAACATCCAGGGAAAAACAGATGGTTCAGACATGCTGTCATAGTTTTGATGAATCCAAAAACGGGAGAAGTTTTGGCTACCTCTGGACAACAATACAATCCTTCTGAAACAGGAGAAGATGAATTTACGGACGTATCCCATAAAGTACTTTATGACACGTATTTACCAGGTTCCACGGTAAAAGGTGCTACAGTGTTGGCGGGTCTTGATTCAGGGGTGATCCGTCCGGGAGAAGTGATTACTGACCGTCCGATTAAAATATCAGTTGATAAAGAAAAAAGTTCTTGGACAAGATTAGGTCCAGTAAATGATATCGATGCAATTAAACGATCTTCCAACGTCTATATGTGGTTTATTGCGATGCGAATGGGTGGAGAATATAATTACCAATATGGAAAAGGCATCACATACAATAGTGAAGCTTACACACAGATGAAGAACTATTATAAACAGTTTGGTCTTGGAGCCAAAACAGGTATCGATTTTCCATATGAAGAAAATATGGAAATTGCTAAGGCTGATGGCGGTGAACTTCAAGATATGGCAATCGGTCAGTACGGAAACTACACAGCAATGCAACTCGCTCAGTACATTTCAACAATCGCGAATGATGGCTACCGGATGAAACCGTATCTCGTCAAGCAGATTCATAATTCATCGAAAGGGGACCAACTCGGCCCTCTATATAAAGTTAACGAACCGACGATTCTTAATAAAATAGAAATGAAAGACACTTATTTAAAAAGAGTCCAAGAAGGTATGCGACAAGCCTTTCAAGAAAGTGGAGGGACAGGGTACAGGTATTTCGCTGATGCTGAGTATAACCCAGCTGGCAAGACGGGAACTGCAGAAGCTTTTTACTGGGACAATGACACGAAAACCTTACATTCCGATGTCAATAATTACAATCTCGTTGGTTATGCACCTTTTGATGAACCGGAAATAGCTTTTGCCGTCATGGCACCTTATTTAGGAACCGGTGACTACCCAGTTCACCACCGAATTGGAAGAAGGGCATTGGATACTTATTTTGAGTTGAAAGAAGAACGGCTAAAAGGTTCTAATGAAGATGACTCGGAAAGTGAATCAGAAGAGGAAGAATCAGAAGAAGAATAAAAAAGCCTTATAAAAGAAATCATGTTTTAAAACAGAATTTGAATCACTCAGAAAACGTGCTATCCCCTAGGTAAAGTTTCATTTCAGGGTTAGCACGTTTTTGTTTGTTTCTAACGGGTGATTCAATTCGATTAAGAGCTTTTCTTCCGTTCGATTTCACAATGAATCATCCGATCTTCAGTGATGATGAAATCAACCGGAATATCATTTTCATCAAAAGGTATATATTGGACGATTTGCTCTTCCATCGCTAAAGAAACGGTTGAATTCGGATAATCAACTAAATACCGGTCGTAATAGCCACCGCCATATCCGATGCGATATCCTTGTGGATCAAATAATAAGCCGGGAACAATTATAAGATCGATAAAATCTTTATCAACTATTTTTTCGCGATGATCTTTAGGTTCATACAAGTCCAGGTATACGTTTTCTAATTCTTTTTTATTGGTATATAAATAAAACTCCATGTGATGATTTTTCTTTGGAAAGCATTTGGGAATAGCCACTTGTTTTCCTGACTTCCAAGCAGCCTTAATGATTTCTTCAATATTCAGTTCATTATTTCGAGGAATAGTGAGTGCGACTGTATCAGCTTCTTGCCACAAGTTCGTTTCCTGCAAATGTACCATCATGCTATTGAGACAATCATCCTTGTATTGGCGAGGGATATGATGAAGCAATCGCTTACTGAGTGTACGGTAGACGTGTTTCGACATTGAGCACCTATCCTTTACGATATTGTAGAATGTTTATCATTAGCTTATCACGATTGTATGAAGATCCAACAGTCATTCGATGGATTCATTAAGAGTATTCCATTAATTGGATGGTTAAATACTTAGAAGATTTCCTATATAAAAAAACAGCAGGCAGGAACCTACTGTTTTACTTCGTTTCACGATGTAGCGTATGTTTTTTCAAACGTGGGCTATATTTTTTCAATTCAAGTCGCTCAGGATTCGTACGCTTGTTTTTCGTAGTAATATAGTTACGATCACCTGTTTCTGTGCACGCTAATGTAATTTGTTCACGCATCATGATTCCTCCATTCTGCACTTATCATTTTGACTTCATTATCATACCAAAGAACAATTCGAGTTTCAAGCTTTGAAATAGAACTGTTACAATTTTAGTGCCTCGTCAATAAAATTTATGATAAAATAGAATTTAGGAATTTTTTCAAAATGAGGTGTATGGATTGATCATCGCATTAATTAGTGTAGGTACTATCGGAATCGTATTGTTTATTTTATCCTTTTTCATGAACGATCAATTAAAAGACATTGAATACCAAGTTGAACAAATACGTATTTCTTCCTTACAAGATCGTTATTTAATCAATAATAAATTGAAGGTTTTAGAAGAAGAACTGCTATCAGAGCCTCTTGATGTAAAAGATTATCAAAAAGATCAAAGCACTAGTCATTGGAATCGCTAAAGGGTGAAAGCTAATTGAAACGAATGGTTATGGCCTATTCTGTAGGTCTATTGACAGCAACATTCATCTTTGGACTTATTTATTGGATGGAAGTAAATTCCAACGAAGTAAAAGACTTCTCGAATGTTCCGGAAAGTGAAATACAAACATATATTGAGGAGCAAGAGCTCAAGTTATTACCACAAGATGAATATACTAATTTGGTGGATAAAAATAAAGAGTTAAAAGCTCAATTGAAAGCTCTAAAAAAAGAGAGCAGCACATCAGATGATTCGGCGTCTTCAAATGAGAAAGACGTTTTTCACTACGTTCTGGAAATAGAACAAGGGATGAACTCTTCTGATATCGCAGATTCACTAGAAAGAAATAAAATAATTAATGATAGAAAGCCATTTATTGATTATTTGGCAGAACATGATTTAAGTCAGACGATTCAATTAGGTTCTTATGAAATTGATTCATCAATGAGTATTGAGGAAATTGCCAAGCTAATTACACGGTAATGCCTCAGTTGATCATGAGGAGCTGTAACATTGTATATAACTGAACGATATACATTATTGAAGACAGTTGAATATTTAGTTAACCATGAACAATTTAATCTCGTTCAAATTATGCCTAATCAAAAAGAATATGTTCTAGAAAAAACTGAAAAGGGTTCTACGCATATTGTTACACTTAGTCACCAGACGTTCGATTGGGCACGGCAGCTCGAGCGGGATATCCAGGAAAAGACGAAGTCAATATTTAGACAGAACCCAGTTCGTGGCCGCAGAAATTATTTTTTTCACTTTATTTATGTGAGCGATCTTTTACCTGTAGATCATTGGGAACCTTTATTGAAAGACCGACAACTGAAAAATAATAAACGCTTGCATTCCTCCGTTTATTTGTTTAGTGAAGAATATATACAAGAGGAATTCAATCGTTTTTTAAGCCGCATGGGAAAAGAATCATCAACATTATTTGATGAGTATCCAACAATCGAAGAGCAAGAATCATACACTCATTATATCGAACAGCAACTCTTTTCAACGTACAAACAACAACAACGTGAAATTAAAGAAACGTTCCACTTCGGAAAGCCAAGATGGACGTTTTTATTGATTGCGATTAATGTATTCATTTTTATGTATATGGAATCTGTCGGAAGTTCAACAAACACGGAAGATCTGATTGATTTTGGTGCTAAATATAACCCGGCAATCATTGAGGGTGAATGGTGGCGCATATTTACTTCAATGTTCCTTCATATAGGTACGTTGCATTTGTTCATGAATATGATGGCTTTATATTTTTTAGGTGAAGCGGTTGAACGTATATTCGGCAGCAAGCGATTCTTGTTCATTTATCTATTTGCAGGACTGTTTGGTGGTGTGGCAAGTTTTGCGACAAATGATGCGATAGCAGCAGGTGCCTCTGGTGCAATCTTTGGTTTGTTTGGTGCGCTATTATTTTTTGGAGTGCATTATAAACGCTTATTCTTTCAGACGATGGGCTCTAGCTTATTTATCGTTATTGGTATAAATTTAGTTTTTGGTTTTACAATTCCTCAAATCGATAATGGGGCGCATTTGGGTGGTTTAATTGGTGGTTTCGTTGCCTCACAGATTGTTCACTTGCCGTACAAAAAAGCTTTCGTAAGGCAATTCGTTGCATTTTTTATGTATATTACGATTATAGCTGCTTTAGTTTTATACGGAATGAACCGAGCAGGCGGTCTCGACAACCCACACACATTTTCAGCAACTGCTCAAGAACTAATTGGTGAAGGTTCATATAATGAGACGATTGAGTTAGTGAACGATGAACTAGATCGAGGAAGAGAAGAGGCGTATCTTTATTTCTATAGAGGTGTGGCTTATTTCGAGCAAAAAGAAATTGATTTGGCAGAAAAAGATTTCCACACTGCTGTGAATATTGATCAGAATTTTGCAGAAGCCTACTTTAATTTAGCGGTTGTTCATTCACGATTAATGGAGGAAGATGAAGCATTAAAGTATGCTGAGAAAGCCATTGAGTTACAGCCAGACAATGAGCAATTTGAGGAATTTTATCAAAAATTAAAGTGATAAAAATATTAAGTTTATATGAACGTAGTGGGTGGAGTTATGGAAACATTTCTTGATGTGCTTCAATTACTTAAAAAATATGGAATTTTTATTTACATTGGCGATCGGTTAGCTGAATTTAATTTGATGGAACAAGAGATTAATGAATTATATCAAAATAAACTGATAACCAATGAGGAATATATGCGTGCCCTTTTAATAGTCAGAAAGGAACGCAGCAAATATAGTTAATAAGCCCCGTTTGTTTGTAACATATAACGGGAACAATAAATACGATATGATTTGAAACTTTTAATCTAATAACTCGTCTTATTTGTATAGGAGTTATATCGGGATAAAAGTGAGGAGACTTCAAATGAACAAAATAAAACAAATACCATTATTTATCATTGCAGCAATACTCCTAGGAGTAAAAACATATATTGTCTACCGCTTTTATTTTAACCTTTCAATTGAATCCATCTTTCAGGAGACAATCTTAATCATCAATGCATTAGCAATCAGTGCATTCATTTTGTTTCTTGCGGTTTGGATGAAACCTAAAAACCAAAAGCGATACATCAAATATGTTTCACTCGTAATGAGTTTAATTGTTTTCGCGAACTTGCTTTATTATCGGAATTTTACAGACTTCGTGACGATTCCGACTCTATTCCAAGTTAACAACGCTGGAGATTTAGGTTCAAGTGTGTTTTCTTTGTTTTATCTTACCGACATCTTATTGTTTCTAGATGTGATTCTCATTTTCTACTTTGCAAGAAAATCCACTTTTCCGGTTAAGTTGTATACAGGTCTGTTTAAAAGAAAGCTTATTGTCGTCTCATTGGCAGCTTTAGCGCTCAATTTGACGCTGGCTGAAATTGAAAGGCCGATGTTGTTCAAGCGTGGATTTGACCGTGAATACTTAGTGAAGAATGTGGGAATTTTTGCATTTCATGCGTATGATATGGTCCTGACTGCGTCCACACAATCAAAACGGTTATTTGCTGATGGTTCGGAAATGAGCGAGATTGAAAAATATGTAGATAAAGAGATTCGATCAACCAACAAAGTAACCTCAACAGACATGAAAGGAATTGCAGAAGATAAAAACATAATTTATATCGCTGCAGAGTCACTACAATCTTTTGTGATCAATAAAGAATTACACGGAGAAGAAATTACTCCGTTTCTGAATGATTTAGTGGAAGATAGCTATTATTTCGATAACTTTTATCATCAAACGCTATTAGGAAAAACTTCTGACCACGAATTTATTTTAGATAACAGTTTGTATCCTTTACCAAATAGTGCCGTGTATTTTACACATGCACAAAACGAATTTCATTCATTGCCAAAAATAATTAAAGAAAAAGGATACTCATCTTACTCTATGCATGCGAATAACGGAAGTTTTTGGAATCGTAATACGATGTATGAATCATTGGGATACGATAAATTTTTCGATCAACAATCATATGAAATTAGTGATGAACACTCCTTCGGGTGGGGCCTCGAAGATAAGGAATTCTTCAGGCAATCAGTCGACATGATGAAAGATTTAGAAGAACCTTATTATTTAAAAATGATCTCTTTAACGAACCATTTTCCATTTGAAATACCAGAGGAAAAAGCGACAATCGAACAATTTGATTCAAACTCAACGACATTAAATCAATATTTCCAAACGGTTCGATATTTTGATGAGTCGTTGGAAGTGTTTTTCGATGAGCTGAAAGAATCTGGCAAGTATGAGGATTCAATCATTATCATAATGGGAGATCACTACGGGATAAGCTCTTATCATAACAAAGCGATGGCACAGTTTCTTGGAAAAGATGAAATTACACCTTATGACGAAGTTTTGTTAGAAAGAGTACCTTTACTCATTCACATTCCTGGAAACGAAAACAATCAAGTGATCTCACAGGTCACGGGTCAAATTGATTTCAAACCGACCATTTTGAACATGTTGGATATCGAAAATCAAAATGACATTGTTTTTGGTAATGATTTATTTTCCGAAGAACGAAAAGGATTCATCGCAATGAGAGATGGAACTGTTGTTGGAGATGAATATATTTATACGAGTGAACTATGTTATGAACGCTCAACAGGCGATATTGCAGATGACAGCAATTGTACAGATATTGTGGAACAGGCGATGCAAGAACTGAAGTATTCTGACGAGATTATTTATGGGGATTTATTCCGATTCTACAATTTCGATAAAGGAGAAATTATTGAGGAAGAAGTGGAATAACGCAACCGAAGTGAAGTTAATAAGTAAAGTAAAGAGGCTGGGACAAATCTAAGTTATAAACTCAGAAACACGAATGACAATCTAATTTAGCGTAGGAAATATACGGA
>NZ_JAGSIE010000028.1 GCF_018138385.1 Allobacillus saliphilus
ATATAAAAAAGCGTGGTACCTGCCTAATCGGTAAGTACCACGCTTTTTCAATTTACTGAGTTTTGTCCCAGCCTCTTGTTTTTTATTTATTTTAGTTCAATTTCTTCGTAAACTTGTCGACCATTATTGCAATTGCACCATCACCAGTAACGTTCGCAGCTGTTCCAAAACTGTCTTGCGCCATATACAACGCAATCATCAATCCTAAAGCGGTTTCGCCAAATCCTAACATACTACCAAGTAGTCCTAAAGCAGCCATAACCGCTCCTCCAGGCACACCCGGTGCAGCAATCATAATGATTCCAAGCATCATAACAAATGGAAGCATTGTAGCGAAGCTTGGTAAAGAGAGTCCTTCCGTCAACATCATAACAGCGACGGAGCAAGTAACAATTGTGATTGTACTACCCGCTAAATGAATTGTTGCACTTAATGGAACCGCTGAATCTGCTACCCCTTCATCAACGTTGTTCAGTTTCGACTGCCTCACGGTTACTGGGATTGTTGCCGCACTGGACATCGTCCCTAAACCTGTGAAATACGCTGGTAGCATCGTTTTTAATGCACGAAACGGATTTCTTCCTGTAAGCCCTCCAGCAACTACATACAAAATCAATATCCAAACCCAGTGCATAATCACCGCCATGATAAGAACAACTCCAAACGTCTGAAGTGTTCTGAAAACGGCTCCATCAGCAGCCAACTCAGCAAAAATACTTGCAATGTAAAACGGCAAAAGCGGTATAATAATTTTCCAAATCAAACGCTCAACAATTTCTTTTCCTTCGTCAAAAAATGCTCTAATTGTCGGCGTATGTATGCGCGTAATTCCAATACCGAAGACGAATGCCAACACAAGCGCAGTCATGACTCCCATAATTGGATCAATGGTTAACTCAAAATATGGTTCAAAGCCCGCAGTCTCCTCAGCACTTCCACCACCTTGATTAACAACCATTGGGATAATGATAATTGCAATAAAAAATGCCAGTGTCCCCGCTAGAATTGTTGATGAGTATGCGATCGCGGAAGTCACACCGAGCATTTTCCCCGATTCTTTGCCGAAGCTCGCTAGACCACTAATAATAAAGAAGATGATAATCAATGGAATCGTAAATCCTAAAAATTGACCAAAAATCTCTTTGAAAGTAACGATGATACGAATTAGAAATTCAGGAGCAACCAAGCCCACAGCAATTCCCAAAACTACCCCAATTAATAATTTTACTATTAACTTCACTTGAATTCCCCGTTTCCATTTTTGACGTAGTATAGCATTGAAACAAAAACACGACAAGAACAAAAGCGTTTTTCTTCATTATATTTTCTTTTTCATATTGTCTATTATAGTCTCATTTTATGTCTTAAAATATTAAAAAAGAAGCCAGGAAATTCATTCCCCAGCTTCTTAATAGATTTTCTATTCCATTATTTTTTAGGTTCTAAGTCTTCTATCGACTCAACATCCATATACGTCGGTACAGCTAAACCTATTTTTGCGCCCTCTAGGTTTTTCCCTAAGTCTTCATATTCGCCTTCATATTTCTCATAGAAATCCTTATGTGTTTGTGGCATCCAAGGAGCTAAAGAAGCATCAGCATCCCCAGCTGATACAGCTTGGAAAACGATTTGTGGATCTACTGGTGTCAATGTGACATTAAATCCTTTAGACTCCAATGCTATTTTGACGACTTGAGCAGATGAACGTTCTGAATCCCATGGTGTCAACGCTAACTCAATATCCTGGCCATCAACAGAATCTACGCCTTCAGTCCAGCTGTCGACAGTCTCTTGGTTTTCGTCAACCCAATCTTGCGCTGCTTCTTCAAGATCTTTTTCTTGGGCTGCAAGCATAATCGATTCCATATCTTCTACTTCCCAGAAGAAGTTATCAAGAATTTCATACGCTTCTGGCATGTCTTCTTTTAATCCTTTACGAGCGATAGTGGTGATATACTCCTCACCGCCATAAACACCTTTTGGATCGTCAATATATTTGATGTCATACTTTGCGAACATATAGTGTGGGTTCCATGCCGCGATGATAATCTCTTCTTCATTATCAAGCGCTTCGCCAAGCTCTGTTAACATGGCTGCTGTAGAAGATTCTTCATGTGTCCAACCTTCTAGGTTATCGTATTCTTCCAATGCTTTGTTCGTAGCCTGTGAAATTCCTGCACCAGGTTCAATACCAGTTATGGTGTACTCAACTTCTTCACCAACATTCACATCATTCGATCCATTCTCAGCGCTACTCTCTTCTGAATCATCACCACCACAAGCAACAAGTGCTAAAGATAGTCCAGCAACAATTCCTATCTTTTTCAACTTCTTCATGATTAATTAATACTCCCTTTCAGATTTATAATTTTTTGAGGTTTTAAGTATGTCAAAAATACAAGGCTAAACGCTTATCTCCACATACCCTTTAATCATACCGTTTCATAATTTTCTTAACAATTCGTGTTTTTAAGCATTATCCTTCAAATGGGCTTCTGAGTTATCAGCTATATATATCATGATGAAAAATTGAAAAATACCTTTCGAATCATCTAAATTACTACTGAATAATCAACCTGCTTTATTCAGTTAAATTGGTGAATTCAAAAATGCCAGCGAAATTAAATTAAAACAGCACCTACCCATGTGGATAGGTGCTGCTTGCATGATAAAAGGCAAATGAAAATGCGACCGCACACACACTCTAAGTTTACGGGTAGCAACTTTTTGAAACAATCTCTGTTTCCCTTACTTATCCATCAAATTTTATGTTGACCCTTCAAATAACCAATCTAAACTGATAAATTACAAAATACTGTTGAATTCATCAAGAATGCTACGGACTAACTTTTCGATCAATAAAAGAATACATGAATAGTTTCATTAACTTAGCACATATCGGACTTTTTTCAATACAAGTTCGCTTAGTTGCTTATGACCATTTTCATCTAAGTGCATATAATCAATTTCATTCATCACGACTTCTTTGCTCGCGTCCAAGAAAAAGATATTCGTATTCGTCACGAATTCTTTTAAAAAGCCCGGCAACTCACTCGACTTAATGTCGCAATTGTCACCCATTGACTTCCGAATCTCTGTCTTTTTGTAATGTGAGCCAATCATTGGTGGAGCGATTACTAATACTTGAAGCGCTTTATCATAAATCTCCTCATGTGCTTCTTGAGCTTTTTTAGCTAACCTAGTAATACCTTGGGCAATATTGTGAGCCGTCAATCCAAAACGTTCCTTCGTATCATTTGTCCCTAACATGATGATGAGAAGTTCCACTGGTGCATGACTTTTTATGCACGGAACGATATAATCTATACCATTCATTCCTTCAAGTAAAGGGTCGTCCACGACACTCGTTCTTCCTGGTAGCCCTTCTTCAATAACTTGATATTCGTCACTTAATTTTTCTTGTAAAAGACCAGTCCATCTAACGTTTTCAGGAAATCTTTTCATTGTTTCTGCGTTTAATCCCCAAGTATTGGAATCTCCAAAACAAACGATCCGTTTTCTCATAAATAACTGTACCACCTTACTTTGGTAATTTTATATGTACCCTGACCGGCTAATGCGCCCAAATCGCAACTATATGAGCCAAATTTACCTGATATTCTCCCTGAATCCAGATTTATGTGACTTAATCGGCAAATTATGTGACCAAATAAAAGAAATATAAGTCTAAAAGCGAATTATATGAGCCAAACACAAAATATGCCGTCTGGGTAAAATAAAAATCACTACATCAGCAGTGATTTTTAAAATCGTACTTATTTTTCTTTCACATATTGCAATAATTGATAGACAGCGCCTTGTAAGTTGGCATCGTTACCGTTTTGAGCAAGCTTAATCGATAAGGATCTTTCAAAGGAAACCATAATTCGATTATTTACACGCTGCTCTAGTTTATCTAGCAAATAATCTCCTTGTTCTGAAACGCCACCGCCGATAACAATCATAGGTGGGTTAAAGATATGTACCAACGTTTTGATTCCTAAGGCAACGTCATCTACCCAGCGGTTAATGACAGACTCTGCTAGCTTGTCTTCATTTTTTGCTCGCCAAAACAAATCCGGCAAAGAATTATAGTCTTCGATGACACTTCGAGCCCGCTTGCTTAAAGCTTTGCTGGAAGCATACCGTTCATAACAACCCTCATCCCCACACGTGCACGGTTCACCACCTGGGTAAAGGTTCATATGACCAAATTCACCGGCAGAATAAGCAGCTCCATCATAAATCTCTCCATTAATCACAATCGCACCGCCGATTCCTGTGCCGAGTGTCATGCAGAGAAATTGATCAACCTGCTTTGCTGCACCTTTCCAATACTCGCCCATAGCTGCACAGTTGACGTCATTGTCCACTGTAACAGGCACGCCGAACTCAGATTCTAAGATTTCCTTAATATTTAATCCCGTATAATTCGGAAGCGAATCAGTCGCATAAATGACCGTTCCTTCTTTTCGGTTGATTTGACCGGCCGTACTGACAGCAATCCCAGAAAGTTCATAATCAGCTTGCAACTCTCGCACAAGATCTTTCACTTGGTTAAGGATTGCAGGGCCGCCACCTTTTACGTCTGTTGGTGTTTTTGACTTTGTTAGAACCTTACCATGATTATCCAAGACACCGTATTTGATACTTGTTCCGCCTATATCAATTGCTCCTGCTAACACGTTGTCTTCCTCCATTCAATTTTCTATTATTACCTTAAGATGTCGACGAGGAATGTTGAAATTCCAGGAAGAAAGACGAGTAATAACATAACAACGACGATTGGTAAAAGAAACGGCAGGACACCTCGGTACATCGTTCCAACCGGAATATTACCAACCCTTGATACAACGAATAATGCCATTCCCATAGGAGGCGTCAAAATACCGATCATTAAGTTTAGAATCACGAACGCACCGAAGAAAATCGGATCAATTCCGACACTCGTGACGACCGGAATCAATACCGGTACGACAAGGACCAACAAGGCCAATGCGTCGATAAATGTTCCCAATATAATCAATAATAAACTGATCAGTAACAATAAGAAAATAGGTTCTTCTGTTATCCCTAAAAATGCATCAGCTACTTTAATGGCCACTCGCTCTCTTGCTACGAATTGACCAAAGAATTCAATTGCTGCAAGCATCAAGATGACAACACCCGTCATTTTAAACGATTCAACGAAGTTTTCGTATGCCTTCTTCAATGTCAGCTCTTTATAAATAAAGAAACCGAGGAACATCGCATATACCGTACTGACAACAGCAGCTTCTGTCGGCGTGAAAAATCCTGAGAATATACCTACAATAATAATTAACGGTGTAAGCAATGCCCAGAACGCTTCCAAGAAACGCTTCCAGATTATTCTTAAGTTTGCACGTTCAAGAACCTTGTAACCGCGTTTTTTTGCCATAATAAAAGTCGTGATAAACAAAGCGACGGCGATTAATAGACCTGGTACCAAGCCAGCAATGAACATTGAAGCCACCGAAACGTTCGCGATCGCGGCATAAATAATCATGTTCAAGCTTGGTGGAATGATTCCACTTAAAATGGAAGTCGCCGCCGTCAATCCACCATTGAAGTCATCATGGTAACCTGCTTTACGCATTGTGCGAATTTCCAATTGACCTAGACCACCCGCGTCTGCCAATGAGGATCCTGACATTCCGGAGAACATTAAACTTGCCGTAATGTTCACATGTCCGACCCCACCAGGAATATGACCGACTAACGCTAGAGCGAAGTTGAAAATACGATCGGTTATTCCGGACGCGTTCATTAATGTACCTGTCAATATAAAGAATGGGATAGCTAACAATGTAAAATTATTTATTCCATCTATTAATTGAGCACCAGAGGCATAAATCAGGTTCCAGTCACCTAAGACAAAATAAGAAAGCGCAGCAATGAGCAGCGTAAAACCGACAGGAATTCCGATGAAGAGCAACAGAATCCATATGATAAAAATAATCGCAATCTCCATCTATTCCACCTCCGCTGCTTTACTTTGACGCCATTCTTTAATCAAACGCTCAACTAAACGAAAGATCATTAAACCAGTTAGAATTGGCAAGGCTGCATACATATATACATATGAAATCTGCAAAGTTACCATTTCTAAATGCTCTTGTCTTTGAACAATTGTAAAACTAATATAAAACACCGTAATCAATGCGGCTAAGATTAATAGTTGATTAAATAAATAAATCCATTTTTGCATTTTAGCTGGTAACTTATTTACGAAAACGTCAATTGCTACGTGACCTTTATCTTTAATACCAGCTACAATGCCTAAATATCCTGCGTAAATAAAAAGAAGTTTACTCAATTCCTCTGACCACACCAGGGGTACACCGACCCCTTGGCGTGATAGAGTTTGAGCAACTAGAACAATTAACATGACTAGAAATAGGGCACTGCCGATTATTTCTTCTAAGTTGTTATAAATTTTCTTTAACATGAATAATCACCTTCACGGTTTTTGTTTATTCTGCTGCCCCTTGAATCACTTCCATATATTTCTCTGCGTCTTCACCGATATCTTCATAATAATTCGGGTAAGCTTCAGAAACAGCTTCTCTGAACTCATCTAAGTTCGGCTCAGTAATTGTTACACCTTCTTCTTCAAAGAAGGAAATTAACTCTTCTTCTTGTGTTTGGAATAGTTCTGTATGGTGATCTGTCGCTGCATCAATTCCTTCTTCAAGGATTTTGCGAAGATCTTCCGGAAGCTCTTGATATGTCTTCTCACTTACTACATACGTGTTGTCGTTAACAACGTGGTTCGTCAAAGCAATGTAATCTTGAACTTCATGGAAACTTTGCGCTTCAATTGTCGGAAGTGGGTTTTCCTGACCATCTACCTGGCCTGTTTGCAATGCAAGATAAACTTCACCGAATGCCATTGGTGTAGGGTTCGCACCTGTATATTTTGCATAGTCTAGAAGTGTTTGTGCTTCTGGTACACGAAGGCTCATACCTTCCATATCTGCTAGTTCTTCAATTGGAGAGTTAGAAGATGTTACACGCGTTCCGTTGTAAGCACTATCAATAACACGCATACCATGTTCTTCAACTAACTCAGCACGTAGGTCTTCACCGAATTCAGTGTTATAAACAACGTTTTTAATGTGATCAAAATCTTGAATGACATAAGGCATAGCCAATAGTTCCGCACGTGGGATCCACTCACCGAAACGTCCCATCTCTGCTAGCGTAATATCTAATGTTCCATCTTGCAATTGACCTAGCATTGACAAGTCATTTCCTAATTGAGCATCAGGGAAAATCGTTACTGTCAAACGGCCATCACTTTCTTTTTCAACATAATCCGCTAAAAACTCAGCAGCTTTGTACTCATTTGCCTGTGTGTTTGGCTGCATACCGAATTCCAACTCATAAGTTTCACCGGATGCTTCACTGCTTTCACCATTGTCACTGCTTTCGCTACTTTCTTCTCCGTTTGCTTCGCCCTCGTTAGCTGATGAGGAATCTTCATCATTACCTCCACAAGCTGCGATGACCAACAATAAAGCTAGACTTAAGAAAAATAATAAACGTTTTTTAATAATTTTTCTTCCTCCCTATTTGGTTTCCACTTCATTCATTTTTTGAGAAAACTTCTCCGTGATTACTTGCGGTCGTGTGATGGCACTGCCAACGACGACCTTATAAGCACCTAATTCCAATGCCTTTTTCGCTTTCTCTGGTGTATCTATGTTTCCTTCCGCAATGACAGGTATGTTAACCGCTTTCAAAGTTTCTTCTAAAACTTCTAGCGGAACATCCCCTTCTGTGTACGGTGTGTATCCGACTAATGTCGTAGCAACGATATCAACACCAAGCTTTTCGGCATGCACCGCTTCTTCAACTGTTGAAACATCTGCCATGAACTTTTGGTTTGGAAACTTTTCTTTCACTTCTCGAAAGAATTGATCAAAGCTCTTGTTGTGTGGGCGAATTCGATTTGTAGCGTCAAACGCAATAACTTCAACGCCCTCTGTCGCTAATTCTTCCACTTCTTTTAACGTTGCGGTGATTCGAACTTCATTGTCCCCATAATCTCTCTTGATAATCCCGATAATCGGTAGATCAACCTCTTGTTTGATTGCTTGAATATCTGCGACTGTATTGGCACGGATGCCACTCGCTCCACCTTGGTAAGCTGCCAACGCCATTTTGGACATAATCAGCGAGCTGTGAAGCGGTTCTTCTTCTAATGCTTGACAAGACACAATTAATTTTTTACTCATCAACTTATACTCCTACTAAGATGATTTATTTCCCTGAAGCTAAGATGTCAACGATTTCTGATGCTTGTCGTTTTTCATCATCTGTCAATTCTTTGAAAGGGAACTTCATGAAGCCAGCGTCGACTCCTTGCTCTTTCAATACATGCTTGAGTGTCTGATAGACGCCGATGCTTTCCATTTTAGCGATTACTTGATTCATTTCTAGCTGTAAGTTTTTTGCTTCTTTAAGCTCTGAATTTTGAAGTGCATCGAATAATGCTTTTGCTTGCTTTCCTAGTAAGCTGTAAGTACTGCCGATTGCTCCATCTGCTCCAGAAATAATGTATTGAAGCAACATATCATCTGCACCGCCGTAGAACACTTTATCCGGGTACAATTCTTTCAACTTCGTAAGTCTGGAAAGATTTGTGTCGGAATACTTAACACCAACGACATTTGGTATAGCCAATAGCTCACCGTAGTCATCGATTGTCATTTGTGTCCCGGTAAGTACAGGAATGGAATAAACGACCATTGGATGATTCGTTTCTTCCGTGATTCTTTCGTAATAAGACTTGATTTCTTCAAAACTGAACTTGTAATAGTAAGGGGTAATCGCTGACAATGCGTCATATCCAAGTTCCTTGGCTTCGTTACCTAATCTGATTGCCTCTTCGATATTTAATGAACCGATTTGTGCAATCAGTGTAACTGCATCTCCAGCTTCTTCTTTGACGATTTTAAGCAGTTCACTTCTCATGGCTTCGTCCATTAAGAAACTTTCGCCAGTAGAACCGCCTATGTATAAGCCGTCGACTCCCATTACGTCAATATTATGTCGAACCACCTCCCGTAAACCTTTGTCGTTAAGGGTTCCATCTTCATTGAATGGTGTAATCAAAGCTGTCATGATCCCTTTCATACTATACCTCCATCCAGCAGCATTTTAAGAATGCGCTTTCATTCTTGATGATTTATGTGTATCATACCAAATATGAAAGCGTTTTGTCAATAAACTTTAGAAAAGTGGAGGTTTACTCCAAAATACACACCATTCAGACAATTTCTAGTATAATGTGAACTATATAACACATTTCAGAGTCTGCTAAAATGAACAGAATGAATATATTCGACAGAAAAAGGAGGATTATCATGTTCGAGAATATTAACCGAACTACTATTGATTTAACTATTTTAATGGAACAACATAAAAATACGTTTACCAAATCCGAACAAAAGTTGTATACATACATTACAAATAATTTAGATCAAATCGTTTATCAATCATTGACTGAGTTAGCCAATGCCTGCCATGTCGGTGAAGCAACTGTTTTACGTTTCTGTAGAAAATTGGGCTATAAAGGATACCAAGGTTTTAAGCTAGCCTTAGCAAGAGAAATTTCTATGCGTGACCAACAACTCAATGATGATACGTATATCGATAAAGTGAGAAACAACATGGTTCAAGCAGTTGACGATACGTACAAGCTAGTCGATGACGAACAGCTGCAACGGGCCATTGACAAAATCGACCAAGCAACAAACGTCGTTGTTTTTGGTGTCTCTTCTTCTGGAATCGCTGGATTGGATATGCAAAATCGCCTTATGCGAATCGGAGTTAATATTGAAACGATTACCGATTCACACAACCAAGTACTCCGCGCAAACTCGGTAAATAAAGATACAGTTGTGATTGCGATCAGCTTAACCGGTAGTACGAAAGACATTATTGATGCAGTTGAAACCAGTAAAGCTAACGACGCAACAGTCATCGCAATTACGAACTATACCGAATCACCTTTATCCAAATACGCAGACATTGTATTACTGACTTCCGCTAAGGAAAATCCTTTGGATAGTGGATCACTCGTTTCGAAGATCTCGCAACTGTTCGTCATTGATTTATTATGTACGGGAATCACAATGAGAAATTATGAAGACGCCAAAAAGACAAAAGAAAGAATCGCGCAAACCATTTCGAATAAATTGTATTAATTTTCGTTGAGGAGCTGGAAGTTGTCCTTTCTCATCGTTCGGATGGAAAATGATTTCAACACACTAATCGGCTGGACTCTTTTTCATAGTGATGAAAATACCCCCTAGTTAGTCACCTTACTAACTGGGGGGTATTTATAAGGAAGAAGAGCTCATATATTTTGAAATTAGTCACATAATTTTTTTGCTTGGACTCATTTCCTTACGAATCAGACACATATCGTTTCACAAACGGAGCATATTTCGTAAAAAATGACTCATATTTCCCTTAGTGGGGAGCATATCTGCAACAATTGGACTCCTATTATCATTAAATCAGACCTGTTTCAGTCGTCGTTTACGACGTATCTCCTCGTATGCACCTGAGCCGAGAAATACACCGGCTAAAATTAAAATGAATCCGAGAACTTGAGCAAACCCAATAACTTCACCTAAAAAAAGAACCGCACTAATCAACGCGAAAAATGGGTTTAAGTTAAGAAAAATAGCCGTCGCAGCAGGTCCAACTTTTCCAATTGAATCATTGTAAAACATGTGACCTAGCGCTGTTGCAATAACCGCGGAAGCTAAGAAGATTGCCCAGATTCCGATATTTGATTGACCGAGCAAGCTATCTAGACCATTCGGTTCCAAGCATAAACCAATACCAAACAAACCAATCGAACCTATGATTAACATATAGCCTGTTAGCAACCTCGGATCTAACGTCGGTGAAGCCTTAGCAATGATGATAAAACTAATTGCCTGAGCAAGCACCGATAAGAACACATGGATATCTCCAATGGATACCTCACTTAATCCTTCACTTCCAACGATGACTATAAAAGACACACCGATTAATCCTAATAAAAAACCGACAACACGAACCAAAGTCAATCGATTCCCTAAAAAGATAACCGCCATAATCGCTGTCATCAACGGGACTGTACCTAATATCATTCCACCATTTGAAGCAGTTGTTTCAGTCAATCCAACAGATAAAAAGTATTGGTGTCCAACAACACTGAACAGACTCGCTATAATGACCGTACGCCATTCTCTTTTCGTCAATCGCCGAATTCTTTTCATTAACGCCAAGAAAATAAAAACAAAAACACCCGCGACAAATATTCTTGCAGCTGTCATCGTGACCGGCATGAAATTCGTCACTAAAATCTTCGTCGCTGTGACATTGAATCCCCACGCAGCAACAACTAAAAATATAATCAAATAAATCTTCGTTTTTCCCAAATGTCTTCCTTCTTTCTATGTATCTTTCAATCATTCATTGATAGTAACACAAGAACCATTCAGACTCTATGATGCATAAAATTTCATTAAATAATAAATTACTCACATAGCCAAGTCGCGTTATCTTTTTAATGTGATTAGGTGGGTATTTGTTAGATATAACAAGTATTCTGGAGATATAAAAGTCCTAGGTGTGTTATAGGGCAAATTACCACATATAAACGTGTTTGAGAACAGTTGAGCTTATTGATATGTTTATAGAGGTTTGTGAAAAAACGCGTCTCTAATCATTGTCATAACATTAGAGACAGCAATGAAAGATTGACTTTACTATCAAACTTTCATACTTTCCAATATCCCAATAACAACGATCCTCCACTCAATGCAATATTCCATTTACTACGAATGATGCAAGGGAGTTGATCAGGTTGAGTACAAACACCTCTATAACAGATAAAAATCAAACGGAACAGACGAGTGATGACTATTCATTGGATAGGGTACCTCTAAACAAACGAAATATGGGATGGTTGAGTATTACAAACATTACGTTCGGAATTGCTACGGCAATTTTTTATTTTCAAATGGGAAGTGTGATGGCACTGCAATTCGGTGCGATCAACGCTATCATTTCAGCCGTATATGCAATTATCGTCGCAGGAATTCTTGGCACGTTCATCGCCTACTTATCAGCTAAGTCTGGGATGAATGTAAACTTATTGTCACGAGGCGGCGGATTTGGCTATATAGGCGCATCGTTAACCTCCTTTATTTACGCTACGAACTTCATTATGTATTGTGCGTTGGAAGGTTTAATTTTAGTTTCTGCCGTACATGAATTTTTCCCTGTTATCCCTGAGTGGATATTAATTCTTTTCTTCGGTTCCATTGTCATTCCATTAAATTGGTTCGGAATTAAGCAATTGGACAAACTACAAAAATGGTCTTTACCACTATTCTTCGTCTTTTTAATTGCAGCAATCGTCTTAGCTGCC
The DNA here is from genome assembly GCF_018138385.1 of Allobacillus saliphilus. Classification (GTDB taxonomy): domain Bacteria; phylum Bacillota; class Bacilli; order Bacillales; family Alkalibacillaceae; genus Allobacillus; species Allobacillus saliphilus. The sequence continues at coordinate 12,461 of NZ_JAGSIE010000028.1, forward strand.
CTTCAAACTTCAGAATATGACGGATACTTTTGGACGTATATGCCAGAGAATGTTCAAGTTGGCGGATCGGCCTTATTACTATGTATTGGGATGCAACATGGAATTATGGGGTTAACCCCGTTACTTGCTTCAGATTATGCTCGTTTTCTCAAACCAAAAGATACGAAGATTGGAATATTTGCAATCGGATTTATCCCACAGATTTTTTGTTTTGGGGTAATGGGTGGACTAGGCATTTGGTTCGGTGTTCGTTTAGGTGAACCGAATCCAGGCGTTTATATTGTACTTCTATTAGGTTTTTGGGGTGCATTGTTCACGATGCTTACACAAGTACGAATCAACGTCACAAATATTTATAGTGGCTCTTTATCACTATCAAGTTTCTTTGAAAACATCTTTCATTTCAAACCAGGACGTCGTTTTTGGGTTGTCGTAACAGGGCTTAGTGCCATTGCATTGATGCTTGGTAAAATCGTCAATCATCTCGATACAGTAATGACCTTCCAAGGTGTTTTCTTATTGGCATGGGCTTCAGTCCTTGTTGCTGATGCGGTTATTGTGAAAAAAATCCTAAAAATCGGTCCAGGATATTATGAAGCAAGACAAGAGAACTTGCACAAATGGAATCCAGTTGGTGTTGGCGCATTAGTCATCTCTACAACTTTAGGTACCATTGCTGCACTTGGATTTATCGGTCCTTTCTTACAAAGCACCGCGGCTTTCTTTGCTTCAGTTTTGGCGGCGATTTTAACGGTTGTTATTGCAATTGTGACGAAAGGAAAATATTACATTTCCGAAGAGGCAACCGATATCGAAAAAGAAGAATGTATTGCTTAGAAAAACATAAAAAAGCACGCCCGTTTAGGCGTGCTTTTCTTGTTGAACTCTGATTATCGTCTCGGCGCCAATTCAATTGCTTGGTCCAACGCTTCTAGCATACTTCTTTCATCTGCAATTCCTTTTCCGGCAATATCAAAGGCAGTGCCATGGTCTACACTTGTACGTATAATCGGAAGACCGACAGTGATATTGACTCCTGCTTCAAGTCCTAACACCTTGATTGGCCCGTGCCCCTGATCATGATACATCGCTACAACGATATCGAAATCGCCTCGTTGTGCACGGAAAAACAATGTGTCCGCAGGGAGCGGCCCTTCGACATCAATACCTTCCCCTGTTGCACGCTCGATCGCTGGAATGATCTTTTCTTCTTCCTCACCATAGCCGAATAATCCATTTTCACCTGCGTGCGGATTAATTCCACACACACCGATTTTCGGTTGGTCAATTCCTGATTTATTCAATGTATCATGTGCTAACCGGATGACTTTATATACACGTTCTGGCTCAATCATATTGATCGCATCAATTAACCCTACATGGGTTGTCACATGGATGACTTTCAACTTAGGAGATGAAAGCATCATGGAAAAATCTTTTGTATCGGTCAATTCCGCCAGTATCTCTGTATGTCCTGGGTAAATATGACCGCCTTTATGCAATGCTTCTTTATTTAATGGTAAAGTACAAATTGCATCAATTTTATTCTCGTTTGCCAGTTCAATTGCTGTACGTAGATATTCAAACGCAGCATGACCCGCTTCACTGGAAACCTCGCCAAAAGGAAGGTCTGCTGGTAAAATATCTAAATCAATACAAGCAATTTCACCGTATGTTGCTGTAAATTCCGTATCTTTATCGATCACTTTAATAGACGCTTCTATATTTAATCTCTCTACTGCTTTATTCAGCATTTTTGCATCACCAATAACAATTGGTGTAGCTTCTTGATATATTCTCTCTGTCTGTAAACTTTTAACGATGATTTCAGGACCGACGCCTGCTGCATCACCCATTGTTATTCCTATAATTGGCTTGTTAGACATGGTTATGAACTCCTTTTAATTCAAGCATTGCATGGTGAATGGAAGCTTCCGTTCCAAAAGCACCTGCTTTCGTGATGACTAAGTAGTCTTTTTCTGGTCCGATCAATGTTCCTAAAGGAATACCCGTTTCCACTTCTTGAATCAGTTGAAAACCTAGTCCTCCTAAGTGGCGGGATGTGTCTTTTGCCGTGTCTCCACCCGTTAAAACAAAGCCGCTCAGATCTCTATTTTTTAAAGCTACTTGTTCAACGATTTCACCGATGCCGTTTGAGATTCGCTCACCAATTGCGTTTTTTGTTAAATTCAGTTTTGTTCCGATTGCTTTTACGTCACCGCGCGCACGTTCATCCGAAGGTACATATAAGACGACATCTTTCTCTTTTGCAAAACCTTCTAAACAACGTTCAATATACGTTTGTCGAGCATATTCCCATTCATCGGAAAAGAAGATGGTCGGGTCGATTTCAACGGCTTCAATCTGTGGTTGATTTGCTGCATATTGAACCTGTTTTTGTGTAACCTGTGATAAACTGCCGCAAACTGTCATCACATGTGTCACTTTTCGTTCGACTTGCTCTCCGACTTCACTCTGAAGACCTAACGTTTCCGGTATAACTTCCGCCAAACCAGCAGAGCCTGCCCAGATGACATCGCCAGAAACCGAGCTCATTTTTTTTGCTCCCTCCCGAAGTTCCTCGAGAGTTTCTGCATCACAGACAAGATATGATATTCCTTGAGCCTTAAAGCTCTCAATCTTCTTCGAAAACGAGTCTTGATCTGCATGAAGATCTTCTTGACGAATCAGGCCAACCGATACGCCAATCTCTTCCTCAATCAATGCTTGAATCGATGAATTTTTCACCGGATGCTTCGGATCTTTTGCAGTTTCTGTGTCTGCTAATTTCACACCGTTCACGTAGTGGATTCCATCTTTTGTTGTTCGGCCAAGCGACGGGAACGCCGGTGCAATGAAAATAAACTCCGGATTAAAAACGTTGTCCAATGCTTGTAATTCGGTACCGATGTGCCCTCTTAATGTCGAATCCATTTTTTTATAAATTGTAGTAAATCCTGATTTTTTTAAGTATTCACCAGCTTGAGTTGTGATGGATATAGCTTCTTCTTTCGTTAAGGCGCGTGAATTTGTGTCGATCACTAAACCGTGATTAAGTCTATTTGATATTTGCGGAATGTCAAACAACACTGACGTAGGTATTCCCTTTTTTGTTAATTGAACACCTGAATCATTTGCGCCGGTCAAGTCATCCGCTATTATTCCTATTTGTAATTTCATTGTTGATAACTTCCTTTAAAATTATTCATGCACCACATAATCGTCCGGTATGTTCACACCTTTTTTCTCCAAACGTTTTACTAAAAATCCGACATAGATTGGTAGTAAAACTGCAGTCGTTACCGTAGATGCAGCTACTTGAACGGTCGCCAAGTCAACGTGTGTTGCAAATGTTGCACTTGCTGCTGCAATCGCTGCTGGTGTTGCTACAGCGTTTCCTGCGGTCGATCCTTCTGCAGCACCGGCAATCGGATTCCACTTAAGTGCTCTAAACACAAAGTAACCCGCAGTACCTGTAATGAATACTGTTGCGACACCCAGTAGAACACCTGATAATCCACCGTTAATGATTGCATTGAAATCAATACCCATACCTAATGCAAAAGCAAAGAACGGAATTAGCATTGAACTACCTTTATCCAGGAACTGTCGCATTTCGTCGTCCAAGTTTCCTAAAACCATACCTACAATTATTGGTAGTAAAACAGATATGAATGATACGAAAGAGAACAACCCGTCCACAAAGCCCATTGCACCGAATATCGCTAATGCAACCATCGTGAAGAACGGTCCATCGTTCAATGCTAAAAGCGAATAAGCTGCACGATCTGTTTTGTCACCATATTGTCCAACGAGCGCGACGTACAAGCCACCGTTACTATTGGTCATAGCAGCGATAATTGCGATTGGCGCTAACCCTAACCATAATCCGTTGTCTCCTGCGAACATATACGCGAGTAAACCGAATATTGCTCCGACAAACCATTTGGTTGCCAACAATGTCGCACCTTTCCCGAGGCTGACACCGACGTTTCGTAGATTAATTTGTGCACCTGTACACAAAAGGAACAGGGCAATTAATGTTCCTGCACCATCAACAAATAATTGTTGTGTGAAGTTACCGATTCTTAATAAATCGGGTGCAAATGTATTGAGTGTTGCAGCAAGCAATAATGGGACAACCATCATGCCTCCTGGAATTCGATCCAATGTTGCTTTAATCTTCATTGTTCTCCTCCTTCATATGTAAATCGTTTAAATTTCTAACACCAATAAAGCGGTTACACGTGTAATAATAATTTAATCCGATTAAATTTGCAACATTATTTTACAATATTTTTCTGAAATGTTCTCAATACCTTAAATTCGTTGCAAAATGAAACAAAAAAAGAGAGCCTAGTAGACTCTCTTTGGATATTAGTATCCTATAAATTGGTGTTTATTATTCATCTCTTAATTTTCGCCACAATGTTGAACGGTTAATCCCTAATCTCTTGGCTGCCTTCGTTTGGTTTTGATTCTCTTCCATTAATACTTGCTGAATGATTTGCTTTTCCATTTCTTTCAATGTGCCATTTATTGTTAATGATTCTACTGACTCATTTGCTAGATTATCCTTATTCATAACCTTTTTCACGTCGGACACATCAATGTAATAACCTCTCGTTAAACAACTTAATTGCTTCACAACCGAACGTAATTCAGGAAGATTCCCCTTCCAATCATATTGCAATAAGTACCGAGCCGCTTCCTCATTTACCCCGACGGTCTCACTACCCTTTTCCATATGCATCTCCGTCAAGAAATAGTCAACGAAAGCCAATATATCTTTCTTTCGTTCTCGAAGGGGTGGGAGGAAAATGATCTCGTCGTCATAATAAGTGATCGCATCGGTTTCCCGCAAATCTTCCTGTAAAGTGATCACTTTTATTTGATTCGATAAGTCCGTCAACAGATACAAAAGTTCTTTTTTAATATCATAAGTAACTAAATCTGTATTTTTCACAATCACTGTTCCGCTGGTCAATGAGTTAAATATTTTCTTTAAATAAGGCAAGGTTTCTCTCGTAAAAAGTGAACCTTGAATCTCTACAATCGGTGCCGTATGATCAAATCGCTTAAAATGAATTTGTTGAGCAACCGTATATTTACCTGTTCCCCGCTCCCCTACAAGACGGGTAATTTCGTTGGTCGCCGCTGCACGGTCAACCTTCTCCTCAAGCTGTTCAATCCATTCACTATCTCCGATCAGTGGTTGATGAGCTGGGTCATTCACCACTGATATCACGCGCTCACCATCACGGTTATTTACTGATGCATTCAATTGAATCCCTACAATCTTTTCTCGATTGCTTATAGGGAAACCTTGAAGTTGATAAATGCGCGATTCAAATTCAATTTCTTCCCACTGTGTTTGTTGATAATCAATAACTCGCTTGATTAGTCTGGATAGGGACTCTGCTCGTACCAATTCATTCGCCTTATCTATTTTCGCAAATGATTCATTCTGTTCGATGACCTTTCCTTTCTCATCCACCAAAACCAATGGAAGTGGTATCTGTTCAAAGGCTTGTTTATAAATATGATGACGGTAATTAACTCTTCGGAAAAAGTGATGAATTCGCTTTGCTTCATCGATGGCGTTCATAATTGCTTCTCTTCCGGAAGTAATCAAGACACCTCGCAAGCCAAGTCGCTGAGCAACTTCAACGGTTATGACATCTCCAATCACAACAGCAGTGCCATCCTCTTTCAATTGTTCTAATTTCGCTCGAACTTCACTCGAAGATTCAATCGTCACCATTTTTACGTCAAACTCTAAAATCTCACAAATGGTCACTGCACCTTCAGAAATATTTCTAAACCCAACAAGAGCCACTCCAGTTTTCACACCACTGATCAAGGTAAATACACGCAACATATCATAGCCAGTAATATCAATATGCACGACAGGAATGGAAACGGATTCTTGAATTAGTGATGCCGTACCACCACGACTGATAATAATATCATAGCCTACCTCTTTTGCCCGCTTAGCTTCAATGACGCCCTCTTCCAAGTTTGCTACTGTCGTATCTAATTGAATATCAGCTGGAATATCCATATTTTTCGCTGTTTCAGCCAGACCATTGTATGGCGCTACAAGTAAAACCTTAATCATAAAAACCCCTCATCCGTTGCATATTTCAACAATTGTATTATGCCATAAAGTGATTTTCATGTCATGCCTGGTGGGAGGGATTTTTTTATTTGGGTACGAAACGCTGGAGCGATGTAGGTTAACACTGAAGTTGAGCGAATTAACGCTGAAGTGACGAAGGTTAACACTGAAGTCATAAAACCGGATGATGGATAGCAAACCATTGTCGTGCATGATTCACAAAAAATGTTCTATTCAAGGATAGCATGCACTATTTTCGAATAGAGAGGCTCTATTCAAGGGTAGAGAGTAAAAAAATAAACTACCCCGAATAGAAAGGTTCTAATCGTGGGTAGTGCTTAAAAATAAGGGTTTATCTTTAAAACGACCGAATTATTTAAATGCATTTCGCCCATTTTCATCTTCGTAGGATTAGTCTTACTTCCAGCCAAAATCAATTTGTTTCTCATTATCATTTAAAAATAGGGACATTTCTTTCGGCTTCGTTTCTGCAATTTTTCTTCCGTTTCGATAAGAGGCCAGCACTTCTGCTTGTGTTCGAATCGCATCATACCGATTCGTCGCATTCAAGATAATAAAATTCGCTGGCTTCCCTTCTTCGATTCCATATCGATCCTGGATATTCAAGGTAACTGCACTATTTTCGGTAATATAATCAAACGAATCATTTATTTGTTGATAGCCCATCAAATGAGTGACGTGAAGACCCATTTGGAGTACCTGCAACATATTCCCCGTTCCTAGTGGATACCACGGATCGACGATGTCGTCATGACCAAAACAAACATTGAGACCCGCTTCAGTCAACTCCTTCACTCGGGTTACGCCACGTCGCTTCGGATAATCATCAAAGCGACCTTGTAAATGGGTATTCACAAGTGGATTGGCGACAAAGTTGATATTCGAGAGCTTTAAGATTTTCATTAATTTCGATACATATGCCCCATTATACGAATGCATTGCTGTCGTATGACTTGCTGTCACTCGGTTGCCTAATCCTCGCTCATACGCTTCTGTTGCAACAACCTCCACAAAACGCGATTGTTCATCATCAATTTCATCACAGTGAATATCGATGAGCTTGTCGTATTTTTCCGCTAAGTCAAACGCTATTTTCATCGATTTAATCCCGTATTCACGGGTAAATTCGAAGTGGGGGATGCCACCGACAACATCCGCACCCATTTTCAATGCTTCTTCAACCAGCTCTGACCCATTTGGATAAGATAAATAACCTTCCTGAGGAAAAGCGACCAACTGAAGATCAACATAATCCGCCATCTCTTCTTTCACTTCGAGTAATGCCTTCAAGGCTGTTAATGTTGGATCACAGACGTCTACATGCGTACGAATATGTTGAATTCCTTGACTAACCTGCCATTGAATCGCTTTTGTCGCTCGTCGTTTAACATCGTCAACCGTCAATAATTGCTTTCTCTCAGCCCACGTTTCAATGCCTTCAAATAACGTGCCGCTTTCATTCCACTTTGGCTCACCAGCTGTCAGTGTCGTATCTAAATGAATGTGTGGCTCAATGAAAGGTGCACTCACAAGCTTGCCACCTACGTCCAATGCTCCATCGACCGGCTTAGCTTGTTCGATTTTTTTGAACAGCCCATTTTCAATATGAATGTTCCATAAACCTTCTCGTTTTGTTAGTGAAGCATTTTGGATAATCATTTATTATACCTCTTTTCCTAATACTGCATTCGTTTTGGCTCCCATAACGCGCTCCACAACGAATGTTAAACTCGTGAATAAGATAACCGAACCAATCATGCCATTTAGTGGGGGAATGCCAGGGAGTAACTGCGCCGCCGCAAACCCACCACCCCACGCGATAATCGCCGGCCAACGAACAGGTGGGAATGACATTTCTTTCAACGGTGCGTAGTGACCTTTTCTTAGTATAAAGAAATCGGCAAGTAAAATTGCTCCAATCGGAGGTAATGCTGCTCCTAATAAAGATAACCAACCGACGAAGTTATTGTACAACCACATCGCAAAAATTGTTCCGATGATTCCGTTAAAAACGACGAGCTTATTTTTTTTCATTTTCGTAATGTTTGAAAACCCAAGTCCTGATGCATAGAGCGCGTTATCATTCGTCGTCCAAATGTTTAATCCGAGGACGATAATCGCTGGAACAATTAACCCTTGCACAAACATGACCTCTGAAATGTCTCCAAATCCAGTAGCGATTGCCCCAACTGCTCCGAATAAGAACATTAATGAATTTCCGATAAAAAACGCGATTAATGTAATGATGACGGCTGATTTTTTCGTTTTCGCAAACCGAACGAAATCCGGCGTTAGCGTACCTGCACTCGCAAACGACCCAACACAAATCGTTAATGCAACGGCGAGTCCTAATGACGTTTCAGGTTTATAGTTAGCTAGTTGGGCCAGACCTCCTAGATCGTCAATTGCTATTCCAACAGACACGCTCCCGATGATTGCGATAGCAGGAACCGCTATAAAACTTAAAATGGCCAAGGCTTTCATGCCATAAAACGCGGATGCCGTCATGACAATACCTGAAAGGATGACTAACAGCCACATATCAATCCCTGTCACCTTGTGCACAGGAACGGCGAACATTGCCAAGCCCACACCGAACCAACCGACTTGTGTTGCGCCTAGTAAAAATGAAGCTAAATACGAACCCTTTTCACCAAATGCGTATCTTGCAAGCAAGTGTGTCGACAAACCCGTTTTTGCAGCCATATACGCTAAGCCACTCGTGTATAGCCCAAGAATTAAGTTTCCTAATAACACCATCCAAATGAACTCTTGGAAGGTTAATCCCAATCCTAGTTCGCCACCCGACAACATACTTGCTGAGAAAAACGTTAATCCCATCATCACTGCAAACATTTTCATAAAACCGACCCGATGAGATTGTGGTACTGCACGTAATGAAAATTCATGATCCATATACAATTCCTCCTTGTCTTTTCACTGGCACCAAGTCGAACAAGGAGATTTACAAATTTTCGCATAAAAAAAGCTCCTTGCCCGACCGACAAGAAGCTTTTAGAAATAGAATGACGTGCTGATACGTGTATACACGTATCCCATTTCTAAACCGTTGTCCTTGTCAGTCTCTCTGGACTGAATTAAAGGTACCTATATGTGATTGTTCTCATTATTACAATGTGAACGTCGATTGTCAAGATAAATGTGGCTTGATTTTACCGATTCTTCCGATGAAGCTGAACGTGAAGCTCACGCACTTCCTCAGCCAGTTCAGGGACAGGGCCATCTACTACCGCGTCGCGAATCACCTCTTGAATCGGTAAATTGTAAACAAGTGGGTTCTACATCTGAATCGTTTAGTGAAGTAGCAAATTTAGGTCTACATGTATCACTTTTGTAACGTCTAAACTCCTATTATCAGCCATAGTATTTAATTATTTTTGGTTCGTAGTTTGATATTACTTCAAAAACATCATCTCCAGTCAGATATAAATGATGCTCTACTGTGGGATAAAGTTGTTTATTAGCTATATGGTTATCGTCAAATGACTTAATATAGGAAGAATTAGATACTTTAAAAAAATATGGGGATTCATCGGAATTTAAATAGGAAAAATCTTGATCTAACCTACTCAAATCTGACCTCCCTATCTCCGTTCCATACCGAAAGCTCCAAACAACGTACTCTAAAGGGCATTCCTGATCATACACAATTTTTATTCTATTACTATAAAAGTCTTTGAAAATTATGGTCAATGAATCGGGCTTGCAAGCCACTTCCTCCATAACTATTTCTGATGGGTTTTTACCCTTTAAAGTCATGTCAGGTTGCCAAACATGGAGTTTTTCTCCATTTTTTTTCTTCATTATAATCAACTACCTTATTTATATCTAATTTTGTCCCAAACCCTCGAGTTTGATGCTGGATATTGCAGAGTTGGTTTACCTGTAGATGTTGCTCTTGGATAATATGTTACAGTCTTTCCATCGTATTGCCTTGTCAATACACCGTCTGGTAAATTTTGAGTCTTACCTGGCATTTTATAAAAGTCATTTAATGCTCCACTTCTCCCTGTGTACTTATCGTAATTATTAACTTTAGATGTTTGGTTGGTGAGGTTAGCAGAGGATTTTATTCCATTCCATTTTATTTGGCCAGCACCACCACACATAATTCTAAAATCCTCAGTATCACTCTCAGTTGGAGCTGGGCTAACATTTATCTCAATACTTTTTATTTCACAACCACCTGGCATTGCATTTATTCCTTGCTCACCACTAATAACCATATAAGTAGGAATTAGTAAAAGTAAAAATAACGTTTTAAAAATAAATCTCTTGCTTATTTTTTTGAACATTACCCCACCTCTTTAGAATTTACCTAAGTTTCATGCTTTATTTTCTCCTTTCTTTATTATTTGTTTGAATACTATCACAAATATACAAAGATAAAACTTAATATATTGAAAATATAGAAAGTTTTAGTTTTATTATACTCAGTAGTTTTGCATAAAAGTACAAATAATTCTTACTAAAGGAAACTAATTATTTTCAAACTTGCTCCTGAGTCTATACAAAAATATAAATTGGAAAAATAGGGAATCAGCAAACCGTTTATCAGGAGAAAAAACCAAGAGTCGATAAAAGATACACTTGGCTATCATATTCACCGTAACATTCCTAAGACATAGATAGGATATTTCACGTGATGTTGTAAAGAATCCCCCGTTACATTAATCGACAGATATTTCTATCGTAGAAGTCGGCATTAACAGGATTTCAGTATAAAAGGAATGAACAAATGCTTCTTGACTAAATGATAAGAAGCTATTCCCTTTTAACATCACTTAAACCAGCTCAATTTATCGACTGTTTTAATGAAACTTCCGATGTAACTCACGGACTTCCGCGGCCAATTCAGGGACCGGACCATCTATCTACGCGTCGCGAATCACCTCTTGAATCGGTAAATTGTAAACAAGTGAATTCTACATCTGAATGGTTTAGTGAAGTAGCAAATTTAGGTCCACATGTATCACTTTTGTAACGTCTAAACTCCTATTATCAGCCATAGTATTTAATTATTTTTGGTTCGTAGTTCGAGATTTCCTATGAGAAAATCATTGGTTTTTGAAAGGACAATCCAATCCAATTATTGAACTACTTGATAGGATCTATTGAATAAAGAATGACATTAAATAAACAGGTACTTACATCAATTAAAAAGGGGGGATTTTATCTTAATAGTTAATTGGTCATTGTCCATTGTCATTTTGATTATTTGGCAAGTTAGATTGGTTTTAGGAAAACCAGAAACGAAAAAAGTAAATAATATAGTTCAAGCTATATCGATACTTTTATTGCTTGCAATGTTAATACTAAATCATCCGTTCTGATAATCGGTCTATCATTTCCTGATTGAAGAATGGTTTCTTTTCTATGTTATTTCTACCCCAATATACTCTCTAAGGAAAAAACAATATGAGGAACGACTTAATGGTTAATAATAAAATAATTCCAAACATTGAAACTTATGATACAATTAGATTATCTAAGTTTACTGTATTAAGGTTATTTATTTATTCAACTAACGGAGCAGTTTAGTTGAAAGGAAATCGGAGGAAAATGATGAAGAAATGTGCAGTTTTAATTGGATTCATAATATTCCTTGGTGTAATGATAGGTTGTTCGGAAAACAAAGAAACTTTTAATGATGAATATATTACTTTTGAAGTTGAATCTAATACGATTGAACTAACAAATCAATCAGGATTTGACTTAGACATCCTTTCTTTGGAAATAAGCTATCCTTTGAATGAGGAAAAATTAAATAATAGTAATGCAAAAAGAGAAGTTGTTGAATTTTTAGAAGAAACTAAGGTTAAATCGAATGAAACTAAAGAAATTTCAATTCCGCATAATCTTAAAGAGGGCATTGAAGTTGTTGACTTGGAGATTGACTTAAAGGGCAATATTATCGAGAAGAATGAAAAAGTACCTTTCAATATAGGTGGCTCATTAAGTGCCATTGTTTCAAACCCTTAACCTAATTGTAGTAACGGGTAGCGTTAGTGAAACAAGAGAATAAAACCAAACAGAACCTCCAAATATTTGGAAGTTCTGTTTTTTATATAAATATAAATATTTAACTTTAACAGAGCCACACTTTTAAGCTTAAATTATGATGATCAAATTAAACCCAGAATCTATAACCCCAACTTTTAATTAGGAATCGGTTCTTTACTTCATTTGTCATTACGACAATTCTGACCAACTCTTTAAACCTTTGGTAAAGTGCTTCATACCCCAGCTCACCAACTCGATAAACTGAACGCTCATACATTTGAAAAATACCTAGTGTTCCAATACAAAAAAAGCCAGTTATCCAGTAACGATACTTAACATTCATCCTACTTACTCAGCCAATTAAAGATTCTTCCGATGAAGCTGAACGTGTAGCTCACGCACTTCCTCTGCCAACTCAGGGACAGGGCCATCTACCTCTGCGTCGCGAATCACCTCTTGAATCGGTAGGTTCCGAACTGGTGAAGGCCCAACTCCCATTTCATTCATCCACTCCACCAATTGCTCAGACGAGCTCGCATACACAATACGCCCTAGACCTACCCAACCATGAGCCGCCGCACACATCGGGCAATGCTCACCAGACGTATAAACCGTCGCCTCACTTCTTTCTTCCGGACTCATATTGTTCGCCGCCCAGCGCGCCAAAGCAAACTCCGGATGCTGGGTATGATCTCCGCCAGCTACATGGTTGTGGTCTTCATGGAGTACCTTCCCATCCGCAGAAACAAGAATGGAACCGAATGGCTCATCCCCTTTTTCGAGCGCCTCTTTCGCTAATTCCACACAGCGGCGTAAGTGCTTTATATCCACTTCTGAAATCATAAATTTTCCACCTTTCTCTGTTTTTATCGATAATCTATTAAAAGAAAACTCTACCTTTCATTTTACAAGTCCCGTTCTTAGCAAGCCAGCTTTTACATCTTTTTGTTCTCATACACAAAAACAAAGAACCGCGTCGACATCAGTGACACGGTTCATTTGTGGTATCTGTATTTTTGCTAGAGAAGCAGAAAAGCGATCGGTGTTGCGATCAAAATCGTAAGGATTGTTCGTTCGATCCAAATGATAATCAACTTAGGAATACTGACTTCGATATCCGTTGCCAAGATTGTCGGAATCGTTGCAGAGAAGAAAATGATTGCTGAAACGGATAGAACCCCCATGACAAATTTCGTTACTAAGGAAGCATCCACAACCATCAATGCCGGCAAGAACATTTCGGCGATTTCTACAGCTGCTGCTTTTGCTGCCAATAAAGGCTCTGGAAGTTGAACCAATAACGTAAATGGATAGAAAATGTAGCCGATTATATCAAATACAGGTGTGTAAGTAGATAGGATCAACCCTAAAAGTCCGACAGACAAAATGGTTGGCAAAATGGATGCTGCCATAATGACGCCATCTTTGAAATTGATCCAGACGTTTTTCATTAATGGTAAGGAATTATTTGCGACAGACATTCCTTCATCCCACGCAGCTTTAAGTCGATTTCCTTTGACTTCTATTTCTGGCGTTCCCTCTTGACCTTGGTAATAGTCTTCACTAACTTTGTTTAATGGCCAAATTCTAACCGTGATAGCGGTTACAAGAAAGGTGACAAACAATGTAACCCAAAAATAAGTATTCCATATGTGCATAATGTCTAGCGTGCTGGCTACGACCACCATGAATGTTGCTGATACTGTTGAAAATCCAGTTGCAATAATCCACGCTTCTTTCAGTGTGTACTTTCCTTCTTTATATACGCGGTTGGTGATCAACATTCCGATTGAATAACTTCCGACGAATGAAGCTACTGCGTCGATTGCTGATCGACCCGGCGTTTTCCAAACCGGTCGCATGATTGGCTGAACCAAGACACCAATAAACTCCAAAAATCCATAACCGACGAGCAAAGCCAAGAAAACAGCACCAATCGGGACCAAGACGCCAACTGAAGTAACTAAACTATTAAAAAGAAACGGGCCTAAATCCGGATTAAAAAGCCAAGCTGGACCAAAATCAAACACAAGCATAAAGGCAAATATGGCTCCAGCTACTTTAAACATCGATAAACCAATAACGACTTTATTTTTATTCCACGTTTTATTCGCAAAGGGGTAAACCGCTCCAAAAACGATAACCGCTAGAATATAGTACGGTACAACAGCTGTGAAATTCTCTCTAATAAATGTCACCATATGATCAAGCATAATGCTCGAAGACCCATTGATCGTAATGGGGATAAAAAACATAAAAGCTCCTAAAAAACTGTAACCGATAAACTTAAGTATATTTTGCCAATTCGTGTGGTGCTCCTCTTGTGGTTGATGCACTTGCTTTTCTGCTTCCATTTGCATAACCTCCCATAGGTAAAATAAAGCTCTGTTAAAAATCTTTTAGATTTAACAGAGCTGCACTACATAACATCTAGTTTTCTACGACTACTTTCCCTTTTTTAATTACTTGGTCAATATGGTTCATGCCATAGTTGTACGATAGTTTGAGATAGTTCGACACATTGAAAATAGCTACATCCGCTTGTTTTCCCACCTCCAAACTACCGATTTGTTCTGCTTTACCAATGGCGTGTGCGGCGTTAATCGTTGTCGCGACTAACACTTCTTCTGGAGTCATGCCCATTTTCAAACACCCTAGGTTCATAATGAATTGCAATGACAATGTCGGAGATGAACCTGGATTCGCATCTGTCGATAGCGCTACAGCAACGCCTTGGTCGATCATCTTCCTTGCATCGGCATACTCTGCCATCAAGAAGAACGCTGTCCCCGGTAACAGCACACCGATTACGTCACGCTCTGCCATTTGCCGGATTCCTTCATCAGAAGCTTTCAATAAATGGTCAGCTGAAATGGCTCCGACTTCAGCGGCTAATTCTGCTCCCCCATACGGTTCAATTTCATCTGCATGTATTTTCGGAATCAAGCCGTGCTCTTTTCCAGCTTGTAAAATACGACGTGATTGTTCAGGCGTAAACACACCTCTTTCACAAAACACATCATTGAATGTAGCTAACTCTTTCTTGGCCACTTCAGGAATCATCTCTTCAATGACACGTTTGACGAATGGTTCCGGGTTGTCCTTTTCATCCATTGGAATCGCATGCGCACCCATAAAGGTAGAAACGATATCCATCTCATGGTCTTCAGCAAGCTTTTTCGCTACTTCCAGTTGTTTCATCTCGTGCTCAAGGGAAAGTCCGTAGCCACTTTTTGCTTCTACTGTTGTGACCCCATACTTAAAAAATGTAAACAGCCGCTTCTTCGACTCTTCATAAAGTTGATCGAAGCTTGCTTCCTTCGTCGCTCTAGTCGTGGCATGAATTCCACCACCAGCATTCATAATTTCCATATACGTTTTGCCTTTGAGGCGCATCGCATATTCATTCTCTCGAGTTCCAGCATGGACAAGATGAGTATGTGGATCGATTAATCCTGGCGTTACTAACTTTCCAGTCGCATCAATTACCTCCGCTTGAGCAACTAACTCCGCGTGTTCTTTTTCGATATCCTCTAGTAAGCCTACAGCTTGAATCGTTCCGTTCTTCATTAGTACACTGCCATTTTCAATCACCGTTAAATCGCTCATTTTCTCTCGTTTGGCAGGTTGATCAGAATAACCCTTCGTCGTCACTAGCTGCGATGCATTTTTGATAAGTAATAGTTCTGACATGTGAATTCTCCTTCTCTATGAAATGACTTATTGATCTAGTAATGGGATATGAACGCCTTTTTCACGAGCTGTCTTCTCCGCTAATTCGTAGCCCGCATCGACATGACGTGCAACACCCATCCCTGGGTCTGATGTCAATACGCGTTCCAGTCGTTGTTCCGCTTCTTTCGTTCCATCTGCCACAATGACCATACCGGCGTGTAACGAGTAGCCCATTCCGACGCCGCCTCCATGGTGCACACTTACCCATGTCGCGCCGCCGACACTGTTGATCAGTGCGTTTAAAATCGGCCAATCGGCAACCGCGTCACTACCATCTTTCATACTCTCAGTTTCACGATTTGGCGATGCGACTGAACCGGAATCTAAATGGTCTCTACCAATTACAATCGGAGCTTTCAATTCGCCGCTTGCCACCATGTCATTAATAATTTTTCCGAAACGAGCACGCTCGCCATAACCTAACCAGCAAATACGTGACGGAAGCCCTTGGAAGCTAATCTTTTCGCGCGCCATACGTATCCAATTGCAGAGTGATTCGTTATAGCTGAATTCTTTTAAAATGACTTCATCTGTTTTATAAATATCTTCCGGGTCTCCCGATAAAGCCACCCAGCGGAACGGCCCTTTTCCTTCACAAAACTGTGGCCGGATATAAGCAGGAACGAAGCCTGGGAAGTCAAAGGCGTTCTCAACACCTTCATCCTTGGCGACCTGTCGGATGTTGTTCCCATAGTCAAAGGTGATTGCACCTTTCTTTTGCATGTCGAGCATCGCTTCAACATGTTTGGCAATACTTTTCCTAGAAAGTTCAGTATAACGTTCAGGGTTTTCTTTTCTTAATAGATTGGCTTGCTCCAACGTCAAGTCTGTCGGAACATAACCATTTTTCGGGTCATGTGCAGACGTTTGGTCTGTCAGAACATCCGGGATAAACCCTCGCTCAATCATTTCAGGTAAAATTTCCGCTGCATTGCCAAGTAAGCCAATGGATAGCGCTTCACCACGATCACGGGCATTTTTTGCCAGTTCAAGCGCATCAGCTAAATCTTTAGCTTGTGTATCAAGATATTTTGTTTCGATTCGGCGATCGATTCGGTGCTGGTCGACTTCGACTGCAACACATACCCCTTTGTTCAACGTCACCGCGAGCGGCTGGGCTCCTCCCATACCACCTAATCCGGCGGTAAGCGTGATTGTCCCTTGTAAACTACCATCGAAGTGCTGACGCGCACATTCAGCAAACGTCTCATACGTCCCTTGAACGATCCCTTGACTACCGATGTAAATCCAACTTCCTGCTGTCATCTGTCCATACATCATTAATCCCTTTTGGTCTAACTCATTAAAATGCTCCCAGTTCGCCCAAGCGGGAACCAAATTGGAATTTGCCAGCAAGACTCTTGGTGCATTTTCATGGGTCTTAAAGACAACGACAGGCTTACCCGATTGAATGAGCAACGTTTCATCATTCTCAAGCTGCTTCAGTTCTTTGACAATCGCGTGGTAGCTATCCCAATTCCTTGCAGCCTTCCCGATTCCTCCATAAACTACGAGCTCATCCGGGTTTTCGGCAACTTCTGGATTCAAGTTATTGTTCAGCATACGCAATGCCGCTTCTTGAAGCCACCCTTTCGTATGTAGCTCGGTTCCTTGAAATTGCTCAACTGCTGTTTTATTCATTGACTCAGTCCCCCATTTCATTTTTTAAAGCGTTTTCAGATTTCCAAGAATCAATCCCTACCATCACCTCTGCTACTAAATAAGACGCCAAGCGAACCGTTTGCTCTTCACGATCAAGCATAGGATTGACCTCTGAAATGTCGAAGCTCAATAAATTATTTCTTCTTGAAATATGATGAAGTAGTTTTTTCGCTGTTTTCGGTTCAATCCCTGTCGGTGAAGGAGCACTAACACCCGGTGCGGATGAAGCAATAATCGAATCGGTACATAATGTTAAAATAATATAGTCAAACCGGTCTGAAAAGGTATCGATGATGTTAAAGGTTTCTGCAAAATTGTTATGCTCCAGCTCTTCTTCTAGCACATATTCGCACCCTAATTGATCTGCTGTATGAAACAATGCCGGTGTGTTACCGAATCGTTGAATGCCTAAGCATAAATAACCCGCTTTTGGATCTTGCTCCAATATTTGCCGAAACATTGTGCCAGATGAAGGTTCTGGGTCGTTACGTAAATCAAAATGGGCATCGATATTAATGATCCCTACTGATTTGTCCGATCCAAGATGTTTTCTTGCCCCTAAGTAATGACCGTATAACGTCTCGTGGCCTCCACCTAAAATAATCGGTGTTCCATGACTACCAAGTAACTTGGCCACTTGGTTTCCTAAAGAGGATTGTGCTTCTTCCAACGCACGTCCCTGACAAACGATATTACCTACATCCACCAGTTGTGTCTTCAAGTGATTTGGGATTTTTGCAAGATGCCTTCGAATTTCATCAGGAGCTTTCGAAGCCCCTTGTCGACCTTTATTTCTTCTCACACCTTCATCACTCTCAAAACCGATGAAAGCAAAGTATGGGTCGCTATCTTTCAATTGGTCAACGCTCATTCGCTCAACGACTTGATGTAATCTGAAACTGTCTGGATCATCATGACTGTCAACTCTCCCCGTCCAGAGATCCTCCTCTGCTCGCATGTTGCATAATTCCCCTTTCGGATTAATTTCAGAATATATTAACTATTGTAATTAGTGTAATTTATTTATAGTATAATTACTAATACATATTTTCTATATTTCTATTACTTTTAACTATAGGTGGTGAAAAAGTAGAAATGGATACGAGGCAATTACGCTATTACGTTGCACTTATCGAAGCTGGTACCTATACAAAAGCTGCCGAACAGCTACATATCTCTCAACCATCATTAAGTGCGACAATTAAAAAACTTGAAGAGAGTGTTGGATTAACGTTGATCAATCGAGGTTCGCGGAGTTTGCATCTGACCCATGAAGGAAGAATATTGTACGAGGAAGCACGTCGATTTCTTCAACACTTTCAACATGTGACCGATGAAATGAAACGATTGAAGCAACAAGGACCATTGGGAATTTCCATCGGTTTAATCGAATCGACGATCTTTTTCGTGCCTGAAATTCTCAAGCAGTTCAAACAGGAATATGAAGAGGCAAAAGTTAGTTTGATGGAAACATTAAGTTTGTCGGATGTCGAGGAAGCTTTATACAACTTTGATATACATCTCGCCATAACAAACCAGAACATTTTTCAAAATGATATTGAAACATTGCCGATCTATGAGGAAAAGCTCGTAACACTGATCCCTTCAGGACACCGGTTGGCTAATAAGCGCACAATTCAATTACATGACTTAGAAAATGAAAGCTTCATTGTTTGCAAAGAAGGTTTTCAAACACGACAAGACATTTTGAATGCGTTCAATCGAGCAGGTGTCCAACCAAATATTCAGTTTGAGATTGAACGATTCGAAACAAGCTGTAGCTTAGTTGAGAAAGGATTGGGCATCACTGTCGTTCCTGAAAACTATGTCACCTACTCAAAACATACAAATTTAGTCGTCAAATCGCTTGCTGAAGACAATATCTCACGGACAGTATACTTAGCTTATGTAAACAATCGGTACATGCCACCGATTGTGAAACGATTTATTGAAATGATTGAGACGTACTTTAAATAACTCTTATTCTTTTCTCTTAAAAGGTCTTTGATGCCGGATGCCTAACTCTTTTGCTTCTCTTCGCAAAGAAGTAATTAAACTGATTGCCATTAATATGATAACGACCGAGAATGGTAAGGCCGCAACAATCATTGCGTTTTGAAGCGCCAGCAACCCGCCAGAATAGATTAACGCCAATGCCGTAAGAGAAAGGAAAACGCCCCAAATCGCTTTAATTCTTCGGGTAGGGTTTTGAATTCCATTGGATGTCATCATCCCTAAAACGAACGTTCCCGAGTCAGCTGAGGTTACAAAGAAAATGACAATAATGAGTATCGTTAAAATGGATAATACCATTCCGATCGGATACGTTTCCAATACACCAAACAGCGATTCTTCCGGTAACAAGGAAGAAATGCTGATTCCTGCTCTTTCTGTCGTAATTGCAGCGCTACCGAACGTCGTAAACCAGATAAAGCTAAGAATGGTCGGTGCTAACAAGACGAATGTAACGAATTCACGAATCGATCTCCCTCTGGAAACACGAGCAATGAACAATCCAACAAAAGGTGACCATGCAATCCACCATGCCCAATAAAATATCGTCCAATCATTAATCCAACCACGGATATCCTCATTCAATGGTGCAATCCGCAAACTCATTTGAATGATATTTTGAAAATATCCACCTACAGAAGTCACCAATAGATTTAGCGTGAACAACGTCGAGCCGAGAAAAAACAGAGCGAGAAATAGTAGCAATGATAAGCTCATATTAATATTACTGAGATACTTAATCCCTTTACCAATCCCTGTTAAAGCAGAAATCATAAAGAGAATCGTCACGATAATGATAATAATTGTCTGTGACCTTAAATTTTTCGGAATATCGAATAAAAACGATAAGCCACCGTTAATTTGGATGGCACCGAAACCCAAAGAAGTTGCTACACCCATGATTGTTGAAATGACCGCAACAATGTCAATGACCTTGCCAGTCGTCCCATCAGCATGTTTGCCAATAATCGGACGCAGCGTCTTACTAATTAAGCTAATTTCACCTTTTCTGAATCCAAAATAGGCAATTGCTAATGCAACGATTCCATAAATTGACCATGGGTGAATGCCATAATGAAAATACGTGTACCGCATCGCATCTTTAATCCCTTGATCTGTCCCCAATTCCCCCGTAGGTGAGTTAATCGCATAGTGACTCAATGGTTCATAAGCACCGTAAAAAATTAACCCGATACCAATTCCAGCACTAAATAGCATCGCAATCCATGTCGGACGGCTAAATTCAGGCTTTTCGTCAGGTTTCCCAAGCTTAATTTTACCGACCGGGCTTATGAATAAATAAATACACGCTAAAACGATTAATGAAACAGAAACCAAATAGTACCAACCAAACGTATTGATAATGAATCCTTGTGTTTGATTCGTAATGGTTTCCACCAAGTTAGGTGTGACGATTCCAAAAAACACGATAATTGACATGATTGCTAGTGCGGCATAAAAGACAACCGGATCTTTTTTCATATGAATTATAATCTCCTCTATCGATCGAATTGATTTTCAGCAATTGAAGCATCTACCGTTATTTTGGACATGGAGGAGGATAATATGTAATTGATATATATGTTTGACGATGAAAAGGCGCTTACTAGTAAAGCGGCTTAGATTATTCATAAAAAAACCCCAAAAAGTTAAAATAACTTTTTGAGGTATGACAATTTACTGCTTCGGATTTATTTTTGATACGATTAAATATAATACAGCCGTTACCACAATGATAGGATATACGGCCCCAACTGTTTCCGTGAATAATGGTAGTGGATTAATCACCAAGTAGAAAATAACACCAACGAGCCAAACAATAATTGCCCGTAGATTCACGCCTTTAAAGTACCAATATTTACCACCCTTAAGTTCCAATTGCCTAACTGTTGATACAGCAATCCTGACTGTCGATAAATGTGCGCTGTATTGAACATTGATGAAATAACTACAAGAAGAAGTTTATAATGTTTATTGGGAGCATACGATTTATTAACTTTTATTTATAAAAGAAGGTGATTCAGTGGATGAGCATGCTTTCAAAGAACTGAAGAAAAGAGTTAAGGAACATTTAAATAAAAACCAACCTGTCTTAGACAAAGAAACGTTAATGAACCAATCGATTGAACAGGCGAAAAAGAAATATCGCAAAAAAATGCGTGATTCAGAACGAGATTGATTTGGGTTAAAAAACTTCTTGATGAAAAATAAAACCTTGCCGCTTTTTATGCGTGCAAGGTTTTATTTTATTATCTAGCTTTTTCTTCAATAAATTTCTCTCGAATTTGGTATTTTAATAACTTCCCTTGAAGACTACGAGGTAATTCATCTGTAAATTCCACTGAGTGAGGAATTTTGAATTTCGCAAGCTTTCCCTTACAAAATTCCAGAATATCGTCAGCATTAGCTTTTTCTTCATCGCGAGGTACAACAATAGCTTTCGCTACCTCTCCCCACTTTTCATGAGGTACACCGATCACTGCAACATCCGCAATATTCGGATGTTCATGCAAAACTTCTTCAATTTCAGCTGGATAAACATTAATCGCACCCGATAGAATCATGTCTTGCTTTCGATCGACGATATAATAATACCCTTCTTCATCTTGAATACCCATATCACCTAATCCGAGCCATTCACCTTTAAAGGCTTCTTCTGTGGCTTCCGGACGTTTATAATATTCATCACATAAGGTTATACCTTTCACATAAAAAGCACCCGCTTCGCCTTGCTTGACCTCTTCGCCATCATCATCAAGCAGTTTTACATCCATTCCAAGCATCGGCAGTCCAACAGAGCGATTTTTCTTCTTTTGGTCTTCTGGAAACAAGTTTGCAGCTCCCCCGAGTTCAGTAGCCCCATAAAATTCGTTTAATTCTGATGATGCAAAGAATGATAGGACCTTTTCTTTCGTACTCGTGTGCAACGGGGCTCCTACAGAGATTAGACTCTTCATTGATGAAACATCGTACTGATCTCGTACATCTTCTGGTAAGGCAAAGATAGCATCAAACATTGGAGGAGCCAAAAACGTAGTCGTTGGTTTTTCTTGCTCGATGGCTTCCAAAACCTCCACCGGGTGAAATTTTTCCATAATATGAACCGGGTTACCGACAAAGAAGTTTGGTATCGATATGGAAAGTGCAGCAGCACCATATGCAGGCCCTGCAACTAATCCTTTGCCACCTCGTCCAATTGAAAATTCGATACTAAAAAGCAATGCAACTAAATATAAACTCCGATGAGAACGGACAGCACCTTTTGGACGCCCTGTGGTTCCACCTGTATACATAATGCAAAATATGTCCAATTCGTTTAATGGCTCTGATGGTATAGGTTCATCAGTAGGAAACTGAGAGATCCATTGTTCATATTCAAAAGTAGACACCTCAGATTCACCGACACTTATATAGTGATGGGTATGTTCTGCTTGGTCTTGAATAGCTTTTACTTCATCAGAAAACCGACTGTCGAATATTAGAGCAACGGATTCAGAATCATCTAATACATGCTTAATCTCCTGTGATACAAAACGAGAATTAATTGGCACATAAGCAGCGCCGATTTTTCCACAAGCAAAAACAACCTCATAAAGTTGATTACAATTCATCAGTTGAAAAGCAACTTTATCACCTTTCTGAATTCCTTCACTTTGTAAAGCGTGTGCTAATTGATTAATTCGCTGATTAAACTGTGCATACGTAAATCTTTTATCCTTAAAGGAGATTGCCTCTTTATCTCCATAACGCTTAGCATTCAATATAATAGGATCACTAAATAACATATGTTCCATTTATAAACATCCCTTTCTTTGTTTAAGTATTTATAAGTTTTAAAAAGGACTGCGATTGAGCCAAGCCCCGCCATCCATCGTTATACAATCTCCATTGATGTAGTCTGCCTCAGCTGAAAATAAAAACTTCGCTAGACCTGCAATCTCTTCGGGTCTACCTGGTCTGCCAAGAGGTACTCCTTTAAGTACTTGTTTTCGAGCCTCTTCTGATTGTAAAAGCTTAGCAGATCCACCCGTATCTTCAATCGGTCCTGGGGCTATAGCATTTACACATATTCCATACTTCGAACCCCATTCAACAGCTAGTGTTCGTGTCATTGCTAAGACACCTGCTTTCGCACTAGCGGAATGGATAACTCCAGCTCCACCTGTCCATGAATAAGTAGTGACTATGTTTAAAATACGACCTTTCTTTCCAGTTTTTATCCACTCTTTGCCGACAGCTTGGCTACAATACCATGTCCCATTTAAGACTATGTCTACGACTGAGTTCCAACCGTTGATCGATAAATCTTCTGCTGCGCACATAAAGTTCCCCGCTGCGTTATTCACTAGAAAGTCTATTTCACCGAATCTTTTTTTCGTCTCTTCGATGGTATATTGCACCTTGTCTGGGTCGCGAACATCCATTTCTACACAAAGAACTTGCCCTTCAACTTGTTCAATCTCTTCTTGAGCGGCCTGTAATCGCTCCATCGAACGCCCGGTGATGACGACTTTTGCACCTTCTTGCGCAAATTTTTTCGCCATGCCTTTTCCCATGCCGCTACTACCACCCGTTACAATGACTACTTTGTTTTTCACTGAATCTCCTCCACCTTGATATACTTTTCAATATGAAACCGCATTCATTTTTCTGCTATCAAATGTACAATTCACTTCTATAACGACTATTTCAATAAAACATACCTGCTTTTGTTCCTTTTTTTAGACCTAGACCAATATCAAATAACATTTGCTTAAATTCTTGAACTTTTTCTTCATCATACTGTGACAGTAACTCCGAATCTAATTCATCCATTTTGTGACTTAGTGGTTCTTCTAGAAGACGACCTTTTTCTGTTAAAAACACAAAACGATTGCGACGATCACTAGAATCGAGTCTACGCTCAATAAAACCACCTTGTTCCAATCGATCAATAATTCCAGTTACAGTTGCGCTGTCCATTTGTAGGCGCTCTCCTAATTCCGAACCAAGTTGACCATCCTTTTTCCAAAGGAAATAAAGTACTCCAAACTGGACGGATGTTATTCCGTATGAGGACAACTTTTCTTTACTGAGCTGCTTTACTTGTTGCAGTGCCTTTCCGAGAATAAAATGTAAGCAATCGAATTTCTCTATTACCACCACCAACCTTTTTAATTTTCTGAATGTTTTATTTTTTACAGTATATCATGTATACAAGTATTTTGTATACAAGTATTTTGTATACAAGTTATTTTTTTTTGAATAAAAAAGCACCGAACATCTGGTTACGTTCGGCGCTCCAATCGATTTATTTTAGATATTGCATTCAATTACAAATCATCAAACCCATTCAAGTCACTTGTTTTCGTATACTGTCTGGATTTTTGTTCGAAGAAGTCTGTTTTCGTACCATCAAAATTATCGACATAGGCACGGATCCACTTCATCGGGTTTTCGACATGTTCAGGATAAATTTCATGAAGTCCCATCATCCGTAGCATTTTATTGGCACGGTATTTGATGTAGCCTGCCATTTCGTCGAGATCAATTCCTTCCACATCTTGAAGAACATAATGTGACCATTCAATCTCGAGCTCGACGGATTGTTGAAAATGCGTGTATACCCACTCTGTCAGTTCACTCGTATTCTGTTCAGGATTTTCAGCTAAAGTTGCCCGGAACAGTTCGGCAATAAAACGACCATGTTCAAGCTCGTCGCGGTTAATATAGCTGATCATCGTGGATGTACCGACCATTTTGTTTTTCCGTGCCAAGTTATAGAAGAAGGCAAAACCGGAATAGAAAAACATGCCTTCCAATAATGACGTATAAACTAATGTTTTCAAGATGTTTTCAATAGTCGGCTCTTCAACAAATTGATTGTATTGATGCATGATCTGCTCATTCCGCTTCAGCAACACAGGGTCTTTTCTTCCGTGTTGAAACGATTCGTTTTGTTCGTCCAATGAAACAACGGAAGAAAGCACGTACGAATAACTTTCATTATGAACAGCTTCTTGTTGAGCAATTACTGCCATAATTGATTGGACGGAAGCGTCTGTTGCATATAAAGAGATGAGTAATGCCGTTCTCGTTTGCGGTGCGTCAAGTGTGGATAACAAGCCAATGATTTTTAAGTAGGCCTCTTGTTCAGCTTCCGTTAAGTCTGAAAATTGTTTGACGTCACCAGACATATTCACTTCATCCGCTTGCCAGTAGTTCCCCAATAGTCGCTTGTACATTTTATACCAATGAGGATAAGCGATATCATTCCAGTTTAAAATCCCACTTGATTGTCCACCAAACAACCCTGTTGATTTATTCGGGTTTAGCGGTTCAAGCGTTTTCGCTCTTTCAAGCAAAGATTTTTCCATGTTGTAACACTCCTTCAACCCAGTTGTGTACTTTTTCTTCCTGACTTCCTCTAGGCGATTGTTCGATTTTTAATCCCGGCCATTTACTGTGATAAAACTTTGTAAGCTTGTTTACGGCGTTACAGAACAATTCCTCTCCACCGAATTGAGTATCTCCTGTACCGAAAACAGCAATATGATCAGGCTTATATCCAATTTCCAAAATAAAATCTTTCACTTCTTCAGGTACACCTCCGTAATCCCACGTGAATGTACCGAGAAAAATTAAATCGTAATCCATCGGGTCAAACGGAGGACTAATTCCGATTGGGTGCATGTCTACAAAAACATCCCGCTTCTTTAATCGTTCCTCAATTAACTCCGCTACTTCTTTCGTGTTCCCGCTGTATGATAAATAAGGAATGATCACCCTCAACTTTCACACCACTCACACTCTTCGACGTCATTTGCTGTCGAACGAACATAGTAAGTCGTTTTCAACCCTTCCTTCCATGCTTGCAGATGTAGATTGAGCAGGATTGAAGCTCGGATTGTATGAGGTACATAAAAGTTAAAAGATATACTTTGATCGACATGTCTTTGACGAGCTGCATTTTGTTTAACAGACCAACGCTGGTCTAGAATATAAGCCGAACGACGATAAATGTGATACGTATGATGGTCGAGATCAGGCGCTGTCACAGGAATGCGAAAGTCTTTTTTCTCTTCACTGTAAAAAGGTTTAAAAACCGGATCAATACTTGCCGTTGAGCCCGCAATCATTGATGTAGAAGAATTTGGCGCAACGGCCATCAGATAACTATTTCGAATCCCATGCTTTTGAACTTCTTCTTTTAATTCCGTCCACTGCTCGTTTGAATAATCCTTCTGGTCAAAATATTCCCCTGTACTCCATTTGCTTCCTTCAAAATATGGATAGCTTCCTTTTTCTTTCGCCAAAGCTGCACTTGTTTTAATCGTGTAGTAAGCAATCTTTTCATATAGTTCATCGGCGTATTGCACAGCTTGATCCGTTTCCCATTCGATATTTTTCTGTGCAAGTAAGTGATGCCAACCAAATGTTCCTAGGCCGATCGCACGATATTTATGATTCGTCACAACCGCTTGCTTCACAGGCAGATTGTTTAAATCAATGACGTTATCGAGCATACGGACTTGAATCGTGATCAACCGCTCAATGACATTGTCAGGTACCGCGCGACCGAGGTTAATTGAGCTAAGATTACAGACAACGAAGTCGCCTGCTTTATATTTTTTAACAATCGTATTTTCTTCTTCAATGTATTCTTCCACTAATTCGGTCGGGGATTGGTTTTGCGTAATCTCCGTACAAAGGTTAGAGCAATAAATCATTCCAGTATGTGAATTGACATTTTGTCGGTTCACTTCATCTCGGTAAAACATAAATGGTGTCCCCGACTCCAATTGAGAGCGCATGATCCGTTTCATCAAATCAATTGCTTTCACTTTTTTCTTACTCAATTGGTCATTTTGAACACACTCATTGTATTTTTCTCGGAAGGAGCCGCTTCCCTTTTCTTCATCATAAAAGTCTTCTAATGAATAGCCCATGACTTGTTTCACTTCATGTGGGTCAAATAAATACCAGTCACCGCGCTCTTCCACCGTTTCCATAAATAAATCCGGAAGTGTCACACCTGGAAATATATCATGCGCTCTCATGCGCTCATCACCATTGTTTAGCTTCAAATCAAGGAACAACTCAATGTCTTGATGCCAAATATCTAAATAAACAGCAATAGCTCCTTTTCTCGTGCCCAACTGGTCGACACTGACCGCTGTATTATTCAACTGCTTCACCCATGGCACGATCCCACTGGACATTCCACTGAATCCTTTAATCGAACTTCCGCGGGCTCTTACTTTTCCCATGTAAACACCAATACCTCCACCGTTTTTCGATAGGTTAGCTATATCCGTGTTACTGTCGTAGATCCCCTGCAAACTGTCCTCCACCGTATCGATGAAACAACTGGATAGTTGGCCATGTGTTTTTCCGGCATTATTCAACGTTGGTGTGGCAACCGTCATGTATAAATTACTTAATGCCCAATACGCTTCAGTTACAAGCTCTCTCCGCTTCTCTACACGCTCATCTTGCATTAAATACATCGCGATAATCATCCAACGCTCTTGAGGCAATTCATATACATTTTTTTCATGGTCTGTCGCCGTGTAACGCGTTGCCAATGTATATAAAGCCAAATAGTCAAACAACATATCTTTTTTAGGATCAATGACCGTTTGAAAATGATCAATTTCATCCTTTGTATATTTCGTCAAAATCGCTTCCGAGTAAATACCTTTTTCCGTTAACGTTTGGATGAGTTGATAAAAAGATCCGTAGCCAATACGTGGATCGACGTTCCGGTTTTCTCCTGCCTTTTTATAAAGCTCACGTAGATAAAGTCTTGCTGCAACATACTTCCAATCCGGTGTTGCTTCATCAATGTTTTCAAGTGCATTTTTAATCAATAAATCTGTTATTTTTTCATATTCCATATCTGGTTGAATGCTTTTTAACGACTTTTCTTTATATGGACCTGTTTCGATCGGTAGTCCGTCTGCCGCTTCATCAATCGCTTGTCGTATGGATTCCTCATTTACAGTTAGTTCGGTAATCATCCATCGTCCCTCCTCTTTAATTCCAACAAAAAATAGTCGTTCCTCTCAACGAGTTGAACGACTATAAAACGACAGAAATATCCTCTGTAAGCACACTTTTCTATCGTTTCATAATCCCTCACCCCGGAGAAATGAAACTTGAGAGTTACGGCAGGTCTCCTGACTCGTGCGCTTAACATCTATTAGAGCCCTTCCCATATTGCCATCGTGAAACGAGCAATACAGTGGACGTCTAACCTGATACACTTACAGTTGCGGGGGCAGTTCCAGCATTTCACTGGATTCCCTATTAAGACAAATATGTCACCTTAACCCCAAATTACTATATATAGTTTAAATGAACTAAAAACAAATCAATATATTGTGTTAAGACTATCATACTCAAAAATGAATTACAAGATTAATATAAAGAAAATCACTCAGTAAGTGTACGGAAATCTTTTATGACCCTCCTCTCTTTTATTTTAACTATAAAGAATTCCATCTATATCAGCCTATACCACAACGATATAACGACATATGATAACTATAAAGTTTTTTAAAAGAGAGGTCCATCACATTGAGCAAATCCAGAACGACGAATTACCCTCGTTGGGATGAACTCCCTTACGCGGGGGAATCAAGACCTGTTGAAAATCCCGAAGCTCCATTTGCAGGAAGCTGGACGACATATTTCATTCAGTTAGAAGATGAAAAATGGGTATCTACCTTTACTGGTGAAACGATCCCTTTTCAAGTTCGTCATCCTAGTACAATTAATTGGGAACAACAATTAACCGTCGTACAATGAACACAACGGAATTTAACGAGAGAACAGAAAGCGATTGCGGCCTATTGGGGTACAGGAGTTGCGACAAAACAATGGACACCAATTGCAGATTAGCTCATCGATTCTTACGGTGTTGAAGCTCCAAGAGGTGCAAGAATTTTAGCTGCGTTGCATGCCGGAATCAACGATGCATTTGTTGTGACATGGTTTTATAAATTTAAATGGCTCGTTGCACGCCCGAACCAATTAGACGAAAAGTTAGCTACGTTCCTTTGCACACCAAGACATCCTACTTATCCATCTGGGCACGCAGCAGTCGCTGGTGCGGCTGCAGTCATTTTATCTTATTTTTTCCCGGCAGAGAGAAGGCAGCTACACGAGCTAGCAGAGGAAGCCGCACAATCTCGATTATACGCTGGCGTCCACTTTCCAGTTGATAACGAGCAAGGCTTACGACTTGGAAGGCAAGTCGGTGAGCTTGTGACAAGACAATTGCAAAGAGATCGAGATATAGAAAGCCGAAGTATCGATACACCTTATCGTAATTCTTTAAATGTTCAACTCACACCGCCACCTTATGAACAAGTCATCCCTTTTCAATTCGATGACTCCTGCGATTCGTTAGTAGCCAATAAATTCAATCCAAAAAGAAAAAAGAAACAACACTTATCAAATACCCATGCGCATGGACCAAAGTTATTTTATTAATCTAAGGAAGAGACTAAACCTAATGTCATCTAAAAAAATCCGAACCGATTCGTTTATTTCAAGAATCGTCGTTCGGATTTTTTAATTAAATATCATTTGTTCAATTGGATTCTATTTCAGATACCGTCACGAATTCATATCCTTCTTTTTCTAATGAATTTAAAATTCTCTCTACTGCTGTTACCGTTGTTTCATGAATATCGTGCATCAAAATTACTGAACCATCTGTAACGTTTTCTTCAACGATTTTAACGATTTGATCAGGATCACGAGACTTCCAATCCAAAGTATCGATTGTCCATAATATTGGTGGAAGCCCTAGAACTTCTCGCACTTGATCATCGATCGCTCCATACGGTGGCCGGAATACTGTCGGCTCTTCGCCTGTTGCACTCAATATCGTTTCATTTGTTACTTCGACTTCTTCGCTAATCTCTTCTTGACCAAGTGTCGTCAAGTCTTTATGCGTCCACGTATGATTTCCCAACTCATGGCCTTTCTCCGCAATAACTTTTGCAATGTCTGGATAGAAGTCAACCCGGTTCCCTAACATGAAAAAAGTAGCTTTCGCATCATGTTTATCCAACAACTCAAGGATCTGCAATGTGTTTGTTGGATGTGGACCGTCATCGAACGTTAAAGCGACTTTCTTTTTATTCGAATTTGCATCTTCTTTTGATTCTTCACCCGCGTCATCGTTTTCGCTTGGCTTCGGTGTCTCCGATTCATCTTCTTTGCTTGGCTCCGGCTCTTCTTTAGGATCAAAATTGATTTTTTCTTTCCATCCGTCCGTAAACATATCTTTCATTTTATGAAAAGGTATTGAAATTTCGGGAGATCCTGCAGCACCAGCAGTCACCTCATATTTATCAAACTTAAAAACAACAGACTGGTCTTTAAAGAACATATTTGTAAATTGATTATCTTCGCTTTCTGTCCATTCCTTTAAAAAGTCTTCAAATAAATAGGATTCCTCTTGTTGTTGAAATCTTTCGAGTAATAAGTTGTAGATTTTATTTCTATTTTCTTTGTTATCGATTAGAATTTCTGATTGCTCAATAAATCTCTCTTGCTCGACATCTACTAATCGAACTTTTGAACTTTGGTAGCCGTTCGCGCCGGTAACATAACTTTCTTTATGAAATACAATTGAATAAATATTTTCATTTACAGGATGAATATTAAACAAAACGTTTAGCGTAGCAGGCAATTCTTGAAGTATATCTTCATTTTCTTTTACCTCTGTTAAAAAGTCTTGTTTAGACATAGATATATAATCTTCTATTTCCTCATTTAAAGACTCACCTGCAAATTCAGGATAGTGAATCGCCATGTTATAAGATGATTCGTCTGCGATTTCAGTTATGATATTGACTCCGGAATATGCTGAATGCTCCGTTTCTTTGTTAATCTCATTTAATGGATCTGTAGAATCGCTGTCATCATCAGTTAACAGGATTTTATTAATGTAGAAAGCCACTAATATTCCTAGGACTACTAAAATATATATAGTGATTTTTTTGGGCTTCATCGGTGAACTCCTCGTCTGGTCTCTGTTTTTTGCAATATTTTTATTGTAGTCAAATCATTTTACGATTGCAATGTCGTTATTGATAAGTCAATGAATTTTTAACGACTTTTTAATAATTTCCTAACGATGATCTCCTTGAAATACATTCTGAATTTTTCATTTAAAAACACTTCGTCTAACTAAAGCAAAACAATTGAACAAGCTTATTTCTTCGTTTTAAATGAAAAGAGTGAAGACATCTAAGAATTCTTGCACACTATCATTCAAGGAGGATTACCCTATGAGTCGTTTAGCAAATAAAGTAGCAATTATTACTGGGGCAGCACAAGGTATGGGTGCATCTCACGCAAAGTTATTCATTGAGCAAGGAGCAAAAGTCGTACTAACAGACTTGAACGAAGAAAAAGGCGAGGCATTAGCAAATGAACTGGACGAAAATGCTCTTTTCGTAAAACAAAATGTAACATCCGAAGAAGATTGGACGACTGTTATTGAGAAAACAGAAGAAACATTTGGACCGGCTAACGTGCTTGTGAACAACGCTGGAATTACTTTGGCAAAAAGCCTCTTCGACCTAACATTAGAAGAATACAAGCGTACGGTTGAAATTAACCAAGTATCTGTATTCCTAGGAATGAAAGCAGTAGCACCATCTATGAAAAAAGCAGGTAGCGGTTCGATTGTTAACATTTCTTCAATGAATGGCCTAGTTGGAGGAGCAATCGGATACACAGATACGAAGTTCGCTGTTCGTGGTATGACGAAAGCAGCTGCTCTTAACTTGTCTCCAATGGGCATTCGCGTAAACTCTGTACACCCAGGTGTCATCGCTACACCAATGGTTGTTCAAGAAGACACAAAAGCTGCAGTTGAAGAGTTCTCGAAAAGCATTCCAATGAAGCGTGTCGCACAGCCTGAAGAAGTATCCAATATGGTACTATTCTTAGCATCTGATGAATCTAGCTATTCCACAGGTTCAGAATTTGTAATTGATGGTGGATTGACTGCACAGTAAGCGTAATTGTAAGTTGTGAATGATCAATAAAACGAGAACTGACTTCGGTAGGTGCTTTTTTTATAGTTAGGTTGCTTAACACTGAAAAGTAGCGGGTTAACACTGAAGGATTTAGAATTAACGCTGAAGGATTCACATGAATGCAGTAGCAAAACCGCTCGTCTTTATTATGAAGTGGAAACATATCGAACTTATCAGTTGATTTTTCTAAAAATCGGCATATAATTGAAAATGAATGACATTCAGTCATATTGGAAAGAAGGGCGTGAGTCGCATCGATAAAAAAGAACGAATCATTCAATCGGCAATTGATGTTTTCTCCGAAAAAGGAATTGAAAAAGCAACAATTTCAGAGATTGTAAAGAAAGCGGGTATTGCTCAAGGGACTTTTTATTTATACTTTTCTTCTAAATTAGCAGTTATGCCTGCGATTGCTGAAGTGATGGTCAACAAAATACTAGAAGGTCTTAATAAAAAAGTAAGCGGTGGCCCTATTCAGCAGCAGATCAATGATATCATTCATGTCATTTTCGATTTAACAGAAACATATAAAGAGCTTACGAAACTGCTATACACCGGATTAACACAAACGCAGTATGTAGGTAATTGGGAAATTATCTATGCCCCTTTATACGAATGGATAGAAGAGCTATTGCGAAACGGGATGAAAGACCAGGTAATTGATTCCGAACTAAATGTGAAATATACTGCTAAAATTATAGTCGGAACGATTGAATCAGCGGCAGAGCAAGCATATCTTTATGATCAGCAAGAGACAGAGGCTGTCAAAGAACACCAAAAAGAATTATATTACTTTTTGATCAAAGCTTTAGGCGCTCACACGTAGCGTCCTTTTATTTTATCTGAAAATGACTGACGTTCATTCACTAAAAATTTAAATTAAATCTAATCACATATGAGGAAGGAAATTTTTATGAAAAGAGCTTGGTTTTATGTCAGCTTAACAAGTTTATTAGAATTATTTTGGATTTTCGGATTCAACGTCGCTTCTGCTTGGTGGCATTGGGCAATTATTATTCCTATCATAGTCTTAGACTTTATTATTCTCTCAAAAGCATGTGAGTCATTACCGACAGGAACGGTGTATGCTGTTTTCGCAGCTGCCGGCGCAGTTGGTACTTCGCTAATGGATGTCTTTATTTTTGGAGAATCGTTCAGTGCGGAAAAAGGATTATTTATCAGTATCCTTGTCATCGGCGTTATTGCTTTAAACCTAGCAGATCAAAAACCTGAATCAAAATTAGAACCTGAACAAGGAGGTGCTTAATATGGGTTGGGTTTACGTATCTTTTGCAGCCATACTCGAATTAGTTGGCGTTATTGGGTTAAATAAATTCAGCGAACGGAAAACACTTTTTAACACATTACTCTTTTTCGGTGGTTTCGGCGGCGCATTTCTATTTCTCTATACATCCTTTAATTATCTTCAGGTCAGTGTAGCTTACGCCGTTTGGATCGGCATAGGAACCGCGGCTGCAGTAATTGTAAACATGATTTTCTTTAATGAATCAAAGAGCTTAGGACGAATCATCAGTTTAATCATTATAATTATTGGCGTAACAGGATTAAAAGCCGTCTCTTAAGAATTATTACGATGAATTATGAAAAACGACTCGAACTCATTAGAGAGTTCAAGTCGTTTTATTTAAATGCTCATTATTTTGCTGGCTCTAGATCTTCAATCGAGTTAATATCCATATATTCGGGAACGACTAAACCGATTTTAGCTCCGGTAAGGTTTTCACCTAAGTCGTCAAAGTTACCTTCGTGTTTATCATAGAATGCTTTCGTTGTAATAGGCATCCAAACCGCTAATGTTGCATCGGCATCGCCGCTTGCAACCGATTCATAAACAATTGCCAAATCAACAGGTGTTACGGTAACATCATAGCCATATTCTTCTAGTACTTCTGCCACAACATAAGTCGCTGATAGTTCAGAATCCCATTGTGTTGATGTCAATTCTATCGATTTTCCATCTGTTTTCTCAACACCTTCTGTCCACTTCGCTACTTTGTCTGGATTATCTTTTACCCAACGCTTGGCGACATCCTTCAAATCATCGCCCGTTTGGTGAGTCTCATACATAATCCCTTCCATATCTTCGATGTCCCATTGAAATTGATCAATTAGTTTATATGCATTAGGCATATCTTCTTTTAGTCCCTTACGTGCAAGGGTTTTAATCACTTCTTCGTCACCATAAACATTATCAGGGTCTTCTAAATACTTCATGTCTGGATACTTCGCAAAAATCCAATGCGGATTCCAGCCTGTAATAATAATTGGTTCTTCCTTTTCTATAGCATCATCAAGTGCTGCTGTCATAGCAGTGGTTGATGATTGCTCAAGCTTCCAACCTTCTAAATTTTCATATTCATCAATGGCTTTTTCAGTTGTCACAGTAATGCCTGCACCTGGCTCTATGCCAATAATTGTATGGTTTACTTCTTCACTGTAATTAATATCCTGGTCTTCTTCCTCTGTAGCCACATCTTCAGATTGGCAACCTGCAACAAACAATGTCAAAACGATAAGAATCAACACTGAAAAATTAAATGTGTTGAATGATTTTGTCTTAAACAATTTTGCTTCCAACTCCCTTTTCTTGTTGTTACTAGCATGTTTCTAGCGTGAGTAAACTGAATAGCAATGATTGAATATGGTTCTAGCTCGTGTATTTTTTACATACACCTCTATTAATAGTTTAGCACAGTTTTGAATCCCAGTTTTTCCCTATACATCTCAAAAGAATAAAACCATAAGAAAAACAACGCTTAGGCAATCGATACCCAAGCGTTGTTTTAGATTAATTAACTCCAGCTAAATCTCTTTTATGTTGTTGTTTAGATCGATCAGAGACTAAACCTTCCTTACCAGATATAATACCTGCAATCAGAATGATGATTGAAATCACGATTAAAAATGCGATCGGCATCGTCCAGCTACCACTTATGTCATACAATGTACCGACAAAGACAGGGCCGACTGCAGCTAGCAAGTATCCAAATGATTGCGCCATTCCTGATAATTCGGCCGCTTCTTTCCCGTCTCTTGTTCTTAACGTAAAGAACATCATGGAAAGACTGAAGCAACTTCCTCCAGCAACTCCGAGTAAAATGGCTGATACTGGTACGAATGCCATATTACCGAGCAGCAATCCAGAAAACCCGATGATAAACATGACAGCAGCTCCAATTGCCAAACCGACCTGATTCTTCATTTTTTCTGCAACCATTGGCATGACAAGTGTTGTCGGGATAATGGCTGCTTGTAACAGAAAGACCATCCAACCGGCTGTGCTTGCGTTATAACCAATTGAATTCAACACATCTGGCATCCACGTGATTAATGTGTAAAAGGCCAAAGACTGTCCGCCCATAAAAACCGTAACAGCCCAAGCTAACGGAGAACGCCATAAATTCGTTTTTTGCTCCGTTT
The DNA here is from genome assembly GCF_018138385.1 of Allobacillus saliphilus. Lineage (GTDB taxonomy): Bacteria > Bacillota > Bacilli > Bacillales > Alkalibacillaceae > Allobacillus > Allobacillus saliphilus. The sequence goes on from NZ_JAGSIE010000028.1 coordinate 48,524, forward strand.
GTACATTCACTTTCGGTGATGAATCACCTTTTTTGCGTAGTTGAGGAGTCCAGATGAGCAACGCGATGACAGCAAGCAATCCCCATACACCTAGCGCACCTTGCCATCCCATATTGCCAATCGAGGAAGCTGGTACACTCAACCCGGAACCTAAAGCACCGAAAATGTTCATAAATACAGCATATATACCTGTCATGAGCCCAATTTTAAAAGGAAAACTCATCTTAATAATTGCTGGTATTAAGACGTTCCCAACGGCAATCGCCAAGCCAATAAATAAAGTTCCTATAAATAAAAAGCCAATGCCGGTAATCGAACGAATCGCAATCCCGGCGATTAGCAACATCATCGACAAACCAATTGTCCATTCCATACCAATTTTTCTTGCAATCCTCGGTGTAAATGGTGAAAACACCGCAAAAGCTAGCAATGGTAACGTGGTAATTAGCCCTGCGACAGAGTTACTAATTCCGAGATCGTCACGGATAAATGTAATCAATGCCCCGACTGAAGTAATAGGTACCCTTAAGTTTGAACCGATTAAAATCACACCAATTAATAATAGCCAACTGGCTCTCGTAGTATTGTTGTCTGTTTGTATTCCTGTTTGCTTACTCAAAACTACTCCTCCGTCATCTTCAATATGTAATCTTTTAATACTTCCATATCATTCTCAACATACATTGCAGCAGACGCTTGATCCTGTTTCTGAATCGCATCCAATAAATTTAGGTGAAGTCCTTGCTCCAACTGAAAAGAAGGCTGCATATCTAAGAAATCATGGACAAATGAATATAATAAATCCGTCATATGCTCATATAAATCAATGAGTAACTGATTGCCAGAAGCTTGAACAATCGCTTTATGAAATTCAATGTCAGAAGTAATAAATTGATCTATGTCTTCTTTTTCAGAAGCAACTTTAGTTTTTAAAACAATTGCTTCAAGTTTCGTCAAGTCTTCTTCTGTTCGACGTTCAGCAGCCATTTTAGCAGCTTGTTTCTCAAGTGAAAAACGCACTTCAAGCGTTTCTAACATCGTAGATTTCTTCACATGACGTTTTAAAGCAGCGCCTAAAACACTCGCTGATTTGACGAGCGTTCCACTCCCTTGTTTTGTTTCCAATAAACCAGCGTGTACTAATGCCCGAATCGCCTCACGTAATGTGTTGCGACTGACGCCGAACTTTTCCATTAGCTCCATCTCAGGCGGAAGCTTTTCTTCTATCTTCCACTGTCCTTGTTCAATTAATTGCTCCATTTGTGCAGCAACCTGTTCCACCAACGATAAACGATTTATTTTTTGAATCATTTTCGTTCCTCCGTAAAAGTTGTAGGATGATTGGTACATAGGATATTGTACGTGAGGGTAATGGTTTTGTAAACTATGTGAATTATTTAATGGGGGATCATTTCTGTTGAATAGATTACGAACGAAATTCCAAATGAAAAAAGCAACCTGTTGAATAACAACAAGTTGCTTTGCATATCTTAACGATTATTTTTCATCATCATCGCTAAACTTATCTTTCATATCGCCGTATTTCTTTTTGGCTTCGCCTTTTACTTGATCTTTCTTGCCTTCGATTTCTTTCGAAGCATCGTCTGTCATTTCACCATATTCCTCTTTCGCTTTTCCTTTCACTTTATCCATTGAACCTTTTACGTTCTCTTCAAAACCTTTATCTGACATATTAAATCCTCCTTGTTGTGCAATGTTCAGGTTGTAATTAAAATCAGTAAAAGCTTTAGAAAGCTTACAGTTTTTATTTAACCGTCATGGAGAATTTGTAAACATGTATCTTGCTAAAACAGGAGACAAACTATTGATTTGTGAACGTTTGAACTACTCCCACCTAAATGCTAGCGCGTTTTGAGGAGGGAGATTCCTGGGTCATCCACTCTATTGAGCGGAAATAATCAGGCTATCCCCGTAGTC
>NZ_JAGSIE010000029.1 GCF_018138385.1 Allobacillus saliphilus
ATTTTGTGGTTGAAATCACTTTAACACAGGAGAGAAGGATGACCTATTCTTTTTACACAATTATATGGACTTAATCCGAGAAGCCGTCTCAACGCCCGAACAGTGGCTTATGAAGTGCAAAAAGTCGTCGAGAAGCTGTCTCGATATCCGAATGGCAGCTTATGAAACGTGAAAAGTCATCGAGGAGCGGTCTCAACACCCGAACGGCACTCAACGCAGCGCCAAATGTCGTTGATAAAGCATCTAATCCCCTAGATCAGAAGCGATAATCCCCCGAATCAGAAACGAGAGTGAAGTTTCGGTGGAATAGCTAGCGCCTAATCACCCGAAACGCAATCACGAATTTGATTTCAGTCGAAATACGGCGGTTGTTAGGTAGTGTTTAGCCTAGCAAGCATAAGTTAAAACAGTTATGCACCATTGAACATATATTAATAAAGAGTATGATAGTCTTTAGGTGGTGATTTGGTGGTTAGGTCTTATATATTTGTGTTGATTGCGGTTACCATCTTTTCCAGCAACTTGGTAGTCGGTAAAGCAGTTAGCCATATGTCACCTGTAACTGTAGTGTTCTTTCGTTTATTCATTGCTTTCCTCATTACTTTGCCTATTGGTTATAAACAGGTGAAATATCATATGGACATATGGAAGGAAAATTGGAAATACTTATTTGCGTTTGCTGTGACTGGCATTTCATTTTTTAACTTCTTTGTTTACTTATCCTTAAACTATACATCATCGACAAACGCTGGAATTGTTGAAGCAACGACACCAGTTTTTTCTATTTTTCTAGGTTATTTCATATTAAAGGAACGGTTGACGAGACGACAATTAATCGGAGCTGGAATTTCCTTTATTGGAGCAATCTGGGTCATTGCGAATGGTTCGTTGGAAGTTTTATTAGCGCTCGATTTCAATATTGGTGACATCTTCATGATTGTTGCTGTTCTAATTTGGGCGATTTATGGAATGTATGTCAAGCAACATAATCACAAGTTTCCTGTGTATGGCGGTGTAGTGATCATGCTGGGAATGGGCTTTTTGATTATCTTGCCGTTTGCTATTGCGAATTGGATCATCAATGGGTTTCATGTTGAAATCACGGATTATAAGGGCATAGCCGGATTGTTATACCTAGGGATTTTTCCGTCAGTAATTGGGCTTATTTTTTGGAATAAATCCGTCTCGAATTTAGGTCCTTCGTTAGCGAGCATTTTTTTGAACTTGTTACCTGTCTTTACAACAATCATGGCTGTCATATTTTTAAATGAAAAACTTGTTCCAGCTCAAATTTTCGGTGGAATCCTTGTGGTCGGTGGCGTCCTACTCGTTAATTTGAATTTGAAGAACATCAAGCGATTTTCAAAAAAAGATAAGAAAGCAATTGAAACGACGAATTAACCGGACCCCGTTACCTGATTGAAAAGGTAGCGGGATTTTTGTTACAAAACAAATACGACGAAAGTACACCACATGGACGATAAAAATAGCTTATTCAATCCACGCCAAAAAGCACACCACCCACAGGATGATATGCAAATGTGACGTATGTGATTGATAAGTTAATTATTTTGTCGCTTTTTGAAGTTTATGAATGATACTCAGTGATTTCCCGGTACCAACAGCAACGCATTCAATCGGGTTCTCGGCAATGTGCACAGGAACATCGATTTCGTTGGATAACCAGTCTTGCATGCCTTTCAAGAGTGCACCGCCACCGGTTAGCATAATCCCATGATCGACAATGTCACCACTTAATTCTGGTGGACAGTTTTCAAGGGTGTCACGGATGGCCTCCAAAATGGCTTCCAATGACTCACGGAGTGCCTGCTGAATTTCATGTGAGTTGAGTTCAATCGTTTTTGGTAAACCTGTCACCAAGTCTCGCCCACGTACTTCCATAGTGAGCGGATCGTGGTCGACTAAAGCATAACCGATTTCCATTTTGACGTTTTCCGCTGTTCGCTCACCAATGAGGACATTATATTTTTTGCGAACATGCTGAATGATCGCGCTATCCATATGGTCCCCGCCTGTGCGAATTGATTTCGCTGAAACAACGCCACCAAAGGAAATAATCGCTACTTCGCTTGTTCCACCACCAATGTCAACGACCATATTGGAAACAGGCTCTTCAACAGGTAGTCCAGCTCCGATAGCTGCAGCGACTGGTTCTTCAATAATGTGTACTTGTTTAGCGCCATATTCACGAATAGCATTGTCGATGGCACGACGTTCAACAGAAGTAGAACCGGTCGGTGCACAAACAATTACATTTGGTTTTCTTAAAGAAACACCGAGTTTTTTACTTACTTTTTTAAGCATTGTACTAAGCATTTGTGACGTAATTTCATAATCAGCAATGACTCCGTCTTTTAATGGACGAATGGATTGAATATTATGAGGTGTTTTTCCGATCATTTCTTTTGCTTCATTACCTACTGCCAATACTTTTCCAGTATGTGTATCTATTGCGACAACTGAAGGTTCATTGAAAACAATTCCTTTATTCTTTGTATATATCAACAGGTTAGCAGTACCTAAGTCAATTCCAATTGCAGTATTTGAAAACATTGTGTTGCCTCCATCTCTCTTGTGTGGTAATTTTTCTCGAAGTTTACGTAATTATTCATTGTTTCGCTTCATTTTTTATTGTTCGTTATGTGACGAATTGTGTCAACTGATATCCTCTTGGTTGAAGAGGAAATGATTTCTATATAACTATTTCCTATACCTCGTCAGTTTAACATTTTTTGAATGAAATTTTGTTAAAAATAGATAACAAATGAATTACATCATTATCGATCATGTAATAATTCTTAACTATCATAAAAAAAGAAACCTGCTCATCGAAAGAGCAGGTTTCTGAAACTGCACTTATTCAAATGTCGCTAATGTATTCGTTAAAACCAATCGATCGTCATCAACAGGTGACTCATCGACATCGCTAATCCATACGGTACTCATTCCAAGCTGTAAGGCTGGTGCAATTTCGTTCATAAAGTTATCACCGACAGAAACAACTTTCTCAGCATCTACATTATATTTTTCGATGACATAATTAAAGTGTTTCTTTGTATTGACAGGCTTCAATGCGGATGGAATCACTTCGACAAAAAATTGCTCTAACTCTAAAAAGCTTAGTAATCTTTTCGCATCTTCTAAATCACTATTCGTACAAACGACTAACGTCTTGCGTTTCGAAAGCTCTTGCAAATAATCCTTCAAACCAGGTGTCTGATTCAAAAATCCTTCGAGTTCTGCCATTTGTACTTTTGTCTGGTTATACGACTCTTGGATTTCCTTCACATGGACGCCAAAGTGACGTGCCACTGCATAAGGTGGCCACCAGCCGTCACCAATCGGTACCCATTTGTTAAAGTCAAAGTCACTCGCTTGCATAAAAGAAGGAGCATTCTCTATTTCTACGACTTCATTGTCCCAGTTTCTAGCTTCTGTCAATGTTTCTTGAAAAGGGTCCCACGACCAAATTAAATCTCTTTCGCCGTCATAAATTTTACCGATTTGAAGAGGTGATTCGCCATTTTCATATTCATTGTATTTCTCTTGAAATGCTTCTCGTAAATCTTCACGTACTCGGGATTTTAAGTTTTCTGTATGTAATTTAAAATGCCCTTTACCTTCATACAATGTTCCGTCCAAATCAAAAATAACCACATCTGCTTGCTCGATGATATTTCGATACATGCAAAATCCCTCACTTTGTATATTCTAGAAATTATTTTACCATAGGAATGATAAGCTTGGTAATAAAACCGTATGTTAGTCAAAAGAGCTTTTTTTCATAGGTGTTTTTCTATACAATGATAAGTGAATCGTTCTATAAACAACAACATCATACAACAAAGAGGGATGGATGACGGTGCGCACATTAAAAACATTGATCGTAAGCATTTATCGAGTGCTTCGGTCTGTTCCAATATTGAATAAAATAAAAAAGATGGACAGAAAAAACTATAGCCGTGAGGAATACAATGCAATCGTGCACAAACTTCCTAAAAAAATCGGTAGAAGTATTTTTAAGTCTACAGGTAGCAAAATTGTCGTTAACGGAGAAGAGAAAATCCATGACTCACAAGTATTGTTTGTCTCAAACCACCAAGGCAATTTTGATATTTTTGCACTTCTCGGTTACTTGAAAAAGCCATTTGGATTTATTTCAAAAATTGAAGTAAAAAAGATCCCGATTGCTCGAACGTGGATGGAGAAAATGGACTGTCTTTTTTTGGACCGAAAAGATCGTCGACAATCATTAAAGACATTTAAGCAAGGGATTGAGTTGCTGAAAGACGGTCATAGCTTATTGATTTTCCCAGAAGGCACGCGGGCGAGAAGGGATGAATTGCTTGAATTTAAAAGCGGTAGTTTATCTTTGGCCAGAAAGGCAAATGTCCCTGTTCAACCGGTGATGATTAATGGCACTTACAATATTATGGAAGCCAACAATAATCGAATTCGAAAAGGGAAAGTGTACTTAACAGTTTGTGATCCAATACTGCCAGAAGAATATGAACATATGAGCCTTGACGAGCTAGCTGATGAAACGAAAAAAAGGATTCAAGAGGCTATGGATCAGACGAAAAAATAAGTTAGTATTCAAAAGATAGCGGAAAGCAAGAAATTAATGAATCAAAAGGAGAGGTGTGCGTATGTGTGGTCGCTTTACGTTAACTGCTTCACCAGAACAAATAATGGAAGCTTTTGATTTAGATGAATTACTGGATTGGAACCCGAGTTATAACATCGCCCCGACACAGGACGTACTGACGATTGTTAACGATGGGCAGAAAAATCGTGGCGGAATGATGCGTTGGGGTTTGGTTCCTTTGTGGGCGAAAGATTTATCCATTGGCAATAAGATGATTAACGCACGCTTGGAAACCGCCGATGAAAAACCAAGCTTTAAACGATTAATGGAACGAAGACGCTGTTTGATTGTTGCGGATAGTTTTTACGAATGGATGAAAGAAGACGGAAAGAAGAAGCCGCAACGAATCTTTCGCGATGACCAACAGCTCTTTACGTTCGCTGGCTTATGGGATCGCTATCGTGAAGAGGAAGACGAATATATTACGTGTACGATTTTAACGAAAGAATCGAATGCATTTATGCAGCCGATTCATCATCGTATGCCAGTCATATTGCCTAAATCCCATGAACAAGAATGGATTACGTATGAACAAAAGGATGCGACTGAAATGCGTGACTGGTTAATGTCATTGGATGATGTTGCGTTTGATCGCTATGAAGTCGATTCTTACGTCAACTCACCTAAAAATAACGATGAGAGCTGTATTGCACCGCTCACAACATAAGAAGAGCCGGTCTTGGTAAATCCAAGATCGGCCCTTTTCAGTTTAAATTAATTTAACTGGCTTTCCTTCGTTCTTCTTTGGCAACAGAAGAGAATCGTTTTGTTTCTGCAACGACAATGCCAGAAAGACCGAGTAACCCGATTAAGTTCGGGAAGGCCATTAGTCCGTTCATGACGTCTGCAAAAACCCAAACCGTTTTTAGCTGAGCGACTGCACCGACAAAAATCAACCCGATGAAGACGACTCGGTAAATGAATAAACCACGTTCATTCGTTAGGTAGTTAAAACATTTCTCTCCGTAATAAGACCAGCCTAGTAAAGTGGAAAAAGCGAAGAATACTAGACCGAAAGCAACAATGTAGCTACCGAAGTCTCCTAAGAAGTGTCCGAACGCAGCAGATGTTAGATCCGCTCCATCATATCCACCTGCGAAAAATTCGGAGCCCGCCATAACGATTGTAATACCAGTAACAGAACAAACGATAATCGTATCAATCAGCACTTGCGTCATGGAAACTAACGCCTGTCTAGCAGGGTAGTCCGTTTTAGCAGCAGCTGCTGCAATCGGGGCAGAACCTAAACCAGCTTCGTTCGAGAAGACCCCACGAGCAACCCCGTAACGGATAACGGCACCAATTGCACCACCAGCAACTGCATTACCAGTAAATGCATCTGTGAAAATTAATCCAAGCGCGGCAGGTACTAAATCGAAATTTACAAATAAAATAATGAGCCCACCTATGAGATAAAGCGCTGCCATAATCGGTACAAAAAATGCAGTTACTTTTCCGATACTTTTGATACCGCCAATAATAACAAGCCCGGCTAATACTGCCAAAACAATACCAGTGACAGCCCCGTGAACATTGAAGTTACTTGCAAGAACATCAGAAACCGAGTTCGATTGCACCATGTTTCCGATACCGAACGCCGCAATCGCTCCGAATAAAGCGAAGAGTACACCGAGCCATTTAGCGTTCAATCCTTTTTCTAAGTAATACATCGGCCCACCAGACATCGTTCCATCTTTACTTTGGACACGATACTTTACAGCCAGCAATGCCTCAGCATATTTCGTCGCCATACCGACTAATGCCGTGATCCACATCCAAAAGACAGCACCCGGTCCCCCAAGTACGACAGCTGTGGCAACCCCGGCAATGTTACCGGTACCAATTGTAGCAGCCATCGCAGTCGTCAATGCTTGGTAATGTGAGATATCACCATCTGACTTTTTGTCTTGCCCTTTTTTAGAAAAAGATAATTTAAGTGCATAACCCATACTGTGAAACTGTAAAAAACCAAGACGAATCGTCAAATAGAGACCTGTACCAACGAGAAGCACAAGAAGGGGAATTCCCCAAACAATATCACTTGCCTTACTGAGAATATCATTTAACTGTCCCATCATCGCATTCCTCCTTTTTTAGATAATTGGCTATCAACTAAATTTTCAGAAAAATTAAAGCAAATGTCAAGCTTTTTTTGAGGATTTATGGATGAACTCAAAAAAACCTTGTTTACTAGCACTATTCGAGGGAAATAGATATTATGAATATAATGTTATTATTTTATATTATAATTAAGCGGGTGATGGAATGGTGAAAGTATTATTTGTCTGTCTCGGGAATATTTGTCGTTCACCGATGGCAGAAGCAATTTTTCAAGATTTAGTGAGTGAAAAGAGGTTGGATGATCAAATAGTCATCGACTCTGCCGGAACAGGTGACTATCATGTTGGTAAATCACCGCATGAAGGTACAATTCAAAAGCTGACGGATGCAGGCATCAATTCAAGTGGTCTCGTTGCTCGTCAAATTAGCGAAGAAGATTATCTCCATTTTGATTACATTATTCCAATGGATGATGATAACTTGGACAACATACGTAAACAAATCGATGAAGATTCAACTATCGTCGTTAAAAAACTATTGGATTTTGTGCCAGATTCTAAAGTGAAAAACGTACCAGATCCGTATTTTACAGGAGATTTTGACGAAACATATGAATTAGTTTTTGAAGCTTGTCAACATTTATTGAACGATGTAAAAGTAAAACTTGAACCATTACAGGAGGAATACTAATGGAAAAATGGAAAAAAGGTATGTTAGTTGGAGCAGCGCTTGGTTTATTTGTTTCATTAATCGATCGCCAAGAAAGAGAGAAAGTCAAAAACTATTCCAAAAATATGGGAAATGAGATACGTCAAGTATACTCCCAGCCGTCGACGGCCATTTCACAATTACGAACAAAATTAAATGATGTTACAAGAGGCACGGACCGTGTCATCCAGCAATTGAATCAGTTGGAATCATTCTTTAATAAGTATGATAACCGTAAATAAACATGCATATAGTGAACGATAAGTATGAGTATTTGCTCAATGACTTATCGTTACTTTTTTTCATCAAATAAAACGAAATATATTGCAGGTGACGAGAATGATTTTTGAGAAAAAATTTTGGAAAGAACTATTTACGGAGTTTAGTAATGATGACGTAACGGGACTTGCTGCTCAATTATCTTATTTCTTCTTGTTATCGTTATTTCCATTACTGATCTTCTTATTATCACTAGTTTCATTTCTTCCGGTTACTCAAGAAGACATATTTCGCATGCTTCAAGAGTATCTACCACCAAATACGCAAGGTTTGATTCAAGATAACGTGCAACAAGTGATTGATGGCGGTGGCGGCGGCTTATTATCGTTTAGTATTATCGGTACGATTTGGTCTGCTTCCGTCGGTGTCAATGCGTTATTGCGGTCGTTTAATCGAGCCTATGAAATTGAAGAAACCCGCTCGTTTATTGTGGCTAGGACGCTGTCTATCGGGCTCACGCTATTAGTTTTATTCTTGATTGCTGTTGCCCTAATGGTGCCAGTGTTCGGTCGATTGCTCGGTGAATACGTCTTCGGCATGATCGGGCTTTCTGAGCAATTCGTTCAAATTTGGTTTGTCATTCGCTGGATATTGACAGCGCTCATATTAATCGTCGTACTAACGATTTTATTTTTCATCGGACCGAACAAAAAATTAAAACTTGTACACACATTACCGGGGGCGATGGTTGCGACAATCGGATGGATGGTCACATCGTGGGGGTTTTCTTTCTACGTTTCCAATTTCGGTAACTATTCAGCGACGTACGGCAGTCTTGGAGGGATCATCGTGCTCATGGTATGGTTATTCTTATCAGGCATGATGATTATAATCGGGGGCGAGGTCAATGCAATTCTTGATCGCAACAATCGCCGCTTACTTTCAAGAAAAAAACAGATAGTAGAATAGCGAGCAGGCAAATTGCCTTAAGCCAAATGAAACCCGAACTAAGATTGCGGATCTTAGTTCGGGTTTATTTATGTGCAAATTGGTTTGCCAGACCAGGGAATCTCCATTCGGGGGTAGCACATAGAGATTGTATTCTACCCTCGAATAAGAGCGTCCAAAAGGATGGTAGCGCGCCCAAATAGCTCCCTACCGTCGAATAGAAGCGTCCAAAAGGATGGTAGCGCGCTAAAACAGCTCCCTACCGTCGAATAGAAGCGTCCAAAAGAAGGATAGCGCGCCCAAACAGCTCCCTACCGTCGAATAGAAGTGCTCAAAACGAGGATAGCGCGCCCAAACAGCTCCCTACCGTCGAATAGAAGCGCCCAAAAGGATGGTAGCGCGCTAAAACAGCTCCCTACCGTCGAATAGAAGCACTCAAATCACGGGTAGCCCACAAAAATGGGAATCTATCCTCAATAAGCACTAAGCGTTGTTCGGCTTTTTCTTCGGACCAAAGAAATACATCATGATACTTACAGCTGCCATGAACAATGCAAGCATGAGGAAGAAGGATTGATTAGCGAAATAATCAAGATAAAAGCCGCCAAAAATCGGGCCGGTGATGCTGCCAATACTAAACGCAACACCACATAATATATTGCCAGCAGGCAAAAGCATACTTGGCAACAGGTCTGTCATATAAGCAATCCCTAGGGAAAATAATGAACCTAGTAAAAGCCCTGCCAGAATAAACGTAGCGAATAATCCGATGAGGTATTGGTCGAACCATGTACCCGCAAAGAAAATAGCTGTCCCACTAGACAAAACAATTGTTAACATTTTCTTTCTGCCAATTCGATCACTGAATGCGCCGAGTGGAATTTGTGAAATGATGCCAGCCCCAGCAAAGCAAGGAACAATCACCGAGATTAATGCAACATCATAACCGATCCGCATCGCGTAAATCGGGAAAATGCTGTGTAAGACAGTTTCCAAAAATCCGTAAGCAAATGGTCCGAGTAATGCAATCCAAGCAATTTTCGTTGCATTCGTAAAACGTGCAATTGTATTGGAAGAGGAGATATCCATCTCTGTCTCATCAACTGGGTAATCGTTTTTAATCCAGAACATAAATATCCATACAAACAAACATAGAACAGAACTAACGATAAAAGGAAGATTTTGATGAATGGCTACTAACTGAGTAAATAACGGCCCAATGGTGAATCCTAAACCAAACATCAATCCGTAAATCGCAATATACGTTCCACGTTTATGCTCCGGTGTTGTGGTAGTAATCCATGTTTGCGTACCGAAATGAAGAATATTATCCCCAATACCGATAAGCAATCGCAAAACAAACCAAAACCACATCGATTCCCATAATGTAAATGAAAATAATGCAATAAAGACAACCGCACCACCGAGTAAAATGACTGGTTTATAGCCATATTTACGTAGTGGCGGCTCTAAAAATGGTGAAACAATTAAAATTCCTATGTATAAAGCTGTCGCATGAAATCCGTTTAACGAGGAAGATACTCCATTTTGTTCAAAAATGATAGAAATTAGTGGCAATAATAATCCTTGTGAAAAACCAGAAATACCGACAAGACCTACGAGAACGGCAAATCTTCTTGCTGAATAGGACATAGACAATCCTCCATTGCTTATAAGCAGAATGAATGACGAACTTTCTCTCTATGTTAAAATAGAACCAGTTGAAAATCACGAAAAAAGAAGGATAGGTGAGTTACGAATGAAATTCACGGTAACAGATGAAAAAATTACTAGTGAGCTTCCTGCAGGTGAACTAACGATTTCTGGAGATGAAAATGAAGGTTTCCGCCCATTTCAGTTAATGGTTTCGTCATTGGCTGGATGCAGCAGTTTAGTATATAAACGTATTTTAGCCAAACAAAAGGTCGAGTGGGATGAAATGACAGTAGAGGCGGATGTCACTCGTAGTGAAGACGAAGTGAACCGCATCGAAAAAGTGACACTGTTATTTAAAGTAAAAGGCAAAGATTTGAACCCAAAAAAATTACAAAAAAGTTTAGAGATTGCATCGAAAAACTGTTCAATGGTTCAATCCGTCGTACCAACAATTGAAGTAGAAGAGAAAGTAGAAATTGTAGACGCGTAAAAATGTAAAGCGCTCAATAGACTCATCTTAGCTAAAGCTAGGATGAGTTTTTTTGTTGATGACCAAACCGAAAGACAATGCCTTTGATCGTAAACACATATTTAAAAATAAAATGAATAAATTTTAAAAAAAGGGTTGTATTCATTTTGAAAATCCTTTACTCTAGTAAACAGATAAAGAGGTAAATCGTTAAAGGGGAGAAATCAAATGGCATTTGTCGTTATCGCATCAGTACTAATTATGGTTATTTTAAGCTTATTGAGAGTGAACGTACTTTTAGCAATCGTCATATCAGCACTTTCAGCAGGCTTGATGTCCGGTATGTCGCTCGCGGACACAGTTAAATTATTTGTTGAAAACATGGGTGGCAGTGCAAACACAGCACTCAGCTACGTGTTGCTCGGTGGATTTGCAGTAGCGATTAGTTTGACAGGCATTACAAGAGGACTCGTTCAATTTTTACGGAAAGCAGTCAAGGGAAAACGCGGAGTGATGTTAATCGCAATTGCTCTTATCGCATCATTATCTCAAAACGCAGTCCCAGTGCACATCGCGTTCGTTCCGATTTTAATTCCGCCATTAATTGCTTTGTTCGATAAAATGCAGTTGGATCGACGTGCGGTAGCGACTTCATTGGTCTTCGGATTAAAAGCGCCATACGTTATGTTACCAGTTGGTTTCGGACTAATATTCCAAGGAATCATTCGGGATAACATGGTTGAAAATGGAATCGAATTTACGTTAAATGAAGTGACACAAGCCATGTTAATTCCAGGATTAGGAATGGTTGTCGGTCTGTTGATCGCTCTATTTATTACGTATCGGAAAAAACGGGATTACAGCCAAATTGAAGCAAGTGAAGCTGCTTCAAGCATGGCAGATGAAAGTGATGAACCATTCAGTTTCGAATCAAAACACTTCATGACATTGATTGCTATCGTTGCAGCATTAGTCGTTCAAATCATAACCGGTGAAATGGTGCTTGGTGCTTTAACAGGTTTACTTCTTATGTTTATTTTGGTAGCTGTACCGTTTAAGCAAGGCGAAGAGGTGATGTCAAAAGGGATTGGCATGATGGGAATGATCGCGTTCATTATGCTAGCCGCATCAGGATTCGGTGAAGTTTTGAAACAAACAGGTTCCGTTGAAGCGTTAGTAGATGCATCATCAGGAATGTTAGAAGGCAATAAAGCGGTCATCGCAATGATTTTACTCTTAGTCGGTCTATTGATTACGATGGGGATCGGTACGTCTTTTGGTACGATACCAATTATTGCTGCGTTGTACGTTCCAATTGCTTTAGCTGCAGGGTTTTCGCCAATGGCCATCGCTGTTCTGATCGGTACAGCTGGAGCATTAGGTGACGCAGGTTCACCAGCTTCTGATAGTACACTCGGTGCGACTGCTGGATTGAATGTAGACGGAAAACACAACCACATTTGGGATACATGTGTACCTACATTCATTCACTTCAACATTCCACTACTCATTTTCGGATGGGCAGCATCAATACTTTTATAAAATTAGTGAAGGTTGGTTGTTTCTTTGTAAAAAGGGACGCCAACCTTTTTTGAATGGTTTTTCTTCTTTCTGCGAAACCTATAAGCAGAGAAGGAGGAAAATCTTCATGAAAAAAATACTATCTGTTTTTTTAATCATTGCTTTTGTCATTGCTCAAAGTTTGCCCATCTTAGCGCTATCTAATGAATCACATGGATTCGGCTATAAAAAAAGTGAGGGAGAAACACCACCTGATTTAGGATTTTACGCACCACTAATTGAAAAATATAACGGATATTATATGGGGAACCCAAATGAGAAGAAAATTTATTTAACATTTGATAATGGGTATGAAGAAGGCTATACAGGTATGATTTTAGATGTTTTAAAAGAAAAACAAGTGCCGGCAACATTCTTTCTGACCGGTCACTATGTCGATGATGAACCAGAGCTAACGAAACGCATGGTAAATGAGGGTCATATTATCGGTAACCATTCCGACAAACACTTAGATTACACTGCAGCAAGTGATGAAAAAGTTAAAAAAGATCTTAAAACACTTGATGAAAAGATTACAACCGTAACATCACAAGATCATGTGAAATTTTTCAGACCAGCAAAGGGCGTCTTCAGCGAACGAACATTGGACCTTACGAATAAACTAGGCTATGTCAATGTGTTTTGGACAGTCGCTTTAGTCGATTGGAATACAGGTGAGAAAAAAGGGTGGGAACAGGCTTATCGCGGAGTAATCGATCAAATTCATCCAGGCGCAGTCGTGTTGTTACATGCTGTTTCCGAAGATAATGCCGAAGCACTCAGTCATTTAATTGATGATTTACGGAAAAGAGGCTATGAATTTGCGTCACTCGATGAATTATTGTGGGATGAACTGTTGCCGTTTTAATAAGATGAGTGGGTTTATCGACAGTTAGCGAGCGCTTATCAACAGTCAGGGGAGCTTTATCGACAGTTATCGGGCGTTTATCAACAGTCAGGGGAGCTTTATCGACAGTTATCGGGCGCTTATCAACAGTCAGGGGAGCTTTATCGACAGTTATCGGGCGCTTATCAACAGTCAGCCCAGCTCTATCGACAGTTAGCCAGTGCTTATCAACAGTTAGCGAGTGTTTATCAACAGTCAGCCCAGCTCTATCGACAGTTAGCCAGCACCTATCAACAGTCAGCCAGCATGTATCAACAATCAACGTAGCTTTATCAACAGTTCGCACACATTCATGAACAGTAAATGTGGAGTAAATTGTGTCTCCTCACTTTTTTCAAAGTTCCTGCCTCTCCTGGTGAAGTATATCAATCTTTTGTCAGCCAGCTGTTAACCATGTAAACTAAAGGTTAGTTTGAAAAGGGAGAGAAAATGAATGTGGAAAGAATATTATCATGCCCCGGGAATGTATGATTTTGATTACGCCTTGAAGCGGTTATCATTAGACCCGTTAATTCATGTAAATAAAAAAGAACGATACGTCGATGTACCTTTAAAATTAACTGCAGATGATCAATGCGTTGTTCGGGTGAAAGCAGAGGGAACAATTGAAAAACCTGTTTTTTCTGTCATGTCTGATCATGACGAACAACAAGATGTCATTTTTGAGCACATCCGAAATATATTTCAGTGGGATAAAGACCTACAAGAAATTCATGATTATTTCCAAGGAACTGATTTATCACTGCTATTCTTCACATACCCAGGCACGCCGATTGTGCGTGACTTTGATTTATATGGTTCACTAATGAAAACATTAATTCATCAACAACTTAATTTGCGGTTTTCATATGAATTGACTTCACGGTTTGTGAAAGCGTACGGAAAAGAAGTCGACGGAGCTTGGTTCTATCCGACACCAGAAGAAGTTGCGAAATTGGACTATGAAGATTTGAAACAACTTCAATTCAGTCAGCGGAAAGCTGAGTATGTCATCGACACATCACGAATGATTGCAAACGGCGAGCTTAATTTGAGAGAAGTTAGCCGGTTAACGAATGAAGAAGTGTTCAAAAAATTAGGAGCTATTCGAGGCATTGGTCCTTGGACCGTGCAAAGCTGGCTACTATTCGGATTAGGCCGCGACGATTTACTGCCTGGAGCGGATATTGGAATACAGAACGCTTTGAAGCGACTTTGGAAAATGGAAACAAAGCCACTGAAGGATTATATTGAAGAAAAAGCTGAAGATTGGGCGCCGTATCGAAGCTATGCGGCAATTACACTTTGGAGAAGTATAGAGTAAAGAAAAAAGCGGGTGAATACCCCGCTTTTTTTTAGCTGGTTAGGCGATGACTATTAATACTCTCCATCCACTAAATCCGCCCCTGTATCACCATCACCACTGCCACCCGTTTCTGGTAGTGGATAATCGGCACAGACATTAGCGAAGGACGGATTATTCAGTTGGTCAACTTTATAATCTCCAGAAGGATTCACAATTGTTTTGCCACTGCCATGAATCGTTAAGTCACCTACTACATGAAGGTGGTTAGAGATGTTTTTAAAATATTCATCGGGGTTTTGATTAACGTAAATCGTTATGTCACCACCAACTTGTAGTACCCCATGTTTGTGATGATTAAAGAATAATCCTTTTTTAAATAACGCATCTCCGCCAATTGAGACAGTGACTTTATCAAAATAAGCAGGTTCATCAGAAATAAGATGTTGCCTGACACCAAACTGGCCACCATAATTGAATCCTTGTTTGAAACGGGCACTTCCACAAGCGTTGAACATTCCGTGTTTATTGGACTTTAAAACTAATTGCGAATTGAAATACGCGTGATCACGAATCAATACTTCTGTATGTTTGCTTGGATTAATATACATTCCATTAAAGACACCAGAACCAAGAATTGTTAATTTAGCATTTGCACTAACACTAATTTTTCCATCCGAATAAAAGTCACCTGTTGTCAGTTCATTGTTTTTTATTTCTGTTTCGCCTTCACCAATATAAACCGTTTCGCCTTCCTCAGCATCACAGTCGTTCAAACCACTTGTACAATTATGATCCGGATTTTCCGGCGGTGGTGGAAATTCGTCACTAACCGAATCCCAATCATCAACATCATCGAGTGATCCACCGCTTGTCGCAAATCGTAAACGATAAGTTACATATATGTCTTTCTCAGTTTCATCATCTACGCCGGTCACTTTGAGGAACACATTTGCACCGTCATCGGTCATTTCATAGCTTGATTTTTTCCGATCATCTTTAGATATCATAAATTTGCGTTCAGGGAAATCTTCATCAACAGTAAAATCCTTTGCTTCCTCATTCAGCATGTTAAATAAATCATGGAAGTAAAACGTCTCATTAGAGGATTCAAAATCTTCATCATCAACATATTCAGCGAGCTTCAATTGCGTAAAGTCCGTACCGAGCTCAGCCAAATGAACCGCTCGGTAGTCTTCCGCGACGATTTGATTTTGCTTTCCCTGCGACAATATCGAATTCATAATCACAGTGGAAAAAAACATGATGAGCGATATGACAATAAGCACCATCAATAAAGCAGCGCCATTGTTGTTGGATACAATTTTTGTGAAGTGACGGCTCTTTTTCAAATTGATCATCCTTTATTCATCCCTTGAATCTGAGTTAGGTGAGATCCGGTATAGTTGTGTATCGATTGAAAACGTTTTGAAACGCTGATCGTTTAATGGAACAACTGTTACTTGAAGAGGAACGGATTGTTGCGTTGATAAATTAATTTGAATTGATTCACCTTGTTGTAAGGCTGTATGATTAAGTGAAACATCTATTCGGTAAGGTGTTGTACTAATCGTGAAAGAATCTTCGCCATTCCTTGTAACCAAATAGGAAGAATCATCATTCCGTGTCAGTGTGTAAAAATCAGCTGTCCGGTGTACGGAAATTAAATGATTAATAAATAAATTGGCCTCCTGTTGGGCGATCGAACGCGTTTCTGTTTGACGATAGTTTTCAATCGCTTGTGTGGCAATTGAAAAAATTAGTGTGCTCACTAGAAAAAACAAAACCAATCCAGCAAGCAGCTCAACTAACGTGATTCCTTTTTGATTTTTCATGAAGACACCTCGAATAAATAATAAGTCCGCATAATTTCTTCATTGTCTTTATCCAAAATTTTAATGATACCCCGTAGAATATCTTCGTCATCTGATTCTCGAAGTTCAATTTTTAACGAAAATTCAGGGTGTTTGATAAATTGACCATTGTTTTGAACAGAGGAAATCTCCAAGAAATCACTCGTATTAAATCGTTCATATGTACCGGCTGATAACTCATCCGCATCAAGATTACGCAGATCTTCTAGCACAATATTGCTTAGATTGGTTGCGGTTAATTTGTCTTCATTAATATTTTGCAGGTTTGCCGATTGCGGAAACAAGGTAAAAAGACCCAGTAAAACGATAGATAATATCGTGATTGCTCCGAGTATCTCAACAAGTGTGAAACCTCTACTATTCAAAGAAAAATATTTTTTCATAGGCAAATAACCTCGATTTAATCATAGTACTTTAGTATAATGTAATTATAAAGTGTAATATAATATAAAACTACTAGATATAGCTCTAAAAGTCACATAAAAGATGACAATTTAAGGGGAATGACAAGTGGTCAAGAAAACGAAGCTTCGACTCGGGGAATTACTCGTTCAAGCTGGGTTGATTTCCGAAGAACAATTGAATGAAGCGCTTGAAAAGAAAGACTCCAGTCAAAAACTCGGAGACTATTTGACTGAGCAAAACTTAATCACAGATGTTCAAGTTGCTGAATTGTTGGAAGAGCAGCTGGGTTATCCGCATATTCGTTTACACAATTATCCTTTCGATCAGACATTATTGAAGTTGATTCCAAAAGAGTATGTCCAGGAAAAAAATATTGTTCCATTGAAGCGTGAAAAAAACAAACTCTTTCTGGCGATTTCCGATCCATTGGATTATTTTACACTCAACGATGTCCGGTTAATGACTGGATTTGAAGTCGAGCCTGTGATTGTCGTCAAAGATGAAATACGACAAGCGATTTTAACACTTTATGAACAAGAGGATTTCACCGAAGAACTGGAAGAGCAATTTCGAGAAGAAGCGGTTCATGATTTAACGATGGAAGAAGCCAGTTCGCCAATCGTAAAAATTTTGAACCAGCTTTTCCAGCAAGCCGTTGTCCAAAAGGCGAGTGATATTCATATTGATCCCCAAGAAATGAAAGTGCTCATCCGGCTTCGTATTGATGGAGCGTTAAGGACAGAGCAAACATTTTCTAAAGGTGTACAAGCGTCGATGATCACTCGGGTGAAAATTTTGGCTGGGCTTGATATCACTGAACAAAAGATCCCACAAGACGGACGGATCAAAATGAAGATTGAAGGAAGAAAGGTCGACTTTCGTGTCAGTACTTTACCAACCATTTTTGGTGAAAAAGTCGTTATTCGGGTGCTTGATACCGCAGCTACTTCAAACAATTTGGAAGAACTCGGCTTCTCTGAAAAAAATTACGAGAAGTTCATCAAGATGATTGAAGAACCTTTTGGCATTGTGCTATTGACTGGACCAACCGGCTCTGGAAAAACATCAACCATGTATGCCGCACTAACTCGGTTAAACGATGAATCGATCAACATCATCACTGTCGAGGACCCGGTAGAGTATCAATTGGATGGCATTAATCAAATTCAAGTCAATCCGAAAGTTGATCTAACGTTTGCGAATGGTTTGCGGGCGATCCTCCGACAAGATCCGGATATTATCATGCTCGGTGAAATTCGTGACCAAGAAACGGCAAACATGGCAGTTCGAGCGTCAATTACAGGACACTTAGTCCTTAGTACGCTTCATACAAATGATTCGATTGGAGCGATCGACCGATTGAAAAACATCGGTGTCGAGCAATTTTTGATTGGATCTTCCATAAATGGTGTCGTTGCACAGCGTTTAGTACGAACCGTTTGCCGGGAATGCGTTCGAGTCGTTGAGCCAACTGTTCGCGAAAAAGCCATTTTTAACCGATACAACATAGAAATCGATTCAATTAAACGAGGTGCCGGCTGCCCATCATGTAACCAGACAGGCTATCGAGGAAGAACAGCGATCCATGAAGTGTTATACATTGATGACGAGATCCGTGAAGCGATTTTAAATGAAAAAACATCCGTTGAAATTGAACAATTAGCGAGAGAGAAAGGGTTTACCTATTTGTTCGAGGATGGCTTGCATAAAGTAAAACAAGGACTTACGACGACCGAGGAAGTCTTCCGAGTCGCTCAAGAATAATTGGGGGAATCGATCATGGCATCGTTCCGGTACACCGTATTTGATATCGAAGGAAACGTTGAAAAGGGGAAGCTTGAAGCCTACAACAAACAACAAGCACAAAAAATGTTGAAGGATCAAGGCTATAAAATTGAAGCCCTTCATGAAATGAAAGAAACGATCTGGAATAAAGATATTCATTTCGGAAAAATCGTCAAACCACGTGAATTCGTTGTTTTTCTAAGGCAATTCCAAGCGTTATTGAAAGCGGGATTGACCATTGTAGAAGGCATTCATTTATTGAGAGAACAAACGAAAAATAAATATTTTCACAAAGCGCTGTATTATATCGAAATCGATTTGCGCCAAGGAAAGTCATTGACGCAAGCGATGGCAAACCACCCGAAGATTTTCTCGGAATTTTTCCGCAATATGATCCGTAGTGGGGAAGAGAGTGGCTCGCTCGAACCGACACTCAGTGCATTGGCCGATTACTATCACAAACACCACCAGACGAGTCAAAAAATGAAATCTACCTTTGCCTATCCAGCCACCGTACTCATCGTCGCCATTGCCGTCGTTGTCTTCCTGTTAATCTATGTCGTTCCACAATTTGTCGCGATGTTCAATTCCTACGAAGCCGAGTTACCGGGTGTGACACAATTTGTACTTGGAGCGAGTGATTTTGTCGGCAACTTTTGGTGGTTGCTTTTACTAGTAACAGTTGGTATTATTTCCTTGGTCTATTACTTATTTCAACAAGAACAAACAGGAATGAAGATGGAAAAGTTCTTATTAAAGCTGCCAGTGATTGGAAGTATATTGGTGAAATCAAATCTAGCAGCCATTGCCCGCTCAATGAGTTCTTTACTCGGAAATTCTGTACCAATCATCCAAGCAATGGAGTTGACCGAAAACACGACGAGCAACCGTATTTTCAAACAAGCCCTTGTACGAACGAGACATTCATTGATCCAAGGCGGTTCTTTTGCCGAACCACTTAAACAACATTGGGCATTCCCATATATGTTCACCGAAATGATTGCCGTCGGTGAGCGAACCGGTTCATTGCCGGAAATGTTAAAGCAAGTCGCAAGCTTTTATGAAGAAGATTTGGAAACAGCCAACGAGCAACTGAAATCATTATTGGAACCATTATTGATTATCACATTATCCGTGGTCGTTGGAACGATTATATTATCGATTATCATGCCGATGTTTGAGCTGTTTAATCAAATTAATTAACTAAGTTTTCATCACATCGATAACTACCGCGCTATAACCTTATCGATGTTTGAATATAATTAAATTATTTAAGGGAGAGGATTTCATGCAAGCTATTTTAAGAAAGCGCGTCAGCAATTCAAAAGGGGTCACACTTCTTGAATTACTAGCCGTACTCGTTATTTTGGGGATTATCGCGTTGATCGCTGTGCCGGCGATTGCAGGGGTGATTGATGATTCGAGAGCTAATAGTGTTAAGGCTTCAGCGATTAATATGATTAACGCTGCAGAATTGTATGCAACAACAAATACCGTAGATATTTCAGAGGTCGAATATGGTGATATAAAAGACAAATATGTAAAAGACAGAAGTGGGTTTACATGGTCTTCACAAGATTCAGACAAACCATTTGTTGACACAGGAACGGGGATAGCAATTTCTGGTATTGGTGAAATTGAAAATGTTAGTGTGAACTTTACTGAAGCAACGATAAATGATATTAACGATAACTCAGACAATGTAACAGTAACTATTAAATAAGAACACAAAATAATAAGTGACATGAGTGAAAGTAAATACATTGATTAGCGTAGCCAAAATACGTAGACTCCTGCAGGAACAGCACGAGCTGAAAATCACCTAAAACGAACGAAAGTGAGTTTTTGGAAGTTGAAGCCGTGCCTGCGGAAAGCGGAGTGTTTTGACGAAGCGGTAGAGTGAGACCCGTACAAGCATTAAACTTTCTTAATCCTTGTACGGGTGTTATACAATGTTAAAAACTTATGCCCCTTCCCAGTCTTTTTTATTAACCTAGTCAGGAATGATGGCTTTTGATCATAGGCATTTATCTTTACATAGCAGTCCTAGGGTTAATCTTGGGATCTTTTTATAATGTGGTCGGTTTGCGCATACCAAATCGGGAGTCAATCGTACGCCCGCCATCGCATTGTCCGAATTGTCAGCACCGATTAACACCACTTGAACTCATCCCGGTTTTTTCGTATATCGCACTTGGTGGAAAGTGCCGAAACTGTCGGTCGAAAATTTCACCGATTTACCCATTTTTTGAAGCGTTGACAGCGGCATTATTTGTATTTGTCTTTTATCATGTAGGATTTGATTGGAATCTATTAATCGCTTGGAGTTTAATCAGTTTATTAATCATCATTTCAATCTCTGACATACATACACAATTAATTCCCGATCGAGTGCTCATTTTTTTCTTTTTGTTAATTGGTGTATCACGCATACTCATTCCAACCGATCCTTGGTATGATGCCTACCTTGGTGCAGTGGTAGGGTTCTTATTATTACTTATTCTTGCAGTCATCAGTCGTGGTGGCATGGGTGGCGGCGACATTAAGTTATATGCGGTCCTTGGTCTCGCGCTCGGTTATCAAAATACGATTCTATCTTTACTATTGGCCGCATTTCTCGGTACGATCGTTGGCTTGATATTAATGCTACTTGGGAAGATCAAGCGAGGAATACCTTTTGCGTTTGGTCCGTTTATTGCACTCGGTGCCTTATTGGCCTATTTTTATGGCGATTCGATGATTGAGTGGTATGTTACAACATTCTTCTACTAAAAGGTGAAAACATGAAAAACAATCTATTCATCAACTTGGAAATTAAAGACTATGTGATTCGATTCGTTGAATGGAATGCAGAAACAAGAACCATCGTGAAATTCGGCGAGCATTATATTTCGCGTGGAATTATTTCGAATGGAATGATTGAAGACCGAGATGAGTTTTTAAAAATTATTCGCATGCTGGCCAAAAAATGGCGCTTGAAACGTAAACAGATCAGAATGACGATGCCTGATGCAGCGGTTATTATTCGAAAACAGTCTATTCCTTCGACGGTTGCTGAGGATGAAATTCAGCAATACGTAACCTTTGCGTTAGGCGAGTCGATTCATTTGCCGTTTGACCAACCGGTGATTGAAATTCTTTCTTTAGGGACAAACAATGAAGAAGACACCACGGATGAAAAGGAAATTGTCATGATTTCAACAGATGAAGAACTTGTCCATGACTATTCTACTTGTTTTCAAGAGGTAGGTTTAAAGCTTGTTTCGATCGATATTTCACCGTTGAATTATTATCGTCTTTTCGAGGAACAGCAACTTCTTGAATCGTCGGATGAGTTATTGTTAATCCAATACCATGTAGAAAATGTCGTTTTCGCTGCAATAGAAGATGGGAATCCAATTTTTATCCAACAGTTTTCGTTATTCGATGATACGACGGATCCACAAAGTTATGGACCAACATTGCATAAAGAGGATTTTAGCCGCCAAGAGGTAATGGAACAATTCAGTGAAATCAACACGGAGATTGAACGAATTCAACGTTTCTTTCAATATTCCATGAACGATGGGAATAAGCAATTTACGAAATTGGCATTGGTTGGTGACACACCGTTTTTAGACGAGATTCGCAGTCAATTAGAAGAGCTCTATGAGATCCCGGTGATTGAATTGGATGTAGACCATTTTTCCGGACCAAAGGGTTTGAAGGTCGAACAGCGTTTTCATCAGGCACTAGGGCTAGCAATGAGAGCAGGGATATAGATGGCAGCCGAAATTAATCTATTACGTAAAAAAGAACCGAAAAATCAAGGATCTTTTCTCGTTGGTGCGTTATTGACGATAACGACTGTATTAGCGGTTGCCATCTGTTTTTTACTCGCCTGGCAACAAGGAAGTGAAATAAGCTCAGTCGAAAACCGTATTCAGCAACAGGAGCAACTTAACCATGCTTTGATGGAACAAGTTGAAGGACCGGTGAATGATAGCGAACTTCAGCAACGGAAAAACTATATCGATCAAGTTTTGCCGTTACATCCGAAGGTTAGCTCATCCATTCAGGAAATTTCCAATCAATTGCCAAGTTCAGGAGCGATTGAACAGTTTACGTACATTGAGAACTCTATTGAAGTCTCAGTAAACGTACGTACGAGCCATCAAGCGACACAATACTTGAATCAATTGAGAGCGGTTCAAGGCGTGAATGATGTGTTACTACACTCCATTTTGGCAATCCCAGAAGAAGATCATTACTCCGCGATTTATACGATGCAAATTGAAGCAGGTGAATCGTCATGAAAATAAAGCTTCAGCCAAGTCAAATCAAAATCATTCTCATTTGGATGGCCCTACTCATTGTAGGTGGGACGGCATTTTACTTTTTTTATTATAGTAGTCAAGCGGACGAATTAAACCGTGCGAATGAAAAACTGAAGATTGAAGAACAGCGAGAAGAAGCGCTTAAGCAAGCAAAGAATAAGCAAGAAGATATGGAAGCAATTACGATTGATGATTTACTCGTTCAATTGCCAGAGGGATTGAATGAAAAAGGATTTGTACAAACGGTCGAACGCGCAGCAAACGGGGAGCGTCTTTCAATTGAAGAGTACCTTTTTGAAGAACCAGCAGCCGTATCCGAAGATCAAGAAATCATCCAGCAGACCGTGACATTGAATGGACAAGCCAATTCGATACGTGCCATTGAACGATTCATTCAACAATTGGAATCCGAAGAACGAATCATTCAAGTAAGCCGATTGACTTATCAAGAGCAGGACGCTGAAGAAATTAGCTTCCAGGCTGGCGTCATCATCTATGGAACAGGTGAACTCGTGAATGGGGAAGAGGGACAAGAAGAAAGCTGAGCAGTCGATTATGGTAATCGATTTCTCAGCTTTTTTTGTGCTTCTAAACTTTGGTGAAGATATGATCTCACGTAGACGCCAATAACGACGAGTGGAGTTATCCTGAACCTTGTTGAACTTCAGTGTTTATATAGTAAGCTTCAGCATTAAATTCGATTTCTTCAGTGTTAATAGAGCAAGCTTCAGTGTTAAATCGGTTTTCTTCAGTGTTAATGGATCAAGCTTCAGTGTTAAATTCGGTTTCTTCAGTGTTAATTTCAAAAAGCCGTTCTTTTAATCAATTGCTCGATTTCGTAAAGATACGATGGCGAATAGTATACAGGCCAAACTAAGCAATAATGCAACGATTGCACTGAACCAGATTTCGATATCCAAATCGCCTGTGTGCAAGTAGATGGAAATATATTCCGTTATTTTAGCCGGGCTCCACCCAAGTACGTGGCCAAAAATGTTCGTCATGACTGTCAAAATGATGACTGTAATGATCGATAAGAAAGCAATCAATCCGGGTGATTTGAACCAAGTATTATAAAGAATGACGATAGCGATGACCAAGGTTAACCAGCATGCATAAAACAAAGCAGCAATGAACATTTGGCTAAGCGCTAATTCTCCGAAAAGAAGATTCGTATAATACCAGCTTGCGAGTAGACCGAGTAAAAGCGAAACCATCATAAGTAACCAGTAGGAGAAGAACTTTCCTGTGACATAATTCGTATACTTTACTGGCTTGGCGAGGATCAGTTCATATACGCCGCTTTTGATTTCACCGGAAATGGTCCCCATCGAAATGACGGTCAGTATTAAAATTCCTATCATATTTAGCTGGGAAAAACTCATCAACATCGCTTCGGACGGACTTGGCATTGGTATGTCGATGACGGTGCCATCCGGTAGTCCACCGGCAGATTCGATGATGATTGGCATATAATAAGTAGAAATAAGATCCATAATAGAGATAAGGATAAACACAATCGGCACCCAGAGCCACTTGAAATTTCGCCAGTTTTCGGTGAGTTCTTTTTTCAGAATGACGGTCCATTGCATTATTTATTCACCGCCTTCATAAAGATATCTTCCAATGTCCCTGAAGTAATCTCAAACAATGAAAGTTCCCAACCCTCTTCTTGAACACGACTGAAAATCGTATCTCGAGCAGCATTTAAATCATGTACTGAAACATCAAAAGTCCCGTTTTGCTCAGTCACTTGGTACACGGAATCAATTTCTTTTAATTTTTCATGAATGAACTTAGGTTCTTTTTCAAAGGCAAGACGGATTGTAACTGTCTGTTGCATGCCACGAATCTCTGAAATCGGTCCTTGTTCGATTAATTTTCCATCATTCATAAGAAGAATCTCTTCGCTCACTTCTTCAGCATCATTTAAAATATGAGTGGAAAATAAAACAGTTGCATCTTTTTTCAATTCACGGATTAGATTCAAAACTTCTCTTCGGCCAATCGGGTCAAGGGACGAAACCGGTTCATCAAGCATGATTAGTTTTGGTTGATGGATCAATGCTTGAGCAATCCCGAGTCGCTGCTTCATTCCCCCAGAATATTTTCCGATTCGTTTTTTGCCAGCATCTGTTAAGTGTACTAGCTGCAAAAGTTTCTCTGACCTGTCAGAGACTTCATGTTTAGTCAAACCAGCAAGTTGACCAGCATAGTGTAAAAATTCCTCACCGGAAATCCACGGATAAAAGCTTGGATGTTGTGGTAAATAACCGACATATTTACGGAAATCCTTTGAAAGCGTATCTTCATTAAATGAAATTGTACCACTGGTCGGTTGAATGAACCCGGCTAACATACGCAATGTCGTTGTTTTTCCAGCACCGTTCGGTCCAAGCAATGCGACACACTTACCCGGATGAAGATCAAAACTAACATGGTCCACGACATTGTGCTTCGAATACGTTTTCGTTAAATCTTTCACTGAGACTAATTCCATTTTTTATCTCCTCTTTCCAGCGATAAAATAAACGATTGGACCGACAATATTAATGAAAATAATGACGAGAGCCCAAACCCACTTCGGTCCTTTCGGCTCATCATTTTTAGCCAAATCAATTAACGCAATGACCATTAAAATTAATTGCAGTATAAATAACGGTGCAAGAATTGCTAAATTCTCTTGAATAATTTTTAACCCTTCCATTTGATCTCCCATCCTTTTGCTGATAGATTCTATAATTCTCTAAACTGCATGGCTTGGTGAGTGAAAACTGTTCAAAGAATTGCGCAGACTGTTCAAAGCTGCGTGTTGACCGTTCAAAGAATTGCGCAGACTGTTCAAAGCTGCGTGTTGACCGTTCAAAGAATTACGCAGACTGTTCAAAGAAGCATGTTGACCGTTCAAAGAATTAAGCAGACTGTTCAAAGAAGCATGTTGACCGTTCAAAATATGCGCAGACTGTTCAAAAAAAGCACATCACCGCTCATGCAAACCAACACCTTCACTCAAGCAACGGACTGAACCGCTATAATATACGTACGGTTAATCATTCAAAAAGGTTTCAAGTCATTCTATTGAACTTTTAATGTAATATTTAACATAAAAAAAGATAGCCAATACTAGTATCGACTATCATTCCTCTATTCATAACTTATATTTTATTTAAATCAGATATTAATTTTTCAAGCATGTTCAATACGATGCGTTGCTTTTTTACAGGCATTCTAGCAAGCTCGCGAAACCGTTCGTTGAATTGTTTGTTGCGTATGATGAAATCTATGAGTTGGATAATGTTTTCATCTTGTTGTGAAACTTCTTCTTCCAATGAATAAATGCGTTCAATTTCCCGAAGAACGTGTTCTTTCGTGATTGATCGTCCAATGAGTTGATCAAGGGAAATTTCGAAAAGTTCACTTAGCTTGATTAACATATGTAAGTCGGGCTGCGCTGATTGGTTTTCCCATTTGGCAATCATTGAACGAGAGACATTCAGAGCGTCTGCGACATATTGTTGTGTCCAGTTATTCTGTTCGCGAAAATATCGGATATTTGCTGCTAAATTGAATGGCATTTACACACACGCTTTCCGTTTAAGAAGTAACGGTAACAACCGCTTGATCAAGCAACCAGGATACTGGAAACATACGTTATATCTCATCATGCTATCACTAAAAAAAACGGAAAGGGAGGCAGTTCGTGTTCTTATTCTTCACAATGGAGAAATTGTTCTAAATAAGAACAAAAAGTCATGAAAAAAGAGCCACTGATTGGTTGTTCCGTCAATGACTCTATATACAGGTTATCCACAATAGAAATGGGATTTATTTAGCTATTAACAGACTTATTCACATTATCCATAAGCAAGAGCGTATGTTCTTGTGAATAAAAGGAGTTGAAAAAACAGGCATTCACAGAGTTACTCACAATTTGTGGACAGTTGTGGATAACTTAGTTGTTTTTGATCAGAAAATCATTTCAGAATACCGATGGACTGATTTATACAACTAAAAGATTAAGATATGCACCTAAGTCAGCGGGATATACGGCCAAGCCGGTGTGATATGAACCCAAATTGGAAGGATATGTGCCCAACCCGATGGGATATGCTCCCAAGTCGGCAGGATATACACCCAAGTCAGCGAGATATGAGCCCAGTCGCAAAGATATGCCCAAACTGATGGTATATTAGCTTAATCAAAATTATATACACTCAAACCGGTGAGATATGCTCCCAACTCAAAAGGATATGCTCCCTAACTGGTAAGATATGCGCTCATATCGATGAGATATGCACCCAATTGAAAGTACATGCCCAGCCCGGTGGGATATGTGTCTAAACTGGTGAGATATGCTCCCAAGTTAAAAGGATATGCGCCAAAACTCGAGAGATATGCAGCCAAGTCGGCGGGATATGCACCTAAACCAATGGGATATGCTCCCAAGTCAAAAGGATATACTCCCAAACCGACGAAATATGCACCCCATTCTATAAAATATGCGCCCACCCTACATATATACGTCAATAAGTACGTGCCAGGTCATTTACTTAAGCCTCCAACTCATCCACAACAAGTTGTTCTCGCTCGTTCATAAACAATAGATAGGCCTCTTTATGAATGGCGTACAGTTTGTAACGTTTATTCCCCTGGTTGATCTTTTCATAAACGTGTGGAAAAGTGTCATTGGCAATAACGGCGTATGGTATTTTATTCATGGCTGCGATGGACCGGGCATTCAATTGATTAACTTTCAAAAATACTAGGTCGATGTCGTGCTCGACGAACAGTTCATATAAAAATTGTTCCTTGGCGTATTGATTATAGCCTTTTCCGAAAAAAGGTTTTCCTAGCCATGTGGCCAAAAATCCAGCGCGATCCTCAATATCATATAAAGTAATCGCACCGATCGGGCTACTCCAATCATCCAAAATTGTTCTTGATATTAACTCGCCGTTATCTTCTTGCTGGGCAAACCGGTTCATCAGGAAATAATAGGCTTCTAATGAATCAGCTTTTTCGCGGACATACGGTTTTACCGCTTGATCATTCAATAGGGGGAAGAGAATGTGTGCGTCTTGTGGCTCACGTTTTTTAAGCATAATAAAACACCCTCCATTTTTATGAGGGTGTTAAAGAAAAACGGCCCACGTGTGGCGTTCGTTTCACCCTCGAATTTTTATCTGCTACAACAAAAATTCGGGGTGGGAATCGAACCCACTAGAACCGCAATATACTAAGCGGTGGCGCACCATTTGCCTTCCCTATTTCTCTAAAAAAATCATACACTTTTTTTGGCCATTTGCCAATCGTTTTTTATGTCGAAAAAGCAATTTTTTTATGAGAAACAAACTCATCTATAAATATTATCAAGTGCGCGATCTAGTGAACGATATTTAAACGAATAACCACTATCCTGCAGCTTTCTTGGCAGAACATATTGCCCTTTCAAAATTAAATCACTCATATCTCCTAATGCGACACGAACAGGGGTGGAAGGGATGGATAGCCATGTTGGACGATTCAATGTCTCGGCCAATTCTTTGCCGAAATCTTTATTTCGTTTCGGTTTAGGTGCCGTAAAATTAACAGGCCCTGATACGGCTTTATTTTGAATAATCCACTCGATTGCCAGTACGACGTCCTGAATATGAATCCATGACATCCATTGTTCTCCAGAACCTACTTTTCCGCCAACCATCATTTGATAAGGTAATGCGAATAATGGAAGTACACCGTTGTTTCGATCAAGAATCAGTCCAAATCTTGTGAGCACGGTTCGAATGCCAAGTGCTTCGGCTGCCTGGGCCTCAGCTTCCCAAACATCACAAACTTCCGCCAAAAAGTCGCGTCCAGCTACAATCGTATTTTCTGTAAAAATTTTTTCAGTCGATGTTCCGTAATAACCGATTGCTGAAGCGTTAATATATACTTCAGGCTTCGTTTTCAATGTATCCATAATGCGAATGAATTCTCTCGTTGTTGTCATGCGACTTTCCAAAATCGAACGCTTTCTTTCTTCCGTCCATCGACCACTGTTTAGTGATTCACCAGCTAAATTGATACAAACATCAACTTGCTGAATAGGTATTTCTGGTTGGCTATCAGGCGTTAACCATTCGATGTATTTTACATAAGGTTCATCTTTATATTTTTCTGGGTGACGCGTCAGCACAAAAATCATATTTTCCGGATTACGAAAGTGATCAATTAATCGTCTGCCGACAAATCCGGTACCACCAGCAATCATGATTCTCAAGTGGAAGTCCCTCCTATCGTGTACTATAATGGAAGTAATTTAAAATGAGGTGTCAATATGATCGTCAGTCGGATAACAACGCAAAAGAAGAATAAAAACCGATATAATGTTTTTATAAAAACGAATGAAGTAGAATCTTTCGGATTTGGCGTTCATGAGGACTTGCTAATCCGACATGCCATTCGAAAAGGGATGGAAATTTCCCAGTCCGAAATGGATGAAATCAAAAAACAAGATGCAATCCACCAATACTATACCCTTTCCATCAATTATTTAAGCTACAGAATGCGAGCAGAGTCTGAAATGGTTGATTATTTAGTGAAAAAGGAAGCGACAGAAGAGGAAATCGCTTTTGTGATGGAAAAATTAATTCGTGAGAAATTGATTGATGATGTAGCCTTTAGTGAAGCATATGTTCAAACGAAAATAAACACAACAAGTAAAGGGCCAAATAAAATTAAACAAGAATTGATGCAGAAAAAGATTTCGCCTGCTACGATTGACGATGCAATGGAAAAGTACTCAAAAGAAATAGAAGTCGAAAAAGCAGCCAAACTATTACAGAAAAAGATTCGTTCTTCCAATAGAGAGTCATTCCGTACGCAATTGAACAAAGCGAAGCAATCGATGTTGCAGCAAGGGTACCAAATGGATGCTATCCAAATGGCAGTCGAAGAAATCGATTTGGAAAAAGACGAAGATGCAGAAAAAGAAGCTCTCTACCATCAAGGTGAGAAAATATGGATGAAACAAGCACGTAAGCATGAAGGCGGCATGCTGATTCAGAAAGTGAAAGCATCTCTTTATCAAAAAGGCTTTCAAGGCGATTTGATTGAACAGTTTATCGATGAAAAAATGAATGAAGAAGTAGAATCCTAAAAAGGAAGTGGTAAGAATGGAAAGAAGATACAGTGAATACACAATCCCGGAGTTGCGTTCAGAGATTGGCCGGTTGAAGGCGAAAGCACAAAATGCCGAACAGCTCGGTATGGTTAACGAATTTGAAGTGTATCAACGAAAAATGGTAATGGCCGAAGCTTATATGATGGACCCGAAGGATTACAGTAAAGGCGATGTGTACGAGCTAGAAGGCGCAGTGGGAGAGACGTTTACGATTAGCTACTTGAAAGGCGTCTTTGCTTGGGGTACGAGAAGAAGTGTTGATGGAGATATTATTGATGAAGAAGAAGCTCTTCCAATCTCCTTATTGAAAAACAAAATTGAACTGTATTAGTTCAAAACAAGGCTGCCTCGAAATACAATCGCCAGGCAGCCTTGCTTTAAGATAGAACGTCTAATTTTTTCTGTAGTTTTTCTTCGGAATAAACCCAGCCAGTATACGAAGTCAGGATATTATAAAACTTATCCAACGTAACGACTGCAACGAACGGATAATGACCTTTTGACCGGTACCGTAAGTCGATGAAGCGGATTTCTATATAATCATCGTGGCGATCAATTTCATAACGATAAACCGGTGAAAAGTTGACGAAAGCTTGCACGTTTTTATCGAGTAATGCAGCATTCATCTCAGCAGTTTCAGGTAACGGTTTCCGATCGAAAATATCGAGAATTTCAATATGGCCATCGACACTATCAGCAATGAAAAATTGATTATCTGCAACGACGGCAATCCGCCACCAATTATGCTTGATCGTCGGCTGCGTAATAATTCTTTCAATGTTTTTATCGTGAAAATGCCGTTTTAAAATATCAACAATTTCTTTTTTGTCCAAGTATCTTTTAATGTGATACAGAATGTTGATGAAAAAGACAATCGTAAATGTATAAATAGGATTTGCTCCGAGCAACCAGGCGAAAATGCCTGCAACGAATAGATAGAAAATAAACGGATCGAATGTATTGATAAAGCCCATTGCTAACCATTTATGACTAAACGGCCTGAGCGCTTGTGTGCCGTACGCATTGAAAATATCGACCGTCACGTGTAAAAGGATAGCGAGCATCGTCCAGAGCCATAAATGAAGATAAGAAATCTCCGGCATAAAGAACAGAATAGGAAGTGAAACGAAAAAGCTCCAGAAAATGAGCATGGGCGGTGAGTGAGAAGAACCACGATGGTGCCGAATATACGTTGCATTGTCTTTTAATTTAAAAATTGTATCGAAGTCGGGGGCGATTGAGCCAATGACAACCCCAAAAAACGTGGCAGTAAATAAACTCGGATCGACTTCAACGACCGGGTCTAATACGGAGAGACCACTTAATGCGACCCCCATCGTCAAGTGAGTTGCAGTATCCAACTGTGCACCTCCTTACAATTATTTATTTATGTAAACATAAAGAATGGTGAGTGAATCATGAATAACGCGTCAACCACTTATATACCCGAAAATTTTGATAAATATTCATTTCAGCAAGACCTAATTAACTGGTACCAAAGCATCCGGAGAGAGCTCCCCTGGCGAGAAAACCAAGATCCGTATCGAATATGGGTCTCTGAAATCATGCTACAGCAAACGCGTGTTGATACGGTAATTCCCTACTTTAATCAGTTCATGGAACGCTTTCCAACTGTTAAAGACTTAGCCAATGCAGATGAACAAGATGTGTTAAAAGCATGGGAAGGTCTTGGTTATTATTCACGCGCTAGAAATTTACATACAGCAGTAAAAGAAGTCGTTGCTACATATGATGGCCAAATTCCATCAGAGTCATCCGAACTGAAAAAATTGAAGGGGATAGGTCCATATACGTTAGGAGCAATCATGAGCATCGCTTTTGATGAGCCAATCCCTGCTGTTGATGGTAATGTGATGCGTGTTATGTCGCGGATATTTGAGATGTATGATAATATTGCCGACCAAAAATCGAAGAAAAAATTTGAACAAGTCGTAGAAGCGGTTATTTCAAAAGAGGATCCGTCATCCTTTAATCAAGGATTGATGGAACTCGGTGCTTTAATTTGCTCGCCGAAAAAACCAAAATGCAATGAATGCCCTGTTTCATACTATTGTACGGCATTCTCAAAAGGTATCCAAGAAGAACTGCCTGTTAAAACAAAAGCGAAAAAACAACGAACGATTGCTTATTTCGCGATGGTGATTGAAGCTGATGGACAGTACCTAATTCAAAAGCGACCAGCACAAGGACTGCTCGCAAATTTATGGCAATTTCCCTTGGTCGAGCAAGCTGAGTTTCCGAAAGATGAAGCCATCCACTATATCGAATTGGAATACGGTTTGAATCTCGAAATGATTCATGAAGGTAAGCCGGTGAAACACGTATTCAGCCATGTCATATGGGTAGTCTACCCAATTTTTTGCCGCGTTTCGGACGGAGATATTTCAACAGATCACGGGCAATTTGTTACTTTGGAAGATATGGACCAATATCCACTCTCAAAAGTTCAGCATAAAATAAAACAACAAATTGCCACCACTTAAAAATAGCTTTGCTACTTGTATTAATTGACAGTAAAATTCGATGGATAACCTCCGCAAAGATTGGACAAAGTAATCATTGCGGAGGTGATATAAATGGCTAAAAACAAACGTCAGCCAAACGAAACTGCTGCAGGAACAAATATCAAAAAGGTGCAGAAGCAAAATCAATCTGCTCAAGGAAACCAATTTGCAGAAGAATTTGCTAGTGAGACGGATGCTCAGGAAGTACGTCGTCGAAACAAGCAATCTGAACAAAAAAAGTAAAATAGTAATGATGCGACCAGTCGTGCGAACAAGCGCGGCTGGTTTTTTAAACATTTTGGTGGTCAGTGTGACGTTTATCGTCAGTTAAGAGCGTTGTATCGACAGTCAGCGGTTGTTTATCAATAGTTAAGAGCGTTGTATCGACAGTCAGCGGTTGTTTATCAATAGTTAGGCGCGTCGTATCAACAGTCAGCGCTCGTTTATCGACAGTTAGACGTGCTGTATCAACAGTCAGCGCTCGTTTATCGACAGTTAGGCGTGCTGTATCAACAGTGAGCGTTCGTTTATCGACAGTTAGGTGCGCTTTTTCAACAGTTAGCGCTCGTTTATCGACAGTTAGACGTGCTGTATCAACAGTTAGCGCTCGTTTATCAACAGTCAGGCGCGCTGTATCGACAGTGAGCGTTCGTTTATCGACAGTTAGGCGCGCTGTATCAACAGGGAGCGCTCATTTATCGACAGTTAGGCGCACCGTATCAACAGTCAGCGCTTGTTTATCAACAGTTAGGAGCGTCATATCAACAGTCAGCAAGCATTTATCAACAATTACCAACAATAAATTGTACATACGAAGCGGCACCTCACAACGAACGCATCTTAATCGCTATGGTGTATGTCCTGTGTTACAATTAATTCAAAATAAATTTTGAAACGTAATTGTGAGGAAAGTAGGTATATCATGAAGAACCCAAAGGCTGGTGAAGTTATTGAAATTCAGAGTTACAAACATAATGGCGCCATCCACCGGGTTTGGGAAGAAACGACTGTCTTAAAGAGTACTTCTTCAATGTTAATCGGAGCGAACGATCGGGTGTTGGTGACAGAAAATGATGGTCGGACTTGGTTTACGCGCGAACCAGCGATTGCTTATTTTACGGCGAATTATTGGTTTAATGTTATTTGTATGTTACGAAATGACGGTGTCCATTATTACTCGAATATCGGCTCGCCTTACGTACTCGATGAAGGCGCAGTTAAATATATCGACTATGACTTGGACATAAAGGTTTTTCCGGATATGACTTACAAAATATTGGACGAAGACGAATTTATCGAACATAAACAGTTAATGAATTATCCGGTAGTACTTGAACGGATTTTGTACAAGCAGTTAGGTATTTTGGAACAATGGATTCTACAACGGAAAGGTCCCTTTGCACCTGATTTTACAGAACGTTGGTATGAACAGTACTTGACTTATTAAAGTGTGCAATAATAAAGACGCTACAGGCTGCTGAATCGTAATAAAGGCAGTCTTTTTTTGAAAAATATCATGATATTAAAAACAAATCATTGTTTTGAACTGACAAGCAGGTGAAGACATGGATAGTATTAAGAGGTATTTGGCTTTTGTGAAGCCATATAAATGGAAAATTTTCTTTACAATCTTAATTGGCATAGTGAAATTCAGTATCCCACTGTTGATGCCGTTAATTATTAAATATGTTATTGACGATATTGTTGGTGCGGAAGCATTAAGTAATAGTGAAAAGGTAGACAAACTGCTTTGGACGATGGGAATTGCATTCTTCTTATTCTTAATTATACGTCCGCCTGTTGAATATTTCCGTCAATACTACGCCCAGTGGGTAAGCAGTAAAATCTTATATGATATTCGAAATACATTATTCGATCATATTCAGCGGTTGAGTTTGAACTTTTATTCCAGAACGAAAACTGGAGAGATTATTTCTCGAGTAATTCACGACGTTGAACAGACGAAAACGTTTATCATGACAGGGCTCATGAATTTGTGGTTGGACATGGTGACCATCCTAATTGCGATTGGTATTATGATCTGGCTTGATCCATTGTTGACATTAGTCGCAATCGTTTTGTTCCCTGTGTACGGATTTTCGGTAAAATACTTTTACTCACGTTTACGTAACTTAACACGAGAACGGTCACAAGCACTCGCTGAAGTGCAAGGTCATTTGACTGAGCGTGTACAAGGAATGCCAGTCGTACGAGGCTTTGCGTTGGAAGATCATGAACAAAAACAATTTGATGATCGAAATGCTAACTATTTAAACCGCGCATTAGCGTTTACAAGTTGGAATGCGAAATCTTATTCAGTAACGCATACGATTACAGATTTGGCACCACTATTGTTACTCGCTGTCGGTGGGTATTTTGTCATCGATGGAAACGTATCGCTCGGTACATTGGTTGCCTTTACAGCATATATGGACCGTGTATATAATCCACTTCGACGATTAGTCAACTCTTCGACCCAATTGACGCAAGCACATGCTTCGATGGACCGGGTATTTGAATTCATGGATGAAGAATATGACATTACCGATGAACCGAATGCCAAACCAATGCAAGCTGTCAAAGGTGATGTTCATTTTGAAAATGTATCATTTAAATATAATCCAAATGAGTCATACGCACTTAAAAATATCGATCTAAAAGTCGCTGAAGGCGAGACAGTTGCTTTAGTCGGAATGAGTGGGGGAGGAAAGTCAACGCTTGTCAGCTTGATCCCTCGATTTTACGATCCAAGTCTTGGGAAAATTACGATTGATGGAATAGATATTACAAAGGTACAAGCACGAACGTTGCGTGACCAAATTGGACTCGTTCTCCAAGACACGATTTTATTCAGTGATTCTGTTGCGACAAATATTCGAATGGGAAATCCTGATGCAACTGATGAAGAAGTGATTGAAGCGGCTAAAGCTGCGAATGCACACGACTTTATCATGGAACTTCCAGAAGGTTATAATACGCTTGTTGGAGAACGTGGTGTCAAACTATCCGGGGGTCAAAAACAACGTGTGGCGATTGCACGTGTCTTTTTGAAAAACCCACCACTTCTTGTGTTGGATGAAGCGACATCCGCACTTGATTTGGAAAGTGAACACTTAATTCAAGAGGCGATGAACAAGCTAGCCCACGACCGCACGACATTTATCGTGGCTCACCGTTTATCAACGATCACTCATGCGGATCGGATTATATTAATTGAAGATGGACAAATCAAAGAACAAGGTAGTCATGATCAACTCATGCGTCGAAAAGGAATTTATTATAACCTTTATCAAGTACAGGAATTGGATGATGAAGGGAAACTGACGAAAAATAAAGTGAGAAATATTCGATAGAGTACTTCAAGAAAGCTAACAGGTTTTGTCCAAAAGTTAGAATAACCTACAAATAAGAGGTCTAAGCCACGTACGGCTTGGACCTCTATTTTTTGCCGTTACAAGTGTTTTCATGACCAGTAGGAATGCGAGATTTAGTCAATCGACTGAAAAATTTACTAAGTTCTTTGCAGGTAAATAGAGGGTTTCTGATAAAATGGATATAACATTTAATTGAAATGTTCATTAAACGTTGCCAGCTGATAAAAAAATTTAAAGGAAAGAGGTGATATTTTGCTAGAAGATAAACCTAAATGTATTGAATGTGGTAAAGAGATTGAAGCTGAGGACGATGTTTTTGTAAAAATGCGCTACCCAAAGCGTAAGGGTTTCACTGAAATAAAAGCCTATTTAAGTAACGAGGGTAAATTTATTTGTGAAAGCTGTTTTAATAAAGATTCTAATTTAAAAAGATAAATTAACGAATAGATAAGGTGGGGGTAAAATGAATAAATACATCGCAGCAATATATACTTGTTCAGGGTTTATTATTATAGCTTTATCTGGTATTGGAAAAATACTTATGATCGGTTTACCAGAATTCTATGTGAACCAGGAAGAAAGTAGCATAATACCCTTAATAACATTTATAGCCGGCGTAATTACAGCTTTAATTGGACTATCTTTTTATATAATGAAATTACTTACCTATGAAATTAGAAAATAGACAATCTTGCTCAACTATAAAATAGTAATGACAAAGCAGGTGTTGGTCATGTCAAAAAGTTATGTCGTAGTTACATATGATGTTTGTGAACATAATGATTTATACGAAGATATGAATGAATATATTTTAGATTCTTCTGCCGGTATGGAAGAGCAAGTAAAAGGGTTTGCTGAACAAGATATTGCTCCCTTAGTCAAAGTTTACGAGACGGCTTCAAGTGATTTCGGGGAATTAACACTGTATAAGGAATATAAATTCAAGGAATTTGAGTGTGATTGTGAACAGTAGCCAGCTATTCTAAATCGGAGAAACCAAGTGAATAAGTGTTTTCTTACGAATGAATGATATTCTGGAAACAACTATGTATGTTTTTCGTATTGTTAAATAAAGTGTAAACTCCCAACTGATACGGGAGTTTTTTATTCTGTACCCTAAACCCGAATAAATCTCCCAGTTTTTCTTTTGACCGATTGAACTAGCGTATATTTTGTAGAAACGATAACAATACAGCTGCAATATAAAGTTTATTTTCAGAAATGATTGAATTCATGATATAGTATGGGAAAAGCTTACATAAGGAAGAGCGATATGTCATTTCATAAATCAATTCTTGAGATTAGTATATTTCGTACGCTGACAGTGATTGCTGTGCTTTTGTTATTCGGTGGGTTGGTGATTTCAGCATTTGGGCATGCTTTTTTATTGTTGTTTTTGGCAATACTCATTGTTGCTATATATGGGCTAGGGAAATTTTATGAAAAGCATGTGGATGACTTTTTGGAGGTTACGGTTGCACAAAGACAACAACGGGTCGATCCAGGGGATACCGGTTCAATTGAAGTGGTCATTCGGCAGAAGGGTATTTTGCCATTACTGATGGCGAAAATTTCAATGGAAATGGA
Organism: Allobacillus saliphilus; assembly: GCF_018138385.1. Classification (GTDB taxonomy): domain Bacteria; phylum Bacillota; class Bacilli; order Bacillales; family Alkalibacillaceae; genus Allobacillus; species Allobacillus saliphilus. The sequence goes on from NZ_JAGSIE010000029.1 coordinate 37,508, forward strand.
TCATGCCATTGAGTTAAGTGGGGGTAAGATGCATCGACGTCGAGAACGAACATTTATCGAAAAGCCATTCAGCCTTCAATTTTGGGAAGAAAAAACGATCGAATTTCCTTATACGGCTAGACAGCGTGGCGTATCACAAATCCGATCGCTAGAAATCATTTTACCGAATCCCTTTAATCTGAATCAGATCTATTTAAAGCTGGACGATTTGAATTTAACAGAAGTCGTTGTTTTTCCAAAGAAAAAAGCTGTCCATCATTTGCAAAACGTACAGCCAAAAGGGAAAGGCGAACATGTAACACAGCAATCGTTATATATCGATCGATCTCGAAACATCGGTACGAGACCGTATGAATTTGGTGATCCTTTTAATCAAATCCATTGGAAAGCAAGTGCAAGAACAGGTGAATTTCACGTGAAAGTCGACGAACAGTCAGTCATTTATCACGGATGTTTCTAATCAATGTGAAATTAACACGTAACAACAGAGAAGCGTTTGAAGAAATGGTTGAACAAGTTGCATACTTGTCGATGGATGCGGCGAAAAAAGGAATTCCTTACTCCTTATATATAAATATTTTATCGATGAATCGCGTACCGTTTATTCACCAGGCTGAAGGAAAAGGGGAGAAACATCTCGGGAATACACTTGAGCTGTTGGCAAGAATTCAAGGTGGGACCTTTACCGTTCCGTTTGAAAATATGTTGAATCAAATTATTCTCAAAGAACCATTGGCGACAGATGTAATTCAAGGCGGGATGAATCTTCCAGATTACGACTATTATTATAGCTTGTTCGAACATAAAGGATCACGTGTCCACCACTTGCAGACTGACAGAGCCCAAGAAGAGGGGGTGGCTGCGGATGGATCATTTGCCTAATCGTTATGTTCAATTTTATCAATACATATTAGAGCTGTTCCCGATATGGATTGTTATTTATTTTTTTCATATGCTAAATAATCTTGGTGCATCACTGATTTCATTTTTCTGCTTGGCTATAGTAGCTTATGGAGTCAGTACGCTTGCTTTTTTGAAGTCAGGAAAACCGTTGATTGCTTTCGGTCCAATCCTCGCAGCAGGTCTGGCGTTTCTATTCGGCTATCATTATGTGCTAGTAATAGTCATGGCCATTGTTTTGTTCGTTCGAATCGAATCTCATTTACTGAAACCCGATCAAGACCATGAAGAAAAGATTCTTATCAGTACGTTAGTGATGAGCGTTGCGGCATATGAATTCAGTAACGGGACTCCATATGCGGATAACTACTTACTAATAGCGGCTGTCTTTTTGTTTACGTTTTTACTTGGACGGTTTCTGCTTTATTATTTCAGCGACCCGGACGGCGCGAACAATGTCGGCAAAAAGAAAACGATTTGGTTTCTCGGTATTGGATTTTTGTTGTTTGTCGGCACCTATTCGTTGTCAACCCTATTTCCGTACATACGTTTACTCTTTGGATATGTTTTTTATGGGGTACTCATCGCTCTTGCTTGGATTTATTCGCCAATTATGCAGCTGACTGAGTATATTAATATCGAACCACCGGAGCTTGAATCTATAGAAAGTAATCCAGAATTTGTGACAGGACCCGAACAACAACGAACAGAAACAACGATGATAGGTGCGTACATCGAATGGTTTTTATATGGCGTCGGTGGGTTGATTATCTTACTCCTTCTATTTTTATTTTTAAGGTACCGAAGAAATTTGGCGCGCGAGGATGCATCGCAGAAAGAACAAACAATTACGGTGAAGAGAAATCGTACAACGGAGCATCGTTTTTGGAAGGGTAATCGTCATCAAGTACCAAAAAATCCTATTCGAAAAATGTACTATCGACTGGAGAAATGGGCTGCAGATCAAAACGTCGGTCGTTATCGTGATGAAACGATTGATGAGTGGCTCGACAGGCAACAAATCTATGGACATGAACGCCAGGAAGTCATCGAGCGTTATGAGACAATACGTTATGCCGAAAAAGATGACGAGAGCAAAGCAAAATCGTTTCAAGATAACATTTCACTATTGAAGCAGATGCTAAAAAGCAAGAAGGAGAGCAACAATGAATAAATGGTCAATCTATCAAGGTGGCGTCGGCATTGTTTTAATCATAAGCGCTGTAATTTTTAACCATATGGAAGTTGATCTCCATTACCAAATCGGTGATTCGATGGGGATGGTTACGTCTCCATTGTTAGTTATGACAGGTTTTCTTTTCATTAGCGGACTCATGTGCTTGTTCTTTCTTTTTCAAATAAAGAAGAGCCGGACGTTTTTACAACATCCGGCGTGGAAAAAAATGCTTCCTATTATATTTGCTTGGTTTACGATATCGTTTATCGCTTTCATTTTTGCTTTTCAAAACGATTCATTGACAGAATTTTTTGATTCTCGTGTTAGTTTTTATGCATTGCTGTATTACTTCACGTTTTTATGGCAATTATTATTAATTACTTTTGTTCATAAATTTTCGGGTCCAACGACTTCAGTGGAAAAGCAAGTTGAATATTCATATTTAATGAACCTAGCGTTAATGCTATTGCTTATCTTACTCGTTTAATAGAGTTCATGATCAGATGCTTTCTTCAAGTAACTTTTCATCAACATTTTGCAATGCATCATTTCTTCATGATAATCATATAACATCGACGCAAGCGGGATTAACTTCAACCGCGCTTCCTCGTCACCTTCATCATAATAATTGATCAACTCTACGATTAACCCCTTCACATCTGGGGTCGAAACACTATGGAGCGGATCGGTATCCTTTGAGCGGATCCGGCCTTGATACATCAGCATCAATTTCTCATGTGTATGCATCACTTTATCGACTTCTTTTAAAATTCGTCTACTGATGTCTTTCGAAATATGCTCAATGTCATAATCCAATCGGTGTAAAGTCGTCAACAAATCATACGATTTACGGGATAGAGAGATGAGCGAGCGGAATATGACTAACTTTCTTGCTCGTTCAATACCTCTAGATCGCGAATATGTCCGTTCTTCTGAAAATAATAAATACGTATTCTCTAATTGCCACAGTTCCGTGTTTAGCGTTTCAATTTCTTTTTTAAGAGCAGGCTGATCGGCTAGATGCCTTGTCGTTACACGAATCCATTGCAATAGGTCCGAAGTCAGCTCACTGATCTGATTAAATAATTGGATTTCATATTTTGGTGGTAAGAAAGCTAAATTCACTAGGAATGCGGAAAAAATACCGATTAGAATTGTCGTAAATCGAATTCCTGCAAACTCTAAGTATACGACATCCGCAGAATACATCATCAATGCGAGAAGCGCAATGATGGCAATGAATGTCGTATCTTCTTTCATTTTGAAAAAAGTACATATGCCTATGACAACCACAATACCTATACCAATTAGGAATGGGGCATTCCCTGCTGTCAGTACGATAATGATTGCAATTCCAGAACCTAAAATATTCGCTTGAATTTGTTCTGCCATCGTTTGAAAAGAACGATAGATGGAGGGCTGTAGTGACGTTGCTGCCGCAATTGTCCCAGCAAAGAATCCAGCCTCAAAACCAATCAAGGTGGCGATATACATCGTGATCATAATAGCTACGCCTGTCTTGAATGCACGTGCGCCTAGTTTCATTGAATCAACCTCCAATTCTTTTCAAACACCCTTGTCCAGAAATTACTCTGAGATGTAATGAATATCGAATCTCTTCCTATCTTATAACAATCTACTACCTATCACAATCTGATATGCAACAAAAAAAGAAGTGTCCGCACAAATTGCGAACACTTCAATCTGGCAAAACCAGAAAGGAAGGGAGTTTTCATAACATCGTTCCTATAATAAGGGGTAATCCAATAATTCTGAATTATCTATATATTAACACATTAAATGAAAAAAACAAGGCTCTTTTTGCTTTTTTGGAAAACTTTTTTAGGTTTGCTTGTTAAACAAGCGGTTGTATAGCAACTCTTCCATTCTTCACAGTAAAGGTGCGGTGCTTCAGTGTTAATCTGTTCTTCTTCAATGTAAATTTACAAAGGTTCAGTGTTAATCAACATCGCTTCAGTGTTAATTCGCAGTGCTTCAGTGTTAATCAGCAAATCTTCAGTGTAAACTCGCAATGCTTCAGTGTTAGCGATTTGACTTGTATGATTGCTGAAGATTGATTTCAAACGGGTTAGTCGAACCGGGTTTAAAAAGAGTGCTTTTCGCTACATATAAAATTATACAAGGCTAGAATTTTGCCATTTCTGCAAAGCTTTCATCAACCGCTCGTAACGTTTTTTCTATATCTTCATCTGTGTGAGCAATCGTTAAGAACCAAGCTTCATATTTTGATGGTGCAAGGTTGATGCCTCGATCCAACATCAACTTGAAAAATCGAGAAAACATTTCGCCATCAGTATTTTCTGCTTGATCATAATTTGTAATTTCTTCATCGGTAAAGAAAACTGTAAAAGCTCCTTTTAACCGATTAATTTTTACCGGTAGACCATGTTTATTGGCACTTTCTAAAATACCTTCTTCTAACGTTTCGCCCATTGCATCTAACCGTTCATAATTCACAGGATCATTCAACACCTCAAGACATGCAATTCCTGCAGCCATCGAAGCAGGATTTCCAGCCATTGTTCCTGCTTGGTACGCAGGTCCGAGTGGGGCGACTTGTTCCATAATATCCGCTCGTCCACCATAAGCACCGATTGGTAGTCCGCCCCCAATAATTTTACCCATGGCAATCATATCTGCGTTTACACCTACTAAGTCCTGTGCACTTCCATAATGAAAGCGGAAAGCAGTAATGACTTCATCAAAAATTAATAAACTACCGTTCTCATGTGTTAGCTCCTTCACTTTTTCCAAGAAACCGACAGCAGGTTCAACAATACCGAAATTACCGACAATCGGTTCCACTAGTACCCCGGCCACTTCATCGCCGAATCGTTCTAATGCATCACGGAAAGCTTCCACATCATTAAATGGAACGGTAATTACTTCTTGGGCGATACTTTGAGGTACACCAGCAGAATCAGGTGTTCCTAACGTAGCTGGACCAGAACCTGCAGCGACCAACACTAAGTCAGAGTGACCGTGATAACAACCGGCAAATTTTATGATCTTCGTTCGATTCGTATAAGCACGAGCAACTCGGATTGTTGTCATAACCGCTTCCGTACCAGAGTTTACAAAGCGTACTTTGTCTAATGTAGGAATTGCATCTTTTAACATTCTCGCAAATTGGTTCTCCAATTTTGTCGGCGTGCCGTATAACACACCATTATAGGCAGCTTCAGAAATCGCCTCAGCAATATGTGGATGTGCATGTCCGGTAATAATCGGGCCATAAGCACCTAAATAATCGATGTATTCATTCCCATCAACATCCCAGAAATGACTGCCTTTCGCTTTTTCCATAAATACAGGAGTTCCGCCACCAACCCCTTTATATGCACGTGATGGCGAGTTAACACCACCAAGGATTAAATCATTTGCTTCTTCATAAAGTTTTTCAGATGTAGTTCGATTCACAACAACATTCCTCCTAAAAGATTCTCGTTAACCATTCTAGCATAACGATTTGCGAACATCTTTTGAAGAGAAACTTCATATAATAAAGCACTAACGAAGAAGTTGGTGATTACATGGACCGTTTTTTCGCTATCCTAATCATTCTAATTATTATCAGTAGCTTATTTGTATTCGTAAAAAACTATCAAGATGTGCGTGGAGCTTTTTCGAAGGAGTTATTCACCTCATTTATAGCTATTTATTTCATATTAATGCTCGGATTTGCTTTGCTCTATTTTTTGCTATCTGAAGCGGGGTTTTCACTGCTCGTCAATCAGCCGCTCCAATCCGGAACGTCCTTCGAGCGGTTTTTTCATTCGGTCTACTTTAGTGGTGTCACACTGATGACTGTCGGTTATGGTGATGTAACACCAATTGGCATCGGTAAACCGATTGCATTATTTGAAGCGATGATTGGGTATTTGCTCCCTGCAGCATTTTTGTACAAGCTCCTTGGTTAGTCGCCAAGATGCAACTTATTTCCCGGGAAATTTCCCAAATTTTATGGAGGATTGTCGAACGAATGGAAAAGCTGAGTAGAAAGGCATAAATATTTGTCACTGTCAGAAAACTTCGGTAATCTTATAGTACAAATAATCATAAAGGGGATGTTCTCATGACAGTCGAAGTAGGACAAACAGCGCCTGATTTTACACTACCAGCCAGTAACGGAGAATCCGTCAGTTTATCGGATTATCGCGGAAAATTCGTTGTTTTATATTTTTATCCGAAAGATATGACGCCGGGATGTACGACGCAAGCGTGTGATTTCAGAGATCAATATGAAAAATTCAATGAGTTAGATGCCGTCATCTTAGGTGTGAGTCCGGACCCAGTTGAAAGACATAACAAATTTATTGAAAAACATGAGTTGCCGTTTCTGTTACTTGCAGACGAAGATCATCAAGTTGCAGAAACGTATGATGTTTGGAAATTGAAAAAGAACTTCGGAAGAGAATATGAAGGAATTGAACGTTCCACTTTCATCATTGATCGTGAAGGTAATCTAGTGAAGGAGTTCCGAAAAGTTAGAGTAAAAGATCACGTAGAAGAAGCATTACAATATATCGAAAACAATTTGCAATAAGTCGAGCCAGTTAAAGGAGCAAGATCGATATGAAGGTACTAACGACATTTAAAACGAAAGCAGTCATTAAAGAGGATATGGAAAAAACCTTCCCTAAAGTGAACTTTTCATGGAAGGAATCAATCGAAAAAGCAGAACCAGAATTGCATGAAGCTGAAGTGCTCATCACCTATGGTGTGGATTTGACTGAAGAACATATTGAGAAAGCAAACAAGTTGAAGTGGATCATGGTCGTCTCAGCTGGTGTTGATGACATGCCGTTAGAAAAGATTGCCGAGAAAGGTATTTCCGTGACAAACGCACGAGGAATCTCAGCGGGACCTATGGGTGAATATGCAATTGCAATGTTGCTACAAGTTGAACGAAAAGCGAAGGAACTTTATGAAAAGGAAAAAGCTCATGAATGGTCACGAGCTGTAAAAATGGTTGAGATCTCTGGGAAAACAATGCTTATTGCGGGAACCGGTGCGATTGGCCAGGAAGTCGCACGTTTGGCAAAAGCTTTTCACATGAAAACAATCGGTATATCAAAAAGTGGCCGTTCGAAAGAACATTTTGATGAAACATACACAATCGAGGAACTGAACACACAGTTAGGAAGAGCTGATTATGTAATCAATGTTTTGCCGGCAACAACAGAGACAGAGAAAGTGTTCGGCACTGAACAGTTCGATGCAATGCATAACGAAGCTATATTTCTGAATATGGGTCGTGGAACAACAGTAGATGAAAAAGAGTTAATCGATGCGTTAAAACAAGAAAAAATACAGCATGCGATATTGGATGTAATGGAAGAAGAGCCACTCAATGAACATAGTCCACTGTGGAGTTTAGAAAACACAACGATTACACCACATTTATCCGGGATTTCTAGACATTATCAACCGAGGGGTTTTGAAATCTTTAAGAAGAACTTAGATGCTTACTTAAAAAATGAAAAATTTCCGCTCAATCAAATCGACGCTCGAAAGGGGTATTAATATGCGCATATATACACGCTCAGGGGATAAAGGTGAAACGTCCTTAATTTATGGAAAACGAGTTCCGAAAAATGATGTACGGGTTGAAGCTTATGGAACCTGTGATGAAACAAACTCAATGGTTGGATTGGCACTTAGTCAGTTGGCCAATGAAACATGGAAAGGGAAGCAGGAAGTAATTGATGCACTTCATAGAGTGCAAACGATTTTGTTTCACGTCGGTGCAGAACTTGCAACACCAAGTGATAAAGAGGTTATGTGGAAATTAAAACAAGAACATATCGATCAGTTAGAAACAACGATTGATCGCTGGGATCAAGATCTTGAAGAATTGAAAAACTTTATTCTGCCATCTGGTCATCCAGCAGCTGCGAGCTTACATGTTGCACGAACAATTGCCCGTCGTGCAGAGCGTGTTACGATATCGATGGGTGATGACTTGACTAATCCACTCGTACAGTCTTATTTGAACCGTCTTTCTGACTTTTTGTTTGTAGCAGCTAGGTATGTAAATCATCATTTAGGCGGCGAAGAGCTACCTTTGCATACAGACATTTAAGAAATGCCCAGCGAAATAGGGATTTATCTTAGTAATCCGATTCTTTTTTAATGAATGAATGACTTAGCTTATTTAGAAAGAATACAATTTAATTGACAACTATAGCATTCGCTTAGTAAACTAAATTATAAGCATTCTAATGTAAGAATATTATTATTTAGGAAAGCGAGGTGCATGACGGTGCCTGAGCAAAGATTACAAGAAGCATTAACAACCTTAAAGAAATCAGGTGTTCGTATTACACCACAGCGTCATGCAGTGTTGGAATACTTGATGCAATCCATGAAGCACCCAACTGCAGATGAAATTTATAAAGCATTGGAAGACAAATTTCCGAACATGAGCGTTGCGACCGTCTATAATAATCTTCGCGTTTTTTTAGATATCGGACTTGTTCGAGAATTAACATATGGAGATTCTTCCAGTCGATTCGATTGTAACACTTCGGATCATTACCACATTATTTGTGATGAGTGTGGTAAGATTGTAGATTTCCATTACCCTTCATTGAATGAAGTGGAACAACTTGCTGAACAGGTGACAGGATTTGATGTATCCAATCACCGTTTGGAAGTTTATGGCACTTGTGAAGATTGCCAACAGATGGCAAAGCATTAATAAACAGTAACAAAAAAGGGGCTAATCGATTAGCCCTTTTTCATATACACGGAAATGAGATTGATTTTGTTATGATTGATCTTGTTGTTCTTTCCAATATTTTTTGGAATTGTACTTCTCATCAAATTCTTTGCCCTCAAGGTTCCGGTCGAATGTGAGAGGCTGCTTGCAATGCATGCAGGCATCGACTCGTCCGAGCATCTTAGTCGGTTTACCACATTCCGGACATTCAATCGGGATGGCTTTCGTGGATAACATACCAATCCATAAGTAAATAACGGTACTCAATCCAATGGCGATCAGACCAAGAATCATGAAAGTGACTAATAACCATTCAATATTTCTAAAATAAAGTCCAATATACATAATGATCATTCCGGCAAAGATGAGCCCTAAAGCTACTGTCCGGATTTTATTAATTTTACTACTGTATTTTAACCCCATGGTGAACCTCCTTCTTTCCATAAGAATTATAGCATATCTGTCCCACAACTTGTTAATAGAAGAGTGAACATTCAAGAGATTGTCGAAAAGATAGAAAAACTAAAAAAGGTTTCGTTTTGTAACTGACTTGTATAAAATGAAAGTATCTACCATTATTGATAAAATATTCTAATAAAACATAAAAGCATTGAGGGGGATTATATTGAAGGGTACGTGGAAATGGCTTCTACCAATCTTGATTGTTGTAATAATTGCTACTGGTACATACTACTGGATGAACGAAAACATCTTAAATGAGAGCTCTGAGGCTGAGCCGGAAGTAGAAAAAGAGATTGAGCAAGCAAGGGAACAAGCAAAACAAGACGTAACAGAAGAAGAAATCGAAGAATATAAAGAAGAAGGAAAAAACCCGTTTGGACAAAAACGAACACAAAGTGAATTGTCTGAAGCGTATTATCAAGAGTACATTCATGGCATGTCGCACCAGAAGGTAAAAGCCAATAAAAAATGGGGTTTTTATTTAATAACACAGGAAAGAATTGAATGGTTATTGAATGGACTGGACGAAGTAGACATCGATAATGAAGACATCTATCGAGATATATTGACTCGATGGTCTAATGGAGATTTTTCACAAGCTGATGAGGATCATAATACAATATGGCGGATGCAAAATGGAACTGTCGGTGAAGCTTATGGCATTTTAAGTGAGGCTGAAGAAGCGGCATATATTGAGCAAGTGAGAGAAGGATCAATAGAAGGACGTTGAATGATGAAATAGTAATTGCGGTTAATCAGCTATCAAGCGGTTTTAATTAAAACACTCTCGGCCGGACAACTAGCAACTAAACGGGGGTGATTCGAAAAAATAAAAAAAGATGAGAGCACCTATTGACTTCCATAAATACTCCATGCTATATTTATAAGCGTCGCAAAAAACAGCTAAATAAGTCACTAATACAAATTCAAAAAAGCATTGACGCAAACTTGAATGCGTGTTACATTTATAAAGTCGCTGTTTTGAGGCGAAGATATACGAAGAACATTTCGAACCTTGAAAACTAAACAAAATAGCCTGAAGTCAATTCGGTTTCTTTCTTATTGATTGGGAAAGAAACAAAC